>NZ_VKHR01000036.1 GCF_009663145.1 Shewanella sp. TC10
TGCCTATGTACTGCGTACATAGGCATAAGGTAAAGAATCGCTGCGATAATTGGGCCGCCTAAGGCTTCAATCATTCCAAGAATACTTGGGTTAATCACCGCTACAATCCAGATGCTGAAGAACATGAAACCAAGAATGAACTTGTTCAATTTAGCATCTGACACTTCTTTATTGCTGCTACGTAATTGCTTAGTGATCATGCCTTTTAAGCCTTCAGTCGCACCTAAGTAGTGACCAAAGAAAGATGAAATAATCGCAATGAACGCAATGATAGGACCGAAGTAACTTACAAAGCCGCTTGAATGAACATTGGCTAAATATGACAAAATAGCTAAGTTTTGACTTTTAGCTTCAGCAAGTTGAGCTGGACTTAGCGATAACACACAAGAGAAAACGAACAACATCACGAAGCCCACAAGCATCATTGAAGTATTACGTAAAATCACATCTGCTTTTTTAGCTGCATTATTGCCATGATCGCGTTTAAGTGACACTGAGAACTGCGAAATAGCTGGTGAATGGTTAAAAGCAAACACTAACACTGGAATCGTTAACCAAACAGTCCCTAAAAACTCACCAGTGGATGGAACCACTTGTAGCGCATCCAACTTCCAATCAGGGATTAAGTAGAAAGACATAAATGCAAGGATTGCCACCAGTGGATAAACCAAGAACTGAGTCACTTTCAACATGAATTTTTCACCCGCAACCATCACTGACATCATGCCAATAATCAGTACTGCAGATAAAATAATACGTGGAGGAGAAGCAAAACCAAGTTGGTTTACAATAAAGCTATCTACCGTGTTAGTAATACCAACACCATAGATAAGTACAATAGGAAAAATAGCAAAGAAGTACAGCACCGTGATTGCTTTACCAGCATTCACACCGAAGTGTTCTTCAACGACCTGAGTAATGTCACTACCTGGATTTTTAGAAGAACAAACAAAGCGAGATAACCCACGGTGAGCAAGATATGTCATTGGGCCGATGATAATAGCCATCATAACCAGAGGCCAAAAACCTCCCATACCTGCGTTAATCGGTAAGAATAATATACCTGCACCAACAGCGGTACCAAACAAGCTAAGCATCCAAGTGGTATCTTGGCGTGACCAACCTTTTACTGAAGTTTGCTCATCTTGAGCCGCAACTGCAACGTCCTGCGCACTGATTGAATCTCTTTGCATAAAAATGACCTTATGAGGTAACTAATTTCACAGCGGAGAATATAGAATTCTAAATTATGAAATATGATCTAGGTCATTTTTTGGCTCGACTACATTAGAAATTTGACTAATCTGAGAGCAATGCACACAACTGGTACGATCAGTTAATCAAATAATTAACAGAGTTTAATTCAACCCGTAACAATTGAGCTAATAAAGCAACAGCTAAACAAAGTTAAACTCACTACCACTCTGGGATAAGGGCAAGTTAACAACATAAATAATATTCTGCAGATAACCCCGAATGCGCGACTTTAATTAGCACACTTTAGGCAAAATGATCGGAATGAAGAGCTAACTCACATAGTTAATCGAGATAGTTAATCGACATAGTTAATCGACATAGTTAATCGACATAGTTAATCAAAGTAGTTAATCGACATAGTTAATCGAAATAGTTAACTAATCAGTTTGAATGGTATTTTCAAGTCAAAAGTAATCGAAGTACCTTGACCCAAAAGCTAACTAGCCGCGGTAAAATGCCGGTGTCACGGCCAAAATTTAGCTTTAAGAACGGTGGCAGAAGAGGTAGAACCCTATCTCAGCAAGTGCGATTAACCTCTATCGATTCCGATATACTGAAGGGTTTATGTTTAAATCGTTATCGCAATCAGCATTCCCCAAGTGGTTAGTTGAGTTTATGCAACCAACCACACTAGGGCCTGTTGATCTTTCGAGGTTGTTTTTGCAGCGAATTGTTAGTCATTTGTACAAGGCAGAGACTTTGTGGTGTAGTTATTCTACATAAAAAGTCGATAACGCAGTAAAAATGACCAACAAACGCTGCCCGAAGGGTTCGACTAAAAACGTTTTACTCTTCGTTGAATGCATCTTTGTGAATAAAAGGTGCTTAGATGACTAGGCATCAATTCATTCGCCTTGATTAAAACGCTTTTATTTCGAACAAAACTTAACTAGCAAAGATCAACAGGCCCTAAGAAATGCAGTTAATTTACCCTGTACGTAAAGCTAAAATAGCTTGCAAATTAATGGGTTTATCATAACGAATAAATTGAGCCGTTCTTTGATCGATAGCATAAATGGACATGCGATCTGCAAGTTCATTACCCTCAATGCCAATATGGGCCGCGACGTGGGCGATATCGAGTTTATCTTTTATTGCATCATAGAGTGTATGAGCCTGTTGGATAACCTCTAAGTTAGCAATATCACCAGCGACTTTTCGTTTCCAACCTTTGGTTTTCCAGCCATAAGCCCAGTTAGTAATACAGTTTATTGAGTACTGGGAATCACTCATTATCTTAACGCTTTGCTGAGAATTTAGGGCTTTTTCTGCCACTAACAGCGCTTGATATAAAGCATTTAACTCCGCACTATTATTGGTGCCATTTGAATTAAACAGCCCAAACCAAAGCTCACTGATTTCACCGTGATGATAAACCGCCATTCCAGAACCTGCCTTTCCAGGGTTGGGTTCACAGCCGCCGTCGGTAAACACAATGACGTCGTGAGTGCTGAGATCGACATTTTTAGTTTTAATGGATTCAAACGTTTTACTGCTCGCCGACTTTTTACTCGCTGATGCTGAAGACTGGCTAACACTTTTTCCGATACTTTTAGCAGGAGAACCAGCAAATGCTGCTTTAGCAGCAGCTTCCGTTGGAAAAGATTTATATTTTGCTTGCGGGAATTTATCAACTAGCTTCTTGGTGTAATCCCAGCTGGTAAAAATGCCAGTCTCTCGACCTGCCCACACCACATAAAACTTCTTTGCCATGATGACTCTCTATATATATATTCAATGTGCATCAGTGTAGCCTATGGCGCTATTAAAAATAACTCACTGAAGACAAAAACAACGTCTGAACCTACTTAAGCTAAAAAAGAAATCACCATGAAACCATTAACGATCCTTGTTGGCTCAAAAAATCCTGTAAAAGTGAATGCAGCAAAACATGCTTTCAGCCAATACTTTCCTGATTGTAATATCATCTGTGAGGGCATTGATGCCCCATCGTTAGTTGCAGATCAGCCAATGACTGAAGCTGAAACAAAACTAGGCGCCATTAATCGCGCCCAGTTTTGCCAATCACAGCAAACAGCTGACTTTTATATCGCAATGGAAGGTGGCGTGGATTGCTTTGACCACGGGCCTGCAACTTTTGCTTATATGGCAATCCTCCATAATCAAAAGCTATCTATTGGCCGCAGCGCTTTACTGCCGTTACCTTTAAAGGTGTTTCAAGCGCTTGAGCAAGGTGAAGAGTTAGGCCATGTCATGGACAGGCTGTTTAATACCGACAACATTAAGCAAAAAGGCGGCGCTATTGGGTTACTAACCCAGGGACTTGCAACACGTGAAAGCATTTACACCCAAGCAATTATTCTAGCCATGGCGCCATTTATAAATGCTGAAATATTCAGCGATTAACCCTATAGATAAATTAGTCACTTTTTTTTATTGCTAAACATTGCTAACGTCGAAGTAACTGCATTCCATAGGAGATATAAATGGAATATCAACGCATTCCACATTCAAGCCTCGATGTTAGCAAGATTTGTTTAGGCACAATGACCTGGGGAGAACAAAACTCCCAACGTGACGCTTTTGAGCAAATGGATTACGCCATCGGTCGCGGTATTAATTTTATCGATACAGCTGAAATGTACCCAGTGCCGCCGAATGCTGAAAAGCAAGGCGAAACAGAGAGGATTATTGGTCATTACCTTTCTCAACGTGATAACAGAGATAATCTGGTTATTGCCACTAAAGTTTCTGCTGCAGGCCCTAAGAGCGATTTTATTCGTCCTAATATGGCGTTAGATTGGGTCAATATACACCAAGCCGTTGATGACTCACTCTCTCGCTTACAGGTTGATACCATCGACTTATACCAAATTCATTGGCCTGACAGAAACTGTAATTACTTTGGCAAGTTTTTATACGACCATCTTGATGATGAGCATCAAACACCGATTTTAGAAACATTAGAAGCCTTAGCTGAAGTCATCCGCCAAGGAAAAGTACGCTATATAGGCGTATCCAACGAAACCCCATGGGGGCTGATGCAATACCTTCGTTTGGCCGAAAAACACGATTTACCGCGCGTTATCAGCGTGCAAAATCCTTATAACCTGCTGAATCGTAGCTTTGAAATGGGCATGTCTGAAATCAGTCATCGTGAAGAGTTGCCTTTACTGGCCTATTCTCCATTAGCGTTTGGTGCTCTCACTGGAAAATATGAGAATAACCAATGGCCAGAACAAGCGCGTTTAACCTTGTTTAAACGCTTTGCACGTTACAATGCCACCCCGATGGCACTTGAAGCGACCCAAGCATACGTAGACTTAGCTCGCGAATTTAATTTAAGCCCTGCACAAATGTCATTAGCATTTGTAAACAGTAGAGGTTTTGTCGCATCCAATATCATTGGCGCAACTAACTTAGAACAGCTTAAAGAAAATATTGACAGCCTAGATGTCACCTTGTCACCAGAACTACTTCAGCGCATCAATGCATTATCTGACTTATACCGAATGCCTTGTCCGTAATAGCTAGCGCTAGTTGCAAAAATAACCTTGAAAGATTAACAGCCCCTAGACAAAACTTGCAATAAGCGCCACTTTCTATGAAGATCGTGGCGTTTTCTTTTTCTGGGCTGAGCCCAGTTGATACTTAATCAATAACCAACACTTCGTTGATAATGAGCCAGTAATGACCAACGCTTTTGAACATGATGCGATTAGAGCCCAGTTTCCAACACTTACTCAACAAGTGGACGAGCAACCACTGTGCTATTTAGATACTGCTGCCACCAGCCAAAAGCCTCAAAGTGTCATCGATGCGATGAGTCACTACTACCAGTTTGATAATGCTAACGTTCATCGCGCAGCACATCAGCTATCAGCTCGAGCAACGCGTAGTTATGAAGCGGTGCGAGAGCAAGTTAAAAGCTTTATTAATAGCGCACGAATAGAAGAAGTCATTTTTACTCACGGCACCACAGAGTCCATCAATATGGTGGCTTATGGCATTAGCGATCAAATCAAAGCCAATGACATTATCTTAGTCGACACAGCAGCCCATCACGCTAACATTGTCCCATGGCAGCAACTAGCCAAACGCACGGGCGCGGTTATCAAGCCAATTCCGCTCAATGATGAACTATCGATAGATACTGACGCTTTTGATGAGTTACTCAAATTAGCCCCAAAACTCGTCGCAATAAGCCATGTCACCAATGCCTTAGGCACAATAAACCAGGTCGAGAGTTTAGTAAAAAGAGCTAAAACAGCCGGTGCACTGACACTTGTAGATGGCGCTCAAGCCATTGCCCATTTTGATGTTGATATGCAAAAAGTTGACTGTGATTTTTATGTATTTTCAGGTCATAAAATGTATGGTCCTACAGGTGTTGGTATTCTTTATGGTCGGTTTGAGCAACTCGATCAATTAACGCCTATGCTAACTGGTGGCGAGATGATCAAAACCGTCAGTTTTGCTGGTACTGAATTTGGATCTCTTCCCAATAAATTAGAAGCTGGTACACCTGCTATTTCGGCAGTGATTGGTTTAGGCGCAGCCATCAGTTTCATCAAGAGTTTACCTAAAGAGCATACCCGCCAGCATGAACAGTCATTATTGATTTATTTACAGCAACAATTAGCGCAATTAGGTGACATCACACTTTACGCCGCAAACCCGAACAACATTGGCGCAGTGGCATTTAACTTAGCCAACGAACATCATCAAGATGTAGGGATATTACTTGACCAGCAGGGAATCGCAGTTCGATGCGGTCATCACTGTGCAATGCCACTAATGCAACACTTGGCTTTAAAAGGTTGTTGCCGCGCTTCAATTGGGGTTTACACTAATAAGCAGGATATTGATCAATTTATTAGTGCACTCAACAATGTGAAAGAACTTCTTTTATAATCGAATATATACAGCTCTGTACTAGAACTTATGGCTGTAACTCACAGCTAGAGCTCGTTAATAGATCTCATTAAGAGAGCTCATTAATAGAACAAAAGGTCTGCTTTAGCAGTCTACTTTTAGAGGTTAACCTTGAACCCAAACAGCACAACTCATACAGAAATACTCCAACCAGAATCTAGCTATTTTTCACCATTAGATGAAAAAGTATCTCAAGCTGTTAGCGCCATTGAAGATGCGAGAAACTGGCAAGATAAGTATCGTCAGATCATGTTGGTGGGTAAAACACTTGCACCATTAGCTGAAGCCTATAGAGTAGAAACTGCTCAAGTAAAAGGTTGCGAAAGCCAAGCATGGTTATATCACCAGCAAATTGAGTCATCACATTTTTTTTGTGCCGACAGTGATTCACGTATAGTTAAGGGTCTTATTGCTATACTGCTAAGTGCAACCCATGGAATGACCACCACTGAAATTGCTGCGTTCGATTTAGAGCAGTATTTCCAGCGGTTAGGACTAAGTGGTCAACTCAGTCCCTCGCGTACCAATGGATTAACCGCATTAGCCAATGCTATTAAGCAATTTGCCGCTGCATAATCATGTAAAACTTGATTACAAGCGTCTAAAAAGGAAACCATATGACACCTAGCGCTTGTAATCAAAGCCGCCGACATTTATTAAAAGGCATTGCCGCTGCCAGTCTTCTTTGCCCGCTTTACGCCTCATCTGCTATGGCAAAACCAAAATCTCGACTTTATATTGATGGATTAAGTTTCTTACCTGAGAATCTTGCAGATGTGCGAGCCTCAAAGCTTGATGCCTATATTTGTGATATTTCCGATATAGAAGCCGTTATCCAGCCAGATGGAACCACCAATTACAAACGCAGTTATCAAGCCTGTATCGCCAGTATTAAAGATGCACAAAAAATCGTTAGTGATAACCCTAGCATTTTAATGCAAGGCTTAAGTGGACGAGACATTGCTGTCGCCCGAGAAGAGCAGCGCACTGCTGTTTACTTTCAAATTCAGGGAGCAGACTGTGTTGAAGATGACACCTTTGAAGGCGAAGGACCACATTGGCAGCATTTAAATGAGTTCCATCAACATGGACTCAGAGTGCTGCAGTTAACTCATCATTACGGCAACCGTTTTGCAGGCGGGGCATTAGACAATGATGGAACTCAAGGTTTAGATAAACCACTTACCCATGATGGCCATCAACTCATTGCAGCGCTCAATCAACGTAACATCCTCATTGATGTAAGTCATTCAAGCCCACAAACGGCATTGGATACCGCCAAAGCCAGCAATATGCCTATTGTTCAAAGCCATGGTGCAGTGCGTTCTATTGTGAATAATGCCCGCTGCTCACCCGATGAAGTGATCAGAGCAATTGCCGATACTGGCGGTGTTTTTGGTGTTTTCATGATGAGTTTTTGGCTAACCAATGAACCCGCTCCGACCATTGAAGATTATGTCCGTCAGCTCGATAGAGTCGCTAGGATCGGCGGCGTCAATGCCGTCGCGATTGCCAATGACTACCCACTGCGCGGCCAAGAAAACCTATTAGCGTTAGATAATAATAATGCTGAAGGCGTAAAACAGTACCATGATTGGTGGCAAAGCTTAGCTGAGAAGAATGTGCTTGGGTTTGAAAACCTGCCACAACATGTTGTGATACCTGAGCTAAATCACATCGACAGAATGAGTCGTATTGACGATGCACTTGCTAAAGCGCGCTATAAATCCAGTGATAGAGATCGCTTCTTAGGCGGTAACTGGCAAAGAGTCCTAAACCAAGTATTGGTTTAAGCTGTTAAGCAGGCATAAAAAAAGCTGAAACCTTGGTTTCAGCTTTTTGGTTTAACTCAAGAAAGTGTTGACTCTATAAAGTGTTGACTCAATGAACTTTTCACTTAATGAGCTTTTAATTCAAAGAATTTTTCTCTGAAAAAATAGTGAGTTAGTCACCAAAGTCATCAAGTAAAATATTTTCTTCTTCAACACCTAAACTTTCTAGCATGCTAATTACAGAAGAGTTCATGATTGGAGGGCCACACATGTAGAACTCACAATCTTCTGGCGCTTTATGATCTTTAAGATAGTTTTCCAGTAACACAGTATGAATAAAGCCCGTGTAACCTTGCCAATTATCCTCAGGTAAAGGATCTGATAACGCCACATGCCATTCAAAGTTATCATTTTCAGCGGCGAGCATATCAAAATCTTCTTGATAGAAAATCTCTCTTGCTGAGCGTGCCCCGTACCAGAATGTCATTTTACGCTGAGTATTTTTACTCTTAAGCTGATCGAAGATATGCGAACGCATTGGCGCCATGCCTGCACCACCACCAATAAACACCATTTCAGCTTCAGTTTCTTTTACAAAAAACTCACCAAATGGCCCAGAAATAGTGACCTTATCACCCGCTTTCAAATTAAAGATAAACGATGACATTTGCCCTGGTGGTAAATCATTCGTTGGTGGCGTTGCAATACGAACGTTCAGCATAATTGTCCCTTTTTCATCAGGGTAATTTGCCATTGAATAAGCACGTAAAACGTCTTCATCAACCTTCGAAACTAGATTGAACAACTCAAACCGTTCCCAATCATCGCGATATTGCTCAGGGATATCAAAGTCTGCATATTTTACTTCATGAGCTGGCGCTTCAATTTGAATATAACCACCTGCTTTAAAGTGAACCTCTTCACCTTCTGGTACTTTAAGCAATAATTCTTTAATAAAGGTTGCCTGGTTATCATTAGAAATAACCTCACACTGCCATTTTTTGACGCCGAAGATTTCTTCGTCAACTTCAAGCTCCATATCAGTTCGCACAGCAACCTGACAGGCTAAACGGCAGCCTTCTTTCGCTTCTTTCTTAGTGATATGGTCCAGTTCAGTCGCTAAAATATCACCGCCACCAGACTTCACAGTAACGCGACATTGACCACAAGTCCCACCGCCGCCACAAGCTGACGGAATAAAAATATTTTTCCCCGCTAAGGCGCCTAATAGCTTGTCGCCTGCTGGAGTACGGACACTTTTATCAGCTTCACCATTGATGCCAATAGTGACATCACCGGTATTCACCAACTTACTTTTGGCGAATAAAATTACCATCACTAGCAAACTTACCACTATGGTAAACATGCCTATGCCAATTGCCATTTCCATTAAATGTACCTTCTCAACAATTTGTCATCACTCAGAGAATTCATATTCGATTGCATTGTCATTCTTATGCACCGCACTATAAGGTAATACCAGCAAATGACATGAAGCCCAGTGCCATTAAACCTGTGGTAATAAAAGTAATGCCAATACCCTGTAAACCTAGAGGGATAGCATGGAACTTCATCCGTTCACGCAGACCTGCCAGCAAAATAATTGCCATCGCCCAACCTACTGCACTACCACCAGCAAATACCATCGACTCAACCAAGTTGTAGTCACGATTCGCCATAAAGATAACCCCTGCAAAAATCGCACAGTTAACAGTTAATAGCGGCAAGAAAATACCTAAGGTTTGATACAAAGTCGGAATATAACGCTCAAGAAACATTTCCAAAATTTGCACTAGCGCCGCAATAACACCGATAAAGGTGATCAGCTGTAAGTAGCTTAGATTTAATTCAGGAAACCCTGCCCACGCTAATGCGCCTGGAGCTAGCACGTTGACATAGATAAGTTGGTTTAATGGCACTGCCAGCATCATGACTACAATAACCGCAATACCTAAACCAAATGACGTAGAAACCTTCTTAGATACCGCTAAAAATGTACACATACCTAGGAAAAAGGACAGCGCCATATTGTCGATAAATGCGGCTTGAATAAATAAATTAATATAATGTTCCATCGCCATTATCCTCTCTTACGCTGCACAACATTGATCGCCCAAATCATCACGCCGATCAAAAAGAATGCACTTGGCGGTAGGGTGAACATTTCGTTTGCAAGATACCAACCACCGTTTTCAATTGTGGTAAATATTTCATGACCGAATAAAGTGCCCCGCCCTAAGAGTTCACGTACAAAGGCGACCCCAAGTAAGATCACGCCATAACCCATCGCATTACCTAAGGCATCAACTAACGCTAAGTGAGGTGGATACTTCATGGCAAAGGCTTCAGCACGACCCATAATGATACAGTTAGTGATAATTAAGCTCACAAACACTGACAATTGCTTTGATAGCTCATAAGCCACATCTTGCAGCACCATATCAACAATAATCACTAGCGAAGCAATCACAGTCATTTGCGCAATAATACGCACACTGTTTGGGATGAAGTTACGAATGGTCGAAATGATTAAATTCGACATGACCAACACAAAGGTCACCGCAAGGGTCATCACTAATGCCGTTTGCATTGAGTTACTAACAGCAAGCGCTGAGCACACCCCAAGCACTTGCATAGCAACAGGGTTATTAGCAAAAATAGGCGAAGTTAAGATCTGCTTTGTAGACACTGCACTACTCATTATTTAGCCTCCGTAGCTGCAAACTGCTTAAGAAAGGTTTGATAACCTTCAACACCAAACCAGAACTCAACAGCGCGCTGAATACCAACACCCGTTCGGGTTGCGCCACTCACACCATCAACGCCGTGAATATCCCCTTCTTTAGCACCGCCTTTAACGACTTTAATCGAGATTTTGCCCTTCTCATCGAATAACTGCTTACCTTTCCATAAATCAGTCCACTCAGAGTCAGTCACAAAGTCAGCAATACCAGGGGTTTCACCGTGCTCATAGAAAATGATGTTCTCAACGGTATTTAAATCTGGTTTAACCGCTAAATAACCATAAATCATCGACCACAAACCTTTACCGTAGATAGGCATGACCACACTAGACAGTTCGCCAGACTCATCGCGTACTTCAAAAATACGAATATTGTCAGCACGAGTTTTAATCTTGGCGGTATCTTTTTTAGGTTTAGATGACGTTTCAGGGTTAATCGCTGCCATACGCTCGTCAAAATCCAGTAAGTTTTCTTGAGCGACATAATCACCAGACTCAAGATTCACCAGTTTTGGCGTCACACGTTCAGCAAACAATTCACGAAAATCGCCTGCACTAATATCAACATTAGCAACGCGGAGAACGAACTGTTGCACCTCATCACGTTTTTTAACCAGTTTACGTTCCTTAAGAATTTCAACGGTACCCGTGATCATAAACGAACAAACTAAACTCAGGCTGATAATAAAAATCATCGTGCCTGCGACAGTATCTTTCTTAAAGGCCATGACGTTTTAGTCTCCGTTTAATGTTGGCGCGAGCCACCAGATAATCGAATAGCGGTGCCCATAAATTAGCGAATAGAATCGCCAACATAATGCCCTCAGGTAACTTGACGTTCAGCACTCGAATTAACACAGTCATAAAACCAATCAATGCGCCATAGGCATATTTAGCATTGCGCGTATAAGAGGCTGTTACAGGGTCTGTTGCCATAAACATCATACCCAAAGCAAAACCACCTGTAACAAGATGCCAAGTCCAAGGCATTGCAGCGATTGAGTTTCTAGCAGGACCAAATAAATTAAACAAAATTGCTGTCGCTATCATGCCCAAAAGCACACCAGCCACGACACGCCAATCAGCAACACGAGTTAATAACAGCACCCCGCCACCAATCAAAATAGCCAAAGTACTGGTTTCGCCAATCGAGCCTGGAGTGAAGCCCAAAAACGCATCCATCCACTTAGGATCAGATAACGCCCCAAGCCAGCTCACATCTGCATATAAATTGGCGCGACTTGCAGCAGCTTCCGTTAAGGTCGTTGCTCCAGCAAAACCATCAACAGCCACAAACTGGCTGATTGCCGCGACTTCAGTTGGGTAAGCGAAATAAATAAAGGCATAGCCTGCAAGCGCTGGGTTTAAAAAGTTATAACCCATGCCACCAAACATCTCTTTCGCCACAATCACACCAAAACTCACACCAATGGCGATTATCCATAGCGGGGTCGATACTGGGACGATAATGGAAAACAGTAATGCGGTGATAAAGAAGCCTTCATGCAGCTCTTGATCGCGCATTTTGGCAAAGATAACTTCCCAAAATAAGCACACAACTAAAGTGGCTAGATAAATTGGTACGTAATAACTTGCGCCATAAGCAAACAAGCTAATCAAACCTGACTGCTCAGTAAGCTGACCAAATAATGCAGAAAATATCACTAACTGCCAGCTTTCAGGCTGTGTCGCACCAGCGGCAATGGCGATTTGGGCTTGCAAGCCTAGGTTGTACATGCCAAAAAACAACACTGGCAATAAACACATACCCACAATATGCATAGTACGTTTTACATCGATAGCATCTCGAACATGCACTTTACCTTTTGTACTGCGACCACGAGCAATCCATAAAGAGCGCAAGTAGCTTTTCATCGAGTGCCCATGAGCGTAATACTGCTCTTGCTTACCCGGTTTTTTCTGTTGCTGACTCATTAACCTTCCCTCTCGATGATATCTAGGCAAGCACGTAATTCTTTACCAAAGTCATACTTTCCTGGGCAAACAAAGGTACATAGTGCTAAATCTTCTTCATCTAGTTCTAATGCACCAAGTAACTGCGCTTCATCAGTATCTCTCACTACTAAATCTCTAACCAAAAGTGTTGGCAATATGTCTAATGGCATCACACGTGCTAATTGACCAAAGGCCATCATTGCACGAGGCGAACCACCAGCATGGGTAGTGAAATCAAATAACTTTTTAGTTTTGCTGAAACCAGACATCATAATACCGGTTAGCGAGAACTTTTCTTTATTGCGTCTCACCCAAGGTAAGAGTTCGTGACGAGCGTTTTCAGACAGTACACACACTTGAGAGTGATAACGACCAAGGTAGTTATAAACCCCTATCGCAGTGTGGCCAGAAAGAACTGAACCAGACACGACACGTGAATGAACATCTTGAATTTCGCCTTCAACCAATTCGCTCAAATCGCTACCAAGCTGAGTACGCAGTAATCGAGGCTTTAATACGTTAGGTCCAGCAAGTGCAACGACTCTCTCGTTGAACAATTCACCTGTTAGGAATAACTTTCCAAAAGCAATCACATCTTGATAGCCAATATGCCAAACCACTTTCTCAATGTTCACTGGATGTAATAAGTGGATGTGGGTACCAACAAGTCCTGCAGGATGAACGCCACCAAATTGATAAGACTCAACTGACGCTAAATCATTACCTGGTAGAGTCTCGCCTTCATCATGACATAACATCACTTTGCCATCGGTTAAGCGAGTTAACGCTTGCATACCAACATTAAATGCCTCTTGATGCTCAGCAATAATAATACGCGGATCAGCGGCTAATGGATTGGTATCCATGGCGGTTACAAAAATTGCAGTCGGAGTTGATTCAATCGCAGGTATACGAGAAAAAGGGCGAGTTCTTAAAGCCGTCCAAAGCCCACTATTAACTAAGTTGGTTTTCACGGAATCTCTAGACAATGACAATACATCGTTAGACGACTCGAAACTGATGAAATCATTACCTTCACAGCGGATAACCACCGACAATAAAACCCGTTTCTCGCCACGATTTATTGCGATTACTTCGCCACTTGCCGGTGCAGTGAATACAACTCCTAGTGTTTTTTTATCTTCAAAAAGGGCTTGACCTTTTTTCACCATGTCGCCTTCTTCAACGAGCATTGTCGGTTTTAATCCAACATATTCTTCGCCAAGGATAGCAACTCGAGATGTTTGCTTTACAGATTCAATGATTTGTTGCGGTACACCCGCAATAGGCACATCGAGGCCTCGCTTAATTGTTATAACCTGATTTGAGGATCCAGCCATTACTTGTAACCTTTAAAATTCAGATACCACATAATAAATAATTTTGTGAGCTAAATCCGCTGTTAAAGTCACATCTTAAGAATTAAATGTGAAATAAATGTACAACAAAAATAAGATCACACTTGAAAACTTGATCTATATCCGATACTTAATTTCAATTAAGAAAGTTTTGTACGCCAATAAAAGAGGAAAAATTCAACAAAAGACGCTTACCTAGCACAGGACACTATCAAGTAACATAGACCGAGATCACAGTAAACTCAACAATAACTGAATGACAATTACATGAAAAAGAAATGGGGTTGTAACTTAGTGGCTATAGTTTACCAGCTGTTGTTAAAAAAGCGGCTAATAAGCAAAAAAGAAGTAAAAAATGAAGTAAAAAAAGAAGTAAAAAAAGACTGAATATGAGCTTCAGCCTTTAGGGTTTTGAGATTAGGTTTTAATTGAATAGTTTTATATCGTCACAAGCTAATGTTAATTAACTTTTGATTCTCTGCAACTTCTGCTGGGTTAAACCAATTCAATGAATCAGCTAATTGAACGACTTCGCCTATGATCATCAAAGCTGGCATTTTCAGAGCAGGATCTGCGGCTAACTGTGGCAGCTCACTTAACTTACCAATAAACTGCTGTTGCGATGATGTGGTGGCTTTGGAGACAATAGCCACTGGGGTGTCAGGCGAACGACCATGGCTCATAAGCCCGTCGCTAATAATATTGGCATTTAAAATACCCATATAAACAACTAAGGTGTTGTTTGAATTCGCATAGCCTTGCCAGTCCATTGGACGACTTTCTAATTGGCAATGCCCTGTAATAAAAGAAACCCCTTGTGCATAGTCACGATGGGTTAATGGGATCCCTGTATAGGCAGCTGTACCACTTGCAGCAGTAATCCCTGGAATAACTTCAAAATTCACATCGCTTTCTACTAAAGTTTGTAACTCTTCGCCGCCGCGGCCAAATATGAAAGGATCGCCACCTTTTAAACGAACCACATTTTTACGGGTGAAAGCCTTAGTGACAAGTAATTGATTGATTTCATCCTGAGCAGCACTGTGTTTGCCAGCACGTTTACCTACAGCAATTTTCTCTGCATGTTGTGGGATCAAATCAAGGATATCTTGACTAACCAATGCATCATACAACACTGCATCAGCCTGTTTTAGTACTCTATAGGCTTTTACTGTCAGCAATTCAACATCGCCAGGACCTGCGCCAACTAACCAGACTTTTCCTTTGGCCCCTTGGCCTGGTATTGATACTAACGCCATTACCTATAACCCCACTTTATTCAATTAGGTTAAATATAGCGGTTTACATATTCCATATACAATAGATAAAACTTAGCCTTTATTACTTTTTGTTATATAGAGTCGAATTATCACTTGCTTTAAGTCTGCTCCGTCAACGTAAACTCACCTTTATAGCCTCCAAGTATTCCATCTACATGCAAATGCATTTAAATCAACTATTTTGTTTCACCTTTGTTAACACAGTGATAATCTGTCAAAAATTATAAAGATAAAGGGGGCATTTATGACAAAAGTACTCAGTTTACCATTTATTCTGTGCTTATTTTCTTCATTGAGCACCAATGTAGCTGCCGAAGATTCTTTGGTTGATGAAAGAATGAAAAGTGAAGTTGAAACCTCTGAAAAACGTTTCGTTATTACCCCTCATAAGGTGAATTACATACTGCCTTATACTTATAATGATAATCCAAACTCTGATCCTTACGTCGATTTTAAAACTGGTAATGAAGGAGGTGATGAAGAAGTCGATAATGCTGAAGCCAAATTTCAAATCAGCTTTAAATTTCCTCTGTGGCATAATGTCTTTGGTGACAATGGTCATTTATTTTTTGCCTATACCAATCAGTCATATTGGCAGGTTTACAATAAAGACATCTCCTCTCCATTTCGAGAAACCAACCACGAACCTGAAATCTTTATGCTGTTTAATAATGATTGGGAAATAGCAGGACTGCGAAACTCGTTCTGGGGCTTTGGTGCCGTTCATCAATCAAATGGTAAATCAGGCAGCCTATCCCGAAGCTGGAATCGAATTTATGGTGAAATGATATTTGATCGCGGACCATTCGCTTTAGGGTTTAAAGCTTGGTATCGAATACCCGAAGATGAAAAAGAAACACCTACCTCACCTGATGGGGATGATAATCCCGATATCGAAGATTATATGGGTAACTTCGAAATTAAAGCTGTTTACGGCCTAGATGAACACCTATTTACACTCACCGGTCGCAATAATTTAGACAGCCCGAATAAAGGCGCTTTGGAAGCAACATGGAGTTATCCGATCCTTGGTAACTTAAGAGTCTATGCCCAATACTTTAATGGTTACGGCGAAAGCTTGATTGACTACAATCATCACAACCAACGCATTGGTATCGGGGTTTCAATAAACGATATTTTATAGATTGACGCTCTATTAAATGCAAGAGCTCTATACATAAGAGTTCTATACATAAGGGCTCTATACACAAGAGCTCTATACCCAAGAGCTATCAAATTAAGGTTTTAAGCATAAAAAAGGTGAACCCTAGAGTTCACCTTTTTTGATCTTCGATAATGACTAGCCTATTTGGCAGTACTATTTGCTTTAGTCGAGATAGAAATACCTTTAGCTGTAACATCAAGGCTAAATTGCATACGCATATCGTAATCTTTTAGCATTGCTAGCTCATCAGGTATCGGCTCACCACTTTCTTCAATAAGCGTAAATACTGGCTTCAGTAACTTTTGATAGTCTAAGGCAACACTATTTAATCCATTCGCCTCTAACTGTTCAGTAGCTAGTTTGTCAGCTAATGCTTCGCCTTTGTCACCACTAAAGATAACCAAGTGATTATCTTTCATTGCCATTTGAGCTGTCACCCCCATTTCAGGCGGCAGCATTAAGTAAGGCGTAACATCTACTGCATCACCATTTTTCTCTAACTGAATATTTGCTAATTGCGGCACAAATGGACGCACCATATTCAGTAGCATTTCAGGATCATCAGCCGATAAGCTAATAAGCGCATCTAAATGCTTAAAGCCTGGCTCGCCATTTTCATCAGTTAAAGAGAAATCTACGATTGTGGTACTAATACCTTTAACACCATTCGCCATCCCAGTCATCATGCCGAGCATTGCAGGGTTTTGCTCGCTTACCCCATATTGCATTTGCGCTAAAGCTTCACACTGATAACTAGGAGTTTGTAAGTCCTTCCAAATCTCAGATAAAGCCGGTGCCAGTTGCATCACATCCATACCAATAGCTAAAGAAGCAACGTTATCGTTGATGTTTTGGCTAAAACTTGGAATAAAGCCACGCATTTTAGTTAATGCGCCTAGGATCACTTGGTTATTTGATTCAATCACGATTTCAGCATCAAAATTAGTTTCTTTTCTGTCAACTGAAAACGAATTAAGCCCCATCACAGAGCGTGGCCAATTAGCCGCGATAGAATTAAATTCAGCCTTACATTCTGGGGTTTTGAATTCAGCAAAAGGATCTTGGTTAGAGCCTTCCATTTGAACAAGCTTAGTCAGCTGCTTAGCTAACATATTGCCATCGCTTGATGTTATGCCATTAACTAATTCAACGTGGTTGATAAAACTAATACTGTCTTTTAAGAAACCATGAGTCGAAGCTATGTCATCGAGCATGCCAGATTCACTGATTGGATTTTCTACTTTAGTCAATCCAAGCGCTGTTTCAAGCAGCTCAGGCTTATTAAATGAAGTGTTTAGTGTAATCGTTAACCAACCATCTTTTTGTGCAAACACCATATCGATAGATTCATCTTCTGCGATAAGTGGGTATGCACGGTAATCTTGACCTTTTACAGACTCAGCCTTATGAACTAAGCCACTTTCAGCAGATGCTTTATCCAGTAGCGACCAAATGGCATTTTCATCTTCAACTTGAATTTTAAAAACAGGAAGAGCACCTAGGGTGTATGTGTAAGACTCAATATTTGCTGGTAAACCAAATGTCTTTAAAAAGACCTCAGGGTTTTCAAAGCTCATTAAGTAGCTTTTATATAAGCTTACAAAAAAGCGTTCTTGTTCACTACTATAAGGACCTGATTGCTCTATTTGCTCTAACGACACTTTACTGTTGACGCCCATTGGCATCGAATACAAATAATCTTCTAATGGGAAAGGGGTCAATTGACCAGAAAACAGCAATGTATCTGCTGGAATGTACTGAAGTATCTCGTTATCAGAAGTTGTACCACCATCTTTACCTGACAGCACATATGCACCAGCACCAACGGCGATAACCGCCGCAGCAATTGCGAGTTTTTTCATTATTTTTAGCTCCATAAATCACATGTAATTTAAAACAAGTCACTCTTCCTTGAGAGTTATTGGCTTAAGTATTGATATTCAAAATAAGTCAACAAATTAGCTGACTTCAATTTTTAATAAGTTTCGCAATAACTTAGCATTAATTGATTTTAGGATCATATAAAAACGGAGCTTGTTTGAGATTTTTACAAAGATATTCAGCTGAAGTTAAGATTTTCGCGATGCATTAAAGGAAGGATTGGTTTCTCGGTTAGCCTCTTGAAGCGACTAACCGAGAAACCTAAATCGATTGTACTTACGCTAGCAAGCCAATCTTAAGGAAGCTCGATTGAACGAGCTAGGCTTTTGGAGGTACGGGGTTTGCAATCACAAACCTAATGTTTCGACAAAAACCATCTACGGGAACTTCTCAATTTAGACTATAAAATTAACTTGTGCATACTTTTGTGGATAAATTGTTCATTAAAAATGTAACAAGATAAAAAATCAGTCCTTAGTCTTAAATGAAGCACCAATATAGCGCATACTTTTAAGTAAGTACTCAAAAGTGAATAAAACTTAATTCACTTTAATCATGCCTGATTTATACCTAAGCCATATGTTAATCACTGATTAACTTAACCAGTGACTATGACAAGCTAATGACAAAGTTTTGATCGCTTTATTGCTTAAGCGAGACAATAATATTTATGCGCTCGCCATCAAAGTAAGCTGCTTATTATTCATTTCAAGAGGCATATTCAATTTCATATAAACATCTGATATTTATAAATATAAACCACTCAAACGAATTATCTATATTTCGTAATGCAAGCCACACTCTCGCTTTAAACCGTTAAAGCGCGTTTCTTCTTCGCTCATACCAAGCTCTAACGGTTTACTCGAGTGTGTATCGCCCACAGACACATAACCTTGCTCCCATAAAGGGTGATAAGGCAGTTGATGCTCAGTGAGATATTCATGCACATCTTTATTCGTCCACTCAATAATAGGTAACAACTTAAATCTATCACCATGAATGGCTAAAATTGGCAAAGCTTCACGAGTACTAGCCTGACTGCGACGTAAACCAGCAAACCAAGTGCCCACATTTAACTCATTTAACGCCCGTTGCATAGGCTCAACTTTATTGATGCGATTATACTCATCTAGCCCATCAAGGCCCTGCTCCCACAACTTACCTAATCTTGCTTCTTGCCAAGCTGAAGATTGTTCAGCTTTATAAACCTGAAGATTTAGCTTAAGACGTTCAGTTAACTGATCGATAAAGCGGTAAGTTTCAGGAAATAAATGCCCAGTGTCAGTCAAAATCACCGGTAGATCAGCTTGAACTTGGCTAGTTAAATGCAACATAACAGCAGATTGAATACCAAAACTTGACGACAAAGCATGAGTACCAGGCAAATAAGCTAATCCCCAAGCAATTCGCTCTTGTGCTGTAAGCTCTGACAAAAATTGATTAATTTGTTCAAGTACAATTTTTTGCTCAGATTCTGGTGCAGACAAAACTGCCAATAACTCATTTTGATTGATCATAGTCGTGACCTCAGCAAATAAGAAGCAATTCGCCCCTTATCCATGAAAATCCTTAGCAGCATCATTCACAGCTTTAACTACGCCGTGACGGACTGTAAAGTTACCAAAAGTTTCACCAGCATCGCGCTCTTGCACATACAAACCAAACAAGTTATCTAGTTCAGCTAAAATTTCAGCTTCTTGAATGTTTTCTTTGTACATCTTGTTCAAACGTGTGCCTTCAAAACTTGCGCCTAAATACAAGTTATAACGCCCTGGTGCTTTACCGACTAAACCGATTTCTGCAGCAAACGGTCTTGCACAACCATTTGGACATCCCGTCATACGCACTACAATTGCCTGTTCACTAATACCATGTTTAGTTTGCAGTGCATCTATGTGGTCGATAAATTCTGGGAAGTAACGCTCAGCTTCTGCCATCGCTAATGGACATGTAGGTAAAGCAACACAAGCAATTGAATGACCACGAGTTTGGCTAATCAGTTTGCCAAAGAAACCATGCTTACGGGCAAGGTCTTCAATCGCAGCTTTATCTTGTTCAGCCACACCTGCAATAATCATATTTTGATTAGAGGTCATTCTAAAATCGCCTTTATGAATTTTGGCTATTTCGCGAAGTCCCGTTTGCAATGTTTGACCAGGTTCATCTTTAATGCGGCCGCTTTCAATAAATAGTGTCAGATGCCAATTATCATCGATGCCTTTAACCCAACCATAGCGATCACCACGATCACCAATCACCACATCGCGCTTAGCTTCAAAATTGACTCCGGCACGTTTCTCAACTTCAGCCTTAAATTCAGCAACACCGTGATCAACAATGGTGTACTTTAAACGCGAGCGTTTACGGTTATGTCGGTTACCCCAATCACGCTGCACCGTCATCACAGCTTCAGCAAACTTAATCACATCTGCAGTTTTAATAAAGCCAAAATCATCAGCTAAACGTGGAAAAGTCTCGACTTCGCCGTGGGTAGACCCCATGCCACCGCCAGCGACTAAGTTGAAACCAACTAATTCGCCATCTTCAGCCACAGCAACAAAACCTAAATCGTTAGTGTAAACATCGACATCATTATCAGGTGGCACAGCTACAGCCATTTTAAATTTACGTGGCAAATAGGTTTTACCGTAAACAGGCTCATTAGTTTCAGTGTCTAGTAACTTTTCTTCATCCAACCAAATCTCTGCGTAAGCGCGAGTGTGAGGCAATAAATGATCCGACAATTCTTTTGCCACAACGTAGGCTTGCTGATGCAACTTAGACTCAACCGGATTTGGATTACACATCACGTTTCGGTTCACATCACCACAGGCGGCGATAGAGTCTAATGCAGCTCTATCTAAACCTTGAATAAGCGTCTTAAGGTTACGCTTTGGAATACCGTGGTACTGAAATGTTTGTCGTGTGGTTAAACGAATACTGTTAGACGTCGTTAATGTAGATGAAATTCTGTCAACATCTAACCACTGCTCAGGTGAACAAATGCCACCTGGAACGCGAGCACGAAGCATAAAGCTATAAAGTGGCTCTAATTTTTGTTCTTTACGTTCATTACGTAAGTCACGATCATCTTGTTGATAAAAGCCATGAAACTTGATCAACTGCTGATCGCCATCACTAAACGAGCCTGTAACTTGGGTATCTAGCCCTTCTTTAATCGTGCCGCGCAGGTAATCACTGTCGGTTTTTAAATACTCGTTTACTGCTAACTTTTGCTCACTCATCATGTGGCCTCTTTAATGCTTGCGGCGTTGGTCGCTCAATTGGCCAACGCAGCTTTATTCTTATTGTCTATATCAAGACTACGATTGGTCGTGCTTAGTAAACGTCTTTTTGATAACGCTTTGCACTGCGTAAATCTTCTAAATAACTTTCAGCACCTGCTTCATCTAGGCCGCCAAATTCCATCGCCAGATTGATTAATGCTTGATGCACATCTTTCGCCATACGCTCAGCATCCCCACAAATATAGAAATGCGCGCCACTTTGTAGCCAATTCCAAATTGATTCACCGTGCTCAGCAATGCGATGTTGCACATAAACTTTATGTTCCTGGTCACGTGAAAAAGCCACGTCTAAACGAGATAAGTCGCCAGATTTTAGGTATTGCTGCCATTCGACTTGATATAAGAAATCTTGCTCAAAATGTGGGTTACCAAAAAATAACCAGCTATCACTAGTAATACCGTCAGCCGCGCGTTGCTGCATGAATGCTCTAAATGGCGCAACGCCTGTACCTGGACCAACCATGATGACAGGTGTGTCATTATTTTCAGGCAAACGGAAATGCTTATTAGGCTCAACATACACCTTTACTAATTGGCCTTCTTCTGCAGATGCTAAGAAATGTGAAGCACCGCCAAATCGTGCTTGTCCTGCTCGCTCATCTTCAACTAATGCGACAGTTAAGTGCACTTCGTTTTCCACTTCAGCTTGGCTTGAAGCGATTGAATATAAACGAGGTGTCAGCGGTCTTAACAGCTCAACTAATTTAGCCGCATCAATTTGAATAGGGTATAGACTGATTAAGTCTGCTAATTGATGTCCAAGTACAAATTGACGCGTTTGTTCTTTATCGGCAGCAATCGCTGAAAGTTCGTCATTAGCAGCAAGTTCTGCCCACGCTGTCACAAGACCTGGATACAATTGAGTCAACTCTTTCTTCTCAACCAAGGCTTGTTCTAGAGTCACTGTTTGCTTACTGACAGTGACTTCTGTTGTCGCATCAAGGGATAAACCACTTAGTACTTCATTGACTAACGCTTGGTTATTGGTAAACCAAATACCCAATGCATCACCGACTTCATAGCTAATGCCTGATTCACCTAAGTCAATTTCTACGTGGCGAACATCACGATCAGAGTCACGGCCTGTTAATTTTTGGCTAAGTAAGATTTCAGCTTCATAAGGTTGCTGTTTAGTGAACTCGCTTTCTGAAGTTGCTTTAGCTGTGTCGATTGACACTACGCTAGCGCCACTGGCTTGCACTAAAGGTTCAACAGCTTCTATTACTTGCTCTTGCCATTGCTCTGCCGCTTCTTCGTAATCAACGTCACACTCAACGATAGGCAGTAACTCTTTTGCACCTAGCGCAGTTAAGCGCTCACTGAAATCTTTACCTGTTTGGCAGAAAAACTCGTAACTGGTATCTCCCAGTGCCAACACAGAAAAGTTAAGTTGATCAAGTTTAGGGGCACGTTTTGAAGCTAGGAATTTATGAAGTTCAATAGCATCATCAGGTGCTTCACCTTCACCATGGGTACTCACAACAGCAAGTAAGATAGTTTCTTGTTTCAACTGTCGAACATTGTAGTCAGCCATCGAAGCTAAATTGACAGCAAAGCCTTTTGCACTAGTTTGTGCTGCAAGTTCTTTTGCAATGGCTTTACCGTTACCCGTTTGGCTACCAAATAAAATCGTTACTGTTTGAGCAGCTGCTGTTTCTGGTGACGCCGCAACTTGGCCTTGGTTTGACGATGCTGCCAAATAGCCGCTAACCCAAGCTAATTGCGTTGCAGATAACTCAGATGTGAGCTGTTTTAGCTTGTCGACTTGTCCTTGAGACAATGGCGACGCGAATGAAGAAAGTTCTTTTAACAACATTAGATGGCCTTATAACAGTTTAATATCATCAGATTACTCCTAATGCTTAAAACCAAAAAATAATAAAAATTACTTTTTTATTCCATTAAGGAATATGCAAAGGCGATTTTTTAGGCTACAAAAGTGTGGTGTAGCGCAAACTTTTAGGTAAGACCACGATAAAAATGCGGTTTTATGCATTCTTTACTTGTTTCATATCTAAGAATTGCCAGAATGATGCACTTAAGAAATAAATGAAGTAAAAATTTTTGAGATTGAATTGTCGATATTCACTTTTAGCTTGAAATAGCTATTGTGGTTTTATATGTCGCAATAATTTAAGTGCTCAAACGACCCGACCCTTCCCTACATATAACTAAGAGGTTGTCCTTTTGAAATTAGGTCTACCGAAAGAGAGTCACTCAGGTGAGCAACGTGTTGCCCTTATTCCTGCCAATGTGACCATTTTAATGAAAAAACAGCTACAAGTGATCGTAGAATCAGGCGCTGGACAACAAGCAGGCTTTACCGATGACGATTACGTCAAGGTTGGAGCCACGATAGCTTCTTCTCGAGAAGCTCTACTCACTGAAGCCGATATCATTACAGTTGTAAACTGTAAGGGTGACCAATTTGATGAAATTAGTGCTGTGTTAAAACCGCATCAATTGGTAATAGGGATGATGGATCCGTTAGTTAATCCTCAAAATGCCCAAACCATCGCCAAAACAGGTGGCAGTGCAATCGCGCTTGAATTAATCCCGCGTATTACTCGAGCTCAAAGCATGGATGTGTTGTCTTCAATGGCGACTATTTCAGGCTATAAAGCCGTACTACTTGCAGCCCATAAAGCCCCGCGCTTATTTCCAATGATGATGACAGCAGCTGGTACATTAAAACCAACTCGTGCATTCATTATGGGTGTCGGCGTAGCAGGTCTTCAAGCTTGTGCGACCGCAAAACGTTTAGGCGCTGTCGTTGAAGCTTATGACATCCGCCCAGCTGCTCGCGAGCAAATTATTTCAGTTGGTGCTAAACCTGTTGAACTTGATATTGAAGCTGAAAATACCGAAACCAAAGGTGGTTATGCCACTGAGCAAAGTGATGACTTCTTAAAGCGTCAGCAACAAGCTATGGCGAATGTACTTGCCCAACAAGATATCGTGATTACGACAGCGGCTATCCCTGGTCGTAAAGCACCAGTTCTTATTACCAAAGAAATGGTTGATGGTATGAAAAGCGGCACCATCATTGTTGATTTAGCGGCGGAAAGTGGCGGTAACTGTGAGTTAACTCAAGTTGATGAAGTCATTATGCATAATGGCGTGATGATTTTAGGCCCGTCAAATGTGCCAAGCACTGCAGCGAATCATGCCAGCCAAATGTACGGTAAAAATGTTGAGAACCTACTTAACCTTCTAGTCAATAAAGAAGGTGAGCTCGTACTTGATTTCGAAGATGAAATTGTACGAGATACCGTTGTTGCTCATGATAATGATGTCAGCAGCGCACGTCTGCGCGACCTGTTGGGTTTAGCCCCAATAGAGCCCCCTGAAGCAGCGTCTGAGGAGACAGCATAATGGATATGACCTTATTACTATTACTGACTCTTTTTGTAGTAGCAGTATTTTTAGGTGTTGAGCTTATCACTAAAGTTCCACCGACTCTTCACACACCATTAATGTCTGGCTCGAATGCTATTTCAGGTATTTCGCTGGTTGGCGCATTACTATCTGCAGGTTCTGGCGCAGGTATCATGGTTAATGTACTCGGCTTTATTGCTGTTGTATTAGCTACCATTAACGTGGTCGGCGGTTACATGGTAACTAACCGCATGCTAGCCATGTTCAAAAGGAAATAGACTCAATGACAACATTTATTTATTTAGCTTACCTTGTTGCCGCAGTCTTATTTATTCTAGGTATTAAAGGGCTAACAAAACCACGTACCGCAGTGCGAGGTAACCAACTATCAGCAATGGGGATGTTCATTGCAGTGGTAGTCACCTTATTTGATCAAAGTATTCTTAGCTATGAATGGATCATCGCCGGTGTACTAGTGGGTGGCACAATCGGTGCGCTTATGGCGACCAAAATCAAAGTCACCGACATGCCACAAATGGTTGCATTACTTAATGGTTTTGGTGGTGGCGCCTCACTGGCTATTGCAGCAGCAAGTTTTCTTGACCCTGCAGCAGCGACTAATACTGTGGCGCTAATCTCTATTGGTGCGACCATTATTATTGGTTCTGTCACCTTGTCAGGATCATTTGTGGCATTTGCCAAACTGCAAGAGCTTATCTCGGGCAACCCGATTAAAGTGCCGGGCAATAAACCATTAAATGCCATCCTTTTGCTGAGTGCTATTGGCTTAGCCATTGCGATTGTTATGGATCCAACCAACACTAACTTAATGTATGCGTTAGTTGCCGTAGCTGTCGTTTTAGGTGTGCTACTGGTTGTACCTATTGGTGGCGCAGATATGCCTGTTGTTATTGCACTGCTTAACTCGTACTCGGGTATTGCTGCTGCAACAACTGGTTTTATCACTGGCAACACTGTACTGATTGTGTCAGGTTCTTTAGTCGGCGCTTCAGGTATTATTCTGACCCAAATCATGTGTAAAGCGATGAACCGCTCATTGTTTAATGTGTTATTTGGTGTGATGGCTGAAGGCGGCGAGAAGGTCGATGCTGATGAAATTTACGCAGGTAAAGTGAAATCGACCTCACCAGATGAAATTGCAATGATGCTTGAAACAGCTGAGCGCGTAGTAATTGTTCCAGGTTATGGTTTAGCAATGGCTCAGGCCCAGCACGCTGTTCGAGAACTGGCTAACGTACTTCAAAGCCGTGGCACTGATGTTAAATATGCAATCCATCCAGTGGCAGGACGTATGCCTGGTCACATGAACGTATTACTTGCAGAAGCAGAAGTACCTTATGACCAACTCATCGAAATGGATGAGATTAATCCGCAGTTCGAGCAAGCCGATGTCGCAATTGTTATTGGCGCGAATGACGTGACCAACCCAATGGCTCGTGAAGATAAAGGCAGCCCAATTTACGGCATGCCAATTCTTAACGTTGATAAAGCAAGAACTGTCGTAGTGATTAAACGTTCATTAAGCCCAGGCTTTGCAGGCTTGCCTAATCCACTATTCGCTATGGATAACGCATTAATGTTATTCGGTGATGGTAAGAAAGGTATTGTTGAGTTAACCGCCAGCTTAAAAGAAGCTGATTGATCATCTCAGCAAGCTAAATGAGATAGTATTTAGATATACAAAAGGCCGCTTAGCGGCCTTTTTTGTATTTGCTTTATAAAAAGTAATCACTACCAACCAAATCCTGTTCATTATACAGCCAAATAAAACTTGATTAATTTTCCTCGTCGCGATTCTTTTAGAAAAATATCAATTAAATAAGCTCACTCTCGTTATTCTGATTAGGATTAGTAAATATTTATCTACTATGGAAGACAATTGACTATTTAAGCTAAAAATCGTACAAATACTAATTCACCTAACCCACGGATGATTGGCTAACATGGATACCCTAGCTTCACAGATTGAAGCGCTCACTGAACAAGTTGAGCTACTCCAACAAGAAAATGAAGCGCTTAAGCAGCAGCGAAATCAGATTCAACAACAACTCTCTGCCACCTTGGACGGCACTGGTTTATGTTTGTGGGAGCAACATGTGCCTTCAGGTGATTTGCTTATATATAATCAACAATGGGGTACATTACTCGGATATACCCATGAAGAATATGCTGCCAATATGGAAAGCTGGAAAGGCAGCTTGCATCCTGAAGATAAAGAGTGGGTGATCAAAGCTTTTGAAGACCATATCAACGGCAAAGAAGAGGTATATCAAGCTGTTCATCGGATGATCCACAAAGATGGCAGTGTCCGCTGGGTTTCTGATCGTGGAAGAATTGTAGAATATGCTCAAGATGGCAGCCCGTTAAAAATTCTCGGCACCCACATTGATATTACCCAAGAGAAACGTTACCAGTTAGATTTAGCCCGCCTTGCCCACAGAGATCCATTAACAGATCTATTAAACCGTGCAGCCGCAGAAAAAGCCTACAAAGAGATGCAGTCAGCGACCGACTTTCAATCAGGTACGCTATTATTTATTGATGTTGATAATTTCAAACACATCAATGATCGTCACGGGCACCGCTTTGGCGATTTAACCTTAGTAGAAATTAGCGTTACTCTTCAGCATTATTGCGACACTTTATTACCGAGTACAAAAGTGCAGGTTGCCCGAATTGGCGGTGATGAATTCGTCATTATCACGTCAATTTCAGAGTATCAATTAATTAGTATTCTTGCAGGAGCACTGATTGCTCATTTCAAAAAACAACAAACTATTGATGAGAAGCTTGTATCTTTAGGCCTAAGTATCGGGATAAGTTGCTTTGCCCATGATGATAAATTCACCCAAGTTTGTGAGCAGGCAGATAATGCCATGTACGGCATCAAACAAGCAGGAAAACATAACTATTCTTTTTGGCAACAACCTAAATCCATTGCTCAGTTCACAGGTTAAGCAATTCTGTTTTTGCGTAAAAGCTAACAAACTGCTTGAAAATGCATCATATTTAACTTCAATAAAAAAATGACATGCTATAATCCCTTCCAAGCAATTATAAACCCTTAAACTTCTATGGCTTAACTTAACAAGCGTTTGTTAATTTAATCCAATTCATCACTGGTCGTTAATTCTATGTCTCGATATTCACGCTGCATCCCCTTTCTCTTATGCCTTAGTCCGTTAACCGTTAACGCTAGCGAAAATATCGAAATAGAACCTTTGGCTGCAAGCCAGCCAGAATCTGCACAGCAAAGTAGTGAAAAAGTTAAATATTTCCCGGCCAAATGGGGCGTTGGGATTGGAATGCGCCGCGCCGATATTCCATATGCCACTGAAGATGATGTAGTAACTGATGTCATGCCCTTAATCGAGTTTGAAAATGACTATTTTTTCATCGACGGTTTAGAAGCGGGAGCACACATTTGGAAAAATGATGAACATCAAGTCAATTTATATACTCGATTTCGTTTTGTAGACATCCCGCAAGAATATCAAAACGAAACCCAATCAGATGCGTTTGATCTAGGGTTTCAATATCGGTTCCAAAAAGGTGGCTTAGAGGCTGATGCAGCCTTTTTAAGCGATGGCAATAAACGCTACTACGGTTATACCCGTACTCAATACCATTATACAACTGGGGATTGGCAGCTTAACCCTTATGCTGAGTTTCAGTGGAAAAGTGACGGTTTTAATGAACATTATTATGGCTTAGATCTAATCGATCCTGGAGCAGGACTGGCGTTTTCAGCAGGGCTTAATACCCGCTACCACTTAGCTAGCAACTTATACCTGTTAGCCAATTTCGGGGTCACTCGCCTTGAAGATGACATTTACAATCTACCGACGATTGAAAACCAATATCAGTTCGACTCCTTTTTTGGTTTCGGCTTTTATCCAGATGCTAAGCGCCCAAATTCCAACCCAATTCCCAAAGAAAGTGGCGAGTTTTTACGTGTAGCTCACGGCTGGGCTACACCTTCAAACCTCAACGATATCTTAACCGGCAATGCAAAAGGTGATAGATATAATAATCAGCTAACATCGTTATTCTACGGTATTCCATTATCCGATAGCTTATTTACGTTACCTATCGATCTATACTTTACTGCCGGTGGTGTTTGGCACCATGACTCTGAAGTTCAAGATAACATTGCCGAAGGAGTGATAGGGGTGAAAGCCTTTTATACACTTGATTTAGGTTGGCGTTTCCGTATTGGTGTCGCTGAAGGCTTGTCTTACGTTTCCGAAGTCACATATATTGAAGGGAGTGAACTCGATGAAAAAGATTACCGCCCATCAAAGTTACTAAACTACTTAGACTTTTCATTTGATGTGAACATTGGCGATGTATTTAATCATGCACCACTACAAAATGCATGGCTGGGTTACAGCATTCATCACCGTTCAGGTATCTTTGAAACAAGTTCGGCTTTTGGACGTATTAAAGGTGGCAGTAACTACAACACAGTCTATGTGCAATGGCACTTTTAACAATAATGCTTTCTATTGCTAAGTTCTTATTTAAGTCGTTATTAAGCCAAGAATTCACTCAGCATTAATTTGCGTAACTGCCTCTGAAAATTGCTGAGTAAGCCATTGCTCAGCAACCTCTTCTCCCATCAATATGGTTAATGTTGGGCGTAATATTTCAATCAAACGAGCCTGACGCCAAAACATATAACGTGGTAAAGGTTGCACTGCGCTATGGTTAAATGTGCGCTTAATAAGGCTGGATATTTCCATCATTTCTTCAGCATCTATAGATGGGATCTGCGGATAAACTTTAGCGATAAAGTCACTGTATTGCTGAAACTCAAGCATATCTTCAACTTGATAATGGGTCAGTAGCCATAGTAATTGTGGCGAGCTCCAGTGGCTGATATTGTCGTTATTATTAATTATCGCCATATTTCGGCGGTGCAGTTGCTGCCATGCTAATACTAAATCCTTGTGTTGGTGCGCTAATCGCCAAGCAAGATAGATATCGGCAAGCCACTCATGCTCATATGGACTCAATGTCTTAGGTAAGCCTATACCTTGTTGAGCAATGTTTTCTAAATGACCGACTTCATGCCAAAGGGTTAGCTTCGCTTGCTGAGATAGCTCTAATTGGTAAGTTCGGCCATTGATAGCGACGATTTGAAACATCAAGGGCAAGCTATTATTCACAATAATCATGCCCGCAAAATATTCATCTTTAATAGGTAAAACGACAGCCGTTTTTAAACCTAAACTTCGATTAATTAACCCATAACTTGGTAACTGAATTGCGACTTCATTAGGTAACTGTAATAGACACTGTTCATAATCATTGATTGAGCAAATTACCGCGCTTTTATTCGCAACGGGATGCTGAATAAATACACTTGCTGAAGAGTTTAATGGCTGCGCTAAACCAGTGAGTTCTATACTAGCTGGCTCTATACTAGAGGGATGTGTACTTTGTGGATAATAAGATGCTAACGCGTCATTGAGACTGTTACTAGAATCTAAGGTACTAGAATCTGAGTGACTTGAATTTGAACTTGAATTTGAGTTTGAGTTTGAGTTTGAACTTGAGTTTGAGCTTGAAACTGAACTTGAATTAGCTGAATCACTAGTGTGAATAGAATCAATTGAAATTAAGTCAGCGTTAGCCACCACTAGTGAACTAACGCTAACGGCACTGATAAGTAATAACAGTGCCAGAGTTCGCACTACTTTTTAGCCATAATATTTTCAATGATTGCCGTAGTTGAAACACCGTCTTCGAAGCCAAGTATTTCTACTGTGCCACCTGCAGCCATCACTTCAGCGCCACCAGCAACTTCTTCAACTTTATAATCGCCACCTTTTACTAACGAATCAGGCAATAAGCGACTAATCACACGTTGTGGAGTATCTTCACTGAAAGGAATAACCCAATCAACTGATGCTAGACCCGCTAAAACAGCCATACGGCGATCTTCTTGGTTGACCGGTCTACCTTCACCTTTCAAACGTTTTACAGAGGCATCATCATTTACAGCAACAATTAAACGGTCGCCTAAGGCTTTAGCTTGTTGCAAGTAGCTCACGTGGCCTGCATGTAAAATATCGAAACAGCCATTAGTCATTACCACTTTCTCGCCACGTAAACGAGCTTGCTCAAGTGCGTAAGCAAGTTGGTCTTCACTCACAACGCCAAAGCCTGACTCACCTTGATTCAAGGCTAACGCTTCAATTAACTCTATCCGGCTAACCGTTGCTGTACCTAACTTAGCCACAACGACACCTGCGGCAATATTCGCAATTGAACATGCTTGTGCCATCGTACTGCCCGCAGCGAGTGACGTTGCTAATGCCGAAATCACAGTATCACCTGCACCAGTTACATCGTAAACTTCACGGGCAACAGTTGGAATATGTAACTCAGCTTCATCTTGGCTGATTAGCGTCATGCCCTTTTCTGAGCGAGTGACTAACATAGCATCAAAATTATGCTCTTTAATAAGCTGTTTTGCTTTAGCAATTAAGTCCGCTTCATCAGTAACTGTACCCACAACCGCTTCGAATTCACTCATGTTTGGAGTCAATAATGAAGCGCCGCGATACCTAGCGAAATCAGTCCCTTTAGGATCAACTAATACCGTCACCCCTTTAGCTCGGGCTTTAGCAATAAATTCAACCGGAGAATCAATTGCGCCTTTAGCGTAGTCAGAAAGCACTAAGACATCGACATCATCTAAAATAGGCTCGCTGCTGCTAAATAGGTTTTCGCTATCCGCTTTGGCATATTTCTCTTCAAAATCTAAACGTATTAATTGCTGGTTACGGGAGAACACACGTAACTTAGTAATCGTTGGCTTTTCGGCAACAGTTAACCAACGAGGCTCAACACCTTGAGCTTGAACCCCTACCGTTAATGCTTGGGCAGTTTCATCTGCACCAACAATACCAGCCAGCTGAATTTGGCCACCAAGTGCTGCAATATTCAATGCAACGTTAGCAGCACCGCCCGGGCGGTCTTCAATTTCATTAATGTTCACTACAGGTACTGGCGCTTCTGGTGAAATACGACCCGTTGGGCCAACCCAATATCGGTCAAGCATGACGTCACCGACAACAAGAACACGGGCTTTTTCGAATGCTGGTAGAGATACCTTCATAATAAACTTTTTCTTTTTGCTGACATTAAACCGTGATTGTACCTAATTTTGCTATAAAATTAAGTTAGAATAGCAACTAATTTTTAATAAAGGTTGAGTGACACGTGGTAGAAAAAGCGCAATTTGGTTCTCATTTATTACACCCAAAACACTGGCCATTGTGGTTAGGTGTTGGTTTCATGAGACTTACCCAAGTATTACCATTACGTTGGCAGATGGCAATGGGTGCAGGACTTGGACGTTTAGTGCTTAAATTTGCTAAAAGTCGAAAACATACAGCAGACCGAAATCTAGCGTTATGCTTCCCTGAGATGCCTGCTGAAGAAAGAGAAACGCTACTGAAACGTAACTTTGAAGAAACTGGCAAAGCCATTTTCGATACTATTAATGCTTGGTGGTGGTCTAACGATAAAATACAGCGCCATATGACCATGAAAGGCGATCAACACGTCACCGATACACTAGATAGTGGTCATGGCGTGATTCTCTTTGCAGTGCACTGTTTACCACTTGAAATGGGCGCAAGAATGTTTGGCCAATTTCAGCCAGGGATCGGGGTATATCGTCCACACGACAACCCAGTTATGGAATACCTACAGGTTAATGGGCGTCTTCGTTCTAATAAAGGTTTAGTGCCAAAACGTGATATCCGAAATATGGTAAGAAGCCTTAGAAATCCAGATGTCATTTGGTATACCGCTGACCAAGATTTTGGCCGCTCTAGCGCAGTATTTATTCCTCTGTATGCCGTACCAGATGCCGCAACGATTACTGGCGCAACAACATTGGCTAAGCTGGGACGAGCTAAAGTGCTACCTTTCTTTGTCGAGCGCAATAGCAAAGACAACGGCTACCATATGGAAATTATGCCACCACTGGAACACTTCCCAGGTGAAGATGAATTAGCAGATGCTATCCGCGGTAATAAAATTATTGAAAACATCATTGATAGAAATCGAAGCCAATATATGTGGCTCCACAGAAGATTTAAAACTCGTCCAACAAAGGAAACGCCTTCTCTTTACGAGTGATACTCGCATAAGAATGAAGCTTTTATATTCGAGCTTTTATAAACATAGTGAAGTTAAAGTGTAATTAATGAGTACAGTGAATTGCTGTCGTTAATCTCTTTAACGAAAGGTGACTGTTTAGGGTTACCTTTTATATTCAATTGAGAAAACGCTAATAAAGTAACCTCTCAGCTTGAAATCAGATAAGAAATGATCAACGATGCCAAGCTCAATATGCTTAAACTAATTACTAAGTATTAGATTTAGCATTGTAGAGATACTCGCACTGTAATTTTAGCTCGATGATATAATCAATTTTGCTAATACCGTATTTAAAACCCAGTTTACTATCTACGCTGGGTCAGCCAATAATTAGGAACGTGTCGCCCTTATGTTAAAGTCGTTTTGCGCTACATTGATTGCTGTTTCTACCCTTTTTGCCAGCTTAAATGCTGCAGCAGTAGAATATCGTTTGCCAGCTAAAGACAGCCGACTCATTGGTGAAAACCAATATTATGTTGTTCCCGAAGGGAAGCTCACCTTAGAAGCTATCGCAGCTGAGTTCCAATTAGGGTTAAGCAACATGATGGAAGCAAACCCTGGTGTTGACCCGTACTTACCAAAGCCAGGTAGCACATTAGTTATTCCACACCAGCTTATTTTGCCTGATACACCGCGTAAAGGTATTGTGATTAACAGTGCGGAAATGCGACTGTATTACTACCCAAAGGGAAAAAACACTGTAGAAGTTTTACCTATCGGTATTGGCCAAGTAGGTCGAGATACTCCTGAAAACTGGGTAACTCAAGTGTACCGAAAGCGTGCAAACCCAACTTGGACTCCAACACAAAACACTCGAAAAATTTATGCGGCTAAAGGGATAGAACTACCTGATGTATGGCCAGCAGGTCCAGATAATCCTATGGGCTTATTTGCATTGTATGTAGGTAATTATTTTGCCGTTCACGGTACTAATGCGTCTTTTGGTATTGGACTTCGTGTGAGCCAAGGCTGCGTAAGATTACGTGATGGAGATATCGAACATTTATTTAACTCAGTTCCAGTAGGAACCCGAGTTGAATTTATTAACCAGCCGATTAAAGCCACTGTTGAACCTGATGGTAATCGTTACTTAGAGGTACATCAGCCTTTATCCGAAACAGTTGAACAGTTTGAATCATCTGAGCAACTCCCTTTGAGTTTAGATAAAAATATCACTTCAATTGTCGCTCATGCTGAAACTGATTCTTTCACCCTAAAACGTTTACTAGAGCAGCGAACGGGGATCCCAACTCGCATCAATAGCATTCAACATGCACAATTAGATGAAGAAGTAACCCCAGTCGAATCTGAATAGTTCCTTCTCAAACAACAAACTTGATTACGTACATGCTAAGCCATTTTTATTTTCGGCTTAGCGTGTTGTTATCAGTTAAGTCCCCAAACACCTTTTACTTTCCAACTTGAGTAATGTTCGGTAAATCAGTAGTCTAAAACCATTGTTGCTTTACTCGCGGTGATTGATTGCAAATGGTTATGAACAAAACTCCCACTCAAATATTCACGAGTGATAAATGTAAATCACCCTCTTTTGCATTATTTTTGATAATCACCTGTGGACTAACATTAGGTCTGCTGCCATTTAAAGTGACTGCATTTCAATGTGAGCTTTCCCCCCAAGTAGAACAACTTACTCACCTTGAACAACAAATCACACTAAGTGAACTTGATAACGGGTTAATCGTCAGGCAAGTTAATCGCCCTCAACAAGCCACCGTATCTATTGCTAGCCAATTTAATGTAGGCTCGCGTAACGAACCAACAGGTCAAACGGGCTACGCACATTTATTCGAACACTTACTGTTTAAGGGCAGTCAAAATGCACCAAATGATAGCTACCCTCAACAAATGAGCGCTATAGGTGCCCGCTTTAATGCCAGTACCCATTTTGACTACACTAACTATTTTGTCACCTTACCAGCACAGGCTTTAGCACTAAGCTTATTTCTTGAGTCCGATCGATTTATCCGCCCCGTATTATCCGAAACCACAGTCAAAAATCAGCAAGGTGCAGTGTTAGAAGAAATGGCTACCACCATTGATAATCAACCTTACCTTCGCCCTGCTATGGAGTTTTTACTTTCACAGGTTGCTGGAAGTCAGTATGACCATGCCATCATAGGCAGTAAAGCTGATGTCACCAGCGCAACGGCAGAGGAGCTAATACAATTTCATCAGCGTTACTATCGCCCCGATGCCATGCAGTTATCCTTAGTAGGGAAACTTGATAATAATACTCTACAAACAGTTGAAGAATATTTTGCAGCTTGGCAAGCACCTGATCAGCCCCATGATAAGTTCGCCCCCATCACGGTTAATCCAAAAGCGGTTAAAACAGAAATAGTCGATGAGCGTGGACCATGGCCAGCACTGTTATTGGCATGGCATACCGTTGGAAGGCAGCACCCCGATTTCGAAACAATTGCCTTGTTGCAAAGCCACCTGTTTCAAAACCTAAAAAATGCGCTTGCGGCCAATACCATAGATAATCCGCCACAAATGCTCAGTTACTCTATTCCATTAACCATGGAAGATCATGGTGTTACCAATCTCGTATTAGTGCCAAGAGCCAATACCTCGCTTAATGAACTTCAACAATTGGTGGACTCTCTTCTCACTGAAGTAGTCGAAAATGGTATTGATGCGAATGACTTATGCGGCTTAAAAGCCGTAGCGATTAACGATCTGCAACAAAAGCTGGCAAGCAGCCAAAACATGGCTAAATACTTATCAAATACTTCAGTTAGGGATAAAAACTTCCCAATAACCCAGCCTTGGCAGAGAACCCAAAAAGTCACTTCCCTTGATATTCAGCGAGTCACCCAGCAATACTTTATTGATAAATCGGTGAGAGTGGACTTACTACCGCCTTGGTACATTCGTTGGGGGAAAAACTTGTTAGAAGTGCTACCAAAAGGCTTTGCTGAAACATTAGAGCAATGGGCACTCTGATAAGGCTAGAGGCTAACAATGAAGAGATTTAAGACTGATGAGAATAGAATACAAATGAAACAATATCTAACGCGTATAATATGTATTTTCAGTCTAATTTTAATGGGCTGCCAACACTCTCCAATAAATTTTACTGAATCCCAGCCACCCAATACGCCTAAGCTGACTCAGTTAGCCAACGCACCAGTTTTACAGCCGTTATCTAGCGCTGTAACCGAAACACCTAGCCAAGAACTCACTAGTATTAAACTCAGTGACCGATTTACAACCCATCAATGGCTACTGAACCAACGGCAAACAGACCAAGAAACGACAAGTGATCAAAGCCTAAACAGCATTTACTTTATAGGTATATCACCACACTCTGCACTTGAAAGCCCTGATGTGCTGATAGAAGCGTTTTCACAACGAAGAACTCAACTCGCCAACCTGCAACAATCAGCTGAGCTGATAGCCTGCTACGACAGCATCCGTTTTAGAGCTAGCTTACATAGCATGGCTATCACAATGCAGTGTTCAGCCTCCTCTCCCCAAATGCAGAAAGTGATGATGGATTTTTGGCAGAATAAATCTCTCGATAATATCAATCTTGAAACAGTCCAAAGAAACCTCAAGCTCAATAAGCATATTGGCGCATTTACTGGCTCTGAAATTGACAAGGTATTTCGTCAGCAATTACTCGGGGTTGATCACCCGTACAATCTTAATATCAATAACCAAGAATTAATCAATGAACTCACAAAGCCAAAGCAACTACAGCAGTTGCATATAGCGACAAGAGATAAGTTGCAGTGGCACTTGTTTACTCGCACCTTTGAAAAGAGCAGCGAAAGCTTTACAGAAAATAATTACGATTGGCCTCTATGGTTAATGCAAGCTTCAACAATACAAGCCCCTAGAATACAAGCCCATACAATACAAGGTCCAACGATTGATGCTCATGCATCTAATCAGAATCTAACGGCTGATAACAATCCCGCTCCATCTACGAAAGTCGCCAAAACTATCTACATCATTGACGCACCCGATACCGTTCAAACCCAAGTGCGTGTAGGGTTTGTAACAAAGAATGAAACAATAGGCTGTAAGACAATTGCCCCCTTGCTTGGTCGGAGTTACTCCGGAAGGTTATTTTATGATTTACGAGAAGTCCGTGGCCTTACCTATGGGATTTATGGCCGCTGTATTGACGCACCTTTAAGCCAATATTTATATTTCTATGGCAGTACGGCGTTAGAAAACTCAGGTGCTTTTGTGCAAGGGATATTAGATCATACTCAGCTACTAACAGAGCAAAAAGTCAGTCAAGCTGAAATTGATTCGGTAGCAACTTACCTAATTGGCCAACGCTTACTCAGCTTAGATACTACATTTGGCCATGAGAGTGATTATATTAGACATGTTTTAGCCGGTAAAACAGCTGAACAAGCACAGCTGCAAATTAATGCGATTCGTCAATTATCACCTGAGCAATTATTACAACTGTCCATCGAGACATTTTCTAGTCAGCCTATGATTGTATTACGTGGTGATGCCGACAAAATTACTCAAGATATTCGAGACAAACTACCTGACTGGCAAATAAAGCCTATCTCAGCGAATTAATCAAAGCCTCGTCATCGCACCGCAGTTAGTGCGAGTATCACTTAACATATAGCAGGATTAAAGCTTTCGTATACCAATGCCTTTAGCTGGTTCTTTCCTGTTTATATCGGCTACAGGTGTCGGTAATAGTTAACTACTTCACTTGGTTAGCCGTATAAATATGATAGTTGGGCTTAACTGCACTGGGGTCATCTAAAGACCCGATGGTAAGAGTGAAATAATCAGGATAACGGGTGTCACGAAAACTTAAGCTGCAGCCACACTGCTGACAAAAACCGCGACGAACATGTTCTGAAGAAAAATACTCAGTGACCTCACCTTTAAGCCAATTCACTTGCTCAATTTTAAAATCCATCCAAGCTTGAAAGACTGCACCAGATGATTTCTGGCATTGCTTACAATGACAATAATCGGCATCAAATGGTTCAGCTGATATTTGATACCTCACAGCACCGCACAAGCAACCGCCTTGAAGCATCAAAGCTTTGGATTCACTCGCCTTATTGCTATCCGCTGTCATCAGCGACTCCTTATTCTCAGATATTGTGTTCTATCATTACCTTGGTCGATATTAATGTCAAAATACACCCAGAAACAAGGCAAAAAAAAGCCCTCACTTGAGGGCTTTTATGGAGTGTACTTACTGAATGAACAACTTTATTTAGTAAGTTGCTTCACGCTTTTCAGCTTCAGCATCCCACTTAGGAGCAAGTTCTTTTAAGAATCTTTGCTTATCAGCATTCATCTTATCCATGTCCATACCTAATGCTTCCTGTGCTTTCTCTTTAGTAGAGATATCAGGGATAGCGATTGGCATTTTCACGCCTTTAGCTGCAAGTAACTGCGCTAACTTGATACGCGCATCAGCAGCCTTATCAACTGCACCACCTAAGATACGTAATGCTTCAGCTGGAGCATGAGCAGCAACACCGTGAGATGCAGTTGCAAAGTCCCAGCGCCACTGACTGTGACGGATATCCATTAGAATAGGCTTCATTTCAGCTTCTGTTGCACCTGCTTCCCAAGCTGCACCAGCTTCGAAGTGAGCGTGTACAAGTTGAGTTTCAGCTCTTAGCTTGATTTCAGTAACACTTTTTTGATTCTCATGTGTTACTTCCATCATGAATTCTTTTGTTTTACCTTCATGACAAGTGGCACAAGTTTCGTCGAAGCGATCGAAAGGGTTACCTACTTTATGGTCTGTGAACTTACCTTTACCGTTTGCTTTAGCAACACGAGGCATATGACAGTCAGTACAACTTACGTTGTTTTTACCGTGCATACCTAGCATCCAAGTTTCATAACCAGGATGTTGTGCTTTTAGCATAGGAGTTTTAGAGATCGCGTGAGTCCAATCTGAGAAGTTTATTGCATCGTAGTAAACTTCCATTTCTTCAACAGTAGTACCGTTGTCCCATGGGAATTTCACGAAACCTTTACGATCTTCAGTTTTCTCGAAGTAGTACTCAACGTGACATTGGCCACAAACCATAGATTGCTTGTCTTTACGAGACGCTTTATCAAATGGCATATCGATTGCTTCTAGAGCACGGTCAACATATGGACGAGAAATTCGTAATTTTGGTGAACCTTTAACGTGACAGTCACTACAACCGATAGTGTTAACGATTTCAGCACCGCCTTTAGCCCACTTACCTTTAAAGTAACCGTCTTCACCTTGCTCTTCGATCATACGAGGTACATCAGGGCTTTTACAGCTCCAACATGCCATAGGCATAGGGCCATCATCAGGGCCTGTTGGTGCCCCAGTACGTAAAGTATTACGCACATCAGTCACGGCATAGTGGTGACCACGTGCTTTATTGTAATCCTTAGCAAAACCGTAACCTGCCCATAACACAACCAGATTTGGATCTTCTTCTAGCACATCAACAATTTCAGTACTTTCTGATGTTGCGTGCCAAGTTTCAAATTGCTGCTTATACTTGTCCTTGTAGACTTCACTACGTGGTTCAGTTTTGTCACTAGCCATCGCACTAGTCATCATAAAACTGGTTGCCATCAATGCGCTAAGCGCAATAATTTTTCCTTTCATCTTCATCACCGTTCATCTCCGTGTTACATTTTATTTTAAATATTCACGACATCTCCATGAACAAACTTAGCCATTTAAGGTTAAATTAAGAATACCCCTTTGTGAGTATTAGGCAATAAGCTTGCGCCAGATCAATATGTTAATATGTTGTACATCACATTTTTGAGAAACTGTTAACATAATACAGGGATCACTAATGTAAAATAATCCATATAAATTGCAGTTTAAACAGACTAAAGTTGGATACCCAATGACTAAAAGAGGCAGTCTCACCTCCACTATTCTTAGACTAATGTTAGTCCTAATTTTCATTTCTTCCAGCTTAGCCGTTTATTCAATTATCAACCTGACGTTTAGTATCGGTGACGCTAGAGCTATCAATGCTTCGGGCTCCCTACGTATGCAAAGTTATCGATTAAAATTGTATTTAGATCGTGATGAGCAGTTGCTTAAAGAAAAAATAAATCAATTCGAAACAACCTTGCATTCAGAGGCGTTAGAACGCTCGTTAACTTGGTACAGTCCAAGGGACTTATCACAACAGTATTTACTGGTTGTCGATACTTGGAATCAAATGCGCTTTTTTATCGAAAATGACCAACGCCAAAACTACTCAGCATCATTAAAAGACTTTGTAGATACTATCGACTTATTAGTACTAGAAATGGAAAGGTTTGCTGCTTTAAAACTAAGAGCATTAGTGATTGGGCAAATCATCGGGTTGTTCTTAATGTTAATCGTGGCTACCGTGGCTACCCGTTATACCCGTAAAAGAATGGTTGAACCGATACTCCAATTGATGGATGTAGCTAACTCCATATCAAAGGGCAAATTCAAGGTTAACGTACCACAAACAGAATATATTGAGCTTCATGCTTTGGCTGAGGCTTTTAAAAAAACCGCTTCTGAACTTGATACCCTTTATCAGGATTTAGAAGGTCAAGTGAATGAAAAAACCATTGCGCTCACTCGCGCTAATAATGAGCTGAGCTTTTTATATGAAAACCTGATTCGATTACATGCCGATACTTTAGACTACAAAGCCCTCAGCGCTGCATTAACCCAAATTCAGCAATTTGAAGACTTAGATTATGTCCGCTTGGTGATCGAGCACGATGACGGGACTATTGATAGTATTGAAGCCGATAATGGTTGGTTAGATTCAAATGCAGTCAATTCTGAACAAGCAGCAGTAACACCCGTTAAGTTTAACTTACAACTTGAAGACAAAAATTTAGGCTACCTTGAGATCATTTCACTTAAGCCATTAAACAACATGTTGTTTGTTAACTTTGCCATGATGCTCACCCGCTCTATTGTTATTCATAACGCCACAGAAGAAAGACAGCAGTTAGCATTAATGGAAGAGCGTGCCGTGATTGCCCGCGAACTACATGACTCTTTAGGCCAACTGCTTTCTTACCTAAAAATTCAGGTCAGCCTGTTACGTAAAAAAATTGAACCTCAATGTATGACACCGGATGTAGAAACCCAGTTAATCGATATTAATGATGGCGTGAGTACCGCTTACGGCCAACTACGTGAACTCTTATCCACCTTCAGATTAACCATTAAAGATCCTAACTTAGGCCAAGCAATTGAGGTGATGTTAGCTCAACTTCGTAAACAGACAGGGATCATTATTGAGTTAAATTACCAACTCTCGCCTCACCTGCTCGCAGCTAAGCAACACATTCATGTTTTACAGTTAACACGTGAAGCCACCATTAATGCAATTAAACATGCAAAACCTTCACGAATAGAAATTGATTGTTTTTTGGCAGATTCTGATATGATACATATTAATATCAAGGATGATGGTATTGGCGTGTCGCATTTAAAAGAGCGAGATCAGCATTTTGGTATCGGGATCATGTACGAGCGTGCAACTAAATTGCATGGCACAGTCAAGTTTGATAATAATCCGCAGGGCGGCACAACTGTCTCCCTCGTATTTCCACCCCAGCAGGAGCCTTTAAATGGGTAAACCTTATTCAGTATTAGTAGTAGATGACCACCCGCTACTTCGACGTGGCATTTGTCAGTTAATAACCTCAGATGGCGATTTTAGACTATTTGGTGAAGCAGGAACCGGTTTAGATGCACTGACAGCAATTGGCGAAGATGAGCCAGATATTATCTTGCTCGATTTAAACATGAAAGGAATGTCTGGCTTAGACACCTTGAATGCCATGCGCCAAGAAGGTGTTACAGCTCGAATCGTTATTTTAACCGTATCAGATGCCAAACAAGACGTAATTCGCTTATTACGTGCTGGTGCCGACGGTTACTTGCTAAAAGACACTGAGCCAGATTTATTACTGGAACAACTTAAAAAGGCCATGCTAGGTCACCGCGTGATCAGTGATGAAGTTGAAGAATACATCTATGAGCTGAAAAATGCCGATAATGATGAAACTTGGATTGCGTCATTAACACCACGTGAATTGCAGATTTTAAAAGAGTTAGCTGAAGGTAAGAGTAATCGCGTTGTCGCTGAAGCACTGCATATCAGTGAAGGGACGGTAAAAGTTCACGTGAAAAACTTACTGCGTAAAGCAAACGCTAAATCTCGTACTGAAATGGCGGTTAGGTACTTAAACCATTAAAGTTTAACGATTCGCAAATCTTTTCTAGTTAAAATCTCATTAAAAAAGGCGCCTCATAGTGAGACGCCTTTTTAGTTTTTATGGACTTATTATTCGAGTTAGCGACTCGAAATAATCAATAGTGAGATTCAACTTAAGGTTTGCTAATAAATTCCATCCAACTCTTAAGCGCTGTTTCGAAATCTTCTAAGCCACAAAAAGCTTCAGATTCAGCATCGTACATATTCATCGAATCTTCTAAATCAAAATCTTCATCAAAATCGATAGCAATGGCAAATACTCGAACTTGTTCACTATCAATCGCTAATGCTAAATCATGACTCTGCATCATCCAATCATTTTGCTTGTTCGCTCTAATGACTTCAATCTGCTTCATAATATGATGACATTGCTCAATATTACTGCCCAATCGCTCCGCAAAAAAGCGGCCTAAAATAGCATGTTCCATACTAAATTCAGCAAATAAGGTGCCGTCTAAGCTGTTACGGCGAAACTCGTATTCCATGATAAAACTCAAAATTAGGCTTTGTATTATTTTAACCGAAGTTGGCTAAAACTGCGCAGTTACTAGGTGTAAATAATGAAAATGTTGCATAACAAGCCATAAATCGCATTTTATCTTCAGCACTATTCAGCAACATCAGTACTATTCAGCATCAGTACTATGCTTCAATAAATGCGCTAAGTAGGATTTGAACTGCTCACTAAGTTTTTTATTAAATTTTATTAACACTCATCATTCGAGCACAAAAAAGGACGCATATTGCGTCCTTTTTAGTCAGTTCCCCTAATAAAAGGGAAGCTTAAATATTACTGAGCAGCAGGTACTTCTTCAACTTGTGCTTTCTCAATAGACAGTAATTCAACTTCAAATACTAATGTTGAGTTAGCTGGGATAGTACCAGTATCACGCTCACCGTAAGCTAATTCAGACGGGATAACGAACTTGTACTTAGCACCGATAGGCATTAATTGAACACCTTCAGTCCAACCAGGAATAACACGGTTTAGTGGGAACTTAGCTGGCTCGCCACGGCTGTATGAGCTATCAAACTCAGTACCGTCAATTAAGGTACCTTTGTAGTGTACTTCAACAGTGTCTTCAGCAACTGGTGTATCACCTTCGCCCGCTTCTAATACTTCATACTGTAAACCAGACTCAGTTGTTACCACGCCTTCTTTAGCTTTGTTGGTTTCAAGGAATTTCTTACCTTCTTCAACAGCTTGGCTTGCTAATAACTCAGCTTGCTCTGCACGTTTTTCACTTAATTTAACGTCTAAACCTTGAAGAACAGTTTGCATTTCTTCTTCTGTTAACTCTAAAGTATCAGCTAAACCATCGCTGAATCCTTGAATGACTAGTGCGCGGTCAACAGCAAAACCTAAGTCTTCTTGTTCAGTAATATGACCAGCCATGTAACGACCGATAGAGCCACCAACACTGTAAGCTTCTTTTTGCGCGTCAGTTGTTAATTCAACTTTCTGTGCCACGACTTCTTGTTCTTGGTTACATGCAGTAAGACCAACAACAGCCAGTGCAACTAACGATAATTTGTAAATAGATTTCATTAAAGCTTCCTCAGCGTCCTATAGCGGTTACAATAACCTGTAGGTAAAAAATTTGTATATATTTGGCCACTTTATACTAAATAAAGTGTTTTTTGCAATGGCCTGAATAATAACTCAGCCTTTGAGACAACTTTTACAGGAGCAAGTTCATGTTTCGAGTAATTATGCTGATATTGTGCTTTTGCACTCTTACAGCTTGTCAGCCTGCAGCTAACAAAGTGTTCAGTGTCACTAAAGATTCTAGTTACAGTGCGAGCTTATCTGAAAATGGCCAGCTCGCCCTTGTCAGTACAGCAAGTAATGGGGTTCAGTTATGGGACCTTAACCAAGAAGCGTTAAAATACCGTTGGCAACATGGCAGCGATTCAAATGCCACTGATAATAATGTGTTTGATACTGCCTTTTCTGCCAATGCCCAATACGCTGCGACATTAACCACTGACTCCTTGGCTATTTGGAATATCGATACTGGAGAATCAATTGGTTGGTGGTCACTCCCTGCTTCTGCGCAGTCCGTTGCCATTGCCAATAATGCACAAACATTAGTAGGCTTGGTCGATGGCTCAGTGATGTCATTTGCACCTAAAAAAAGTTTAATCAAATTTCTTGGTCATCAAGAACGTGTATCCAGTGTGTCGATATCTGCAGATGGCCAGCTTGCACTAAGTGGCTCAAACGATGGTTCAGTGATTTTGTGGCAAGCACAAACAGGTCAGCCAGTGCATCAGTGGCAACTTGAGTCACGCATTGGCAAAGTTAATCTAAGTCAAAACGGCAAATTAAGCTTTGCCAGTGATATTACTGGTAACGGCGCTATCTATTACAGTGATACTGGTGAAGCATTATCGACCCTAGCAATTAATCGCCGCCAAATGACATTTAGTAGTGCTCGATTTATTCAACAAGATAAAATCCTGATTACAGGGTCACCATCTAAAGAAATTATTTTATGGCAAACCGAAACAGGTAAAAAACTGGCCAATAGACAAATTCAGTTAACTAAAAACAGTCAAAATAGAGGTGCCGTTGTATACTCTATTGCAAGTGATGCTCAACAACAGATTGTGAGTATCAGTAATCAAGGTTTAGTTGAGTCATGGGGCCGATTACCTTAAGCGTAATCAGTGTTCCCGTGACGGTGAGAGGAAGTAATGCAAGACATGCAACAAAAGATTGATGATTTAGAAATGAAAGTGGCTTTTCAAGAAAGTACACTTGAAGACCTTAACCAAGAAGTGATTAAATTAAATGACTTAGTGGCTTTTCAGCAGCACCAAATGTCATTAATCGTGAATAAACTACAAGCGATTGAGCCAAGTAATATGGCAACACAGTCTGAAGAGACTCCGCCGCCACATTATTAAATGTTCGCTTAAGCATTGTTTGCTAGATTTAATATCAATCAGATAACTATTGGTTTCAACTTAAGAAACTTGATTCGCATTAAGGACCTATATGCCTGCAAGTGACACACTGACAATAGCCCAAACTGGCGACGCTATTTTAACTTGTCGAACACAAGCAGTAGTTCACTTTGATCAAGCTCTGATTCAGCTTGCTAATAATATGATGGCCACCATGTTTGCCGCCAATGGAGTGGGAATAGCCGCCCCTCAAGTGTTCCGTGACATATCCATGTTTATCATGCATTCAAGACCGAATGAGCGTTACCCTGACGCACCCGACATGGGGGCGACAATTGTAGTCAATCCACAAATTGTCACACGTTCAGACGAAATGGAATTAGGCGCAGAAGGCTGCCTTTCTATTGCAGGCAAACGCGTAGAAGTATTACGTCATAAAAAAATTACCGTACGCTATCAAACACTCACTGGTGCTAGCGTTGAACAAGCGTTAAATGACTTTGAGGCACGCATTTTTCAGCATGAATATGATCATTTACAAGGAATTACTTTGCTTGAAAGGATAAACATGGACGATCAAGTACCGCTTGAAGCCAGTGCACCTCAACGTCATTTCTCGCGTTTTTGGCAGCGAGAAGCTCAGGTGTCTAACAATGACTAAATTGCTCAGCATTGGTCTCATCTGCTTCACCTTGTCGGGTTGTGCTTATAATAGCGTGTTAATCAATTACCCCTCGCAAATCGCCCCAATTAAACAGCAACTTGCTAGTCCAACGCCGAGTGCCAAACTGTCAGAGCTTGCCGGTGAAATCGATACTAATGACGGTTTACTTTATGCTCAGGAGGCCGGCAGAGTTGCTCAAGTATCAGGTGATTTTGAAGCCAGTAAAACTTATTACCAAGCGGCTATTGAAGCTTATAAAGCGTTTGACGACCGAGCCACTATCAGTGCATCAGATTTAACCGCTACCGCCAGTAGCCTAGTGTTAAATGATAATGCGATACCTTATCGCGGCCCTGGGTACGAGCGCATTATGGTGCATCAGTATCAAGCTTTTAATTACTTATTTTCAGGTGACGCACAAGGCGCTTTAGTCGAAGTACGCCGAAGTAATCAACTGCAAGCCAGTGAACAGGCACGCTATCAAAAGTCGCAAAAGTCAGTGCGCGCAATGGCTAACGGCACAATTGATGCAGAAATCAATAAATTAGATCAAGCCACGGGTACCGTTACTAGCTCATTTTTAAATGCCTATAGCTATTACACGACTGGCTTATTGCATGAGCTATTGGGCGAGCCGAATGATGCCTATATCGATTACCGTAAAGCGGCACAAATCACCCCAAACAATAAATATCTGCAACAAGACTTAGTGAGACTTGCTAAGCAATTATCGATGCCGCAATACGATGAATTTAAACGCCGCTGGGGTGATGCGGTGTTACCGAAAAACGGTCAAGGCCAAGTGGTCATGGTGGTTGAAAAAGGCTTTGTGCCTGAAAAGCAAAGTTTAACCGTCCCATTCACCATCGATGGTAACTGGCAAACCGTATCACTTGCGACTTATCAACCCCACAGACAAGCTATTCAACCTTCAACGGTTCAAGGCCTAGGAACAGTATTAAAAGCGGAACCAATTGCTAATATTGATGCCTTAGCTATTAATGCCCTTAAAGAAGATTTACCAGCCGCTTTGGTGCGCCAAGCTGCGCGGGTCTATACTAAGTCTGAAATGACTCGCAGTGTAGAAAGCGGAAGTAAGCGCCGAAACAACGAAGCTGATGCCGCGGCTATTTTAATGCAAATATTTAATGTAGTGACAGAGCAAGCTGACAGACGTAGCTGGCTGACACTACCGAGACAGGCACAAATTGCCCGCCAATATATCGAACCAGGCGAGTATCAAATCCGTTTAGGCAACAGTCCTGCTGCCAAAATTGATGTAAAACCTAACCGTGCAACATTAATTTGGGTAATAGAGACTGGAAATCAAACCCGTTTTTATTCAATAATTATTTAACTCGACTATTTTTAAACTCGACTATTTATAAGTCATATCCAACATGGAACTTACTATGAAACATTTTAAACTGATTTTTGTTTTAGCCGCAGCTATCGGGCTATCAGCTTGTCAATCTAAGGTTGAGTATGGCGACGCAACTGAAGTAGAAACCGTTAATGAAAACTTTGGTTCAACTGACTTACAAGCCATTGCCGCGAAAATGGTCGATAGCATGCTGACGTTCCCACCTGTGATTGTTATGACTCAGAACGATCGCCCTATTATCTTCGTTGATAAAATCAAAAACAAAACCTCTGAGCATATTGATACAGAGTCAGTCACAGACTCTATCAGCAACAAGTTATTACGTTCTGGTAAGTTCCGCTTTATCGATATGACTAAAGTTGATTCAGTGCGCAAACAACTGGATTATCAAAACAACGCTGGTATGGTTGACCCATCAACGGCAATCAAATTTGGTCGTCAGGTTGGCGCGCAATACATGCTTTACGGCAACTTATCGAGCATCGTAAAACAAGATGGCAGCACCAAAGATGTATACTACAAAATGACCATGCGTCTTATGGATTTAGAAACAGGCCTAATCGAATGGTCTGATGAAAAAGAAATCCGTAAAGTTAAATCTAAGTCTTTCTTAGGCCTATAAGCCTCTGATAAACTTTAATTAGCCGACTTCGAGTCGGCTTTTTTACAACTGTAAACAATAGTCATTGAATAAAACTCTAGTTCCAAAAAACAATAATAAATTTTTAGGGAAGAAATAGTGAACCTGTTTAAGTCATCTTTAGTCGTACTCGCCTGTGCAAGCTTATTTGCTTGTAACAGCACACCAATATCCACGCCCACACAACGAGATGGCAGTGCCAATATTAGTGAACAACAAGCCATGGCACGCTCTAGTGTCGTTTCCGAGGTTAATTACCAACTCAGCTTTAACCTCACTGGCGAAAGTCGCTTTAACGCCACAACTAAAGTCGAATTTAATCTTAGCAGCACCAAAGAACCACTAACCCTAGATTTAAACCAAGCTCTCATTAGTAAATTTGCCATTAACGGCAAAAGCATTTATCCCAATTACAACAATGCTTACATCACCTTAAATCCGCAGTTACTTAACAGCGGTAAAAACACCATCGAAATTGAATACAGCCGCGAACACAGCACCAATGGCGAAGGCTTGCATCGCTTTGTCGACCCTGTAGATGACAAAGTCTATTTGTATTCACATTTTGAACCCGCTGCAGCCCAGCAAATGTTTGCAGTATTCGATCAGCCCGACTTAAAAGCCACTTATCAAATCACGGTGTCAGCGCCAAAAGATTGGACTGTTATCAGCACCATGCGCGAAACCAGTATTGACGAGCAAGCAACAGCCAATGTGTGGACCTTCCCCGTTACACCTAAATTGAGCCCATATAACTTTTCAATGCATGCGGGCCCTTACCATATGTGGCAAGACGATAGCGGCAAATACCCTATGCGCTTATTTGCCCGCCAGTCCGTCGCTAAGCAAGTGACCGCAGAAGATTGGTTTACCTTTACCAAACAAGGTTTAACCTTTTTTGATGATTACTTTGGAATCGATTATCCGTTTAAAAAGTACGATCAACTATTAGTGCCTGACTTTTTATATGGTGCGATGGAAAACGCGGCTGCTGTGACCTTTGCAGAAAACCGCTTTATGTACCAAGACACCATGACAGCAGCGCAAAGACAACGTTTAGCTAGCGTCATCATGCACGAAATGGCACACCAGTGGTTTGGTGATTTAGTCACTATGAAATGGTGGAATGGTTTATGGCTAAACGAAAGTTTCGCTTCTTTCATGGGCACCTTAGCCACCAGCGAAGCAACTGAGTTTAGCCACGCATGGCGCACATTTTACGCCACAGGTAAACAAAGCGCTTATCGTCAAGACAGCTTAGTCACCACTCATCCTATTGAAGTCCCAGTGCCGACGAGCATGAATGCCTTCGATAATATCGATGCGATTACCTACTCAAAAGGCGCTTCAACCTTAAAGCAGCTCAGACACTTATTAGGCGAAGAAACATTCCAACTCGGAGTGCAGCAATATCTGACTAAATACAGCTATCAAAATGCTGAGCTAGATGATTTTATTGGCAGCTTAGCTCAAGCAAGCAATCGAGATCTGTCCCAGTGGACTCAAGATTGGCTATACCAAGCTGGCGTAAATACCTTAAAAGCTGAGTTCAGTTGCGACAATGACAGAATAACTGAGTTTTCACTGATACAAACCGCCCCAAGTGCCGACTTACCTACACTAAGAGAGCAACGTGTGCAGGTTGCACTATTTGATGCCACTCGATATTCAATCCATGCAGGGCCTAAAGTCGCAGTCACCTACAAAGGCGAAAGAACCGAAGTGCCGGAGTTAGTTGGAAGACATTGCCCTAACTTGGTTTACCCAAACTTTGAAGATTGGGGCTACGTTAAAGTAGAGCTAGATGATCGCTCATTTGAAACCGCAAAACAGCAGTTAAGTAGAGTCGAGGATCCGTTATTGCGCTCAATGCTATGGCAAAGCATGTGGGACAGCGTCACTGATGGAAAGAGTTCGCTAAAACAATATATTAATGTCGCTTTAGTCAACGCCCCACTAGAAGAAGACTATACGATTTTAGGTCAGGTAATACAGAACCTTAAACAAGCTCAGCAATATTTAAATAGCATGGCCCCTAACCATCAAGCTTATGCTAGCAAGGTCAGTAAAGCGCTCACTCAAATGAGCTTGCGTATGGCAATGCAGCATCATGATAATGCAGACTTTCAGCGCCGCTGGTTTGATAGCTATGTTAGCTTAGCGAGTAGTCAGCACGCATTGGATCACTTAGCCGATCTACTGGAAGGCAATGCGACGATTAGAGGCTTAAATATCAGCCAAGATTTACGCTGGAAAATCATTATCAAACTTAATCAATATGATTATCCACAAAGTGGGCTAATTGCCATTGAAGAAAAACATCGCGACTTGTCAGATTCAGGCCAAAAATCAGCGTTCGCCGCTGAGGTCATTCGCCCACAAGCACAGCTTAAGCGTCAATGGCTGCATACTATTGAACACGACACTAACCTGCCATTTTCAAAACTGCGTGTAGCAATGAATTACTTGTACCCAAGTGAGCAAAAGTTATTAAGTGCCGCCACAGCAGAACAGCGCTTAGCCAATATTGCAGAGGTCGATAAAAAAGGGCCTGTATTTATGCGCGCTTATAATCGCAGATTAATACCAACAGCTTGTACAAATGCCAGTATAGAAGCCATCAATGAAGTATTAAACACCGAAACGGGCTTGTCGCAAATGACACGTAGAGCATTATTAGAAACCCGCCAAAAAGAACAAGGCTGCGTGAAGATGAGCGAAAAACTTAACCAGTAACTTAAGCCTTCACCCAAATAGCGCGAACAATAAATGCCGTTTCAGTATCGAAACGGCATTTTTATTTTATATGTATAACATCTTGTATAACTGGGTAAGCATCACTTCAGCCCCATTTGAGAAAATTAAAAATTCATTCTTTACTCGCCTTTGTTACAAAAGTCTTCGTCTTTTTATAAACGTCTTCGTCTTTTTTCAAACGTCTTCGTCTTAGGGGATATAAGCTCAATTAACTCTCGCGTCATCAACAACGCAATTAAGTATTTTGGAGACAACATGACCCAATTCAATAGCGCATCACAGTTCAGCGAAAACAACTTCATCAAGAGTAAGCCTGAGATGCTCAACAACTTTTATGGCACGACTGATGTGTTCCCTTATTGGGTCGCAGATATGGACTTTAGCGTTGCTAAGCCTATCAGCAACGAATTAAGCCGCTTAGTTGAGCGTGGTGTTTACTCGTACGAATTCAATGAATCAGCGGTATTCAAAGCCATTAGTCATTGGTTTTCAACTAGACATAATGTCAGTTTGTCAAAACAACACTTTGTTCAAGTACCTGGGGTATTATCTGGTATCGCACTATTGTTGCGTCAACTAACCAATGAAGGGGATGCGGTATTAATCCATACTCCGGCCTATCACCAATTCGAAAATTTGATTGCTAAAGCCGATCGCAAAGTGGTTAAAAATGAATTAGTGATTGTTGATGACAAATATCAAATTGATTTTGATATCTTTGAAGCGCAAATTCAGCAAGAAAATGTCAAAGCCATGATCTTCTGCAATCCCCATAACCCAACAGGGCGCGTATGGACACAAACTGAATTGGAAAAAGTGGTCGAGATTGCTGCGCGTCATCAAGTAATGATCATCAGTGATGAAATTCACTCAGATATTATTTTTTCAGGACATCAGTTCACCAGTTTAACTGGCTTTGATTATGACAATATCGTCACGATGATCGGCTCACCTGCTAAAACCTTTGGCATGCACAGCATTTCAAATGGTTATATCTATACCAATAACGATGCGTTACTGGCTGACATTAAAAAACTGATAGGCGCCTTATACCTTGACCACGGTAATGCATTAACCACATTTGCCACTATTGCGGCCTACGAAAAAGGCGCTGAATGGGTTGACGGCATGTTGGATTACTTACAGCAAACGGTCACTTGGATTGGTGAATTTACTGCTCAGCATATTCCGCAATTGAAGGTGTTCCAACCAGAAGGTACTTATCAAATTTGGTTTGATTTTTCAGCGCTCGGATTTAATGATTCGCAGCTCAAAGAAGTGGTATTCCAGCAAGCTAAAATGGGCTTAACCCCTGGCAGTTGGTTTGGCTCACAAAGTCCTCAGTACATGCGCATGAACATAGCCACATCAAGAGACAACATCATTGCTTCATTTGAATTACTCAAAACGGCAATCGATGGCTTTGATGCTGATCAATGTGGTTCCGACAGTTGCAGTACAAATAGTTGCTGTACATCAAGTGCATCAAATGGCTGCTGTTAATCAACAGCGAGCGCAATTCTCTGCATCCATAGAATGATGATCGAGCAGTAAAATGCAGCTTTTATTTTAAAAGCTGCACTTCTTTTGCAGGCAATTTCAACTCATCTCCCCCTCTTCCTTCTGCAAGATACAAAATAACTAAAAATATTAATTTTGTATTAATAATCAGTACTTAATATTCATCACCGTTTTTGAGCCATTTAAATTCTACGCGGTAGTCACATAATAATAAGGAAGAATAAAATGAAGCTTATACTGCTATTAATGTTCGTGGGAACAGCCTTAATGGGTTGTACTGATGATAGTGACAATGACAACACGCTATCCGATGAGGCTATTGCTCAAACTATCGAATGCTCTAACTTAACTGGCAGCTATCCATGCACAGCAAACCTCCCCTATGCTTGGGGCCAGCTGATTGAAGACAGTGAATTTTGCACCAGCGTTTATTGCTTTGAAGATCGCTCTCCGGCGCCACAAAACCCAGGGTTAACCCGCTGGCGTCAAGACGAGCTTATCCCTGTATATTACTTAAACGCAGTAGATGCTCGTTTCAGCTACGCATTAGATAAAGCTGAAAGCATTATTGGCTATCCAATGTTTGATCGTAAAGGCGTGATAGAGCTCGACATCAGCGATCCATATAACATTGATTATTCAGATGTACCTACAGAATGGGGCTTTATTTGGAGCCAAGGCACAGTATCTGGTAGTTGTAGCTCTGGCACAGTTTCTCAAGGACCTTTAACCAATAGTATTGTAGGTCACACTGCTGGTTATGATTTAGGTATCAATAAACCGACAGGGGAACCTTTTGCTTGGATCAATCTTGATAGCGCGAATCCAGATCCCAACTGTACCACTGTTGCGAGTAACGAAGTCAGCCTTCATGAACTTGCTCACGCATTAGGCATGGGAAACCATTTTGAGGGTTTTGGCAATGGTGCAGCTTTTAATAGTAATGCAGAGCGAGTGTTAYRCYAACGATGCACCAGTATTAACTGGCTCGCCAGCCACAACGGTGAATGAAGATACAGCGTATAACTTTACGCCGGCTGTCTCAGATGATGATGCTGGGGATACATTAACCTTCAGCATTACCAACAAACCAACATGGGCAATGTTCAGCACCATTGCTGGTGCTGAA
>NZ_VKHR01000023.1 GCF_009663145.1 Shewanella sp. TC10
TGTGATATTCCGTTTGACAGTAACAATACAGCTATAGCGAAAGCCATTATTGTTTTGGGTCATGCATTAAAGTTAACTGTTATTGCGGAAGGTGTTGAAACCAAGGAACAGGCTGCTTTTTTATTAGAAAACGGCTGCGATCAAGCGCAAGGATATTATTTTAGTAAACCACAAGTGGCGACTCTATTAACCGAACAATTACCTTCAATTTAATATGCAGCGTATTGTCATAATTTGAATAGGTAACTTCTTAGTCATAGGTTCATATAAACCTCATTAAAAAAGCGATAATTTTCATTATCGCTTTTTTAATGTCTGAAACATAAGCCTATTATTTTGCTTAAGCGTAAGTATCTATAGCACTGCTTTGTTGCTCAGTAGAATTCATACTCGCTATGGTTAATGCCTCAAAGAATACACTTCCTATATCTTCATTAGACATATTTTCAGTGAGTGGTTTTAGTTCATCCAATGATGATTTCAGTTCTGCTTGTTGCTCTTTAGATAATGAGGCAAGCATTTCTGAAACTTCAGTTTGCTGTTCATCTGTTAAGGTCGAAACCGCATCTTCAAGACCAGGTGGTGTAGCGCCTGGTGGTGGAGGTGGTGGCCCTTTAGGCTTGTCAGTAGAGTTGGTATTTATCTGATTTTGAGTGTTCGAGATGTTGATTGATTGAGTATTAATTTGCATAACGGCCTCTATCTTTTTTGACGTTGAGGTGGTTTGTGGTTTTCAGGTACAGCCACTAATTGGTCATCCATCAGCTGACATGTCGCCTCAATTTCATCACCTTTTGGTGTTGTGATGTTCACAACATCATTTTCAGATTTATCTTTGCATAAGGTATACGCTTCTTGCGGCGGTTTACGCATTTGTCTTTGTTGGTCTTGGGCTGATACAGATACTGAGGAACCACAGCTAATAATGACTAATATGATACTTGTTAACATTTTTTTCATGATAGTTTCCTAAGCAATGAAGAGTTTGATGATTGGATCACCATATCAAGTAAATATGCAGGAAATGTGCAGAAATAAAGGAGATTATAATTAGCTTGTGTTACAAACTAGTGGGAAACGTAACAGGAATATATACTCAACAAGTCTCTCATTTTTAAAAGTAATCCATGCTGATTCGACTGAATATATTGTTAACGACTACTTTAGCTTTGGTAAAACGTAAATGAACATTTCTCAAAAGTTATTTTTAGCCTTTGTTGGCTTAACCAGTGTGGTACTTATTGCCACTCTTTCGCTGGCGAGGTGGGGGTTTGATCAAGGGTTTATTAGTTTCATCAATTCGCTTCAACAAGAAAGGTTGGAAGATTTAGCCGTTTCATATGCAGAACTTTATGATAAATCTGATTCAAATTGGAATAACGTCACTGAAAAACAATTAGCAGATATCCTGCGTCAGTATACACCGCAACATGGTCCCATAGATGCCGATAGAAGTGGCCCGCCTCCAAGATTAAAGGGAATGCCACCCAGAGGAGAGGGACGACAATCTATGCCTAAACGACCCGAACGCAATGGCCAGAACGCTATTCCTCCTCATTTAAGAGATAATTTTCCTTCACCTCCCATAAGGCGTGGTCCGCCAACTGCTTTATACTCAAACTCAGGAAAATTACTCGTGGGGAAAGAGTTTAATATTGAAGCATCGATTCCTGTTGATGTCATGTATAACGGGAAAGTAGTGGCTAAGCTTTACACCAAGCCCATTGAGAAAGTGAACAGTATTTCAGCGGAAGCTTTTTCAAAGCAGCAGTTATGGACCAGCTTAGGTATAGGCCTGCTTTGCTTATTATTAGCGAGCTTAATTTCTTGGGTTTTAGCTCGACTGTTATTAGTCCCTGTTAGAGAAGTGGTGAACGGAATTTCACATTTATCTAAAGGCAACTATGCAGAACGCTTTGACGTTAACCGACATGATGAGCTTGGTTTATTAATGAAAGATATCGATCATTTAGCGATGACCTTAGATAAAAACCGAACAGCAAAAAACCGCTGGTTTGCTGATATTTCCCATGAGCTACGAACCCCACTCAGTATTCTGTGTGGTGAAATAGACGCTATAAAAGCTGGCATTAGACCTTTTAACCAACAGCAATTAGCATCATTAGAGCAAGAGGTGATGCGAATTAAGCATTTAGTTGATGATTTATATCAACTTTCTTTATCTGATGTTGGCGGTCTTAAATATCATTTCGAACCCATTGATGTCACTTTATGTGTTGCTGAAACAATGAGCTCTTTAATTGATAAAGTGAATGAAAAAGGATTATCGATCAATTTCATACATACCGAAGAAGTGATTGTTAATGGCGATAAAATGCGCCTTCAGCAGCTTTTCTCCAATGTGATATTAAACGCTGTAGCTTATACGGATAGTCCTGGAAATATTGATGTAGATTTGTTCAAAGAGTCTGGCAGTGTGTTAATACTTATCAATGATACCAAGCCTAGTGTCCCCATCGATGAATGCGAATTATTGTTTGATCCTTTACACAGACAAGACAGCTCGAGAGTGAGAAGAAACAATGGTGCAGGCTTAGGTTTGACCATTAGTCGAAACATTGTAGAAGCCCATGGCGGCAGTATCACTGCTAGACCATCAAACCTAGGTGGTCTTTGCGTCGAAATTAGTTTACCTATCTTTAAAGAGTCCCATTAATTATGAATTTCAGCCATCCAAAAATGAAGGTATTAATTGTCGAAGATGAGCCTAAAATTGCACAAGTTTTAGTGGATTTCCTTAGTCTTGAAGGCTTCGATTCGCAAGTTTTACATGATGGACTTAATGCCGTAGAAACAATTAACCAGGGCAATGTGGACTTTGTGATATTGGATTTGATGTTACCTCATAAAGATGGGTTGTCCATTTGCAAAGAGGTTCGTCAATTTTCCAATATTCCACTATTAATGCTCACAGCGAGAGTAGAGGAAATTGACCGTCTCATTGGCTTAGAAATCGGCGCCGATGACTATGTTTGTAAACCTTTTTCGGCGCGTGAAGTTGTGGCTAGAGTGAAAACCATTTTACGTAGAATAGAAACACCTCCACTCACTAATGAAGATGAAATTGCTTACAAGCATTTATTGATTAATATTCAACGTTTTAAATGCAATGTATCAAGCGTAGAGGTTGATTTAACACCGGTAGAGTTTAGGTTGTTACATACCATGCTTAAACGCCCTGGTGTCGTGCATTCAAGAGATAGCCTTATGCAAGTTTGTTATGTCGATGATAGAGTCGTGAGTTCGCGCACAATTGATAGCCATATTAAAAACCTGCGTTCAAAATTAACAGTTAACAATACCCAAGGTAATCTGCTTCATTCTATTTATGGTGTGGGTTACAAAGTTGAATAAGGGGTTTTAGCCCAATAAGTCACTATGACTAGGGCCTGTTGATCTTTGCTGGTTAAGTTTTGTTCGAAATAAAAGCGTTTTAATCGAGGCGGATGAGTTGATGCCTAGTCATCTAAGCAAAATTCATCCAACAAAGAGTAAAACGCTTTTAGTCGAACCCTTTGGGCAGCGTTTGTTGGTCATTTTAACTGCGTTATCGACTTTTTATGTAGAATAACTACACCACAAAGTCTCTGCCTTGTATAAATGGCCAACAATTCGCTGCAAAAACAACCTTGAAAGATCAACAGGCCCTAGCCCAAATGGTATTCAATATGTAAGCTTTTTACATAAACTCAGTTTGTTTTCTCGCGCCTAGGCATGCTTTTGTTTAGAATAGCCTTGATATATCACTCCCTTTAGCCAAAGCTATTTGGGATAAGTTAACTGAGGTGGACTGTTTTTCTGCCTAGGAGCCTTAATGCAACTGTTCGTAAAAGATTTAACCGTTATCGATTTTTCCTATTTGTGTCCCATTCGTGGCATGGTCGGCGAAAGCTGGATTGTGGATGTATTACTTGATGGCGGCTTAGATGAGCAAAACATGGTACTTGATTTTTCCAAGGTCAAAAAAACCATTAAAAATACCATTGATGATGTTGCCGACCACCGATTACTCATCCCAACAGCATGTAGTGAAGTTCGCTGGCAGCAAAAAGGCGATCGAGTGTGGATGGATTTTTCTAGTAAACTTGGTGATATTCACCTTGCATGTCCATCGCAAGCATTTGCGCTAGTACCTACCGAAGTTATTGACTTTGAGAGTGTAAATTCATTTTTAATTAAAGCACTGCGTGAAGCTTTACCTGATAACGTCGAAGGGATTAGCCTAACGCTACGTAATGAAGTATTAGATACCCCTTATTATCACTACACCCATGGCTTAAGAAAGCATGACGGAAACTGTCAGCGTATCGCTCATGGTCATCGAAGTCCGATCACCGTATTTGAAAATGGTATTGCTGCGCCTAAGTGGGATCAATATTGGGCTGATAGATGGCAAGATATTTATTTAGGTAGCGAAGAAGATGTTGTCGATGTGGCAAGTCTTGTTCTGTCTAAACAAACTATTGTCAGTAATGAAAGTCACTATGGGTTTCATTATCAAGCGCCACAAGGTGACTTTCAATTAGCTATGCCAAAAGCATGCTGTGACATCATTCCCCACGATACTACAGTTGAATTACTAGCACAGTTTATTGCTGAGTCTATGTCAGCGCAGTCACCAAACTCAGAGTTTAAAGTCATCGCTTTTGAAGGGATTGGCAAAGGTGCTATCGCAGTCAAATAAGTGTTTTACTTATTCTAAGCAGTGCGCTCACTCGTTGTGAGTGCACTTTTATCTTAAACAGTCTTTTACGCTTTCCTTAAATGTTATAATCAATCTTTTGCCATCTTTCTTGTGACCAATTTACTGCCAGTCGTTCACTGTGATGATGAGTCTTGCTATTGCCTCATCAATGAATTGAAAACCTGTCATCAACACCCTATGATTGAGCCAATCAAACTAAAAGTATTGAGCAAAGTGTTCAAAATAGAGGAATAAATACGACATGGCTGTGAACAAACCAATAACACTCACCTTATCTTCAATATTCGCACTTTCGCTTTGCTCTTTACCTACTGTCGCTCAAATCAATTTACAAGGTAAGTTTGAACAAGGGGCATTGGTTCGCGGAACAGTCCCAGCAGGTTCAGTGGTTAAATTGAATGGAGAAAAAGTTGACGTTACCGCATCAGGGCAGTTTGCATTTGGTTTTGAGCGTGAAGCTAAAGCTGAGCAAATGTTAGAGGTGGTTTATCCTGATGGACTAACAGAGCTTAAACCTTTGAAGGTTGAAGCTAAAGAGTACAAGATTGATCGCCTTACTGGCATAAGTAAGAAAATCATGAAACCTAATCCAGCAGCTCAAGAAAGGGCGGCTAAAGATGCAAAGCAAACGAGAGCAGCTAGGAACACCTTTAGTGAGCAAACAGCCTTCATGCAAGATTTTATCTGGCCTGTTACTGGCAGAATCTCCGGTGTTTATGGCAGCCAGCGTGTATACAACGGTAAGCCTGGTAGCCCACATTATGGTGTGGATGTAGCAAGACCCACAGGAACGGTAGTGGTATCACCTGCTGATGGTGTCATTACCTTGGCTGAACCCGATATGTTTTATTCTGGTGGCACTTTGATTATCGACCATGGCTACGGCATTAACTCTACTTTTCTTCATTTGAGTAAGCTGTATGCAAAAGTAGGTGATGTGGTTAAGCAAGGACAAGATTTAGCTGAAATTGGTGCTACAGGTCGTGTAACTGGTCCACACCTTGATTGGCGAGTTAACTGGTATCAAATGCGCTTAGATCCGGTAACGATTGTACCGCCAATGTCAGAAGTGCTTGCAGCAGAGAAAGCTGCGCAATAGATTTGATTCGAATGATTGGCAGGCAATTATCATCTAAAGAATGGGTTCAATTTATGATTGAACCCATTTTGATGTCTAATAGATTATTACCATGAGGTGATTAATCTTGCTCGCTGGCAATAATCGCTTCAATGGTTTGTGGGTGCACTTTAACGCAGATGCCATTTTGCTTAAACGCAATTGTAGGGTTGGCTAAACGTTCATTATCACCTTTTGGTGAGCTAAGTTTGACTTTAATATCTGTTTTGCCATCGATGATATTTTGAGTTGATGGGGCTACTTTTATTAACTCTTCTATTAGCTGTTCACATGTGGTTGCATTGGTTGGTAGAACAAGCTCTACGTGCTCCCAGCCTTCTTGGGGATATATCTTATCTGATGGGAAAGGAAGCTCAACACAAGGGACTTTTAAGCCATCTAGCTCCATTGGTGTATTCAACTTAATGATTAATATTGGGCGACCATTAATCATATTGTTAGAAATAACCTGACCGTGTTGCTCAAAGTTTGTTGTCAGGTGCTCAGCAGCATCAACACTATTAACTCTAAGTGCGCAATGATCGCAATCGAGCTGCAAATTATCTAAACCTAATTCTTTTATGAACAAAGTGATACGCTGACTAAAGTCAGGCCAGCTTTTCAATAACTGGGCGTAATCCATATCTAATTCCTGTTACTACGTTGGAAGAGAAAAATGAGTGGAGTGATAATCATGACTATCACTATGGTTATGATTATGGCCAAATTTCGATTGGGGTGCCTTCTTCAATAACACGCCATAGTTCGTCCATTTCTTTGTTTGTTACAGCAATACAACCATTGGTCCAGTTATATTGTTGAGCTTGTTCAGGTGTTAAGCTTGAATTAGGGTTTTGGCCATGGATCATTATCATGCCACCAGGACTCACGCCCAAAGCATTTGCACGGAGGCGATCTTCTTCATTTGGGTATGAAATATGAATCGATTTATAAAAAGCACTATCTGATTTTTTATAATCTAAAACGTAACGACCTTGAGGAGTGCGTTGGTCGCCTTCTTTTAACTTGTGTCCTTGGGGCGCATCACCCATCGCAATTTGATAGGTTTTGATTTTTTGTCCTTGGTGAAATATCGACATACTCGATTCGGACTTATTAACTACCACTAAATCTACTTTTGAAGAATTAAGCTGATCGATTGAAGCATTGGCTAAGGTCGAGCAAAATATGGCTATGAAAATGAAGCATTTAACCAAGTACATGAAGTCTCCAAAAAAGCAGTTTTTTCTAAGTTTGTTTATTGTTAATAGTGTTAACATGAGTATCAGTCGTTAGGCAATCTATCAGAAGAGCGAATAATTGCCATAATGAAATGAAATATTTTATAGATAATACCGTACTTTTACATCAAGTGCGGGATTAAATTGGACGTCATTTCGAGAGAGCTATGACATTAGAAGAAAAACAAGATACCGCTTTTAAAAAACAAATAAGAAAGGTCATCTTTGGCACTGAAACCCGCTCAGGCCGTTGGTTTGACATTGGTTTAATTATTTGTATTTTACTCAGTGTGTTACTCATTATTTTAGATACGATTGACAGTTATCATCAGCAGTATGGTCAAGCTATTTATTACGCCGAGTGGGCTTTTACTTGGTTATTTACTGTTGAATACTTATTAAGGCTGTATGGTTCTGTTAGTCGCTGGGCATACATGAAAAGCTTTTATGGCGTAGTTGATTTGTTGTCAATTTTACCTAGCTTTTTAGCGTTAATATTCCCTGGTGCTAACGTATCACTGGCCTTTAGGATATTGCGTTTATTCAGAATATTCAGGGTACTCAAATTACTCCGCTATTTAAGTGAAGGAAATTTGTTATTAAAAGCTATGGTTCAATCGAGAAGAAAAGTGTTTATTTTCTTCTTCTCTGTGAGCCTGATCATTATGGCGTTAAGTGTCGTAATGTATGTGGTCGAAGGCCCAAATAATGGTTTTAGTTCTATTCCGAAGTCAATGTACTGGACCATAGTGACAATAACGACTGTGGGTTATGGTGACATTACTCCACAAACTAATTTAGGGCAGGCGATAGCTTCCCTGACCATGTTAATTGGTTATTCAATTATTGCTATTCCGACAGGAATTTTAACGGCTGAAATCTCTCATGAGATGGTAGCCGAAAGAGATTTAAGAAAGTGCAGCAATTGCGGCACTCGCGGACATAATTTACAAGCGGTTTACTGTCATCATTGTGGTAGCGAATTAGAACAACCAAATTCAGAAGGGAACCCATGACCGAAGCTAAGTTTGTTCAAGGCTCGATTTTACGTCACATTCTTGTGATGAGCTCTACTGCGGCAGTGGGAATATCAGCACTGTTCGTGGTTGATTTATTAGATATCTTTTTCTTAAGTTTACTCGGTGAGCTAGAACTCGCTGCTGCGGTCGGCTATGCCGGTGCTATTTCTTTTTTCACTACATCAATCGGTATTGGTTTATCTATTGCTTTGGGAGCATTAGTTTCCCGTGCCGTGGGCGCAAAAAACATGGTGTTGGCAAAACGCATGTTACTTAACAGCGCAGTGGTTTCTCTTATCACTAGTGTGCTAGTTGCTGTAACTGTGTTTATTTTTATTCCTGAATTATTGTCTCTTGTTGGTGCTAACGGTGAAACCGCTATTCTTGCTGAGAGTTATCTACGTATATTAGTGCCTTCATTGCCATTTATTTGTTTAGCTATGGCTTTAGGCGGCGCTTTAAGAGCCATAGGTGATGCCAAGCTATCAATGATGTCAACGCTTGCTGGTGGTGGCGTAAATTTAGTATTAGATCCAATATTCATTTTTGCCCTAGGTATGGGGATCGAAGGGGCTGCAGTGGCTTCTGTGTTTGCGCGCATTGCGGTATTTATCATTTCTGCGCGCGGAATTGTAGTGAAGCATAAGATGCTTGGACAGTTTAATCGTCAGCATTTTGTAGAAGACATTCGCACTATTTTTGCCATTGCTTTACCGGCGATGTTAACCAACGTAGCGACCCCTATTGGTAATGCGGTTGTCACCAAAGCTATCGCTGATTTTGGTGATAGTTATGTCGCTGGTTGGGCAGTGTTAGGACGACTAATCCCTGTGTGTTTTGGGATGATATTTGCGCTAAGTGGCGCAGTTGGTCCGATTATTGGCCAAAATTATGGCGCATTGGAGTTTGAGCGAGTAAAGGAAAGTTTGACCAAAGCGATACAGTTTTGTGTGGTGTTTGTTCTAGGGGTTTCAATTATTCTGTTTGCCCTTAAACATCAAATTGTTGCTGCTTTTGATATGCAAGGCGAGGCAGCAGAGTTAATTGTGTTTTTCTGTCAGTACATCGCCATCTTCTTTATTTTTAACGGTATTTTATTTGTTGCTAATGCCTCATTTAATAATTTAGGTAAAGCCAAATACTCGACCTTCTTTAATGTGGGTAAAGCCACTATTGGTACGATTCCATTTGTGTATTTCGGTGCCCAAATTGGTGGCGTTTATGGCGTGTTAATTGGCCAGGCTTTAGGTTCAATCTTATTTGGCCTTGGAGGAGTGTGGGTCGGTTATCGGTTGATTGAAAAAATCACAGTTAAAGAACATGCTCAACATAAGACTGAAATGAACAATGAAAACGATGAGATTGAACTCGAAATGAGTCCAACATCATCGCCGCAATCTTCTTCTTACGTGCATTTAGCGCAACTAAATGAAGAGCCATTGTGTGAAGAAATAATTAGAGATGGCGATTTAGATAATTCGCTTTCATCTAAGGATAAGTAATAACTTTAAACTAAATACAAGGGCCTGTTGATCTTTGCTGGTTAAGTTTTGTTCGAAATAAAAGCGTTTTAATCGAGGCGAATGAATTGATGCCTAGTCATCTAAGCACCTTTTATTCACAAAGATGCATTCAACAAAGAGTAAAACGCTTTTAGTCGAACCCTTCGGGCAGCGTTTGTTGGCCAATTTTACTGCGTTATCGACTTTTTATGTAGAATAACTACACTACAAAGTCTCTGCCTTGTATCAATGACCAACAATTCGCTGCAAAAACAACCTTGAAAAATCAACATGCCCTAGACTAAGTGATTATCGGTAACTCGATAATAGCGGAGTTAGTAAACCAATGTTCTAGTAAACCAAAGCTCAAGTAAATCAATGTTCTAGTAAATCAAAGTTCTAGTAAATCAAAGTTCAAGCAAACAAAAGCCCCGAAAACCTATACGGTTTCGGGGCTTTTTTAGTGTATCTAATTACATTCTAAACCTGTACTAGGCTAGATTATTTATCGGTTACGGATACTTCTTCAGTAACAGCCTCTGTTTGTTCAGCCTGTGCAGCAAGTTTTTGTTGCTCTTCTAGCTCCATTTGAGCACGCACGGCTTTAGAGATATAACCGACTTTAGGATTCTTCTGAGGGTTATCTTTTACAATTTTATTTTGCTTAGCTTTAGCCCGCTTAGCGGTCTTTTTGATCATCAGCTGTTTTCTGTTCATGGGTCTATCTAACTCGCTTCATTGCGCATATGGCGCTTGTATTACTCAGTAAAACAGGTATCTACGATTAGGTTTCAATAGAGTTTATTTCGATTGAAGGTAAATGTGATGACATGTTTTTAAAATGATTTGGGTTAAGTTTAGCTCAAACTGACTAGAGGTTATAGTTAAACCCTTTATTTATCGTATTTCATGGCTGTTTTAAGCAATAGCAGCTGGTGATGTAAATTAATCGTTAATAATTACGGCTAAATTTCTTAATATCTTCTTCTGTTGCGCCATCGTTGCACTCGCCTCGAACTTCCCCGCGACCTTCGCTGACACTTCGGTTGAGCACCATATAACCATCTTTACAATAACCCGTCATATCAATGGTCTTTTTTAAGCCTAGATCAACTTGTTCGCTCCATAACTCTAGACGTTCTTGTCTGCGCTCTTGTTCAATGGCATAACTACGTGCATCTTGACGGCGGCGGTTAACTCTTTGTTGATGGGGAAGAGGATCTTCAATACCGCGATCAGTAGCGGAAGCGACTTTGGCTTGGTAAGTGAATAGCTTGATTCCTTCACCTTTAATGGAGGTGCTGAATTTATCTTTAAATTGTCCAGCGTAAGCTTCAGGTTCAATAGGTGCAGAAGAGCAGGCAGATAGCAGTAGTAAACTAAAAAATAATACAGAGTACTTTGGCACCAGAAATAGTCCTTTATCAAGCTTTAAATAGATTCAATTCATATTAAAACGAAATGGGTTGTAATTGATAGTGTTTGGGTATGTTTGACAATGATTAACTAGGGCCTGTTGAACTTTGCCGGATAAGTTTTGTTCGAAATGAAAGCGTTTTAATCGAGGCGGATGAGTTGATGCCTAGTCATCTAAGCACCTTTTATTCACAAAGATGCATCCAGCAAAAAGTAAAACGCTTTAAGTAGAACCCTTTGGGCTGCGTTTGTTGGTCATTTTTACTGCGTTATCGACTTTTTATGTAGAATAACTACACTACAAAGTCTCTGCCTTGTATAAATGGCCAACAATTCGCTGCAAAAACTACCTTGAAAGATCAACAGGCCCTATCTTATTAAGTTTATATTTCTGCTCGTGAAGTGTCTTTATTTTTACCTATATTACCATTGACCTATATTACCATTGACCTATATTAGCTTGTGACCTTTATTAGCAATGACATTGTGTACCTGATTTAAACCGCTCCACATAGGCACTAAATCCAGTACACAAGGTCAATAGTTTAAATTGAGGCTAAGCGTATTGCTTCTGTAGATAAGCAATAATGTCATTAGACTCATACATCCATTGTGTCTGACCGTCTTTTTCAATTTTTAAACAAGGGACTTTTAGTTGGCCGCCTTCTTTAACGAGTAGTTGTTTATTGGTTTCTTGTTTTGCATCAATAGTAACAATGTTCAAACCTTGACGGCGAATAGCGCGACGTACTTTAACGCAGAAAGGGCATGCAGCATATTGATATAAAGCTAACGCCTTGGTTTGCTCATCCATTTTTGCTTGCTCAGAGACAGGTCGTTGAAATTTTTTACCTGGGAATAAAAAGTTAACTAACAAGATAATGCGGCCAAGAAGCCAACGGATTGCAAACATACCACTTCCTTTAATTATCGAATTTAACAAACTTGCTAAAAACAAATCGTATATTAAGTCATTTTACTTAATTTTCTGCGACAGTTTACGTGATGTTGTTCACAGATAACAGTCATCTGTGAACAGAGCCAGCTTTAATGTCTATTTATACGTCTATTCAGAAAAAGTGGCCTAATTTTAACATTAGCGGATAAAGCCAGTTGGGGTTTATCAGCAACTTTCTATCAGATAAAACTTAAATTCATAACATATCTTGCCATTGCAGGGGCTTAATTTGCATCCAAAGTCAGCAGCGCTTGGGCATCTGTTTGTTCCATATGTACGCGACTTTCTAAGATAAATACTCGGCTTGGGTCAATGTTTGACTGTTCAACTAAATAAGTTTTAACCGTTTTAGCTCTATTTTGAGCCAATAGCCCAAGCTGAGACTGCTCAATTTCTTGCTGGTTCATGGTGAAGTTATATAGAGCAATATGCCAGCGGGTTTGCAGTTCTGCAGTTTCAATTTCTGGGTTTTCTGTTTCAATATTCTGTCTTATTAATTGCGGGTCTAGTTGGGTTTCTGTTTGATATACATTGATTAATGCATCCACTAACGGGCCTTGTTGAGGATATTGACTAGCAGATAAATCTTCTGGTAATGCTGACAATTCCATTTGAGCTTGTGTTGCAAGCTTTTGGTGTAACTCCTGCTGTTGAAGAGCTTGTTGATCGTTAACTAAATCAACACTTCCTTTAATATTAAGCATCAGTAATGGACGATCGTTCAACGCTTTAGCTAATGAAGTTAATGTGGCTTGTTGCTCGCTGGAAATATCAGCCTGACCATATTGAAAGTTTATCTTATCCATTTCATCTTCATCGCCACCGACAAGTCCTGCTAATAATGAAAATGGCGCAGTAATCGCTTTAGTGATGACATTCGTTATTGCTGTCATCACTATGCTGCCAAAACTAAAGCTGGGTGAGTCTAGGTCGCCATCTACATCAACACCTAAATCAATCACACCATGTCTATCTTGTAATAGGGCAATGGCCAAAGTAATCGGTAATGAGGTAGCAAGCGAGCTGTTACTTGGCTTACCAAGTTCTAATTGATCAATAACTAAATGATTACTGCCAACTAATTGGTTATTTTCTAATTGATAATTAAGCGCGAGGGATAACTGACCCTTGTCAATGTAATAACCTGCATAAGTCCCTGAATAAGGATTGATTGAAGTTAATTCAACTTTATTGAACGCTAGGTTCAAATCTAAATAGGGACTCGCCAGTAATGGGTTAACATCGCCTTTTAAAGTAACTGGCGCATATTTATCAATTTTTCCTTCTAAATCAACTGATGCTCGCGTTTCTGGATTGGTCGAAATTTGAGTTATTTCGCCGTTTAACTGTTCAATTCCGGATGCGAAGTTTGGGGTAAGGGAGTTATCTGCAAAAAATGCAGAGCTATCTTTAAAGCCTATGCGTTTAATATCGATTTCGAAAGCGGACTCTTGTGCCATGTTATCGTTAGTTTCAGGGGATTTTAAGTTAGTCGATTTGGTATTAGTCTGCTTTGTTACTTCAAGATTAATCTCATCTGGGTTACTGCTATCTTCGCTTGTAGATTGAACCACAAGATCTGCAATATTAGTGCTTCTGTCTTCAGCAATAATCAATCGGCTAAATAGGCCGTCAAATAAAATCTCATCAATAGCTAAGGATTGCGCTAAGTTATCGAAAGTAAATGCCGTTACTGCCATTGACTCCCAATTCAGTAACGGCTGCTTAAGCAAGTTATCTCTAATCTTTAATTGATTGACAGAGGCTTGTCCTTGATAAACAAAATGCTGTTCAGCATTGGCACTGATATGGCCATTAGTATTGAATAAGCCCGATTCAAGGGTGATATTCATAAATGGCGAAATGTAAGGCTGCAATTTAGTTAAGTTAAGTTTTTGATAGCTAATGTCTGCTTCTAAACTTAATTTTTTTGCATCAAATTGACCTTGGGACGTCAATTCACTCTGTTCATTAATGGTTAAACCTAACTGATAATCAATGGGTAAACTTAAGTCAGATTTTATCGTTTGAGTTGAAAGGTTAATTTCAGATATTTTCCAGAAATTAGCCGTTTTATTGGCTACCGACTCTGTCAATTCGAATTGATAGTTTTCTAAATTGAACTGGTTTAGTGAAACTAACCAAGTCGGTGTCTCATCTGTAGTATCAACAGTTGCAGTATCAACAGCGGTTGGCGCTTGTTCACTAGACTCTTTAGCACTTGCTAACGGAGCATTAGCATCTTTAGCTGTGCTTTCATCATCGACAAAAATGGGAGTAAATAACTCCACTAAATTAATTTTTTCTGGCGCAATTGTTAGCCAAAAGTCTGCATCTGTAGTGCGTAGTTCATCAATATCAATTGTTTGATTTTGAGTTGAGACATTGATGCCGTTTAAAGCGAATAAATCTATCTTACTAACCTGTCGTTTATCATCGTTGGCAGCTATGTTGTCGAGCTTAATATCAGTATTAGAAATCTCAATAGCAAGCGGTGAACTAGCTGATTCAGTATCTGTTGATGAATCCACTGCGCTAGGCTCTTTAATATTGAATGTAGAACTTAGATTTAAATTAGCAGATTGTAATGAGACTTTAAAAAGTGCTTCTACAAAAGACCAATACTGGGTTAAATCCACTTGAATGACTGATAGCTTTCCTTTGGCGTCGATGGGGGATAACTGCACTTGCGACTCTAGGTTAACTTGACCGTTCTGAGCGTCAGTTATGCTGAGTGTTAACTTGTTGGCTTCAGGTACTTCAGATAATAAGGCATCGGTTTTTATTTGTGGCGCCGTTAAGTTGATATTTGGATATTGCAATTGAGTATCAGTGAGCTTATCGACGATTTGTAAGCTGGCATTTTTAAACGCAAATTGATTAATATGAATGGCAACGGGGTTAGAAGGCTCTTCAGTCTCAATGGCTTCATCAGTTTGATTTTTAGCAGCTTGTTCAGCTCTATTATCAAATGTTTCAATTATATCGGTGAAATTAAATTGATAACCAAGCTGTTCGTTGGTTGGCGTTGATTTAGTCTGCGCTGAGCTGTTGAGTGTGGCTATGCGTTCAAGTGCCAGTGTGGTTCCTTCAATGGTTAAGTAATCTAAACTCACATTGAGGTTAAACAAAGAGCGCCAAAACATGATGTCGACGTCGAGCTTGTCTAGATGGAAAAATGCTTTGTTATTGTCTTGTTCATTAATGGTAAATTGGCTAATGCTAACTTCAAAAGTGAAGGGGTTCACTTTAATTGATTCGATGTTAACCGTTCTACCCAGTAACTCAGATAACGAATTAGGTGCTTGCTTGGTAGCAATAAATGGCAGTAACAGCCCTAAGGTTAATACGAAAAGTAAGTAGATAAATGAAAAAATGATCGCAATTTTTTGATAACGAGGGCGATGATTAAAGGCAATTTTCAATGTGTTTAACAACGGCATCATAGGGGCGACTGCTTATAGTAAGTTTTAGACAGTAGTTGTTTAGACATTTTAACGAATTTAAGGTTCAGTTACTCGTTTGTTTTAGATTTATTTACAAATTTTCTTCATAAGCTTTTTTAAATGGACAAAAGTGGTATTTATATTTAAGCTAATGTATTAATGAGTATTTTAAGTGTTAACGTAACGGTTTGCTGCAAGTGATTTATCGACAGATATACAAAGGCGAGAAACATTATGTTGCTCCTTTGTTGTGTTTTACCTGTGCAAACCAAGTAACGTAAAATCGATACTTTAGGCGTGACTTTCATTAAATGCCACAACCTAAGCAACCATTTTCAAGGACGAAATAATGCAGATTCGCCTAGCATCAGAGTTAGACACCGACGTTTTAGTGAGTTTATTTGATGACTACCGTCAGAGTATGGGGTTTCAATCTGAACCTAAAAAATGCCTTCAGTTTATTAAAACTCGCTTAGTTGAAAATGACTCTATGATTTTGATGGCATGGGAGCTGCAAAAGTGTCTCGGTTTTGTGCAACTTTATCCTTCATATTCTTCATTGTTACTCAAGCCTGTTTGGTATTTTGATGATGTATTTGTGGATGTATCTCGTCGTGGTGAAGGCATTGCCACTCAGTTAATCGAAAAAGCAAAAATGCTAGCAGCTGGAACAGAAGTGATGTTAGTTAAGCGGACGAAAGTACTTGATAACGAGCTCGAAGGAAGTTTATCGAATATGACTGAATCTGAAGGAATGTACTTGTACCATTCAGGTCTGTAGTTAAATTTATTAAATAGTCAGTAGCATCTAGCCTTTGGAAATTGATAAAATACCAAAGGTTTTTTTATGTCCGAGGATTTAAGGTTGAACAAGAGTTTAGTGACGAATGTCATTGCCGCAGCATTAGTATTAATTGGTTACTTTGCTGAAATCACCATGGTGTTTACCATTGGTTTATTTGCTTTGTCTGGCGCAGTAACAAACTGGCTAGCTGTGCATATGTTATTTGAAAAAGTCCCTGGATTATATGGCTCTGGCGTTATTCCATCACGCTTTGAAGAGTTTAAAGCTGGCATTAAACATCTGATGATGGAACAGTTTTTTACTCAAGAGAACATAGATCGTTTACTGACTGAAAACAGCGCGAGTGCTATCGATTTAACACCTGTGATTGATAAAGTTGATTTAGCGCCTTCGTTTGATGCGCTTGTGACGACCGTTGAGAACTCTTCTTTTGGTGGTATGTTATCCATGTTTGGCGGAACAGAAGCGCTTATTCCGTTGAAAGAACCTTTTATTGATAAAATGAAGCAGTCGCTGACAGAGCTGACTCAAAGCGAAGAGTTTAACCAAATTTTAATCAATGAACTTGAGCAGCCTAATGTGATGGCTGACTTACAAGGTAAGGTCTCAAATATTGTCGATCAACGTCTTGATGAATTAACCCCGGTTATGGTGAAAGATATTATTCAAGAAATGATCCGCAAGCATCTCGGTTGGTTAGTGGTATGGGGTGGGGTATTTGGCGGCTTAATTGGTGCTTTAGCAGCAGTACTTCAATCTTAATTGACTCATTGGCATGAAGTGAGCGTGAAGGAAGTGTGAGATTAACTACAACGCTTTGGCTTTCGTTTATCGCTAATTTCCCAACCCGTTCGACAATCTGCTTAAATTCCTCTATTTTGAAATAAGGTCGCTTAGGTTGTAGCGGTATAGATCTGTTAACCAAATAAGGGGTTACTTATGTCTAAACACCATAAAATTAACTACTTAGAAATACCTGCTTTAGATTTAGTTAAAACAAAGGCGTTTTTTACTGACGTATTTGGTTGGCATTTTAAAGACTATGGCCCTGAATACAGTTGCTTTTTGGATGTCGGTATTGATGGTGGTTTTTACCAAGCAGAACAAGGATTTAATTTGGGTACAGGTTGCCCATTGATTGTACTTTATAGTCAATGCCTTGAAACCAGTGAACGCAAAGTACTGGCTGCTGGTGGTGAAATCCTCAAACCCGTATTTAGCTTTCCTGGTGGCAAGCGTTTTCACTTTGCAGATATTAATGGGAATGAGTATGCCGTCTGGTCTGAATGAACCTCGTTCACCCTGTGTAGCCAATTGTTGCCTTGATCAACAAGATACTTGTTTAGGGTGTCTTAGAACCCATCAAGAAATATTGGCTTGGCACAAAATGACTATTGATGATAAAAATGCCCACTTAACGGATTTAGCAATGAGAGCGGCTCTAGCTAAAAAGCGCCGCCAGTATTAGGTCGCTAAATAGTAGGGCATTTATTATATTCACAGACTGTGAAAGCTAAGCTTCAATTTCTGTCTTGAATATTGAAAATCCACGAGCTTGATAGTTTTTTAAAGCACTAGGATGGTCAAGAGAGCAAGTGTGAACCCAAACTCTTTGGGTATTTTCAAGTGACCATGCTTTTTCGATAGCTTGGCTAAGTAAATACCCACCCATGCCTTTACCAATATAGCGAACCCCAAGTCCGAAGTACATTATCTCGACGTTTCCATCTTCTTGTTGCTGCAGCTCAAAGTAACCCGCTGGAGAGCCTTCAAAGTACGCGACATATAAATGAAGCTTATTATCTTCGCTATACTGCTGCCATTGTGCTTCACTCCAGCCCAACTTGTCAGTCCATTCCCAAGCTGCGCCAACAAACTGATACAAGAAACGATTATATTCAAATTGCGGAACCTCAGCTTTTGTCACTGTTAACCCTTTTGCATCAGTTTTTGCGTTTAATTGATTTACATGGGTCATTTCTAAATGAAAAATAGTTACATCAGACATGGAAAACCTTTAAAAATTAGTAGGAACAGTGACTTTAAGATTGGAGGCTTCAACTTACAGGTTTTAAAGGCGAATTATCTTTAATCATGACCAAAACTGCAATATAAATTAGTGCTAAAGGAGGAAAGAAAGCGAGTAAAAAACCAATCGTAGTGGCTAGTTTAGGTGAAGACGTTTTTTTACTCCCTAATTTATAACTGCTCCAAGTAATAAAAATCGTAAATGGTAACCAAAGCAGCATCACTAATTGTCCAATAAAAGTGGCATTAATTGACATTATTTAATCCTTTAAATATTGAATTTATAACTAATTGTTAAAATAGCATTGAAAATATAGTGTATAAACAATAATAAAAAAGCCATCGACAGTCGATGGCTTTATTAAAAATAGGCTGTTTATAACAGTTAATAAGCACTGTCATGGACGTTTTTAACGGCACGTCCAGATGGGTCGTTAATGCTCTGTAAGCTTCTCTTACAGTAGCGTTCAGAGAGGGGAGGAACAAACAACTGTTTTAATAGCAGGTACTGTTTCATTTCAGAATATTTTTAAAGCTTTATGTTGAGCTTTGGGGAAAATAGAACTCTGCAGGGATAATATTTTTCAGTATTCACTAATTGTTCTAAATCTACTATGAGTTTTTTTTGAGCTTCACTTTCACCTAACACTTCCTGGTTATCTAGCCAATTACTGGCGAACTCTTCATCAACTAGCATAATTAAATTTGCATAAGGCGGTAAACTAATAAATTGATCTGATCTGAATTTGTTGATTTGCCTTTGTATTTCTTCTGCTGCTTTTTCGTTGTTTTCATTTTGATATGTGTTTTTGAGTATTGAGTACCCGAAAGCCTGATTCGAGACAGTCGTTGGTCTTTCAACTATGTTTCTACCAACGGTTAGGCAGGCATTTGACGTTTTAACATCATTATCTTCATTGTTACACCAAGTTGTTATAGGTGACAATATAGCAGGGATGGTAGCTGCTTCCACTCCTATAGCTGTAATTAAATTCGAGCCAAAGTGGCCAAATTGGTTATTCTCCATTATTTGTGTAAATAGCTTGATTCGCTTGGCATAGTTGTTAGAAAAAAAAGTGCTTTCGTCTAAATTGGTGATAGCTTCATATATTTGAGCATCATTTTTTTGGGATATAAAGTAAGCTGTAGCTGCTAACCAAAAAGCGCCATCTTTTTTAACCGTTTCCGATGTACTTTCGATCAAGTTTTCATTGCATATTGGGTTATTTGAATTAGTTACACACTCACCGATAAGGCTTATACGAGATACTGGTTCCTCAGGATTATTTAAACTAAATTGATAAAGGTTGTCTAACCTTGAACCTTCCTGAGGGCTTGAAAATAACGCAAAACCCAATTTATCCTCAGCTAAAGTTGATTTTTCTAGCCCATCTATAATTGATTTCGGGTTATCAAAAGGAGCATTTAATCTTTCTGTATCAACACCGCATTGTGACAATAAATCCATTACCTCTGATTCTGATAATATTATTTCAGGTTCAGCATTTTTTATGACGTTAGCTTTATCATCTTGCATTGTCACTTTGGTTTCGAGCTGTTCGGAGAAGTTTTGCGGAGTGGTTAAGGTTTTTTCTTTTTTGCTATTTACTAAGGGCTCACTTAGCTTACTAAAGTGATTAAACATTACAATAGTTCCAATAGATATAATGATTACTATCGATACGATACCTTTGTTTATCATTTTGTAGCGAACTCCCTGTGACTATAAAAATATAATTTTAAATCCTTTATTTTTATTACTTTGTATTAATTCAAAACTAAGGTCAAGGCATAGTAATTTAAGATGATGTAATTGATTTACCTAAGGGAAATCAATTTTAGCTAATGCAGGGTAATGTATTCTTCTTTGGATAAACAAAATATTTAACCCAGCATTCAGATAATAACTGCGACACTCTTAACTGAGGTATAGAGGAGCTAACTGAAGAAAGTGGTAGGCTTTATTTCGCCAAAGAAAAAAGAGTATCACTATGAGTTATAAGCAGTTGACTGAGGGAGGAAGATATCAGATTTCAGCCCTTTTGGAAGGAGATATTTCAGTATCAGACATTGCAGGCGCAGTAAAATGTCATCGTTCAACCGTTTATCTAGAATTGAAGCGTGGTTGTAATAATTCGCAGTATTCACCTGTGGTAGCGCACCAGTTATCAGTGATGAAACGACGTTATGCAACCAAGTATCGAATACCACAACATCGTATCGATTCTACTGAGGTTTTACTCACCAATGACTGGAGCCCTGGGCAAATATCGAACGTGTTAACCCATGTGGGTGCTAATGTAAATCATGAATGGATTTATCGTTTCATTGCGCTCGATAAGAGGCAAGGCGGCAAGCTATACCGTCACTTGCGTCAGGGGCATAAAAGGTATCGACGAGGTAAAAAAGAACGCAAACCTGTCATTAAGAATGCAGTTTCTATAGATGAAAGACCAGAGGTTGTTGATAAGCGTGAGCGTTTTGGTGACTGGGAAATTGATACTGTTTTGGGTAAGCATGGAACTGGGGTAATAGTGACAATTTTAGAACGAGAAACACGTTTTTACCTAGCCAAGAAAGTGCCTTCAAAATCAGCAGAAGATGTCTCTAGAGCAACAATCGTACAAGCAGTTCGTTCATACAATAACGGCTGACAATGGTCGAAAATTTACAGGCCACCAAGACATAGCTAAGGCACTAGAAACAGATGTGTACTTCGCCCACCCATACAGCTCCTGGGAACGTGGTGCGAATGAAAACGCCAATGGTCTGTTTAGGCGATATGTTAAAAAAGTTACCGATTTAAGCAAAGTAAGTGATGAGACTATTGTGTTTGCAATGAACAGAATTAACTGCAGACCAAGGAAGTGTTTGAAGTTTAAGCAGCCAGCTTTTGTATTTAAACAACTAGCCGCTTAATTTACCGAGTGTCGCACTTCGTAGTTGAATTCGGGACTAACCACTAATTCAAGTGGTTAGTTATTATGGTTTTTTATGTGTAAAACTTAATAAGCACTATCATGAACGTTTTTAACTGCGCGTCCAGAAGGATCGTTAATGCCCTGTAAGCTTTCATCCCAAAGTAGTGCTTCAGGTGTTGAACAAGCAACCGTTTTCCCGCCAGGAACTGTTTCAGCCGCAGTTTCAAGTGGGAAGAACTCTTCAAAGAAACTACGGTAGTAATAGGCTTCTTTAGATTCTGGCGTGTTATATGGGAATCTAAATTTAGCATTTGCCAGCTGTAAGTCGTCTACTTGTTCTGCTGCAATATCTTTCAATCCATCAATCCAAGAGTAACCCACGCCATCACTGAACTGCTCTTTTTGACGCCATACCACTTCATGTGGCAATGCATGTTCAAAGGCTTCACGTAAGATGTTTTTCTCAATGCGTCCATCTTTAGACATTTTCGCTTCAGGGTTGATACGCATCGCTACATCCATAAACTCTTTGTCTAAGAAGGGTACACGAGCTTCAAGTCCCCACGCTGCCATCGCTTTGTTTGCGCGTAAGCAGTCAAATAAATGCAGTTTATCAAGCTTACGAACCAATTCTTCATGAAAAGCTTGTGCGTTTGGTGCTTTATGGAAGTACAAGTAACCGCCAAATAGCTCATCTGCACCTTCGCCTGATAACACCATTTTAATCCCCATGGCTTTAATCTTACGTGCCATTAGATACATTGGAGTTGCAGCGCGGATGGTTGTAACGTCATAGGTTTCTAAGTGGTAAATCACTTCCTTAATCGCATCAAGACCTTCTTGGAAAGTGAAGTGGATTTCGTGATGAATAGTGCCAATATCATCAGCCACTTTTTTAGCTGCAATTAAATCAGGAGCACCTTCTAAGCCTACTGCAAACGAGTGCAGTTGTGGCCACCAAGCATCAGTTTCACTGTCGTTTTCAATTCGACGTTTCGCAAACGTTTGAGTAATGGCCGATATAACGGATGAATCTAAGCCGCCTGATAATAATACGCCGTAAGGTACATCTGACATTAGTTGACGTTTTACCGCAGCTTCTAAGGCATCACGTAAGTCTTCTTTACTTGCTGGGTTGTCTTTTACAGCATCATAATCACGCCAATCGCGTTGATAATACTCGGTTAAATCAGCATCTTTTGAATAGTGATAATGACCAGGCTTAAATTCCTCTACGGTTTTACATACAGGCATTAATGCTTTCATTTCAGAGGCAATATAATAGTTGCCTAAACTGTCACGGCCAGAGTAAAGCGGGATAATTCCCATGTGATCGCGACCAACTAAAAATGCATCTTTTGTTTTGTCGTAAAGTACAAAAGCAAAAATACCGTTCAGCTTATCTAAGAAGTCTACGCCGTATTCTTGGTATAAGGCTAAAATAACTTCACAGTCAGAGTTCGTTTTATAACGATACTTTTCACCTAACTGTTCTTTAAGTTGCTTATGGTTATAAATTTCACCATTCACTGCGAGGACGATGCTGTCATCTTCGCTGATTAGTGGTTGTGCGCCGTGATCAACGTCGACAATGGCAAGACGTTCATGGGCAAGAATCGCTTTATCATCGGCATAAACGCCTGACCAATCTGGACCACGGTGACGTAATAGCTTTGACATTTCTAAAGCCACTTGACGCAATTCTTTAGCGTCTGATTGAATATCTAAAATCGAAAAAATTGAACACATAATGTGGCTCCAAAAATGTAATACAACACTTAATAATCTTTATCTGGAATTCACTTTGACAGCATTTTATGCAGGGTTCAACCTTAATTTTTGAATTATTCTTAGTAAAATGTTGTTTCTGGTGTGGTTAATCTTTGTTTTTGCCTTGTCGTTTTGAGGATCGGTTAAACTTGTAACGATTTTATTGATGAATATTGATTTTACTCTCTAAAATTGCCATGTCGATTTGAGAATATTGAATCAGGGAGAGATAAATTCTAAAGATTAAAATATGTATTTATTTGGCGTAAATTTAAACAAAAAACCCTTGGAATAGAAACTTCCAAGGGATTGAGTAATGAAAATCGTTATAACGTTCTCGGATTAGTCTTTTGCTGGTCGAAGGCTGTTAAACTCTGAGCCTTTATAATAACCAGGCCAGTCATTACTGTTTGCCAAGGTTTCAGCTGCTTGATAATAAACAGCGAGATCTTGCAGAGCTCCAGATAAGTCCCAACCTTCTCGGTAGTGATCGCAGACGCTGTGATAACAACCTTTCATTTCGATTTGCATCGCTTGTTTATACTTTGCTGTGGCTTCATCTAATGGAACACTTCCACCACCTGCAAACACTGCTGGCACACCCAGTTTGGCAAAACTGAAATGGTCAGAGCGGAAAAAACCACCTGATGCAGGGTTACGTTCACGGGTAGCGGTTCGGTTTTGAGTGCTTGCTACAGAAATAAGGTACTCTTCTAATTCCGACTGTCCTTTACCCACAATAGTGTAATCTTGGGTTTTACCGTACACATTGGTGCTGTCTAAATTAAACACGGCAACGGTTTTATCAATAGGGTAAATAGGGTTGGCGGCGTAATAACGAGATCCAAGTAAGCCTTGCTCTTCACCTGTTGTTGCAATAAATGTCAGCGAGCGTTTTAAGCCATTTCCTTGCTCAGCTTGTTTAGCGAATTGGCGCGCAATTTCTAGAATACCGGCTGTACCAGAGGCGTTATCAAGTGCGCCATTATAGATATTATCGCCATCTTTGGTTAAATCGATGCCGAGGTGATCCCAGTGAGCCGTGAACAAAATATGCTCTGCTTTTGCGTCTGTTCCAGGAAGCGTTGCGACTACGTTATAACTGTCGGCGTATTCGGCTTTACTGGTAAAGGCAATATCAGCAGTTTGGTTTAAGTCGAGGCTAATTGCACTGTCTGAAGCTCGGGCCATTAAGTTAGGCAGCTCAAAACCTGCTTTTTTGAAAATAGCAGTGGCACTTTCTAAGGTCATCCAGCCTTCAACTGCGATACGCTTATCTTGTATTTCTTTACTGAATACCAGATCTTGTTGTGCGCCAGTCCAGCTATTTTCGACAACTGACCAAGGGTAAGAAGCTGGAGCTGTATCATGAATAATGATGGCACCTAACGCACCTTGTCGACTCGCTTCTTCAAATTTATAACTCCAACGGCCGTAATAAGTCATGGCTTTACCATTAAACTTATCAGACTCTGGGTGAGCAAAACCGGGATCGTTAACCATGATCACCGCAATCTTGCCTTTCATGTCTAAACCGTCATAGTCATTCCATTGATATTCTGGTGCGTTAACGCCGTAACCGACGAAAACCAATGGTGCATTGTTAATATCAACGCCACCTTTATCATGGCGAGTACCTAAAACAATATCTTCTCGATTGGTTAAATTAATTCCAGCTAAGCTAATCTGCTGAGATTCACTGGCAGTGTAGCTCACCATAGGGACAGGCTGTAAATAGCTGTCTTGGTAAGTCGTTTTTAAGCCCATTTCTTTAAAGGCTGCAGATAGGTAATCAAGGGTTAACTTTTCACCTTTAGTTGTGGGAGCACGTCCTTCAAACTCATCTGACGATAATGTTTTAATATCTTTTCTAAAACGAGCTTCATCAAAGGTTACCTGACTGGATGAAGTTGAATCAGCAGTTACAGAAGAGGGATTAGAGGTTTGCTCTTTAGCACTTTGAGGGCTGCATGCGCTTAATAAAGCTAAGGCGCAGAATGGGAGCAATTTTTTCATAGGTCGTCCTATTGTTATTTTTAGGTATTGTTATCTATAGGTATATTAAAACCAGCTATAGGTATATTAAAACCAGCTATAGGTATATTAAAACCAGAACTACCTCAGTGAGTTTGCGACAGGTAATTGGATATAGCCATGCAGGCATAATGAATCAAGCTTATAACACGAACAAGGTTATAAGCTTGAAAATATGTTACCTAATGTTAACCGAAAGGAGAGGTAGCAGATTCCTCTGAATAATGACTATTTAACAGAGTATTTAAGTATATTGAGCTGAGCTAATTGCTTATGTATGAGCCTAGTTAACTTTAGCCTTGAGCTGCTAGACCACATCAATATCGCCAGCGCATTTGAATACATGATTGGGTCTGAAAGGCTCTTTATCGATATCGGCCATTTGGCTGACGCCACTGGTTACTAATATCGTTTCTAAACCAGCTTGAAAGCCTGCCAGAATATCAGTGCGCATATTGTCGCCGATAATAACCGTGTTTTCTGAGTGACCTTTGATATGATTTAACGCTGAACGTATTATCCAAGAGCTAGGTTTCCCCACGTAAAAAGGCTTCTTACCTGTAATACGCTCTATTGGTGAGCAAAGTGCGCCGCAAGCTGGACTGTAAGCAGGACCATGGGTATCTGGGTTCGTCGCGATGAAGCGGGCGCCATCAGCAATAAAACGTGAAGCTTTATGGATCATGTCCCAGTTAAATGAGCGAGTCTCACCGACAATGACAAAGTCAGGATTAATATCAGTAATCGTAAAGCCAGCGTTATAGAGTTCATGGGTTAGGGCACCTTCACCAATCACATAGGCCTTACTGCCTTGTTGGTGCTTAAGGAAATCGGCAGTGGCCATTGCTGAGGTGTAAAAGCAGGTTTCAGGAACATTAATTCCTGCAGCCCCAAGGCGGTTTTGCAGATCTTTTCCTGTTTGTACTGGGTAGTTGGTGAGTATAACGAGCGGATTACCTTGCTCTAGTACTCTATGGATAAAAGTATCACTTCCAGGGATGAGTTTGTTGTCGTGCAGTAAAACGCCGTCAATATCGCAGATAATATTTTTCATTGAACGCTCTTAATTGGATGAATACTATAAACATCTAAAGGTATTTCTACCTAAAAAACAATCAAAAGCGCACTAATCATCCAAATTCTGATAAATGCGCAAAAGTGAACAAGGCTTTATAGAAAATCGAGTCACAAAAAAGAGGCTAAATAGCCTCTTTCAGTTGGACGAATTAAACTCGTAGATTAATCTGTGTAATTAATGACGTAGCTACTAATGATGTAATTAACGAGGTAACTAACGACGTAATTAACCCTTAACATTCGACAATATTTACCGCTAAACCACCTTTAGCTGTTTCTTTGTATTTACTGCGCATATCTTTGCCAGTATCCATCATAGTTTTAATCACTTTATCTAAACTGACTTTATGATTACCGTCGCCGCGAAGCGCCATGCGTGATGCATTAATGGCTTTCACTGCGCCCATAGCGTTACGCTCAATACAAGGCACTTGAACTAAACCACCGACGGGATCGCAGGTTAATCCAAGATTATGCTCCATACCGATTTCGGCTGCATTTTCAACATGCTCAACAGTGCCGCCCATGATTTCGGTTAATGCTGCTGCAGCCATTGAACAGGCTACGCCAACTTCGCCCTGACAACCCACTTCTGCACCAGAGATAGAGGCATTCTTCTTGTACAGAATACCGATAGCAGCGGCGGTGAGTAAGTAACGACAACACACGTCCATATCCACTTCTTGTACAAAGGTATGGTAGTAACATAGAACCGCTGGAATGATACCTGCTGCGCCGTTTGTCGGAGCTGTAACTACGCGATCACCTGCAGCATTTTGCTCATTTACAGACAAGGCGAATAAATCTACCCAGTCCATTGCCGTTAATGGATCCATATTATTACGTCCTTCTGCCTGCAAGCGACGATATAACGCTGGAGCACGGCGACGCAGTTTAAGTCCGCCAGGAAGCATGCCTTCTTTTTGATAACCGCGTTCGATACAGTTTTTCATGGTTTGCCATATGTTCCACAAACCTTGTTTGACGTCATCTTCAGATGCGATGCTAAGTTCGTTAGCCATCATTAATGACGAAATACTTAAACCGTTATCGCAACATACATCGAGTAATTCACTTGCTGTATTAAAGTCATAAGGGGCTGACTTTATCGGAGTGGCAGGGGATGCATTGGTTTGGGTGATTTCATCTTCATCAAGAATAAAACCACCACCAACGGAGTAATATGTGCGCTCAAAAATACATTCGCCTTGGCTAAAAGCGTATAAGGTCATTGCATTTGCGTGAGCGGGTAAACTTTTACGGCGATGATAAGTAATGCCATTATCACGGGTAAACTTAACTGAACGTCCATCTGCAATGGTTAAGGTTTGATTGCTTGAGACTTGCTCAAGGATAGCGTCAATAGCATCAGTGTCCACGGTATCAGGATCTTCACCCATCAAGCCTAAAATAACCGCTTTTCCGGTGCCATGGCCTTTGCCTGTTTGGCCTAAAGAACCGAATAATTCTGAACGTAATTCATCTGTTTGAGGTAAATGGCCTCGGTCAGATAAATGCTGCATAAACAGCTTGCCTGCTTTCATTGGTCCGACAGTATGGGAGCTCGATGGTCCAATACCGATTTTGAACATATCAAATACGCTAATCATTGTTATCAACCTTAGTGTTCAGTCGTTTTTATTATAGTCGTTTATTCATTTACCGCGGTGTTGATAAAGCTTCCACTTAGATTAACAATTCTTGGTTAACTGTATCTCTAGCTTGTGTTTCTCTGCATAATAGTGAGTAATTAAAAGCAGATTTTAAAGCAGTATTGACCTAACGGTTTTTCAAACGTTTTTTGTTATTTTACTGAGTATCCCATACTTTTTATGAGAGTGTTCATTAGATTTTTTTATGCGATTAGCTTCAGATTAGTTGAAGTAATTGCAGTCGAGATCACAATGGCGACTTTTTTGTAATATGGACAATCAAGCTGCTAGCGTTATGGAATAAATAGGAGTTAGCGTGAGTTATTTAATGATGGATTTAGCTGGACTCAGTGTCAGCGATGAAGAAACGGCTTTATTACAGCATCCTCAAGTGGGGGGAATCATTTTATTTACCCGCAATTTTTCTAATAAAGCTCAGTTGATTGATTTAGTTAAGTCGGTTCGTGCTATTCGCGCAGATCTTTTAATCGCAGTGGATCACGAAGGTGGCCGAGTGCAGCGCTTTAGAGATGAGTTTACCCTTATCCCTGCAATGGGAGATATTCTACCCGCTGCAAATGGAGATATGAGCTTAGCGCAGCGCTGGAGCAAAGAGCTTGGTTTCTTGATGGCGATAGAGTTAGTGGCTTGTGATATTGATTTAAGTTTTGCCCCTGTGCTTGATGTCAATGGCATTAGTGATGTTATTGGCAAGCGTAGTTTTAGTCCAAATCCACAGGAAGTTAGCTTGCTAGCTGCAAGCTTTATTGAAGGAATGAATCAAGCGGGTATGGCTGCAGTGGGTAAACATTTCCCAGGTCATGGCAGTGTCAAAGCGGATACCCATGTGGCTATGGCTGAGGACAACCGCAGTAAAGATGATATTTTCAATCATGACATTTTGCCTTTTAAACAGTTAATGGCCAACAAGCAGCTCAATGGTGTCATGCCTGCTCATGTTGTTTACAAGCAAGTTGATGCTAATCCAGCAGGTTTTTCATCGTACTGGCTGCAAGATGTTTTACGTCAAGCTCTCGCATTTGACGGTGTTATTTTCTCAGATGACTTGGGCATGAAAGGGGCTTCATTTGCAGGAGATTATTTAGGTCGTGCCCAAGCTGCGCTATCTGCAGGCTGCGATATGATTTTGGTATGTAATGATCCTGAAGGCGTGAAAACACTGCTGAGTGACTTTACTTGGCCGTCTACTGCGCCGAAAAATAATGCAAAGTTACTTAAGGCTGATATGGCGCAGGTCATGATAGGGCTTGGTTCAACTGAACGTTGGGAAAAAGCGCAAATGCTGGCTAAGCAAATATTAGGCTAGGGCCTTTAGTAACTTGTCACTTTTATTAAAACTAATTTGAGTAAAAGCCATTTGAGTTTGAGTCTGGGCTCTTTTGAATAAGGCTGTTTAGCGTAAATCCATAAGAATTGGTTAATTGCTGAGCGGTTAAACTCGAAGTGTTAGCATAAATGATATGGGTATGTTACAAAATGATACAGATGAGTTTAACATGCGACTTAAATTCATTTATATCAATGTCATATTATTTGCAAATTTTTGCTTAATACAGCTAGCCGTATGGTTAGCTGTTTTTTTATGTAAAAAACCGAATGATAAGTATTGAATACTACACATTCGGTTTTAATTTTTGCTAAAGCTATTTACTAATATTTAATCAAGGCTGCTTTTAATTAAGCTGGCTTTGAGTCGAACTGGTACCAGCAGCCATCGATTCAGTAACTGGTTCTGTATTCAATTCAATCTGTGAATCATCTTCAAGTGCTAAATCAGCAGGTTTTGTCGTCGTTGGCTGTTCCATCTTTCTGATTTGCATAATGATCCCCAAGTTTGGGTGATCAAAGTAATGAACTTCGCCAGATCTGACCCGGCGGTTTTGTACCATAGGGATGGATTGTAAAAACGGGCTCATGACTTTTTCATTATTTGTATCAGAGCTGTACTGGTAATAATCATTGGTGTTGGTTTGTTTTTGAATCGGCTTACGTAATGCAAGTTTGGTTTCAATAAACAAATAATGACTGAGATAAATATTGATATTCCCGTCTAGTTCCCACACAGGCTTAGTTTGCGGTTCATCAACAAAACTGCCAAAAGAGTAGAAGTCAAAAGTTGAAAATTCATCTTCTACTTTTTCAGTTACTGGGTGGCCTGCATAATCAAACTGTTCAGAAAAATCTTTACCAGCAAAGATACGAATCGGTTTTGCACGATTGCGTGACTGCATGTCTTGTTGCCAAGTTAAATGCAGTAAACTGCGGACATCTTTTTCACGGCGTACAGTACTAATAATGTCAGCAAATTCGCTTTGAGATTCAGCCAATAGCAGTGGGCCTTCTTCAAGGTAAGCCACTTGCGGCTCCTCTGCTGCAATTGAAAATGGCACTTGGCTTGGGAAAGTTGTTTTATTGGCACTGACTAATGGATCTTGGCAATCTACTTCGCTGCTAGTCCAGTCAGAAGATGTGCAACCCGTTAACCCTAAAGCGACCCCAGTAATATCATTGCTGATCATTGGGGTGATTAAATCGATATTTTTACGGTTAGCTGGCAGTGCAGTGTTTTCTTGCCATTGCTCTAGACTGTTTGACTGTCTTTCGAATACAAACACTTCAACCTCAAACCATGATTTGGCTTGAGCATTAATTGATACTGTCATCGCTGTTATAGCGGCAATGGAAATAGCAAAGTTACGCAGCACTATTTAGTTTCTCCAATACGGTGTTTAGCTAATTGCTCCAGTAAAGTCTTAATTAAGTCTAGACGTTGTTTACTGGTTTCTGCAGGCATAGTGAACTTTAACTTATTTGAGCCTTCCATTCGATAAATTTGTGGCTGACTCTGTAATAAACCAATGATAAACATAGGATCGATTTTATGGTCATCACTAAATTCGATACTACCGCCTTTGGCGTGCATTTCAATTTTGCTGGCGCCTAAGGCTGTTGCTTGGTGTTTATATAAAGTCAGTTCCATCAAGTTACGTGTTGGATCAGGCAATAAACCAAAGCGGTCAATGAACTCGACTTTCAATTCATCAAGCATTTTTTCCGTTTCACAATTGGCAATACGTTTGTATAAAGACAAGCGCATATTGACGTCGGATACATAATCATCAGGCAAAAGAGCAGGTATGCGTAAATCCACTTCACATTGTGAATTGAGCATATATGTAAGTGATGGTTCCTTACCTTCTTTTAATGCTTTAACTGCTGATTCAAGCATTTCCATGTAAAGGCTAAAGCCAATTTTTGAAATATGACCACTTTGCTCATCACCAAGGAGTTCACCCGCGCCGCGGATTTCTAAATCCTGAGTAGCAAGCATAAAGCCTGCGCCTAAATCTTCTAAAGCATCAATAGCGGCAAGACGTTTACGGGCATCTGCACTCATTAGTTTCGGGTGCGGCGTCATTAAATATGCATAAGCTTGGTGATGTGAGCGTCCCACACGACCACGTAATTGATGTAACTGAGCTAAACCAAACTTATCAGCACGGTCAATAATGATGGTGTTAGCACTTGGTACATCAATACCTGTTTCAATAATCGTGGTACACACTAAAACGTTAAAACGCTGGTGGTAAAACTCTGACATCACTTTTTCAAGTTCACGCTCTCGCATTTGACCATGAGCGGTTACAACACGGGCTTCTGGCAATAAATCACGAATGTCTTGGGCACACTTTTCAATGGTCTCAACATTGTTATGTAGGAAGTAAACCTGACCACCACGGAGGATTTCACGTAAAATCGCTTCTCTTACTGTCGCGATATCATATTCGCGAACAAAAGTTTTTACTGCTAAGCGTTTAGCGGGTGGGGTCGCGATAATCGATAAATCACGCATGCCCGACATCGCCATGTTCAAAGTACGTGGAATTGGGGTGGCGGTTAGGGTAAGGATATCCACATTCGCACGCAGGGCTTTGATTTTTTCTTTTTGACGCACACCAAAGCGGTGTTCTTCATCAATAACCAGCAAACCTAAGTTATCGAAGTTGGCTTCGGCTTGAAGCAATTTATGAGTACCGATAACGATATCCACTTTGCCTTCTGATAATTGTTGTAGCACGCCATTTTGCTCTTTAACTGAGCGAAAACGTGACATGACCTCTATAACCACAGGCCAATCGGCAAAACGGTCTTTAAAGTTTTCATAATGCTGCTGGGCAAGCAGGGTAGTTGGCACTAACACAACCACTTGTTTACCGGCATTTACCGCAACAAAAGCAGCGCGCATAGCCACTTCGGTTTTACCAAAGCCCACATCGCCACAGACTAGTCTATCCATTGCCATGGGGGTTTGCATATCGGTGAGTACGGCTTCAATCGCCGTTTCTTGGTCAACGGTTTCTTCAAATGGGAAACCTTGCGCAAACTGAGCATATTCATCTGCTTCAATTTTCATCGCATCGCCAGGACGGGCTTGTCTGCGCGCGTAAACATCGAGTAATTCAGCGGCAACATCACGAATTTTTTCAATGGCTTTTTTCTTGGCTTTTGCCCAAGTTTCATTGCCAAGCTTATTTAAGCTTGGCGTTTCATCAGCGCCAACACTGTAACGGCTGATTAAATGTAATGATGAAACAGGTACATATAATTTATCGCCGCCAGTGTATTCAAGCTGTAAATATTCTGCGACTAAGCCACCGGTATCAAGGGTCACTAGGCCGTTATAAAGTGCAACGCCATGTTCAAGGTGAACAATTGGCTCACCAACTTTAAGTTCAGCAAGGTTTTTAACCAGTACATCTGAGCTCACTTGCTTTTGCTTTTCACGGCGGCGCTGCTGAGATATACGCTGGCCAAATAATTCGGTTTCGCAAATTATGCTGACTTCACCTTTAGGCGTGTCATGTAGCACACAACCACGGGAAAGCGGAGATACCACAAGGCCAATACTGTCTTTGGCGTTTAAGTACTCATCAAGGTGATTAAACAGCTTGGGTTTCAGGCCAATTTTGGCTAACAGTTCGATTAACGCTTCTCGGCGGCCTTCAGATTCGGCGCAAAACACCAATTGTTTGTGGGTTTCGCTGTACTCCTGCAAATTAATCAGTGGCTGCTTTAATTTATGGTTTGCATTAATGTCTGGCAGCGCTGAAACATTGGCTAGCTGCGCTTTAGCAACATCTTCGCTATTTAAAGCAAACTGAGAGCGCTGGTAGTTTTTAAACTGAGCAAACAGTTCATCAATCAGTAAATACAACTCTTGCGGAGCAAGAAGTGGTCTTAACGGATCGACACGTCTGTCTTCATAACGCGCATTAATTTCATTTAAGTGATGTTGGCTTGCTTGTTCAATATCACCCAAGGTCATTAGCTGAGTATCAGCAGGCAAATAGTCAAACAAGTTAGCTGAATCATCAAAAAATAGCGGCAGGTAGTTTTCTATCCCTGCTGGCATTAAGTTGCGACTGACCAGCTGATAAACAGATTCAGCCTCTTTGGAAATTACTTCAAAGCGGCGGCGATAACGTTGCCTAAAACCTTCAATACCGGCAGCGTCCGTTGGGAACTCTTTTGCAGGTAGCATACGCACTGCATCAACTTCTTGTTTAGAACGCTGGGTATCAACATCAAAATAGCGAATAGACTCAACTTCATCATCGAATAATTCGATACGTAACGGCTGATCTGAACCTGTCAGGAATATATCCATAATTGAGCCACGAATGGCAAACTCGCCGTGCTCATAAACTTGGTCAACAAGGTAATAACCTGTATCTGTTAGATGCTGACGAACCTGCTGCAGGCTGTATGTGTCGCCTTTTTTGAGCAACATGACATTGGCGGTTAAAAACGACTTTGGCGGCAATTTCACCATTAAGGTATTCACCGGCACAATAATGACATTGTGCTGGCTTTGGCTCATTTGCGCTAACGTTTCTAATCGCTGAGAAATCAAATCTTGATGAGGTGAAAAGCTGTCATATGGCAGCGTTTCTCTATCGGGAAATAAACACACATTTACATCAGACTGCGATAATAGATAGGCCAATTCAACTTCCAGTTGTAATGCACTTGGCGTATCACTGGTGACAATTAAACTGGTACCAGAATGCTGGGTGATGAGACTGGCAAGCGTTATGGCTTGCGACACGCCACCTAAAGTCGATAAGGTCTGAAATTGTTGGCCTTTTTTGACACTAGGCGGTGTTAAAACGCTAAAATTCTTCATTGAATTATTAAGTTGGCTTCTATAAATGTGTAGTTTATCCAGCTAATGTTTTCGATATCGGTCATATAAAAAACAGCGTAACTGGTCATAAAAGGTTTTAACTAAGGCAAGCTTCCTCGCTGCCTTAAATGATGGCAGCTATTATAAGCGAGCATAAGCTAAGTTGCAGGAATTATTCGTTAGTCAGCAGCTTGTTGACGACTTTGTTTACGCATTTTAAGCATTTTTTGTTGCACATTTAAGCTGGCTTTAACGAGTTGCTCAACATCGGCATCTAAAATTTGGCTAAATTCGAGGCTAATATTGAATAGAACAGTGTCATCATTATGAATTGCTGATGGGTCGACTTTTTGGCATTGAGTGACTTGGCATAAACATAATATGGCCACTAATTCACTGCTGATATAAATGGATGATTTAAAATAATCGCCAACGTTAAGGGGAGTGTCTGAGCTTAGGTTAATGCCGCTTCCGCCAAAATGAGTACCGCTGAATCTCTCACCCGTTTGGACTTCTTTCTCCAAAACGTGGTGCAGCACTAAATCGACTTTACGTGATTGAAGCTTAAGGAAGTCAACCACAGCTTTAGCGTCATTATCTAAACTACGCAGCTGTAATAGGCAGCTTGATTCAAGTTCTTTGACTTCAGACAGCAGCTTTAAGCCAACAGATTGCATTGAACGTAAGTCTTCTTCTGTCGGGATACCTTTTGAATCAGGCCAGGTTTCTAAATAGACATTAAATTGATGAGGCACAGTAAAATATGCATTGGATTCAGTGATCAAGGTTTGCCTCTTTATTTATCAAACTAATACCCCTATTATCATGCTCATCTTTATCATTTAGCAAGTTTTAGCCCGCTTGCTTAATTAAATGGCTGTTTTTTATTCTAATAAACGACTTTTTAATTCAAATTACACCAGGGATGCATTTTTCTTTATGAACTTTCGGTTTTCATTATTTATTGGTTACCGCTATTGGCGCACAAGAAAGGCCAATGCTTTTGCATCTTTCATTACTTTTTTCGCTGTTTCTGGCATTTTTCTAGGCGTTGCTGCATTGATCATCGTCAGCTCAGTGATGAATGGCTTAGAAGGCCAGCTTAAAGACCGTATTTTAGGCGCTGTTCCACAATTGACCTTAGTGAATGAAGCAGGTTTTAGTGACTGGCAACAACAGACCCAGTCATTAACTGCTCAATCTCAAGTACATGGGCTAGCGCCTACTGTAACAACTCAAGCCATGGTGCAATCCAGTCAAAATATCAGTGCTGTGCAAGTTTATGGCGTATTCCCTGAATATGAACAAAACTTGTCGGCCATTATCGCTAATACCTATTCCAGTGCGTTTGAGCAGCTGACACCGGGTAGTTACAATATTGTACTTGGCAGTGAATTAGCGAGAAAGTTATCCATCAATATTGGCGACAGAGTCAGACTACTTAGTGGTGACGGTGTGGTGTATTCGCCCCTCGGTCCTGTGCCAAGTCAGCGTAAATTTACTGTTGCTGGCGTATTTGAAATGGGCTCGCAAGTCGATTCAGCGTTAGCTTATATCCATTATCAAGATGCCAGACGGTTAATGCGCTTAAAGCCAAGTGAGATTAACGAGCTTAGAGTGTATCTAGCCGATCCTTTTTCTGCACCGCAAATGGGTGAAACCATAAAAGCTCAGCTTAATCAGCAGGACATTGATATCACCACAAGAGATTGGCGCGATGATTTCGGTCATTTATTTGCTGCGGTGAAAATGGAAAAAAACATGATGTCGCTGATGTTATCGCTAATTGTTGCGGTAGCTGCATTTAATATTGTGTCGGCCTTGGTCATGATGGTAATTGATAAAACCACCGATGTGGCAGTGCTAAAAACCCAAGGGTTAACCACTCAGGCTGTGATGAACATTTTCATCGTTCAAGGCTCCCTTAACGCCATTATTGGTTTAGCGTTGGGAGCATTGGCTGGAGTCACCATCACCCTAAACTTGAACCTTATTTTGGGTGTCTTGGGCATTTCTGTCCTTGGTGCGGGTCAAATGTTACCAGTTGCAATATCCGTCACCCAGATTGCTATTATCGTTGTGGGCACACTGGCAATGACCTTAATTGCCACTATTTACCCTGCATTAACCGCTGCTCGAGTTCAGCCTGCAACCGCATTGAGATATGAATAATGAATAATGAACGTCCTGTGATATTGCAAGTTAGCAATGTAAGTAAACAGTTTCACGATGGCGAAACCACCACTAAAGTTCTGGCAAATGTTGACTTGAATGTATTCAAAGGTGAGCAGTTGGCCATTGTGGGGAGTTCAGGTTCTGGCAAGAGTACCTTGCTACATATAATGGGAACGTTAGATATTCCAACTTCTGGTCAAGTGTTACTGGATGGGGAAAACCTGTACCAATTAACTGCTACTCGTCAGGCTGAAATTCGTAATCAAGATTTAGGGTTTATTTATCAATTTCATCACTTGTTACCTGAGTTTTCAGCACTTGAAAATGTGGCGATGCCAGCATTTATTCAAGGCCGAGATAAAAAGCAAACCCTGAAAGAGGCGACTGAATTACTCGAAAGAGTCGGGCTAGGTCATCGCCTGCAACATATTCCCGCGCAACTTTCTGGTGGTGAACGTCAACGTGTCGCGATTGCTAGAGCGCTAATTAATAAACCTAAACTTGTCCTTGCTGATGAGCCGACGGGTAACTTAGATGCCAACAGCGGCGACAGTGTTTATCAACTGATCCGAGAGTTGGCTCAACAGTTAGGGACAGCATTTGTTGTGGTAACCCATGATTACAAGTTAGCCGCAAAAATGGATAGGCAACTGACAATGAAAGATGGAGTGCTACAAACTTTATCAAATGAGTCTTCGTCTGAATCGATTGCAGTGGAAAATAGCTAATGAAATCATTATTGCCACTGACAATAGGCTGGCGTTTTTATCGAGCAAGGCAATCTAATGGATTCATTGGGTTTATTTCATTTGCCTCTACCGCGGGTATTGCCCTTGGGGTTGCTGTCCTTATTTTAGTGTTATCCGCCATGAACGGTTTTGAGCGCGAGCTTGAACAGCGTTTGCTAGGGGTCGTTTCCCATGGTGAATTGCTCAGTGTGAATGAGCCATTACATGATTGGCAGTCTATTGCAGAAACAGCTAAAAACATGCCCGAAATCGTCGCCACAGCGCCCTTTATTCGAATGCAAGGACTCGTGCAAAAGCCGGGTGGTTTTCAAGGTATTGAGCTTAACGGTATCGAGCCTGACTTTGAGCGACAGGTTTCAACCTTGGCTGAATTTATGCCTGCCAAGGCTTGGAATGCGTTAGCAGAACCTGTAAATAACATCGTATTAGGACGAAGCTTACTTGATAAGCTAGGGTTGAAAGAAGGCGATACATTATCTATGTATACGCCGGACATGAGCCAATCTAATAAATTGTCAGCAGCTAAAAGTCACCGTTTTATTGTCGCAGGCGTTTACGATTTAGGCGGCGAGATTGAATCGACTCAGGCTTATGTTTCGATGTCATACCTTGCTGACGTATTAAAAATTCCCCAAGGTTCAGCAACGGGCCTTAGAATTACCGTTAACAATGTATTCAGTGCGCCAAGAATTACTCGCGATCTAGGTTATGCGCAAAGTCAGTATTTGCATTTAAATAATTGGACTCGCTCTCAAGGACATTTATATCAAGATATTCAGCTTGTTAGAATGGTAATGTACCTTGTGCTAGCTCTTGTTATCGCTGTGGCGTGTTTTAATATCGTGTCTACCTTAGTGATGGCAGTAAGAGACAAAAGCGCTGAAATAGCGATTTTAATGACCATGGGCTTAAAACGTGGCGCTGTTATGGCGATTTTTATCATGCAGGGTGGTTTGAACGGATTGTTAGGTTGTACCATCGGCGCTGGTATTGGTGTGCTGCTGGCAACCAACTTAAGCGCAACAGCCAGTTTTGTTGAACAAACCTTCGGGATCCAGCTATTAGCTTCAGATATTTATTTTATCGATTTTTTACCGTCTGAATTACAACAACAAGATGTAATTCTAGTGGTCTCAATGGGACTCATCATGAGCTTACTTGCGACAATTTACCCAGCTTATAAAGCCACTAAAATTGCTCCAGCATCAGCACTGGCAGGTCGTTAAGGGCTTATTTCTACGCCGCTAGTTTTCCAGAGCAAGCAAGGTTTGTTTGATTCTGTAAGTTGAGTTTGTTGTCTTTATCAATAAGATAGCAAGTGCTTGGTGTAATTAATCAATAACTTAAACGCTCGGCTTTATCAGGCGAGCCCTATAATAAGCTGTTACATGGCACTAAAGTATGGCTGATGAAATCGAGTATGTTGAATGTTGCCAACATGGAAAGCAGCAAGAAACTTTTGTTTGCCAGCACATCGTTGAAAGCTTGAAAGATGACAAGCCTAGAGGTTTTTGGTGGTCAATTGAGCAACCAGAAAATCCTAGACCAGATGCGTGGTGTTCAGAGTGTGAAGACTTAGTAAATAAGACTGGAGAATGGGAAGGAGAAGCTGAGAAATTTGCAAACATCAAAATTCTATGTGGCATCTGCTACGACAACGCTAAACTTCTTAACTTTCCTAATAAAAAACCATGGTGGCGATTTTGGTAGCTTTGCCATATAACAAGCTAATAAATAAGGACAAAAAACAGCTTGCTGTTTTCGTTCCTCAACATTTTAGCAAACAATTTTTTGCCCATTATTAGGGCGTTGAGGATATAGAATTAATCTATAGTGGTAAAATGTAGATGATTTCTTTGTTTACAGCGTCCGTACAACTCACTTTCTAGTGGAATATTCCCTTTGATTTCACGTATCAACACCATTAGAGGCTTAATTTTAACGATTCTGAAGCTGGTTTACTGAAATAGAAATTCTACTGGCTCGTTAAATGCCTCTCGATTTCAGCTCATGGAGTCCAATTCCCTTGTTAGATCTAACCACTCACCTTAGTCAAAGTAACTTTTAACACTGTCCCAAATCCCTAAAGACGTATCAGGAAATAAGTCGATACCCAGTGCCGATTTTAAAAGGTACAACATTAGCAGTCCAAATAGCATACTAACAATGATAAAGCCACTGACACTAGCAAACATCATCAGCATAGATAGGTTCTTTTCTCGACGAGTATAGGCGCGTTTGTTTTTACCTAATAAAAACACATAATAAAAACGCAACTTAATGAAAGGAAATTTGAATGTCCCCCGTTTATCTACGAAGTGTCCTCCCCAAGTATTAGGACCTAGTGACATCTTTATGGCATGGAGTTGTTCATCAGTAAAACTTGATGCAACATCGGATGGTGAGCGTTTGAGCATTTTTTCAATGAGTGGATCTTGCCTAATGGCGTCATTTGTTGGAACTTGAGGAGCGCCAGTCATACTAACCTTACTCTTGTTTATCTTTATTAACCATTAAGTTAAATCTAGCATACAATTGTATGGTTACTGAAATGGAACACAACGGAATATTTAAGGCATTAATGATGACAGATTTTCAGCAAGTGATTTCATTTTGGTTTGATGAAATAGACAAGGCAATGTGGTTTAAAAAAGACACTGAGTTCGATCGAGTTATCATGTCTAAATTTACCTCGCTGCACAGTCAAGCTATGGCTGGTGAACTGTATGAGTGGCGAAAGCATCCTCAAGGCAGGTTGGCAGAAATTATTATATTGGATCAGTTTTCCAGAAATATGTTCCGAGACACTGCAAAAGCGTTCGCATCAGACGCACTTGCATTGGTATTAGCCCAAGAAGCCGTAGCGCAGGGGCAAGATAAGCTGTTAACAGTCACTGAGCGCAGCTTTTTATACATGCCTTACATGCATAGCGAGTCTATGGCTATCCATCAGCAGGCATTAGTGTTATTTAATCAAGATGGCTTGGAGTCAAACTATCAGTTTGAAATTAAGCATTTTGACATCATCAAGCAATTTGGCCGCTACCCTCATCGAAACAATATTTTAGCTAGAGAGTCTACTGCTACTGAAATGACCTTTCTCACTCAACCTGGCTCATCGTTTTAAGCGTGAATTAGTGTGCAAACGTCTAAGATTAAAAACAAAAACGCCTATCAATAGCTTGATAGGCGTTAATCTTACGTCACATCATGAGTGACTTTACTCAATAAGTGACGTTAGTCAGTATTTTGCTCATAGCGAAGTAATACCAAGTCATCGTTACCGTTGAGTACGTGTTTAATAAAAGGATTATTAAACAGGCTCTCACTCGTAGCGCTATGCAAGGTGATTGGGCCGCTAGTTGGCACTTGTTCAAGGTAAATGTCATTAAACAAATGGCTATAATAGTTAATGAAGCTTGGTAAAATCAGTACAAGATTTGATGATAACGTTTGAATGAATTTGAAAATATTCATACGAATAGTTTTATCAATCGCCACGACACTCGCCAGTTTCAGGTAACCGTTTTGTGCAACACAAAAAGCAAGGTGTCCGATGATTGAATTGTTGTAGTAAAAACATACAACCTTTAAACGTTTACATTCAATATGCTTAAGAGTCTCATTAAAGTCGTAACCGCTTTGTACTTTGTGCGCTTGGTATATCGACTCTTTGTCATCTTCAGTCATCTCGTCAAACCAAAACTCTTTAATTTGATTAATGCTGTAATTGTAAATGTTTGGCATTTGGCCATCATGAGTACGATTTTTACGGGCTTTTCTGATAACTTTTAATTCATGTTCGTCGTATTGGTAGCACTGATTAAAAAAGTTCGCTAAACCTACTCTTCGATTTAAAGACGGAAGAATAGTGCCTTTTTCCCAAAGACTCACCATTGACTGGTTGATGTTTTTAAACAGGCTGTGATTATTAGCTAAATCATCAGCTAAGGTTTGTTGAGATAGACGATACGACTTTCGGTATTGTCTTAACACAGTTGAAAAACTTTCTTTGTTAAATTCGGTCTCAGTGAACTGATTTGCCACGCGCTTCCCCTTGATACATATGTGAGCTAAATGTCGTTGCTATTTAAACGGTGCAAATCCTAGTTAACATCTGTGACATAGGCTACTTATAATAACTATAAGCTATGCTAATATTAGGGCGAATTTATCAAGGGTTAACGCATGTACGTAAAGTATTCTGATCAAATAAACCTCAACTACCTACGTGTATTTAATGAACTGTATATTACACGCAGTACCACAGGTGCGGCGGCAAAATTAGGGATCTCTCAGTCTGCTGTAAGCCAGATATTATCTAAGTTACGCGAAGCTACTGGCGATCCTTTATTCATCAAGGGCCAAGGTCATTTAGTACCTACAGTTAGAGCAACAACAATCGGTGATGGTTTAGCTGCTGAGCTGATGTCATTGGAAAAAAAGCTATATCCTGATGAGTTTTTTAATCAGGCCGATTTTGACGGCGAGATCACATTTGCCATTTCCAGTCCACTGATTGATATCATTTCAAAACCACTCGTTGAGGTCAGCTCAAAGATTTTGCCAAAAGCGAGAATTTCGTTTATTCATTGGAACGACCATACCCTTGATCAAATTATTAATGGTGATGTTCATATTGGTTTTAACCTGTTTCCATTAAATGCCCCAAAAGAAATTAGACAAATTCCTATCAGAGAATCAAAGCCTATTTTTGTTAGCAGAACTGAAAATAAATGGATTGAAGAGGGCATGGAAAATAGTGGCTTTAAAGACCACGTTTTTGCTGGTGTCATACTCAGTGGGATTAATCGCATTCAGGCAATTCTAGAAAACACGGATTTAATGGAAGGGTTTAGATTTAAATATCGGTCTGAGTCACAGTCGATATTGGCGAATCATTTACTGAATGACAATAGTGTTATCTTAGTCGATGAGTTGTCTAGCCATTATTATGAAGAATATTATTGTTATCAAGCGCCACAGCGATTGAATAAGCTGTTACCGACGTCCTTGAGTTATGCCATTTATTACTTGCAAGCAAACCATCAGCATCCTATTTACTCTGATGCTGAGCGTGTGGTTCGCAATCTTCTAGACGAGCTTTTAGCTGGGGTTGAGATTATCCCCAACCAAAACCGTTATTAAGTCAGCTAAGTGCTGTGACATGGATAAAGCTGCTGAGCACATAGCACATAGCACATAGCACATAGCACATAAAAAAGCGCTACATTTGGGGGAATGCAACGCTAATAAGCAGTTTTTTGAACTGATTAAATATCAATAAAATCAATGTCGAAGGAGAGACGACTTCATTGAATTAGAGCTTCACCATCAGCTTACCTTTGTTACCACCACTAAAGAAAAAATTTAGTCCTTCAATTGATGACTCAAGCCCTTCTAATACGTGTGCACGATGTTTGATTTTACCTTGTAGCACATAAGGGGTTAACTTCTCTAGTAGGCTTGGTACTTCGCCATAATGATCTGGCATAGTAAACCCTTGCACTGTAATGCGTCGTTTTAGGATATTCATCCAACTTGGTCCTGGTGCAGGTGTTTGTTTGCTGTAATCAGCAATTAAGCCGCATACCATGACGCGCCCATGTGGATTCATTCTGTCGATAATTAAGCTTTGAATTGGACCAGCGGTATTTTCAAAAAATAAGTCAATTCCTTGCGGGGCTAACTTATCTAATTCAGCAGCGAGATCTGCTGTTTTATAATTTATCGCAGAATCAAAACCAAGCTCGTTGACAATCCAGTCTGCTTTTTCATCACTGCCTACCACGCCAATCACATGTAAGCCATCAGCTTTAGCTAATTGCCCCACAATAGAACCAACAGAGCCCGCTGCGCCGGTGACAATGATTGTTTCGCCAGCTTTGGGTTTACCGACATTGAATAAACCTTGAGTGGCTGTAAGTCCTGGTAATGCGAAAACAGATAAAATGGCTTCATCAGGGAGCGGTGCATCGATTTTGTTTAAACCTTTACCTTCACTGACAAAGTATTCTTGCCAACCCATCATACCCATCACGCGATCGCCAGCTTTAAAATCAGGATGATTACTTTCAACGACCTCACCAACACCACTACTTCGCATCACATCGCCTAAATTAACCGGTGGAATATAGCTATCAGTATCCGGCTGCATCCAACCAAACATAGCAGGGTCTAGTGACATGTAGTTTTGCTTAACCAGTAACTCACCAGGTTTAACGGTAGGCATTGGCTTTTGAACCACTTCAAAAATGTCTGATGTGATTGGGCCACCTTGTGGACGCTTGACAAGTTTAATGGCGGTAAAGGTGCTCATTGAAAATCCTTATTAAATGGAAACGGTTTTAAAAGTTAATGAAGTTATTATTCCTTTTCTTTTTTATAAGATATAGTGGTTAAAAAGCGATTCTTTATTGCTTTTAAGACAATAATGGTTGGGGTATGGATCAATTAAGAGCGCTTAAATACTTTGTGAAAGTGGTGGAGCTTGGTAGTTTCACTCAAGCTGCTAAGGTTTTTTCGGTTCCCGCTTCTTCACTTTCAAGGCGTGTGGCTGATTTAGAAAAAAGCCTTGGGGCAACCTTATTAAAACGCTCAACAAGGGCGGTGAACTTAACTGAGATTGGCGCTGAATATTATAAGCAAGTCTCGGTGTTGCTGAACCAGCTAGAGCAAAGTAATGAGGCAGTGAGAACTTATCAGACCGAACCAATGGGAAAGCTGCGAATAAGTGCAATGGTGGGGATTGGTCGAGAAGTGTTAATTCCACTGATGGAAGAGTTTTCGCAGTTATATCCTAAGGTGATCCTTGATATTGAGTTAAGCGATGAATTGTCTTCTGTGGGCCGTGATGATGTCGATATTGCTATAAGAGGGGGTTATGCTCCCAATGATAGAGTGATGGCTATACGCCTGATGGACAATCAGTTTATTCCAGCTGCAACCGAGCAATATTTACAAAAAATGGGCCGGCCAAGTCATCCTAACCAGTTATCAAACCATAAAGGTCTATATTACCGCTCGCCCAATGGCAGAGTATCTTGGCTTAGTTATATTGATGGCCAATGGCAGGATGTTTCTGCTCCCGCAGCTGCAATCAGTAACGTAGGGGAGTGGCTAATAGAAAAAGCCAAAAACCATGATGGTATTGTGATGATGCCTCGTTGGGTGCTTAGTCCTTTTTTAGAAAGAGGCGAGTTATTAGAGTTAAATTTTGAACCACCATTATCAGCAACTCAAAGTGCTGATTTTGGGGTTTATCTTATATATCAAAAACAGCGCTATCATGTTCCGAAAGTCAAAGCGGCAGTGGATTTCTTGGTGGCTAGAATGAAACAATAATTTATGAGCTTTTTATTCAAGCATTGAGCAGTACGAGCTTTATTGAGAAAACACAATGAACCTGAATATAATTTGCAACGTTTTGAGGTAAACATGGATATTCAAATAAAAACGCAACGTCTTAGCATTCGAGCGTTTGAAGCGGGCGATTTAGCGGCATTTACGAAATACAGAGCTGATCCTCAGATTGCGCAATACCAAAGTTGGACTGATTATAGCCTTGAGCAAGCTCAAGCCATGTTTGAGCAAATGGATTATCAACAATTCGGTGAATCTGGTTTATGGTTTCAATTGGCGATTGCAGATAATCAAACTAATCAGCTCATGGGCGATATTGCATTGCATTTTATTGATAAGCAGCAAATAGAAATCGGTTTCACGATTGCTCAAGATTACCAACAACAAGGGATTGCGTATGAAGCGGTATCAGCAGTGATCGAGTACTTGTTTAATTCGTTAAATAAACATCGAATCGTTGCCACTACAGATGCTGAAAACCTTGCTTCAATGGCCTTATTGCTAAAGTTAGGATTTAGAAAAGAAGGCCATTATTTGCAAAACATCTTTTTTAAAGGCCGCTGGGGCGATGAATGTTTTTTTGCCATGCTTAATAGTGAATACATGACTAAATCAAAGGAAGGCGTCAATGTCTTGCGATGATTGTCAGGATTCTATTTTTAAACAAAAAATTGGCCGTTGTAAGACTTGTATGTGGCAATTAACGGTTTTATCGTTGTTGGGGTGGCCACTTTGGTGGTATTTGTTTAGCGACGATATTTCATCCGTTGAATCTATTGCAATGATGTTCTTTTGTGGCGCTTTTACTGGTTTATTAAGCATTCACTTGCTGGTATTGGGGTATCGAAAGCTTAATCACTTAGAATGAATAGGTTAGGGCCTGTTGATCTTTCGAGGTTGCTTTTGCAGCGAATTGTTGGTCATTTGTACAAGGCAGAGACTTTGTGGTGTAGTTATTCTACATAAAAAGTCGATAACGCAGTAAAAATGACCAACAAACGCTGCCCGAAGGGTTCGACTAAAAGCGTTTTACTCTTTGTTGAATGAACTTTGCTTAGATGACTAGGCATCAATTCATCCGCCTCGATTAAAATGCTTTTATTTCGAACAAAACTTAACCTGCAAAGATCAACAGGCCCTAGGGTTTTATATAAAAAACGGCTAATAGGATATCAATAAAAAGTCAGCGAACAAGCTGACTTTTTATTTTGACTTGTTTGATGCTGCTAATGGGTTAACTTCTGTTTTTCCATTTAAAGAGTACTGAGTACTTCCACAGGCTTTTAATCACAAAGAAGCTAATAAAAGCAAAAATAAGTCCTAGTGCTACACACCCTAATAGAAAAGGTGGACCAATGGTTCCAATTGAGCTTTCTATCCACTGCCAATTGGCTTCAAACGCAAAGTCAGTGGTGTCCATACCTAATATTTTAGCGCCTAACAGGTAAGCGGCGTAAAACATAAACGGCATTGTGATTGGGTTTGTTAACCATACAAGTGCAACCGCCAAAGGAATATTGACGTTAAAAAATATCGCCATGCCAGCAGCAATGACCATTTGAAATGGGACTGGAAGCCAAGCAACAAATAGACCTACCGCAAATGAACCTGGAGCTGACTTACGATTTAAACTCCACAAGTTGGGCTTATCTAATAAATTACCGAAAACACGTAAATACTTGTGATTACGCAAGGTTTCAGGCTTCGGCATAAATTTTTGTAATAATTTTTTTGGCATATACGCGATTACTGTCTTTAATTAATCAATGATAAATCGATTCATTTATGGTTTTTGCGCCAGTATGCTTTTTAGCAATATATTGCCAAGCTTACTTCCTATATGGATGGCGTCTATCATTCTGATTGTCGTTTTATCCACCTTCAAAAAATGGCCATTCATCAGTGGGACACTTAGTGGAGTTTTATTAGTTTCTTTTTGTTTTAATTCACTATTTTCATCACACGAATCTGAAATTCCTGTTCAAAAACAATTCAAGGCAGAGATAGTATCACTAGTTAGCACAAACAGCGACTGGATAAGTTTCGACATTCGGTTGATTTCTGAACATAAAGCATTCTACCAATCTAACTATAGACTCACTTGGCAACATCCGCCCGAGGTTAAAGTCGGTCAAGTATGGTTATTTACAGCCCGCATGAAACCCATAACAAGCCCATTGAATCAAGGTGGTTTTAATCAACAAAAATACTTATTAAGTCGTCATATTGTCGCTAAAGGTAGAGTCAAGCAAGCAAAGCTTCTTCATTATGAAGCGCCAATACGACAAATAATCATTGATAAGATGACGCCAATATTACACAGCTTATCTAATGGATCTGTGTTAAGAGCGCTTTTATTCGGTGACAAGTCAGCATTAACGCCACAGCAATGGCAGCAATTAAGGCAAACGGGTACTGGACATTTAGTGGCAATATCAGGTTTGCACTTATCAGTGGTATTTGGCTTGTTTTGGTTTTTATCTCGCTTTGGTTTGCAACGCATTTTACCTACAGAAAGTAGACGAAATGTATTGATGGCCATGGTTTTTGCTGTGTTAATGACAGCTGGGTATGGCTACTTAGCTGGGTTTGCTATTTCGACTCAGCGAGCATTCGTAATGTTACTTATGCTGGTGGTACTCACTATGGTGAATCAATACTCATCACCCTGGCAGCGGCTTATGTGGGCGTTATTTGCCGTTTTAATCATTGATCCATTCGCAAGTTTAAGTGCAGGGTTTTGGCTATCGTTTAGTGCACTGGTCATCATACTGTTTACACTTGAATATTCAGAAGCTAATTCCAGAAGCATAAATGAAGTGATCGAATTTAACGACACAGGAGCTAACGACGCTGGAACTAACGACACTGAATTTAACAATGATGAAGTTAACAACGATGAAGTTAATGCTGCTAAAGGTATCGATACTCAAGATATCGATACTCATGATAACCAAACTCAAGATAACGAAAAAAGTATCCATCAAGTTGACCCATCATTAGCAAATAATTGGTCATATATTCATTTGTTCAAAATGAAGTCTCGAAATTATTTTTGGCAGTTAGTGATTTATTTTCAGCGGTTTTGGTCAATTCAATGGCGACTCGCTGTTGGACTTGGGTTAATTCAAGCCGTTTTGTTCGGTACAGTATCGATTAATAGTATATGGGTTAATTTGCTCATGGTGCCATGGTTTAGCATTTTGGTTATCCCCTTAAGCATCATTGCATTGGTATTAATTTTACTGATGATGTTGTTGCCATTGTCTGATGAAATAATGGTTGGTATTGGCACTCAGTTAATGACGGTGGCAAATTTTACACTTGAAGGTTTTCAGCTACTTATCAGCCAAAGCAACCATTGGCCAGTGGCGTTAATTTATTTACCTGATCGATTAATTATCTGTTTAATGATGTTTGTTTTTGGGCTGTTTCTATTGAAATGGACGGGCAATATCCAGTGGCGGTTATGTGCTGGGTTACTGTGTTTGCCATTTTTTATGTATCTCACTAACAACTTAATAAATGAAGAAAACAATGACCTTCCTACAAACTGGCAAGCCCATATTTTAGATGTTGGTCAGGGCACTGCTGTTTTGATCCAACAAGGGAATAGGGGAATACTTTATGATACTGGCGCTGCATACGGCGAAAATTTCAGTTATGCAGAGCGGGTGATTATTCCCACCTTAAAAGCTAAAGGCGTAAGCCAGCTTGATTATATTATTATTAGCCATGACGATAATGATCATGCTGGTGGACTAAGCACATTACTCGCTCAATATCCTAATAGCACGCTCATTAGCGATACGCATGAGCATCACTTTAATCTAAGCAAGGTAAAAGAGCCTATTGTAAACCCGTGTAGTAAACGGCAATTTATTTGGCAGGGACTAAAGGTGGATCTAGCTGTTAACTCCAAAGCTGAAAACGATAATAATCGTTCCTGTATTGCTTATATTAGTGATGATAAACATCAGCTGTTATTGGCTGGAGATATTGAGAAGCAATCTGAGCAGTATTTTATCGAAAATAACAGCTTAACCAAGGCTGATATATTACTGGCACCACATCACGGCAGTCGTACTTCATCTACAGCTGCATTTATTGATGAAGTGTCACCAAAGCAAGTTATCTTTACAGCAGGATTTGCCAATCAATATGGATTCCCTAAAGATGATGTCGTTAATCGATACAAAATAAGAGGAATAGAAACACTTGTAAGCGGACGGTCTGGTCAAATTAGTATAGATTTTAAACCATCAAATTATGTTATTCGTCAATATCGTACAGATATTGCGCCATTTTGGTATAACAAGCTGTTTAGATTTGGTGAGAAAGTTAAAGCAGAGTAGAATATGGCCTTTGTTTGCTATTCAAGTGTTAATGTAATCAATGACAACAACTAATAACGAAATGTCGAGCGTATTTAGACGCCTTCTTACTTATCTGGTCCCTATGAAAGGGATGTTCCTGTTAGCTATCGCAGGCCTACTGACTTATGGCCTAGTTGATGCTGCTTTTATTGCATTCATTAAGCCTTTTATTGATGAAGGCTTCGGCCAAGCGCCTGCTGTTGTAGGAGGCGTTGAAGTCGATGTTCCTACCCACGGTGGCTTTAATGCCAATAAAGATATTATGTTGATGGCACCATTAGTGGTGATTGGCATGTTTACTTTGCGTGGTATTGCCAACTTTGTATCCACTTATTGTGTTTCGTATATGAGTGCAAAGTTAATCATGGATATGCGCCAACAGGTATTTGAGCATTATTTACGTTTACCTGTGAGTTATATTGACCGTGAAAATAGCGGTAACTTAATTTCTCGTGTGACCTTTGATACTGAGCAAATTGCACGTGCATCAGGCAGCGCGCTAATTTCTATCGTCCGTGACTCAATCACTGTTATTGCTATGCTAGCCATTATGTTCTTTTATTCATGGAAATTATCACTGTGTATTTTAGTGATTGGTCCATTGATGGGCATTGTTATTAGTGTTGTGAGTAAGCGTTTTCGTAAAGTCTCTAAGCAAATTCAATCTGCAATGGGCGGCGTAACAGCAACTACAGAGCAGATGATTAAAGGCCATAAAAATGTGTTGGCTTTTGGTGGTCAAAAGACCGAAGTTAATCGATTCTTTAAAGTGAATGACTCTAACCGTCATCAGAATATGAAACTTGCTGTGGCTCAAGCTATTAGCCAACCAGTCATTATGATTATTGGCTCTTTTGCTCTGGCCTTTGTGTTATATGCAGCGACTTTTCCTGGTCTTAAAGAAGACATCACAGCAGGTACTTTTGCGGCTATTTTAGGTGCCATGATGGCGATGCTTCAGCCAATTAAAAACTTAACCCGAGTTAACGCTGAGTTTCAGCGTGGTATTGCAGCTTGTACCACAGTGTTCGAGTTATTAGATACCGCGCCTGAATCTGATACCGGTGAATTTGAAACCAAGCGCGTTAAAGGTAATTTGAAGTTTAATAACGTGACGTTCAGCTATCCTGATACCGAAAAACCAGCATTAACCAATATCGATTTTGAAGTTAAGCAAGGTAAAACTATTGCATTGGTAGGTCGCAGTGGCTCGGGTAAGTCGACGATTGCCAGCTTAATGACACGTTTTTATACTGGGGTATCTGAAGGGGATATTACTCTTGATGATGTTAGTATTTATGATTACAAATTAACCTCTTTACGTAATCAAGTGGCACTAGTCTCTCAACAAGTGACCTTATTCAATGACACCATTGCCAATAATATTGCTTACGCATATCCAGGTGAGGTAACCCGTGAACAAATTGTCAAAGCAGCTGAGCTTGCTTATGCCATGGAGTTTATTGAAACCTTACCTGAAGGTTTAGATACCGAAGTGGGCGAGAATGGTGTTTTACTTTCTGGTGGTCAGCGTCAACGAATTGCGATAGCAAGAGCGATGTTACGTGATGCTCCTGTGTTGATTTTAGATGAAGCAACGTCTGCCTTAGACACTGAATCAGAAAAAGCCATTCAACATGGTTTAGACAATTTACGCCATAACCGTACTTCAATCGTGATTGCTCACCGCCTTTCAACTATTGAATCTGCTGATGAAATCTTAGTGATAGATCAAGGCTCGGTCGTTGAGCGTGGAACTCACACAGATCTTATCGCCAAAGAAGGCATTTATTCCAACCTGTACCAAATGCAATTTGGTAATTAAATGCAATCGTTAGTGAATAAAATCTGGTACCAAGGGCATCCAGCTAAATGGTTATTAATGCCATTAAGCTGGTTGTTTGCTTTAGTGTCTTTTCTTAGACGTCTAGGTTATAAACTAGGTTTAAGCACTGCAGAAACTCTCCCTGTTCCAGTCATTATCGTAGGTAATATTACCGCTGGCGGAAGTGGTAAAACGCCCACGGTGATTTATTTGATTAATTTATTGCGCCAACAAGGTTACAAGCCTGGGGTCATTAGCCGTGGTTACGGTGTTAATATTGATGGCGTTAAAGCGGTAAGGCCTACTGATAAAGCGACTGAAGTAGGTGATGAGCCAGCTATGATTGTTGCTCGTACTCAAGTTCCTATGGTTGTTGGCGCGAAACGTATCGATGCTGCTAAGTCATTATTATCTGAATTTGATGTTGATGTGATCATTAGTGATGATGGCTTACAGCATTATGCTTTAGCAAGAGATATAGAGCTTGCCATTGTTGATGGGCAACGCCGTTATGGTAATGAATGTTTAATCCCAGCAGGACCACTTAGAGAAGGGCTATGGCGATTAAACAGTATCGATTGGGTGATAAATAATGGCGGAGAGTCTCAAGCTAATGAAGTTAGTATGAGTCTAGAGCCTAGTACGCTTAAATCAGTAAAGCCGTCAAATAATGATGGATGGCTGCATCAAGATGCTGTGGCGATGGCTGGCATTGGTAATCCCCAACGGTTTTTTGATAGTCTGCAGACTTTGGGTTATTCAATTACACAAACTAAAGCATTTGAAGACCATCAAACCTTTGATGAAGAGGAGTTAAAGCAGCTATCTCTTCAAAGTCCATTGATTATGACTGAAAAAGATGCGGTTAAATGTCGCGATTTTGCACAACAAAACTGGTGGTATTTGCCAGTAAATGCGAAGCTTAATGAAAGTTTTGATCTAGCATTTTTGAACAGACTAAAAGAAGTCATCAAAGTTAAACAAGGAAACCTCCATGGCGTTCGATAAAAAATTACTTGAGATTGTGGCTTGCCCTGTATGTAAAGGTAAGTTGGAATTTGATAAAGAAGCAGATCAACTTATCTGTAAAGCTGATAAATTAGCTTACCCAATAACAGAAGGTATTCCTGTATTACTCGAAAACAGAGCGATACCACTAGAGTCGTAATGATTCTTAGCTTGCGAGAAGTCATTAGCTTACGGTTAAAGCCTTTAGCTTGTTAGAAGCCTTTAGCTTGCGAAAATCCTTTAGCTGACTTTTAGTAAACGAGTTTATTAAAATGATAAAAAGCGCCTATATGGCGCTTTTTTTGTGCCTACTTTAACTGAGGTACATTTAATTGCTTTGGTTAAATTTTGTGCGTTTAATGTTATTCGTATGTAGGTACTGTTTATAGAGTAATTGCACTAAGTTTGTCTGAAGTAAAACTTAGAGAATTAATTCTGCTTAAGTTTGCAGTTATTGTCTTTTTATCAGGATACTGAATATTCAGATCAGTATCGGATAATTTCAATGACTCAAATGCAATCCTTCAAAGACAAAGTCGCTCAAATGTTGGTATTAAACCAAGGGCAAAGGATCAGTCACTTTGAATATGATGGTAAGCGTTACTGGTTAAAACAAGTTGAACAGTTAGAAGGTGCAATGCGTTTTTTAAAAGCCAATTCTGCTAAAGCGTTGACTAAAGAAACACAAGTTTTAAAACAACTGGATACCGAAGGAGCACCTGTGCCTAAAGTTGTGGCGAACGGTGAAGGTTATTTAGTGGTTGAAGACGCGGGTAGAACGGTTCGAGAATGGTTAGATAGAGATGATATCGAATCTTCAAAGTTGCAAGGTATCCTCAATGACTCAAGCCAAGCATTAGCCCACTTACATCAAATGCAATTAGCTCACGGACGTCCTGCACTAAGGGATATCAGCTGGCGATCAGGTGAAGTTAAATTTATTGATTTTGAAGCAAATCAGCAAAAAGGCACAGTGGTGGATCTACAGATCCGTGATTTATTGGTTTATGTTCATAGCTTATATCGATATTTAGGTGAAGACAGCGAGCGGATTTCGAAGGCTATTACCGCTTATCGACAGGCTGGTGGTGAATTGATTTGGCAAAAATCTAAGCAGTTTCTCACTTCATGGCAATGGTTGTATTACTGTGCACGTCCTTTTAAAAACATTGGCGGTAAAGACTTAAAGCCTGTTTATTGGGTTTTATGGCATTTCAGAAATAATTAATTGCTGAGCAACTAAAAAAGCTTGTGACAAGCACAAGCTTTTTATTGAAACTTAAACGCTTAAGCCTTTAAGTCTTGATAAAGAGTATCAATCCACTTTTTCTCAGTGATGAAATTCCAACTCCAACTTTTCCATTGTTCTGGTAAACCTGTCGCATGGATTTGCTCAAGCGTTCTTCCGTTAGTTAATTGCTTGTTCATCCAATTAATTGAATCGTCGAGCATATGTTTAAATTTCATTAAATCATCTTTGCTCGCGAGCTCGCCATGTCCCGGGATGACCTGAGTTTGGTTATCAATGATCATAAGCACTTTAGCGACATTATTGCGATAGCCAAGAACCGAGCCGCCGCCTTTTAAGTCAACATAAGGAAAGCGGTCTTTAAAGAATAAATCGCCCATATGCACGACATTATCCTTTTTCCAAAATACGACACTGTCCCCATCAGTATGCCCAGGACCTAAGTGCTTTAAGGTCAAAGTATCATTATTAAAATGAATTGAGACATCTTCTGAGTAGGTGACTACAGGTAATGCCGCTTTGGGTGTGCCTTCTTTAGCGCTAAGACGTTTTAATACATTGTGATGGGCAAAAATTATGCCTTGTTCACCGAAGTGAGCATTACCACCAGTATGATCACCATGATAATGGGTATTGATGACGTACTTAGGATTACCCGGTTGAATTTTATTTAATGAAGCACTTATTTTATCTGCTAAAGGGGCAAATTGGTCATCAATGATTAATATGCCATCACTGCCAGCTGAGACGCCGATATTGCCACCAGAGCCGGTGAACATGTATGTGGAATCAGTGAGTTTTTGCGAAGTGATTTGTACATCTTTAAAACGGTCATCATCTGCAAGTGCAGCGGTGCTATAAAAGGATAGTTGTATCAATGAAAGGGTCAATAAACTGAGACGTTTCAGCGTCATTACAAGCTCCTGTGTTATTTGACCATCTTGCCAGTAAAGCGACTAAATTAGTAAAGCTACTTAATCAGTAGAGCTTCTGGCAAGATGGTTAAGCATTGGTATTACTCCATTACAATGTCCAAGGTAGCAGTTTTTTTGCTCTTTTGTCAGCTAAACCTAATTTAACTGAAGATTGATAACGGATACGGTACAAGGCCTGATAGCACAAGGGCACCAAATATAAACTTGTGATAGTGGAGAAGCTTAATCCACCAATAATCGCAATCGCCATTGGTGAGTAAGGTGGTCCACCACCGCCTATTTGAGTGTCTCCCATTGCTAATGGCACAAGACCTAATACTGTGGTTGCCACTGTCATCAATACCGGACGTAATCGTGTAATACAAATTGATTTTATGGTTGTCGAAAGATCGGTAAGTTTAGGTGTCATCTGGTTTATTTGGTCAACCAGAACAATCCCATTGTTTACTACGATCCCCATCAGGATAAGGATCCCTATCATTGCCATAACTGACATCGCTGTACCTGATATCCATAAGGCCCAGAATACACCAGTAATTGAAAACAAGATTGAGCTGATAATCGCAGTAGGTAATAACAGTGATTCGAACAAGGCTGCCATAACGATATAAATCATCGCCAGCGCTAAAATCATGTTTACTGCCATAATCGATTGGTCTTCATCTTGGCGTTGGAAGCCACCACGCAGACTATAGTCATACCCGTATGGGAAGTTAACATTCTGCATGACTTTTTCTATTTGTTCTTGAGCCTCTTCAGTGGTGATATCGTTGACATTGGCGCCAATGGATAACGCAGTTTGGCGATTGTAATGTCTGATGGTGTCAAAACGCGGCTGGATTTTAATCTCAGCTAAGTTATCTAAGCTGTATACTCGTTCACCTTTACGAATGATAGGTAATTGCTTTAGTTGCTCTAAAGAGCGTTGCCAGCTTTTATCGTAAGCCAATTCAATACGTAACTCGCCGTTAGGATCGTGCCTGAATGAGCGAAGTGGTGAGCCGCGAAGTGCCATCGAAATATGCGATGCAACCTCATTAAGTTTTAAGTCTAAACGCGCAGCCATTTCTCGATTTATAGTCACAATGACTTCTTGCTGGGCAGCATTAACTTCAGAGCGGACATCTTCAAGCCCTTCAATAGCGCTTAATAACGGCACGACTTGTTCACTTAAGGTAATTAACTCAGACGTTGAACGACCAGTTAAGGTTATCCTTAGCCCAGAGTTTTCATTGCCCCAACCAAATTGCGGAGTTGCTGCCGCGTATTTAGGAAAACCATCTCGGATAGTTTGTTTAAGCTCAGACATCGGTGTTTCAATGTCTTTTTGCAAAAGAATCGTCGTCTGAATACTGTCGGCTGAATAATAGCTATAAACCGAATCAATCATAAATGCTTCTTTATTGCTATAAAGATAGTCTTCCATTTGATTAATCATGGCTTCAGTGACTTTAAGGTTATGGCGACCTTCTAATTGATAGTTAATATAGAGGCGGTCGTTTCCTTCACCATCAGATTGGTCTTGCTTTACCAAGCTCAGGGGAAGGGCAGTAGAAACAAGGATTAATACCGCAAGTACTCCTGATATTTTTGAGTGGGCTAAAACCCAGCTTAAGCTACGCTGATAATAGTGTTGCAGCTTAGACTCTTTTTCTTCGGTATCAATTTCAAAATGCAACTTGGTGAGCAGTAACGGAATTAATGTTTTTGCCACTAATAAAGATGCTGCCAGAGAAATACAAATTGAGATTGCTACATGCTCAAGGAAAATGGTCAGCTCAACCTTTACCCCCACAATGTTTGGCAAAAATACAATCGCTGTGGTTAATGTACCAGCCAGTACCGCCAAGGCGACTTTCTCGACACCTGTTAATACCGCGGATTCATTGGCCTTTTGGCACTGAGGCTTAGTATCTTCTTGGCCAGTTAAACCATTGCGTTGTTTCTCCTGCAATACGCTTTCGGTAACCACAACCGCATTATCAATCAGCATACCCACAGCTAATAACAGTCCCATCATTGATAAAATATTTAAGCTGTAGCCCAGTAAATACATACCAGCGAGGGTCATACAAATTGATATAGGTACCGATGAAACCACCACTAGTGTCATTTTCAGGTTTCGTAAAAATAGATACAGAACTCCAAATGATAAGAAGGCACCGATTAATCCTGAAATCAGCAAATCTTGTAATGATGATTTAACCCCATAGGCTTGGTCTTCCATGACAAAGAGTTTGATGCCTTGGAATTGTTGGTCTTGTTTAGTTTGTTCAATGACATTAAGAACACGCTCTGACACATGTACGAGGTTTGCACCAGATTCTTTAAATACATCTAAACCGACGGCATACTTTTGATCCAAATGACGACCTTCAAAAGGTTCTGGCAAAGTGAACTTAACAGATGCGATATCTCCCACAGTGGTTGTGGTATTGAGTTTCACAGCTTTGATATCTTCAAGAGATAAAAACTCACCTTTAGGCGATACCTGAAATACCTGATTGTTATTACGCACTGTGCCAGCACTAATGACAAAGTTTTCTAATTGCAGACGTTGTCTCAGCTCTGATGGGTTAATTCCTGAAGCTGCAAGCTTGTCTGCATCAAGTCGGATCTCTATTTGTTTTTGGTCAACACCATAGAGAGTCACTTTGGAAACACCTTCAATACGTTCGAGGGGTTTACGAAGCTGTTTATCGAGCAAGTCAAATGCGTTAGATAACTCTCGTTCACTTGAGATCCGTATAGTGAGCACTGGCATGTCTGCAGTTGAGAACTGCTGAATAAATACCCGCTCAACATCTTTAGGAAGTAAGTGCCTTACTGTATCAATTTTTTCCCTAGCCTCTAAGCTTTTGGTGGCGACATCTTCTCCCCATTTCATGTTCAGTTGAATATTCGCGCCATCTTGTGAAGAGTTTGAGCGTACCTCTTCGATGCCGCTCATTGTTGCCAATGACTCTTCTAACACACGAGTAATATCTCGCTCGACTTCAGCAGGAGTTGAGCCTTTGTACGGCACATTAACCTGAATTTGTGGAATGTCGATCCCAGGAAACATTTCTAGAGGTAACAATCGGCTTGAAGCCATGCCAAACAATAAAATGGCGAGGAAGAACATGCTCGTTGTGACAGGTCTTTTTATTGCCAATCTGGTAATACTAAAACCTGGCTGCTCATTTTTCATGTTTTGTGTATTGGGGTTTTCTTTACTCATGACTGTCCCTCCATTGAAGGTTCAGTTGATACTTTTGACGCTGTTTGCTCTGCATCAGTTTGTTGATAATTTTTCTTATCGAATATGCCGTACAGGGCAGGGATCACCAACAGCGTCAGCATGGTTGACATACTTAGGCCAAATATAACGGTAATTGCCATTGGCGCACGGATTTCACTACCATCACCGACACCAATTGCCATTGGTAATAAGCCAAGTGTAGTTGTCATGGTTGTCATCATAATTGGGCGAAGCCTAGATTTAGCAGCAGTGCTAATTGCTTGGTCTTTTTCTATGCCTTCTTTACGCAATTGGTTAATTCTGTCGACTAATACAATGGCGTTGTTCACCACAATACCTGCCAACATAATCAAGCCTATAAAGACGACGACGCTGATATGTGTGCCAGTAATAAATAAACCAATAACACTTCCGCCAACAGCCATAGGTACAGCGAATAAAATGAGTAAAGGGTGCAATAACGACTCAAACTGACTCGCCATGACCAGATAAACCAAGAACACAGCAAGCACTAATGCAATTTTAAGCGACTCAAAAGAATGTTCCATTTCTTCATTTTGACCGCCAAAACGAGCCTGAATAGAAGAAGGGAATTGCTGTTGGTTTAAGATTAGCTGTGCTTCTTTAACTGCTTCACTTAAATCACCATAACTTAAATTAGCCGATACAATTGCCACACGCTGCTGACTCACTCGGTTAATTGCAGAAGGGCCAACTTGTAATGAAACATCGGCTACCGCACTCAATGGAATGGCATGTTGGCTATTAGGGTTGATGATTAATGCATTCACATCTTCGATATTGTTTCGCTCTGCTAATTCACTACGAACGAGAATATCGACTTTACGATCGCGAACGGTATATTGGCTGGCAATGGTACCGCCAACACGGTGCGCAATGCGGCTTGCGACAGTAGGCGCATCTAAATCAAGCGCGGCTAGACGAGCATGGTCAAACCGAATACTGATTTCAGGTTGGCCGTCACGAAGCGATGTATTGATATCGCTAAATCGAGTTGATTGCGATAATGCTGAAACCAGTTGGTCACCGCTTTGTTTTAATTGTGCTAAGTCGTAGCCTGATAGTTCAATTTCTAACGGAGTTTTGAAACTGAACAATTCAGGATGCTCAATTTTCGCATCGAGTGCCGGTATACGCCTTGCTGTTTCTCGTAACGTTGCAGCAACAGTATCGAAAGCTTGGGTGTTTGCTAGTACAACTTGTAAACGTCCCCAATTTTCTCCGCCACGTGCGGTATCAGAGGTCATTAGTCCGCCGCTACCTGCTTGGCTGAAAGTGTGTTTAACATCTTCACTATCACTGATTGAGTAAGCTAGCTCTTCAAGTACGGAATCCGTTTTTTGAACCGCTGTTCCAGGTGGTAATAATATCTCAACGTAAAACTCACCTTGGTTCATTGGTGGAATTAATTCGACGCCTAATCTTGGGAATAGGCTGCCAGCACCAACTGTCAATATAATAGCGATAATCACGGTGACAACTTTATGTGCCATGGCATGCTTTAATACACGGTGATAAATTCTTTCAATAAAGCGATAGAATAAATGAAAACCTGCACTGAGAGGGCGCATAACCAGGCTAAATAACCATGAGAAAAATCGAGTTAAAATAATCACTAAATTTAGCATCGCATTTGGCAAGTAACTCAGCACTAATTTAAACGGGAAACCGAGTATCAATGCTAAGTAGTGACCAACTTTGCCTTTGGTGGTTGTAGGTTTAGCTTTAGGTTCTGTAACCGTCTCTTCTGGTAATTGAGTAAATCCTTGGCGCGAAGCCAGCATTGGAATCGCAGTTAAGGCGACAAAAAGTGACGCTAACAGAGCAAAAGTAACAGTGAGAGCTTGGTCTGAGAACAAAGCGCCAGCGATACCATCAACGAACACTAACGGTACAAATACTGCTAATGTAGTCAGGGTTGAGGCGAAAATTGCCCCAGCTACTTCTTTACTGCCTTTTACTGCAGCCTCTAATCTTGCTAATCCTTGAGCTTTATATCGGTCAATATTTTCCAGTACTACAATTGCATTATCGACTAATAGGCCGATAGCTAATGCAATTCCCCCTAGTGACATGATGTTTAAACTGATATCTGCAAAGTACATCATGTTAAAGGTTGCAATAACCGAAAATGGGATTGAGATTGAAATTATTAGCGTGGCGATAATGTCGCGTAAAAATAGATAAATCACTAGCATAGCCAATAAGCTGCCGAATAATGCGGCAGAGGTCACTTCGCTGACAGCGCTTTGAATAAATTCTGATTGGTCGTAAATGACTTTTAATTGATTCTCTTCAGACTCTGCATTGAGGTTATCAAGTTCAGCCTTAATCTTTTGAGCCACAGAAACAGTATTGGCATCACCTTCCTTATAAATAGCCAGTTCTATCGACTCGACATCGCCAATACGGGTGACATCACTGCGCTCTTTATATCCGTCCACAATGTCGGCTACTTCACGCAAGCGAATTAAGGTTTGGTCATTTCGATATACAATCACGTCACGCAATTCTTCAAGCGAGTTAAACTGATTTAAGGTTCTGACTAAGTATTCTTTGTCTCCTTGAATCACTTTACCGGCCGATAAATTGATATTTTCTTCGTTAATACGACGCTTTATATCATCAGCATTGAGGTTTAACTGCTGAAGCTTTTGTTGGTTTAATAGAATATGAACTTCTTGCTCTAAACCACCAGATAATCTCACCGCAGCAACACCAGATAATGCTTCAAGTCGTCTTTTTAGTTCTTCATCGGCAAAAGTTCTCATGCCTTTTAATTCAGACTCGCTTGCATCAGGTACGGATAATGCTAAGCGCATGATTGGGTCTAAATTTGGATTAAAGCGCAGTAAAAGTGGCTTATTAATATCTAATGGCAATTCAATAGTGTCGATTTTTTCACGTACTTCTAGGCTCGCCATATCCATATTGGTGCCCCATTCAAACTCGAGCACGACATCTGACATGCCTGAGCGCGAAATAGAGCTGATTTTGCGTAATCCTTTTACAACACCAACGGCTTCTTCAATTGGTTTGGAAATAAGTTGTTCGACTTCAACTGGAGCTGCACCATCATAAGCTGTACGAACCGTGACACTCGGATAACTTAAATCTGGCAGTAATTTAACCGCTAAACGAGTGAAGCCAACCATGCCGAAAAGCATAATGGCAAGCATAAACATCCACACGGTGACGGGACGTTTAACCGAGGTATTAATTAATGACATACTTTTATCCTTACTTAGCGTTTAGGCTGTTTTTTGCATAAGAAAGGGGCGTAATTATTTCAACTAACGATTGATCTTTAAGGTTTTGCTGACCACGAACAACGATCTGCTCACCGTGTTCAACACCTGAAATAACCTCGACTTTATCTTTTTCACGATAGCCTAGTTTTACTTCACGGCGAGTGGCGGTATTGTCTTCAATTACATACAAGGCTTGAGTATCATCTTGATTAATCACGGCATTGAAAGGCACTGTTACTACATCTTCATGGGTATCGTATTTAAGTTCTACACGAGTGAACATGCCAGCTTTTAGATTTGCTTTACTATTATCAATAGCGATAGTGACTTTAAATGTGCCGCTTTGGGCATCAACGATTGGACTGATACGCAATACGTTTGCGATGATTTCATTAGATTGAGAGTTGTCAGCACTGTTAGCGTATTGATTACTTATTTTAGCTTGTTGACCTAAGCGAAGGCTGGTTAATTGCTGCTCAGGAAGGTGAACAATGCCATGCAGTTCATCTTGATTAACAATATAAAATAACTCTTCGAACTCTTTCGCCATATTGCCTTTTTTGACATGTCTCATTGCGACAATGCCGTCGATAGGTGACACAATTTGGCTTTCGATCACATGTAACTCTGCTAGGTCACGTTGAGCGATAGCCGCTTGTAAGTTGAACTCTAATTTGGCCATGACATCTTGGCTGATGAATTCTTTATTCTTCATCTGCTTTAAGCGGTTCAATTCTTGCTCGATTATTTGAACTTCAGCTTGTGAGCGTTTGTAATCATAATGCTGGCGTTTGGCATCAATGGTGGCTAAGGCTTGACCTTTAGTCACTCGGTCACCTTCTTCAACGTTAATCTCTTCAATTAGACCTGCTATTCGAGTTACCACATGAGCTTCTTCAGGTGCTTCTAGCGTCGCGGTCGTACTATAGAAAGAAGAAACATTACCTTGTGTTACTTGTGATACTTCAACCGGTACGGCATACTTTTCTTCTTCTTTTGATTCTTCTTGCTCACCCGTACATCCACTTAAACCTGTAGTAAGTGCTGCAATACAAAATAGTGAGATTGTCATTTTTTTCATGCTGATTAACCTATCCATGGGGTACCTGCCAGTTCAATAATTTGAATTAATGACGCTTATGGAGTTAAGTGTGGAGCGTTAACTTGTAAACGTCACGTTATCAATTGTAACTAATGTTAATTTTGCTTGATTAAAGCAGTATCTATGCCATAATTTAAATTGTTTTATTTTCAGTGGTTTACTGTGTTTATGTGGGTTTTGAAGAACAGGTTAATATTATTATGTAGTGAAAATGTTTAATTTTTAGTGGGATTGATTAAATTCACACTAACCAAAAGTAAAACGGTTTAGCTGACGTTGTTTGTCTTTTGAGGTAAGTTAACTAACTAATGGAAGTCAGCCAGTTGTTAAGGCACGAACAGTAATTAAAGCAATAAAGTAAAGGCTGAAGATTAAAGGGAGTCTCTGTTGAAAATTATCCAAGCAACTATCGAACAATTAAATTTGGTGACAGCACTGTTTGATGAATATCGCCAATTTTATGGACAAGCTGCCAACCTTGAGCAATGTAAAAAGTTCATCAAGGAACGTTTAATAGAGAGTGATTCTGTCATTTTTATTGCGACTAATGAGGAAGGTGACGGCTTAGGTTTTATACAGCTTTATCCTACGTTTTCTTCTGTTGCAATGAAAAGAATGTGGATACTGAATGATATGTTTGTCGCAACAGCAGCAAGGCAACAAGGTGTAGCCAATAAATTATTGAAACAAGTTGATCTTTTTGCGCAATATACTGATGCCAGTACAGTGAAATTGGCAACAGCTGTCGATAATGACGTTGCTAAAGCACTATATGAATCTCTGGGCTATAAAAAAACCACAGCTTTTGATCACTACACAAAGATATTTTAATGTTTTCATTGTGGCTCATGACTTGATAGCTAAATAGAGGGTCAGATCCTTCAAGCGTGATTAACTTGATTCAATGACGAGTCTTACTATGTTCGTATATTTAAATGAACAAGTAAATCGGGCTATACAATGAAGGATTTAATTTTCGGTGTCATAGGTAATATGGAAGCTGAAGCTGATATTCTATTTCAAGATATTCTTTTTAAAGAAGAAGTCGCCAATGGTGCATTGAGAGATCAAGACCACATGGGGATGGTGGTAATTAAAAACCCTGATATCCCAGATTGCTCTGAAGCAATTAATGAAGGTGGTGAAGATCCTGCCTCTGAAATGTTAGAATCCATCAAGTTTTTAGAACGAAATCAAGTCCACTTTGCTGTGATGGCCTGCAATATCTCGCATTACTATCGAAATTCTTTACAAGCTAAAACTGATGTTTATTTACTGGATATGCTGCGAGCAACGACCCAGAAAATTAAACAAGAAAACCCAGACGCAATCGTTGGGGTTCTGTCTAGCAATGCGACTTATCTTTCTTCGATTTATGACAGGTACCTGGATGAGGCTAAATTAGAGTTTCATAAACTCGAAATCGAAGTACAAGAACGGTATGTTCACAGTGCTATATTTGGTGCCAAAACAGGTGAACAATCAACTTGCGGTGAAGAGTTACGAACTCCATTTGGGATCAAAGAAGGGGAGTTGACGAGCAATATAAAACTGTTAACCAAAGCTATTGAAACCTTAGTCGTAAAAGGAACAGATACTATTATTTTGGGCTGTACTGAATTGCCGTCAGTAAGAGCTCAACTTCAGGATAATTTTCCACAGATTGATTTCGTTGATCCTATGGAGGTGGTCGCTGAAAAAGTAGTGAATGTTTATGAAGCATCAAAAAGCTTGTACTTGAATGACCAATTGCCAGTAGGAATTGAAAATATGAACTTAATTGATATGCATTCAGTTGATGATGTGGCTCACTATGTTGTTTCAAAAGTTAAAGCGCACCAGTCATCTTTAAATGCGTAGTTGAAAATCATCAACGTATTAAATTTACTTTTGAACAGCGAGCATGAAACGCCCTGAATAATACACTAAAAAGTATTATATTTAGCTGAATTTAATAGTTATTTTTTAAAGTGAATTTTTAATGTTTTGAGATTAATAAGCATACAATCTAATTTTTATTGATATGATGTTATTTTTGAATCATTCGAAAGACGTTAAATGATAAAAGTTGATGATTTAACCAAAGAATATCCCATGGGCGATTCCAGTGTAAAAGCGCTCAAAGGGGTAAGTTTTGAAATTAATGAAAATGAATTTGTGGCGATAATGGGACCTTCTGGTTCAGGTAAATCGACATTAATGAACATCATTGGCTGTTTAGATAAACCAACATCTGGCAGTTATCAGCTAAACGAGCAGCAAGTCGCATCGCTTGATGACGATGCACTTTCTGTAGTGCGAAATAAAGATATTGGCTTTGTATTTCAGAGCTTTCATCTACTCCCTCGTCTATCCGCATTACAAAATGTACTACTTCCTCTACGTTTTTCGTCTTCTGAAACACAAGAAACTGACTATGCTCATGAGTTGTTAAATCGAGTCAGTTTGGCAGACCGTTATGATCATAGACCAAATCAGTTATCGGGCGGCCAACGTCAACGTGTTGCAATAGCGCGTTCATTAGTAAATAAACCCGCTATTCTGCTCGCTGATGAACCTACAGGTGCGCTTGATAGTAAGACATCGGTTGAAATCATGGCGTTGTTTACTGAACTGCATCGGGCAGGGCAAACTATTATTTTAGTCACACATGAAGAGGAAGTCGCAGCGTATGCCCAAAGAGTGATCCGAATGCGGGATGGTGAAATTGTCGAAATAGAACATAATCTAGGAGAGTGCAATGCTTAAGTCGGTTAGCAGGATCTCGACATTAGGATTCACTTTTTCTACTCTCTTGCTCTTAGTCTATAGCCATGTCGTCATAGCCCAAAATGTTAAGACAGGATCTAGCGAAGTGCTAGATCCTAAGTTTACCTCTCTTTTACTCACTGGACAGGTGGCGTCTAAGAACCTTCAACCCTTTGTCGTTCCCAAAGCTGGTAGAGCTTGGCGTTATCAAATTAAATGGATGTTACCTGAAGGCAGTGTCGCTAAAGCGGGTGAAGTCGTCGTGGTATTTGATAAAAGTGAAATCGCCAACCAAATTGAACAGTTAGAAGCAAGTTTACTTAGGGTGACAGCCCAAGAGCAAAACCAAACTATTGAATTAGACTCGCAGTTATTACAAGCTCAGTTTGATGTAAAAAAAGCCCGCTTAGAACAAGAAAAAGCTCAATTGGACGGTGCGATACCTATCGACTTTATTGCAGCGAAAGACTATGCAGATAATCAGTTTGAATTATTAAGAACAGGATCGGAATTATCTAAAAAAAACCAAGCCTTGATTGAGGTTACAGATAAGCGAGAAGCGACGTTAGCCCAGTTGGCGATAGATAAACAGCGGTCACAACTTGAGTTAGAGCAAGCTTTACAAGGGTTAGAGCAACTAGAGCTTAAAGCTGATATCGATGGACCTATTTTATACGGTCGTGATAATCAAACTGATAAAAAGTTTGCTGTTGGAGACTCAGTTCAAATTGGCCGTCAAATTGCCACTGTTCCTGCAATGAATAACCTTGAAGTAATTGCTTGGGTGAATGAAGTTGATGTTGACCGCTTGCAATTAGATTCCCCTGTAGCTATTCGATTAGATTCTCAACCCGGCATTGCACTGAAAGGACATATTGCAGATATAAGCCTACAAGCAAGTAAGCAAGCCGCTTGGGGAAATAGTAATTGGTTTAAAGTGTCTATTTCGTTTGATATTGATGAAAGGGTGAAAATTATTCCTGGTATGAGCGTGCTAGTGAGAACTGGAGATGCATTATGAATTATATCAAGTCATCATTGATGTTCTTAGCTGCTTTGATACTTATCGGCTGTAGTGATAGAGCTATTACTCAGGTAGAAGTGGGAGTACTTAACCAACAAATAGAAGTGACAGGCGAATTAGTATCCGCAGACACGGTCAATTTAATGCCACCTGCGTTGCGACGTGTTTGGCAGTATCAAATTAAAATGTTGGCACCAGAAGGAATTGAAGTGAGTAAAGGCGACGTTGTTGCTCAGCTGGATACGTCAGATTTAACCCAGCGCTTATCGGTAAAAACCGCTAATTTAGACACCACTATTCAAGATTTAGCCACCTCGAAACTTAGAAATGACAAAAAAATACAAGAGCTTCAACTTGAACTTGCAGAAGCGAAAATGAATCAAGAAAAAGCACAAATGAAAGTTGATATCTCGGATGAAACCGTCTCTGTAATCGATAAGAAGAAATATCAAAGCGATGCCATTATCGCAGATGATAATGTGGTGCTAATAAATAAAAAAATTGAATTAGAAAAGTTAAGCGCTGAGCAACGAGTCAAAATGCTCCAAGGTGACGCAAAGAAATTTACAGCTGAGGTTGATGCAATTAAACGAGGCATAAAATCATTAACTTTGATTGCGCCTAGGGCTGGGATGGTTGTTTACGGTAATGATCAACAAGGTAATAAAATCGCAGAGGGTCAATCAATTTTTGTTGGTGATTCCGTTTTAAGCATTCCTGACTTAAAACATATGCAAGTCAACATGACCATTCCCGAAGTTGAAGCTGGCAGGATCAAAGTTGGCCAGAAACTTAAGATTCGCCTTGATGCAAACCCTGAACGTAGTTTCAATGGTGAGATTATAGAGTTAGGTGCTGTATTTAGAATTAAAAACCAAGATATTCCATTGGTCATCTTTGATGCTGTCGCGAGTATTGATGAGCCTGATACTGAATTAATGCGACCTGGGATGACAGCCAAAATTAGTATTGACCTCGCAAATGAAAAGCAAAGTTTTATACTCTCACTCGATGCTGTGCATTATGAACTTGGTAAAGCGTATGTTTATTTGCCCACCATTATGGGTGAGAAAAAAAGGTTCGTCAGTTTAGGCTTAATGGGTAAGGAGCAGGTGGTGATTACTGAAGGGTTAGTAGAAGGTGAAGAGGTGCTATTACCATGAAGTATCTTAATGGTCTTTTACTGTCTAGATTATTCAATGTTAGCGCATTGGTATGTCTGCTAATTCTATCACTTACCGCTTGTAATGATTCAAATAATGATGGGGTATTAACCTTAGAAATTACTCGTAGTGACTTTAAAGTTGATATCCCTGCCGTAGGTGAATTAGAAGCAAGCCAATCCACTTTGATTAATGTACCTTCAGGATTGCGTGGACCACAATCTCTAGATTGGATTATGGATAACTTTAACTCAGTTAAAGCGGGGGATGTGGTAGCTAGAATGGACGCGACTCGTGAAGGCTTTCGTCTAGAAATGGAGCAACTAGATTACAATAGACTAGGCCTTGATAGCCAAATTCAATCGGGAAAAGATAACACCATCAACAAAACGCTCAGTATGGATAGTAAGTTAACGGAACAGGAACAAGATTTAGCTGAGCGATTCTTTAGTGAAGATGAACGTGTATATACAAAAATCGACATTATCGATCAGATGCGAAATCAAGACTATTTAGCGGCCAAAATGGATTTTTATGATTGGGGGGTAGGTCAGCATGGTTCTCAAGCAGAAGCTGAGCAGGAGTTAATTAAACTTAAGCAAAGAGGCCATAAAGCGAAAATGAATCGCTATTCAAATAACCTTAGACAAATGGAAATTATTGCGCCTCATGATGGATTGTTTGTCGCGCAGCCAAGTTGGAATGGTTCAACGCCAACACCCGGAGATATGATGTGGTCAGGAATGACGATAGGCATTCTTCCTGATACCACACAAATGCAGGCAAAATTGTTTGTCCTAGAGTCGGAAGCATTGGGGTTAAATATCGGTAAACCAGTGACTTTATATTTGGATGCATTCCCTAATCAACCAGTGTCTGGCAAGGTTGTTCAGTTAGATTCGTTGGCAAAAGCAAAAGATAAAAATAGTCCAGTGAACTACTTTCAAATGACTGTCAGTATTGATAAAACTCAAGTGAATATTATGCAACCTGGACGGCAAGTTACAGCTTCAGTTCACTCAATTGATATTGCTGATGCGCTCACTGTGCCGAACCAGTCTTTGTTCCAAAAGTCGGGGGATTATTGGGTGTATTTGAAAACCAATAAGGGATTCATCAAACAAGCTGTTGAGCCTGGTCATCGAAGCCTTAATCGCACGGTTATTAAGGATGGATTATCTCAAGGCGATGTCATCGCGTTAACGACGCCACCTAAAAGGAGTCGTATTTAATGAATAACAACATCMTGCCATGATGTTGTTATTCA
>NZ_VKHR01000059.1 GCF_009663145.1 Shewanella sp. TC10
GCTAATTTGCGTGATGGAGGCAGGACGCCGACATAGCCTCAGTTGAGCCAGGGATGGCGAATCTGAGGCGATAGCAAATTCGCTCAACGCATTCGGACACTTCCAACGGAGTCTATTGAGCCCGAAGATTCATTTGTTTAGCAAAAAAACATAGAGTGTTTTGAAAACTAGGAATGTTCAATTTGAATTGAGGTAAGCAAGAAAATTACGTGAGTCCAGACAGGGCCTTTCTCGCACATCCATGTGCTTCAAGGCATTTAGTGCATCCTGCACTTAAGATTTCAGCTAGCTTTCGAGGGGAAGGGACGCCCCATCGAAAGCGTTAGTGATTTTGTAGCTTGCCGAAGTAGGCACAAATGAAGTTTAAAGCTGGATGATTCTCCATTGAAATAATCGTTTTTCAGATTATTTCGTGGGAGCGGCAAGGGTGATGCAAGAGGGGGATTGCTGCTGTTTCCCCTCTTGCTCTGGTGTGGGCGAAGCGCCACGACTTTGAGCTACTCCAAACATAGCTAGACAATGGAAATAAGGTAACTAACGCTATGATAATTAACAATTTAAAAAATAATCATTATTTTGCAGCCACCTTTATCAAGAAAGCCCGTTTAATTTTAAGCTGTAAAAATAAATTAGTGTTTATATCAATCAGATAAAAAATGTAGGATGATATTAATCAATAACTTAAGCCGTCGGCTTTATCAGGCGAGCCGTTCAATAAGCTGTTAAGGGCTTTAAGCTCCGCACCAAATCTCACCGTATTATTGCGGCTGCTGAACCCGATAAATTGATGAGAATTATGGATAACGACAGAAATAAAGCTTGGAGACAGGCAAAGGAAGAATGTAAAAAACTCAAAGAAGATGGACATATTGAGAAGCAATTTACTCCAGAGAAAAACTGGAAGCTCATGTACATTCGCTCGAAAAAATTAAAACGAGCTAAACAATTAGGGATTGATTACCCTCCAATTACATTGAGACAAAAATTAGATGATGAAATGCCAATTGAGGACAGTAATGTGAAAAAAATCCTCTTCATATGTAGTCGTAATCAATGGCGTAGTCCTACTGGAGAGCAAGTTTGGAAGAACCACCCCGAACTAAACGTTAGATCAGCTGGTACGAGCCCTAAAGCTAAAAGAACAGTAAACGTCAAAGATATTCAATGGGCAGACGTGATTTTTGTTATGGAAGAAAAGCATAAAAACAGGCTTAAAGCTGAATTTACGAGGCTACTAAATTATAAAGATATTCAAGTATTAGATATTCCTGATGATTATCAATATATGGGTAGTGAGTTGGTAGAGATTATGCAACAAACAGTGGGCAGCTACCTAAGTATTAGCCCGTTAATTGGGCATTAGCTGCAAAAGTATAAATCTAAAGGATTAGTTATGAATTCATTGTCAGAAATTCGTTTTTGGGCATTCTTACTTATTCTGCCCTTTGTCATTATTGGTGCAGTTTATAACATTGGATATTTGGTTGGTTACAACATCATGTCACAAGGGGTCGGTTTGCCATTAAATTATGGCTCAATGGGTCTTATTGCTGCTGGTATGTGTTCAATTCGACCTTTTATTAAAACCGTTGGCGAACTCAAAATTAAAATTGCTAGCAAAAATTCAGTAAACTAGAAACCAGCTAACAGGATATTAAGCGAGGACTAAAAGAGTTAATTTACTTGCTTACTGTGATGAACCTAATTAACAGACGATATGTGGCAAGGATAGCTATGAATTGGATTCGAATTATAAAATATTGCTTTATTCTTGTTATAGCTCAAACAGGATTAAGTACACTGCTATCAGTACTTTGGGGAGTAGATTATTATTCATCTAAATCTTTAAATGAACTACTTATTTATCAAAAACTACCATCTGCGCTCTTAAGTATTTTCATTTTAACCATCTATGCTAAACAACAGGTTAACCGAACAATCCTTCACTTAGTGTTATCTTTTTCAACTTGTTCATTACTAAGTTTAACGATGACTTTATTACTACTAGGAGAGTTATTTATTTCTCCTATGTGGATGATTAATTTCCCTATTGATGTAATCACTGTTTTAGCTGCATTTTATTTAGGTAAGTCTTTTCGAGGCATCAATAAAGAAGCCGTACTGTAAAAAATTGTTTGATAAAACAACTCCAATTCAGCGTCTAAGTCGGCGTTAAATGCCTAAGGGAGCTATGCATAGAATTCAACTTTTAGTACTTATTTCAGTATGTTTATTTTGTTATTCCCCCAAGGCTATTGAGCTATGTATTAACGAAATAGAATTGGATATTGATAAGCCTCTTTTAGATAAATCTCTTGCTAAAGCAGGCGTATACGCTGACGAAATTTACGGTAAAAGTTGTATCATAGTTGCAAAGTGCGGGCGTTGGCGTTCGGTAAATAACAAGTCGCTTAAAAGATAAAAGCTGTTAGCTTTTAAGGCTCTATTTCCTACTGTAACCTTCCTAAAATACCCCCTACTTATCTGCCAACAATTGCTTAAACAAGCTTTTCCATGCTTGTTGTAGTTCTTGCCATTGCTGAGTTTTCCATTGATTGATATAGCTTGTATTAGAACCTGTACTAAAATCTGAATTTGGCTCAACACTTGAGTCATCAGTATCAGTAGTGACTTGATTACTATCAAATGAACTTGATACCCCAGATTGCGACGATAATTGGGACAAAAATTGCGACAAGAACAGGTCAATAGCATCTGTTATCGAATCAGCAGAAATAGGCTCTGCAATTGGGGTAATCCCAGATTGATGACCACCGTTCATCGAATGAAGCGTTGAGTGTTGGTTAATTTGATCCCCTAAGCCGTCCACTTGGCTTGAAATAATCGGTTTATTCATTGCTAATGATTCGATAAATATCAGCCCAAAGGGTTCCCACCTTGAGGGGATAATCACCGCATCGCAGGCTTGTAAAAAGCTGGGTACATCATCAACTTTACCGACAAATTCAACATTAGTTACCTTTGCTGCTAGCGCCTTTAGCTGGGCCTCTTGCTCTCCTTCTCCCGCTAATATCAATCGACAAGGCTGCTTTACCAACTGCATGGCGTTAATTAGTAGATCAAAGCCTTTTTGACGATGAAAGCGGCCGTAAGCGGCGATGACAGGAATAGTATTATCACTTTTTTGCAGCGGCATATTATTGCTAGTCTTGAATGCGGTTAAATCTCGTCCTTGTCCTAATAACGCGACTTTGTCAGGATTGGCTAGCTTATTATCCAACATCCATTTTTGTTGTGATGGTGCAATGGCAATGATGCTATCCATCAACCAATAATTGAGTTTTAACATCCAATAAAAGCGAGTTGGCGACTTTATTTGCTGAACCACAAACTGCTCGCTGTAATGATGTTCTTGCAGGACAAATTTAGCCTTAGGATGGCGTAATTTAAAACGTGCAATATTAACTAAATTACGCCAATTTGATGCGCCATGAAGGCAGATAATGTCGGCTGTGGTGTTTAATATCACCGCCTTGGAGAAGTCCACGTATTGAATGTCGAACCTAAAGTCGTTTTGCAGCTCAGAGCCACACAAACTCTGCAGCGCAAAATTAACGCCGCCCATGTTTGGGTCGTCAACACAATGCAATACTTGTGGCAGCGACTGACACTGGCTTTGAGACAAGGATTTAGGCTTCACTTAGCTCCTTGGTATACAAATTCGTATCACTGAATAATGGAAACTAAAGATTCAGTTGTGAGAGTTAAAAATTGTTTCACTAAGATAAACATAACCTTATCTTCATCAACTGGCAAAGTTTGCATGGGTAAACAGCCAATAAAAAAGCTAGCAATCATGCTAGCCTTTATTCAGTATTCATTTACACAGTTATGGCGCTGCTATTTCTTGAATTCGTCTTCAAGACCCATAGTATTCATCCATTGATCAAAATGGATTAAATTAGCAGGTAACACCACACGGTTTTCGGCATCGCTTAATCCTTCAAGCTGTTTAAAGTACTGCTCACCTAATTGTAAGCGTAGTGCACTTTGACCGCCTGGTTTTGATATCACAACCGCTAATTGTTCGATGGATTCAGCAGTCGCTTTTGCCAGCGTTAAAATCTCTTCCGCTTTACCTTCAGCTTCATTGATAATACGCTGCATTTCACCTTCTGAGCGGTTAATGGTTTCAGCCATAACACCTTCAGAGCGGTTAATTTTACTTTGCTTATCACCTTCACTTTGAGCCAGTAATGCACGGCGCTCACGTTCAGCGTTTACCTGCATTTCCATGGCATTTTTAACCGTTTCAGGTGGGGTAATATTCTTGATTTCATAACGATGAACTCGAATTCCCCAAATCGCACCCGCTTCATCAAGTACTTCAACAACCTTGGCAGAAATAATATCACGCTCTTCAAAGGTGCGGTCTAAATCAAGCGTACCAATCACTGAACGTGTGGTAGTTTGGGCTAATTGAATCGCCGCGTAACGATAGTCAGTAATCCCATAACTTGCTTTGACAGGGTCGACCACTGAGATATAAATCACCCCATCCACTTCAACATTCACTTCATCACTTGAGAAACATTCCTGCGGCGGTACATCAATGGTTTCTTCTTTTAAGTCATGAATATAGGCCACTTTATCAATGAATGGCACTAAGGCATGAAAACCAGCGTCTAAGGTGTTGTGGTACTTACCTAAGCGCTCAACAATGTAAGCTGACTTAGTCGGTACTAAACGTATAGATTGGAATAATTTCAGCACAAATACTAAAAAGATTGCGCCCCAAATAATCATCACGATGAAATCAGTATCAATTCCGTTTAACATTATCGTGCTCCTTTTGTGGCTGAAGATGGTTTAGCGACTGCATGGGTGACTTGCTCCATCCCTTCAAAAAAACCTTCAAGCTTGGCCATTTCAGCAGGCACAATCGACACTTGAGATTCAGAAAGGATATTACCCACTTGGCTAATAAACTGTTCTTTAAGCATCATGTTCATCGCATCATTACCACCTTCATTAGCCAGCGCGGTACAAACCATATCCATACCTTCTGATTTTGCTTTGGCAATAATGGTGATTTGTTGCCCTGAACCTACCGCTTCATTAATCCGCTTTTGCTTTTGGCCTTCTGACAAGTTAATTGCTTCTTGGCGCTCACCTTGTGAGATGTTAATCATTGCGTCTTTTTCAGCGTTAGCTAAGGTAATTTCAGCACGCTTACGACGCTCTGCTTCCATTTGTTTTTCAAGGGTATGAATAACATGGATTGAAGGGGTGATGTTTTTGATCTCATAACGCAGTACTTTAATCCCCCAAGGATCAGAAGCGATATCAATTTCGCGAACAATGGATTCATTCAAGCTGTCACGCTCTGAAAAGGTTTGCGATAAGGTTAACTTACCGATTTCAGAACGCATGGTGGTTTGCGCAAGATTAACTGCAGCGCGGCGGTAGTTTTCGATACCATAGCTGGCTAACTTGCCATCCATGACTTTTAAGTACACTAAACCATCCACTTCCAACTGGGTGTTATCTTTTGAGATACAGCTTTGTGGTGGCACATCTAATACTTCTTCGCGGGTATCATGGCGATAAGCAACGCGATCAACGAATGGCACAAGAAAATGAAACCCAGGTTTTAATACGGTTCTAAATTTGCCTAATCGCTCAATCACATTGACCTCGCGCATCGGGACAATCAACATCAGTTTATATAAAATAAACCCGATAATTAAAAAAGCTATGGTTAGTTCAAACATACTTCCCCTTCCTTTTGAAAATAATCTTGCACATCATTAGCCAGCTAACTGTCAGTAATGATGTCGATAATTTTGATTTGATACGTTCATTGAACACGCAAACTCAATCACGTTTTATTGGATAACCTTTTTTTGTGTTAATCGCATTAGTAGCGTGAATAGCGCTAAAAACGCTTATAACGGACGAAAGGCCTAACTTGGTGCTTCGGTTTCTACATAAGGCTCAACAATAAGGGCAATGTTCTCACGGCAAATAATCCGTACTTTGCTCCCAGATTTTATCTCAGTGCCATCGCCTAACGCAGGCCATTCAGTACCAGAGAATGTGACTCGGCCTTCTTGCTCACCTGGGCCAATATCCGCTTTTACCGTGACAACTTGATTATATAAATCCATTTCTTCATCGGTATTATCAACATGCGCATCGCCACCAATCATTCTTTGGGTGATATGACGAAAACTCAGTAACAACACAATTGAAGTGATAAACCATAAGGTGAAGCTTTGCGTCGCTCCATCAACAATGCCTGCAAATAATGCTGCAGCAACAATAACGCAGGCAGCGCCCAGTAGGATAACGACACCGCCGGGAATGATAATTTCCGCGATCATTAAGACAAGACCAACAATTAACCAAATGCTGGTTGTATTTGAAAACTCCATATACCCCCCTGTAAAAACGTTATCATTAAATCCTTTAAGCTATTGAACCCAGGTATGTTTCCTGTTTGTGGAAACCTGTTTATGACCCCGAATTTAGATAGACTTGATAACAATTGGAATGCCATTTAACTAACGACATAATATGTCAACAATACAGTAAAACGATGAAATTGCAATCACATTAGCCTTTAAGAAAGGTTCGTTTACATTAAACTTGTTTCATAATGGCCTAAAATAAAGCAACAAAAAAGGCGCCTAAGCGCCTTTAATTACAATAAGTTAACTGAATAAACTTATTAAAAATTAAGCTAATAATTTACGAGCCGCATCAACCACAATGGTAATTGCACTGACTTCGGTTTTCTTCATCATTGCTTCATCAGGGATCTCTTGCTGAGTACGATTCACAATCACACCTGCAACACACGCAGCTCGCCAGCCTTGCGATGCACACATAGTGAATAAGGTCGCTGATTCCATTTCGTAGTTCAATACGCCCATTGATTGCCACTCTTTCATAGAGCCAACAAAACGGCTAGTCACTCGACCAGATACGGTATCGTAACGTTCTTGTCCTGGGTAGAAAGTATCTGAAGAAGCGGTAATACCCACATGAGGCTCTAAACCGTAGTCACGACACGCTGCAACCATAGCGGTTGTACAATTAAAGTCAGCTGCTGCTGGGAACTCTAGAGGAGCAAAATGTAAACTTGCGCCATCTAAACGAACCGAGGCTTGTGTAACAATCACATCGCCAACATTAACTTGTGGTTGAATAGCACCGGTTGTACCAACACGTAAGAAAGTGGTTACGCCTAATTGAGCTAACTCTTCTACTGCGATTGAAGTTGATGGACCACCAATGCCTGTTGAACAAACCACTACCGCTTTACCATCAATATAAGCAAGATAACTGGTATATTCACGGTGACTTGCTAAAAACGTCGCGTTGTCCATTAATTCAGCAATACGCTTAACTCGCTCTGGATCGCCAGGCACAATTGCCATGGTTGCGCCATCAAGCATTTGCTTGGTTAAACCTAAGTGAAATACGTCGGCCATGTTGAAAACCCCTTTCATTATTGAATATAAAATCCTAATTGTGTCGACTTTAACCCACTATTCCCTCAGTTAAGGTTAACTCGATCACATAAAGCTTGATATTTATAAAACGATTGCTGTGACAAATTTACAAACGTAATCATTAATCGCTAATTTAGCGCACCATAAACCACCTAAAAAATAATAGCTAATTTTAGTTCATTCAGGCCAATTTTACCCAATCAAGCAATAGTTGATCTTAGTCACGTTCCTCTTGCCAAACTAGGCGTAGTTTTAAGGTATCACTAGAAAAAAGGAGTTGTTCTATGTTTCCAGAGTACCGCGATTTAATCAGTAAATTAAAAACATCAAATGCACATTTTTCAAAGATTTTTGATGAGCACAATCAGTTAGATGAACAAATTAAGCACCACGAAAAACACTATAGTAGTGACACGACTCCTGAACTTAAAGTTATGAAATCAAAGAAGCTACATTTAAAAGAAGAGATTTATACCATGCTGAAAAAGCAGTAAGCGGTAAACTTCACTGATTCACTGTAAGCATTTACGAATGAATCTTGTAAACGCAGACAACAAAAAAGGACGCATAGGCGTCCTTTAGTTTTAGGCTAGATTAAGTCGCCTTTATGAGTTGAATTACTTCTTACTGATTGCTTCAACAATAGCGTCACTTGAGTCAAAGTTCTCAATGCTGACTACGGTAAATTTATCTAACACAATAACCGTTGCCATATCTTTTTCTGCAGGCCAAGAAGCGGTCACTTCACCTTCACGATCAAGACCCATTGAAAAAGGTAAATCTTTCATTTTTGGGATTGCAACAAAGCGAGCAATGAGTGAAGGCATGCCGCTGATATCAGCAATATAAGCCAAGTTTTCAGGCTTTTTCTCTGCTGGAATTGCCTCTAAGGCTTCTTGGATGAATTCACCACCTTTCATGCCACGGCTAAACAGTACAACCTGAGTTTGCTCATTCACAACCAATGGTTGTTCAAATTGATCTTCTAGAGTGACAGGTTCAATTTTATCATTCACAGCAAACACATTGGCTTGTGCCGTCGTCATAAAAAATAAACTTACTACAAATAATATGGCTTTCATGTTGTTATTCCTGATGTAGGGGTTTAAAGCTTTTATTGAAAAATCTTTAAATAGAGGGTGCAATGCACTATACCGCAATGACATTTACTCCCTATTAACTAGCATAAAAAACTTGAAGCACCTCACGTATTTACATTCATTAGATTAATGAAATAGTTTAAATGCAGATTTTAAGTATCCAATTAACTAAAAACGTTAAATATCTGCCCGAGACAACACTTTATTACAACACTATAATCAGTCATTATCTGTTTGTTCATCCAACAAAAAAGACCATCATTATGAATGAGACCCCAGCTGGCTTAGACCAAGAAATAGCACAACTGCAAAATGTTTATGAGATGCTGACAGAGTTTATTGTTCAGTACAGCTTCCAAATAATTGGTGCCGTGATCATATTGCTCATTGGTATTTGGATAGCGAACAAAATGTCCGATGTGGTGACCAATCAATTTGAAAAACATAATATTGATGTCACTTTAGGTAACTTTGTCTCTAACCTTGTCAGAATTACCATCATCGTCATGGTGTCGATTATTTGCTTAGGCAAACTCGGGATCAGTGTGACCCCAATGGTCGCAGCTATTGGTGCCGCTTCATTAGGGGCAGGTTTAGCTTTACAAGGCATGCTGGCGAACTACGCAGCAGGCGTGACGATTATTGTGACTCGTCCCTTTGTTATTGGTAACACCATCGAGATCCAAGGCGCTTCAGGCGTCGTACAAAAAATTCAACTAGGACTCACGATCCTTACCAATGAAGAAGGTGAGTTAATTCATATTCCTAATAAACACATTGTGGGCGAAATCTTACATAACTCTCAAGAATACAAGTTGGTCGAAACCAAGTTCAATATTGATTATGAAACCGATCCGCAGCTTGTTACTAGGCTGATTACAGACGCATTGTCATCTCAAGAAAAAGTGAACTCTTCTCGTCCGCCACAGGTCGGCATTAATGACTTTAATAGCATAGGCATGGAAATTGGTGTGCGCTATTGGGTACCGACTAAAAGTTATTATGAAGATAAGTATCAAAGTAATTTAGCTATTTTTAGCGCATTAAGAACCGCTAGTATTACCATTCCTTGCCCGGTGAGAGAGATACATCTACAGCATTAATTCACTTTCAGTTGTTAAACCACACGACTCACTCAGCGAATGATACTGATAACTCGCTGAGTGATTAATCAATTTATAGGTTACTTAATAGCCTAGAGATTACCACTTTAACAGCTTATATATTAGCACCTTAGTCGCTCTAAGCCCTTTCAAAAAAGCCAAATCACTCCCTCTATCGCCTCTTGTTTTGTCGTAATAACTTGATAAAATGTCGCTAAAACTTGACATTGAAATAATTAAAGCACATATTTAAGTCAAGCTTACTTTACATAAAGACAAGTTAAGTTTAATTTTACTTCTAAATGGATAACGGGGTGACCTATGAATGATTCAATGGATAATGATTGGAAGAAGTGCAACAGTGTCAATACGATACGATTAGCTAAATGGACTGCTGCATGGGTGATAACGCTCGCGATAACAACTTTTGGGCCTTTCTTTCTGTGGCCTGAGAATGACATCATCACGGTGGCTGCAATTGGAGGGAATTTCTTGGTGGGTATCGGCATGATCTGGGCCAATAAACAACACCTCGCTTCTCTTGATGAGCTACAACAGAAAATTCAGTTAAACGCCATGGCGCTAAGCCTTGGAGTCGGGTTGATTGTTGGTATTAGTTACTCAACCTTATCCACAACAGGGATAATCAACGCTCATGCAGAAATTTCTCATCTTATCATCGTCATGAGTTTAACCTACTCGGTCGGCATTTTATTGGGTAATAGGAAGTACCGATGAATAACAGATTAAAAGTACTACGGGCAGAGCACAATTTAACTCAAGCGCAACTGGCTGACTTATTAAATGTTTCTCGGCAAACGGTTAATGCGATCGAAAAAGGTAAATTCGATCCAAGTTTGCCTCTAGCCTTTAAAGCAGCAAGATTGTTTAAGCTCACTATTGAAGATATTTTCCAAGATGAAGAGGCCGTACCTTGAATAATAAAACCCGCTAATGGTGCGTTTATTTCGCTTATAAACTCAATGTCATAAATACACTATTAGCGTCTGCTTTATAATCTGAAAAGGGACCGCACTCAGTAAAACCATGGCGAGCATATAGCGTTCTTGCAGGGATAAAGAAGTCCATTGAGCCGGTTTCTAAGTTAACTGTTTTAGCGCCACTAGCTTTAGCCTCATTGAGCATAAAGGTCAATAAAGTAGCTGCAACGCCACGGCGGCGAAATGCACTCGATACTCGCATCGATTTTATTTCAACATCTTCTACTGAATATCGATTAATCGCACCACAACCCGCTAGTTGGTTGTTTTCCCAAATAGTCCAAAAGTCGATATGAGGTTGGCGCAGCTTAGATAAATCTAATGCATGTACACTGTCGGCAGGTGAAGTCGCATACATATCTTGTAAATGCTCACTCAATAACTTAGCTACGTCATCGCCTGTGAGGTCGTCGAGTCTAATATCCATATTTGCCATGCCTTTCATTTCTCCCCTTACTAATGCCTTTAATAATGCCCTTACTTATTGCCCTTGCTAAAACTCTTACTATACCGCTCCAGCTGCAATGACTCTGAATCAGCGTACTTCAAAGTACAAAAACAATTTACCTTTATATCGCAGCTTATCAAGGACTAACTCTTTGATTGACGATGTGTTGACTCTTTTGATTAAGCTGCCATATTTACTAACAGTATAATTTAAGGGATTAATCATATGCGCAACCGTCAGTGTTACCCAGCTATTCTAGTGACCAGTATTTTGTTCAGCCTTATTGGTTGTGCCTCAGGACCTGCAACATTGCAACAAGGCCCTGATGCTGAAACCACTAAAGATGGCTTAGTTAAAGTCGATAATTCTAAGCTCGCGCTTTCATATGTAAGACCCAATGTTAATTGGCAGCAGTACAGTAAACTTTATTTTGAACCGACAAAAGTCACCAATGATCATCCAGCAGATTATCGCTCGCCGAGAATTGATAGGCAAAGTGATGGGTTAAATGCCACCTACGACTTACCTCAAGAATCATTGGATAAAATGGCGCTGCAATTTTCGCAAACCGTTGCGGATGTCTTTAATAGCGAGCAACCTTTTGAGTTAGTGACAGATAAAGGGCCAAACACCTTAGTCATTGAAACCGCAGTCACTGATATTAGGTTAAGTGCGCCAGTTGAAAGCTCTCGTAGAAGTTTCAACTCTATGGGTAAAACCTACACTCAAAACTCTGGCTCTATGGTGTTGCTAGCGGTACTTAAAGATGCACAAACCGGAGAGGTATTAGCTAAAGCAGCAGATCGCGCTATTGGGTTTGATCAATGGCGACAAAATACCCAAGTATTTAACTGGGGTGATGTGAAAACAGTGTATCGTCGTTGGATGAACGACTTTAAAAATGCATTAATGACCGCTGCTGCAGAGCCAAAAGATTAATCCCGTTGCAATGCACTTTGGTAGCAGTTCAGCCAAAGTGCATGCCTTAAATACGATTTTATAAGCCTCGTTGCCACTCTTGTCTTAGTGGAACCATGCCTTGAATAGCCTGATTGACTCGAGTTAATAACTGAGACTTGTCTTTGCCTAACACACCTTTTAATACCAAATAATTAGATGCATGATCTGAGCGGAAAATTGTTTTATCTAACTCTAGGTTTGACAGTAAGGTCTGCATTTCAGTGAGCAGACCTAATTGATCAGGCAACTCAAATTTACCATCAAATACACTGTCCATTCTTTCTGTGCCTAATGGCAGCGTCACCACTAATGTAGATAAGTATTCTGGCTGGGCAGCGTTCATTAATTTGGCTGAAGCTTTAGCATGTTGCAGAGATAATTGCGTGCCCCCAAGCCCCATCAATATCATTACCGATGACTTCATGCCTGCTTGTTTGATCTTTTGTAATGCCACTAAAGATGAATCGTAATCTTCGCCTTTTTCAATGCGACTTAGCACTTCGTTATCGCCGCTTTCACAACCAACATAAAGTAGCGACAACCCCATTTCTCGTAGTTCTGCCAGCTGCTCTACTGATTTATTGGTTAAGTTACGCGGTAGGCAATAACTGCTTATACGCGTCACTGATGGCAGGTGGGTATTGATCAACTGACAAATTTCTTTAAGGCGTTTAAAGGGCAATGTCATTGCATCACCGTCAGCTAAAAATACTCTGCTAATAGGATGACCTGAAGCAGCTGCGGCAAGAATATCTTGCTCAATTTTATCGACTTTATGGGCTCTAAACTTTTTTTGTTCTTGGGTGTACATGTCGCAAAAACTGCACTGATTCCAGCTACAACCATTGGTAACCTGAAGGATTAGCGACTTCCATTCTGATGGAGGTCGAAAGACGGGTTCAATATAATTAATCACACTTTTCCCTTTTTTAAGGCGCTGTTTTAGATATGCGCTGTACAAATAACGAGCGTAACGATTGTTTTTTATTCTATTTTTTGAGCCAAAACGTTTGAATTGCTCGTATTGGTTGTTTATAGTCGTTTTGTTAACTAAATAATTATTCAGGCTAATTGATTATGAATCAAGTCGCATATGCACTCAGTGAACGTAGAGGCGAAGCTCTCGATCAGGAACAACATTGGGAACTCATGACAGCAGATCAAAAAATGTCGCTGTACGATCTCAACCGATTTGGTTACCGATTGCTTTTCGTTAGAATGATGCCAGAAGGCCCTCTGGCAATCATTGCCCAACAAAAAGAGTTGGCGACAATTGATTTTGAAGGCGAGCTCAATCTGCGTCCCGAGATAAAACTACGAGATGAATCTCAATCTTAATCATACTTAAATAAACAGTTAGCCATAAAAAAGAGTGCCTTGGCACTCTTTTTTATGGCTAACTTGCTAGATCAAATTTCTACAAATTAAGCAGCATATCAATGTGCGGGATCCCATCTTCTAAATACATCTCAGAATTAACAGTAAACCCCTGCTGCTGATAAAAATCACTCAAATGTTGCTGAGCGCCAATTTGAATATTTTGCTGTGGCCACAACTCTTTCACGACATCGATTGAACGCTGCATTAACGCATGAGCAATCCCTTTACCACGACCTTGCTCGGCAATGAGCACTCGGCCAATACTCGCTTCAGGGTAACTCACTCCAGCGGGTAATATTCTTGTATAAGCAATAAGTTCACCCTGTGAATTGAGCCCTAAAAGATGTTTAACATCGGCTAACCTATCTTTGTTATCAAGCTCTGGATAAGGGCAGTTTTGCTCAACAACAAACACATCTACCCGCAGCTTTAATACATCGTAAAGCTCATCAAGACTTAGCTGATTAAAGCTTAACAATTTCCACTGTATTGAATCTAATAACGACATTGTTTGACGCTCTGCTCTCTGCTATTTTTAGCAGTCTAGCACGAATAAACTTCTCGATTAATAAACGTAAACCCTAGGGCCTGTTGATCTTTCAAGCTTGTTTGAATATCAAAAATCGACAGAGCCGAGTCAATTTAGGCAAAAAAATACCGAGCATTTGCTCGGTATTTTATCGATATATACAGCTCTATTAGAACATGTACTTCACACCAACTTTAATCTGCCATGCAGACTGGTTGATATCATAAGTGTTATGAGTTGTGGTATCTAAGCCATCTTGACCAAATGGAGTCGAGTAAGTATAAACACCAGTTTCAGCATTATAGCTATGATCCACTAACACTTTGTTGCCATAACTTTGGTATTCCACTTTACCCCAATCGTCGTTAAGTAAGTTCAGTACGTTCTTAACATCGAAGTACAGCATACCTTTATGCTTTTGGGTAAAACCAGGTAGCTCTTGAGTGAAGCGGAAGTCTAATTGATGAACCCAAGGTTGATTGTGGGTACCTTTATCAACTAATCCACCTGCATATTTACCTAATCCTAACTCATCAATGGCCTTTTTGAACTCTTCATAAGTTAAGCCACCAGCATATTCAACATTGGCATCATCTGCTCCTGTTGGAATGTACGGTAGGTAAGCGTTAGAGTTTCCATACATGCTTTGGTCGCCAAGACCGTAGTCCTGATAAGAACCTAGCACCCAGCTCATTGGATTACCTTGGCGCGCTTCATAGAACATATTAAAGCTAGAATTATATCCGGCAAACAACTCAGTATCATAACCTAGGCTCATAGTGAAACGATGTGGGGTTTCATAGTAACCTGGTCCCATCGTGGTGCCGTTACGATCTGCGCCAACAATTGGATACTGATAGTTTGAACCGGCTGTAGATGACGAACCTTGGTTGCCTTCATCCACTTGGTTATAGGCATAACCTAAACGCATGTTAACGCCTGAATCCCAATTTTTAGCTAGAGAAAAACTTAACGTCTTGCTTGAACCGTCTTCTTCTGCATTGGTTAGCATTAAGTCAGAACGCTGAGTATGTCCACCTAAGCCGTTGTTTGCCAATGGGTCCCAAGTTTCATACACCACGCGACCTGTATCATCGGTTTTAACTTTACGGCGTGATAAATCAACCCAAGCTACATCATTCTCTTTTTGGATATATAAGAACTCACCACCAAAGAACCAATCTTGACCTAATGCACCAAAGTCCCAAGTACTGTCAAAACCAACGCTCACACGCCAATCTGAAGGTAACTCAAAGTTTGGATCTAATGCATTAACGTTACCGTCTCCGCCAACTAAGCCACCTTGTGCACCACCTGGTACATTACCAAAGTCAGGTGTTCCCCAAGCATCATTCCAACCATCGTTGTAGCTCAGTAAGCGATTTCCGTCATTTGAGAAGCTATTAGACATCCAAACCGTTGGATAACCACCGCTATAGCGACCAACACCACCACGCAGTGTCACATCATCACTTAATACGTAAGTTAAACCAACACGAGGTAACCAAATATCTAGGCCATCCATAGTGCCGTTATTACCGAAGCCGTAACGTTCAACGAAGTTATCATTTAGCTCTGGCGAGTCTGACATCATGATCCTTTCGTAACGCATACCAAAGGTCATTTCTAAGTCATAGCTAATATCCCAAGTATCTTCTAGGAATAGTGCTAAGGTTTCCATATTGAACTGAGCAGCAACATCATCAGGGTTGCCCGATAACGCATTTTGATAACGGAAGCGATCTACTACACCATTTCTGAAATCTTCAATTGAATCAAAGTCCCAAGAACCCATGGTGTCTTGAGCGAACAAGTTAAATACGTCAACGCTGTTGTATTGGAAACCGAAACCAATTTTATGCTCATCAAGGTAGTAATCACCGACAAAACGCACTTCTAAGTTTTGGTTATCCAACTCATTTGACTGACGCGAACGCTCAGTACCAAAATTGACATAGCCGTTGTCAGTTTTAATACCAACTTGGCCTATACCTAAGTTATCTACAGGGTTTGAGCTACTTACTGTGTCTTTGTATGCAACTTTAAATTCAGTGGTAAAGTCATGACTCCAGTCGCTGTAAACAATTGCCGCATACGACTCAAAATCTTCTTCTTTATCATACCAGTAGCTTGATAAGTTTAAGCTGCTAGCTGTGTCAGATACACGGTTAGTCATATTACCAACCGTTTTTTGATAGGTTAATGATGCACGGTGGTCATCATTGATGTTCCAATCTAACTTAGCTAAGATTTTTTCATCTTTTTCTTGTGGCGTTGAATTGTAACCACCAATATTACTAAGACCATAAACGTCATTAGCAATTTCATTAATTAGCTTTAGTTCATCCATAGTCACGTTAGAGTCATTCGGGAAACCAGCACCAGCTGGGCCCCACTCTGCAGCTTGTGGCGCATCAAAGTTCTCATACGAACCAAAGAAAAATAACTTATCTTTAATCAGAGGAAAGCCAATCGTGCCACCGAAAGTCGTCTCTTCAAAATCTTGCTTAAGCGCTTCACCTGTGACTTGATGTGTACCGTCACCCGCCATGCTGTCATTGGTGGTTTCCCAAAACATGGTGCCTGAAAGTTCGTTGGTACCTGACTTAGTTACTGCATTAACTTGCGCACCTGAAAAGCCACCACTTCGGGCAGTAAATGGTGAGGTGTTTAATGCCACACTTTCAACTGCATCAATCGAAATTGGTGAACGCTGAGTTGGGTAGCCGTTAGAGTTAAGACCAAAATCATCGTTTTGTGATACACCGTCGACAACAAAGGTATTAAAGCGTGGGTTAATACCCGCAACGCTCATTGAAATACCATCGTTACCCACTACTGCCATTGGGTTTTGACGTAATACATCTTTTAAGTCACGGCTAATACCCGGGGCATTAGCAATATCGTTAGCGCTAAACTCACTGTTGCCTCCCGCGCTTTGGAAGTGATTGGCGCTGCCTACAACACCAATACGCTCGATATCAGCTGCAGATTTTAATTCGCGGTTAAAGCGTAACGTTTCGCCTACATTTAAAAATAAACCTTGCTCAACATCATCAGCAAATTCATCAGAACCTACTTTAATGATATAGGGTCCACCAACACGTAAACCACGGGCAGAGAACTGACCGTCAGAGCCAACAGGCACTTCTGTTACTGTACCTGTTGGTTCATGAATAATAGTAATCATTGCATCGGTAACTGCATTACCCATTGGGCCAACAATGTGACCTCGAATATTTGATGCAGTTTGCGATGCTGTAGCTGGTAAAGATACGACACCTAAAGCAAAGCAAGTCGCTAGCGCTAAGCGACTAATTTTATGGTTAAACATTATCTGACCCCTGAAAATTTTTATAATTTAGCTAGGGCCTGTTGTTCTTTGCTGGTTAAGTTTTGTTCGAAATAAAAGCGTTTTAATCGAGGCGGATGAGTTGATGCCTAGTCATCTAAGCAAAATTCATCCAACAAAGAGTAAAACGCTTTTAGTCGAACCCTTTGGGCAGCGTTTATTGGCCATTTTTACTGTGTTATCGACTTTTTATGTAGAATAACTACACCACAAAGTCTCTGCCTTGTATAAATGGCCAACAATTCGCTGCAAAAACAACCTTGAAAGATCAACAGGCCCTAATTGTTCTAGCTTTATTTGAAGCTGTAGAGTGAAAACTTCAGGGCGGATGCTATTGAGCATATATTTCAGTGCCATTGCATATTTGTAGCAAAACGCATCAATAGAAAAGAACATCTATTTACAAAGAGTTCATTAACATAACGAATTTACCATCACTGAGATAACGGCATGTGGCTAAAAGCCTGATGAGGCCTAGGTTAACTAATATTAATCTTGTGAGATGAGTATGATTTCTTAAAAAAATGAGGCAACAAAAAGCAGATTAATGCGGTTAAAAAGTATTTTTACACTTCAAAAAAACAAACAAACACCCCTCAAACAACAAACAAATAAACCTTAAAAAATAAACAAATAAAAAACAACTAACCCACTAACCTTTAACAACATTGATTGATAGGCAAAAAAATACCGAGCCTAAGCTCGGTATTTTATTGGTTAAATTAGCTCAATTTAGAACTTGTATTTAACACCTACTTTTAACTGCCAAGCTGACTTATTGATGTCATAAGTATTTTGGTTAGCTGTTTCGATACCATCTTGACCATAAGGTACAGAATAAGTGTAAACACCCGTATCTGGGTTGTAGTTATGGTCAACTAAGATTTTGCTACCAAATGATTGATACTCAACAACACCCCAATCATCATTCATTAGGTTAAGCACGTTTTTCACGTCAAAGTATAAGATACCTTTATGGTCTTCTAGGAAACCAGGTAATTCTTGAGTGAAACGGAAATCTAACTGGTGAACCCAAGGTTGGTTATCAGAACCTTTACCTGCGATACCACCAGCATATTTACCTAAACCAATTTCATCAATCGCTGCTTTAAACTCTTCATAGGTTAAACCGCCTGCATACTCAACATTGGCATCGTCTGCACCTGTTGGGATGTATGGAAGGTAAGAATCTGAGTAAGCAAATGAACCTTGGTCACCGAAACCACGGTCATTATGCGAACCTAGTACCCAAGTCATTGGGCGACCTTCGCGTGCTTCATAGAACATGTTGAAGCTAGAGTTATAACCTGCGATGAATTCAACATCATAGCCTAGGCTTGCAGTGAAACGATGTGGTGTTTCATAGTAACCAGGACCAATAGTCGTTCCGTTACGATCTGCACCCACAGAAGTGTATTGGTAGTTAGACGTTGCAGTTGAAGATGAACCTTGGTTACCTTCATCTACTGAGTTAAATGCGTAACCTAGACGCATGTTAAGACCCATGTCCCAGTTTTTCTGTAAGCTGAAACTTAACGTTTGGCTCTTACCGTCTTCTTCTGCATTAGTTAGCATTAGATCGTAACGTTCAGTGTTTCCACCAGCACCATTGTTAGCTAATGGATCCCATGTTTCATAAATCACACGGCCTGTTGAGTCAGTTTTTAATTCGCGACGAGCCAAATCAACCCAAGCAACATCATTTTCTTTTTGAATGTATAAGAACTCACCACCGAAGAACCAATCTTGACCTAAGGCACCGAAGTCCCAAGTACTGTCAAAACCGATGCTTGCACGCCAATCTGAAGGAAGCTCAAAGTTAGGATCTAATGAGTTAGTGTTACCATCTCCGCCCACTAAACCATCTTGTGCGCCACTTGGTACATCACCAAAGTCAGGTGTTCCCCAAGCGTCATTCCAACCATCGTTGTAGCTTAATAAGCTGTTACCATCGTTTGAGAAGCTGTTAGACATCCAAACTGTTGGGTAACCACCACTGTAACGGCCAACGCCACCACGAATAGTCACATCATCAGATAGAACGTAAGTTAAGCCAACACGTGGTAAGAAAATGTCTTTGCCGTCCATTGTGCCATTATTAGCAAAGCCATAACGATCAACGAAGTTTTGGTTTAATGCTGGAGAATCTGACATGCTGATGGTTTCGTAGCGAATACCGTATGTCATTTCTAAATCTGAATTGATTTCCCAAGTATCTTCAACGAACAGTGCTAACGTATCCATGTTGAAGCTAGCTGCAACATCATTAGCATTGCCTGATTCAGCATTTTGATAACGGAAACGGTCAACGATACCATTTTCAAAATCAGCAATTGAATCGAAATCCCAAGAACCCATAGTGTCTTGAGCGAATAAGTTAAATACTTCAATGCTATTGTACTGGAAACCAAAGCCAATATTATGCTCATCTAAGTAATAATCACCAACAAAACGTAACTCTAAGTTTTGGTTGTTTAATTCATTTGACTGACGTGAGCGTTCAGTACCGAAGTTAACATCGCCATTTTCAGTACGAACATTGACTTGGCCAATACCGATGTTTTCAACTGGGTTAGAATTACTTGTCGTATCTTTATAAGCAACTTTGATTTCTGTAGTAAATGAATCAGTCCAGTCACTGTATACAGTCGCTGCGTATGATTCTAACTCTTCTTCTTTATCGTACCAGTAGCTTGATAAATTTAATGAAGATTCATCATCAGATACTTTATTAGTTTGGTTACCCACAGTGCTCTGGTAAGTAAAAGAAGCACGGTGTTCGTCATTAATGTTCCAATCTAATTTAGCTAAGATTTTTTCATCTTTTTCTTGTGGAGTAGCACTGTAAGTACCTAGGTTATCTAGGCCATAAACACTATTAGCAATGCTGTTAATTTGGTCCATTTCTGCTGAAGTAACACGTGAATCATTAGCAAAACCTGCACCAGCTGGGCCCCACTCTGCAGCTTGTGGCGCATCGTAGTTTTCATATGAACCAAAGAAGAATAAAGTGTCTTTAATCAGTGGGAAACCAACCGTGCCACCAAAAGTAGTTTCTTCAAAGTCTTGCTCTAATTTATCGCCTGTTTCTTGGTCTTTACCGTCGCCAGCCATGCTGTCGTTAGTCGTTTCCCAAAAAACGGTACCTTCTAATTCATTAGTACCTGATTTAGTGACTACGTTAACCTGTGCGCCAGAGAAACCACCAGAACGAGCAGAGAAAGGAGACGTGTTTAATGCAACACTTTCAACCGCGTCAATTGAGATTGGTGAACGCTGAGTTGGGTAACCATTTGAGTTAAGACCGAAATCATCGTTTTGAGAAACACCATCAACAACGAATGTGTTAAAACGTGGGTTAATACCCGCAACACTCATTGAAACGCCATCAGTCCCTACTACTGCCATTGGGTTTTGACGTAAGACATCTTTTAAATCACGGTTAATGCCAGGAGCATTTGCGATATCTTTAGCACCGAAGTCACTATTACCACCTGCACTGCGGAAGTAGTTAGCATTACCTACAACACCGATACGTTCCATATCAGCTGCTGATTGTAATGTACGGTTATAGCGTAAGGTTTCACCAACATTTAGATATAAATCTTGTTCTAAATCATCCGCAAATTCATCTGAATCTACTTTGATGATGTATGGACCACCAACACGTAAACCACGAGCAGCGAACAGACCATCAGCGCCTACTGACACCTCTGTTACAGTACCTGTTGGTTCATGGATGATGGTGATTGTTGCATCTGTTACAGCATTTCCTTGAGGACCAACAATCTGGCCTCGGATGTTTGATGCAGTATCTGCAGCCATGGCTGGTAGAGAAACACCCATAGCAAAGCAAGTCGCTAGCGCTAAGCGACTGATTTTATTGTTTAACATTTTCAGACCCCTGAAATATTTTTATATTTTAATTTGTTTACTAGTTAATCTAGCTTTTAATATGAAGCTGTAGAGTAAAAACTTCAGGGCGGATTTTATAACCAATTTGTTTCAAAATCATGTCATTATTAAACTATTTTCTAACAACTATCACAGTAATCATGTCATCTTTGTTTCACACTTTTAACCAAACCCTTACAGCTATTGGGCTGGAGCCTGTGTTGTCACAAAAAATTAATAAAAAAAAGATACTATAAAAATTTTCAAATCCATCGGTTTGATCACATCACGCGAAGAGTCAAAGTGGCTGAATCGACAAAGGAATAATAATGAAACCAGCAGTAATTTTATTGGGTGCATCTGTTGCACTCACAAGCCTTATTAGCCAGCCTGTTCATGCTTGGGGGCAGAATGGCCACCGCATTATTGGTGAGTTAGCACAAAATAACCTTTCATCTACTGCGCAAGAAAAAATCCAGCAAATCACTCAAGGTGAATCATTAGCGCAGATGTCGACTTGGCCAGATGAAATTCGCTCTGATAAAAATTGGCATCACGCATCCCCTTGGCACTATGTGTCTATCGCTGATGATGAAACTTGGGAAACAGTAGAAAGAAACCCTAATGGCGATATCATTGAAAGCCTGAAGCGATTTGAAAAGGTGTTAAAAGATCCAAAGGTCAGCGATAAAGAAAAGCGCGATGCGTTAGCTTTTTATGTCCATTTCGTCGGTGACATTCACCAACCATTGCATGTTGGCCATAGCCACGACCACGGCGGTAATAAAGTAAAACTGAAATGGTTTGGTGATGACACTAACTTGCATACAGTATGGGATAGCAAGATTGTTGATCATAAACAGCTGAGCTACACCGAATATACCAAATTCATTGAGCGTATCTCGGATAAAGACATTAAAAGCTGGGTAGGTAAGAGCTATTATGACTGGGCAAATGAGTCAAAAGAGCTACGTGAAGCCACGTATAACCTAGAGAAAAATCGCGACGGTCAACCAGATTTACGTTGGCAATATATTTTTGACCACACGCCAACAGTTGAATTACGTTTGCAACAAGCTGGTATTCGCTTAGCGGACAAACTGAATATCATCTTTGCTAAATAGATTCTATCACATTGTAAATACATCGATTTTATCTTACTAAGTCGATTGATTATCAATAACATCAGCTAAATATAAACCCACATTATCAATAGATATGTGGGTTTATTATTTATCTAGCCATCCCTACAGCATCAACTTCATCTTTATCCAGTTTTTCACAGAGCAGCAAGATATCTATCGCAACTTCTTCTTTAAACTGCAGTAATAATGACTTAAAAACGTCATCAAATTGTCATTCAGTATATTGTTCTTCTTGGGTTACAAAAATTCAAATAAACAGTAATTAAGTGAACTCAGTTGCTCATAAAACGAAAAAGGGAGCCATGTGGCTCCCTTTGCTTTCTCACTTAATCATTTGGGTTATATCTACATCCTTGTGGAGCGATGAATCGCTACTTGATAATGTATTAAGTGATATTAACGCTCAAATACGTGGAACTTATCGATACCGAACGACTTACCTTCTGCATGACAAGTTGCACAAGATTCTTGTGGCACTGCTTCATACCAAACTGGCACTTCATCTACCTTAGCGTCAATTTCACCACCATTTTGTTCCATATGGTGCAATGCAGAAGCTGAATCATGACAGGCATAACAGTTAGCCGTAATTGGGCTCGCCATTATGTTAGTATCTGGGCCGCCTTCTTCATTGACGCCTAAAGTTTTAGCACGCATGTATTGGTTAGGTATTGCATATAAATCAATACCTTCAGCATGACAAGATACACAGTTTTCAGCATTGAGTTCAGCTGATGAATTATACAGATAGCCATCTTCATCGGAACCTACAATTGTTTGCGAAGCGCCCCAATGCATTGCATGGATCATTGGACCAAACGCTGGACCACTCTTCGCCATCCAACCTTCACCGCCATATGATGCATTGACAGTGTAGCCAGCATCTATTCTTGCTTGCTGACTAGCAAATTCAGAACCTTCAAGACTAATGTGTCGAGAGCTCATTCTGTTTTGGCCATTGTTATGACAGGCGACACAATCGTAACCACCTTGGCTGTAACCACCATTTTTGTGATAGTTAGTCTCATCATTGTGACACGTACTACAACTATCAGCTGTGACAGCATGGCGACGATCATAATCAGTCACTACTGAATCAGCAATTCTGAATACTGGTGAGTAACTTGTGAAAGTAACACCGTCATATGATGGGTCATCACCATGAGCGAATGTTAATCGTGAGCTCGCCATAATTTGTGCGGCATTAATAGCAAAACTTGATGCGTCATAACACATGGTTTTAGAACCATCACCTTTGAAGCTCGTTGCATACGAGTTTGTTTCACGGCCAACAATAGACTTATTGTTATATCCATGCATATAACCACCTGCATAGCTTACTGTTCCATCAGCATACAAAGGTTCAATATCTAGCATAGTTTCGCCTTGATAAAGGCTAAGATCTGTACAGTATTCACCTAAGTCATTCACATAGATGTCTGAAAGCACTGTAGAGTGCTCGGCTCTTGCAGCTTGTCTTTCTGCTAAGCCAATATTTGTAGCCTGTGCATGGAAAGCGCGCGCATCAAAATCTGAGTTAGGCACAATAATTGAGGTGGCAGAATCGACAGTATGACAATCGGTACAACCGTTACCTGCAATACTGGTGTTGATTACAGGCTCAGCATGACAGGTATAACAGTTAGTTGGCGCGAAATCTTGTTCGAATTTCTGGTGATTAACGTGGCCAATCTTTTGCAGTGTATTAGTAGCATAACCACCGTCTTCTTCAGCGCGAGACACATTGTTATGGCACACTAAACAACCTGCAACAAAATCAGCATCACCATCAAGATTAATAGCAGTGTATGAAGGATGTTTCATACTCGAAGTCGCGTAATCAACATGACAGCTATAACAAGTTTCAGTGGTCGTTGTATGAATCATTTCAGGCTTATCAACCACAATCGCAGCTGAACGAGCAATTTCAGACTCACCGCCACCAACACGTAACCAAACAATCCCTTCAGATGCAGCAGTAACAGCTGGCATCGGCGCAATTAGCTCATAATGTCCATTACCTAACGCTGTTAATTCTGCGCCGTCTTCTTTGGTGGTATCAGTGTAACCTCCGATTTTACCATCGCGATTTAACACGATACCTTTATCTGTTAATTCAGCAAATTTGGCTTCTGCTTTCATCAAGCCATCAACTAACACACCATCCTCGTTAGTGACTTCAAATTCGTAGCGAACTTGGCCCTCTTCAATGGCATGAGCTATCACATTCACATGTGTCACTTCAGCAACTTCAGTCACTGGTGGATTAGGTCCTGGGCCAGGTGCACCATCTTCACCGTCTGCTCCGTCTTTGCCATCATCAGCACAACCTGCAATCCCCATTGCAGCTGCAACAACAAAGGCTAATCTGCGTTTCGTAAAATGTTTCATCATCACTCCGAATAGTTTAAATACTACTTTGTAGGTAAAACCTAGACTGCATAGTAGGGATTTCAGTCTTTGGCTGGAGTGACTAAGTTCACGAAAATTTGGTGGTAAAAGCGTTGAAAACAGCCTTTATATTAGATATTTGAATGAGTTCAGAATGGGCTTATCTAGATTTAAAGTATCAAAAATTCAATAACTAAATAGCTAGCCTACTTTTTAAGCAAGTGTATCAAATTGAATAAATGGCAGACTATTTAGCCAATGACCTCAATAGTTTATAAATAAAAATCTGAGCAACTCTCTAACGACAAATAAAGAAAAAGCCACTATTTATTCAATAGTGGCTTTTCTAAAGGATTCTGCAGCCCGGTTGCAGGGGAGAGCTGCAGAAACCTATTTACTTTTACGTTTTAAACTTACTCTTACAGACTTAGCTTAACGTTCAAAGTTGTGGTACATGTCGATACCGAAAGACTTACCAGTATCATGACACGTTGCACAAGACTCTGCAGTTCCTTCAGTGAACCATTTATCGGTAGTTGGAACGTTAAATTCACCACCATTTTGTTCCATATGGTTCAATGCTGAATCTGAATCATGACATGCAAAACAGTTTGCAGTGATTGGGCTAGTCATTACGCCTGCATCACCATTGTTAAACGCTTTTGAAAGCATATATTGATTAGGTACATCAGCTAGGCTTACACCATCAGCATGACAAGACACACAGTTATCAGCATTCAAGCTTGCTGCAGAGTTAACTACATTCTCACCAGTCTCTTCATCAGTCTTAGCACCTGAAAGCGCATTACCGATACCCCAGTGCATGCTATGAACCATAGGTCCGAAGCCTGGAGCTGATAAAGCACCTTTACGATCTTGGCCGTTGTTATGACACGCAACACAATCTAAGCCACCATCACGGTATCCACCATTTTTATGGTAGTTAGTATCGTTGTTGTGACAAGTCGTACAGCTATCTTCAGTTACTGCGTGACGACGCCCCCAATCTTGTACTTTTTCAAAGTTAATTGGGTCAACGACTTCACTGTAACCAGTGAAAGATACGCCGAATTCACCATCACTGTCTTCCCAGTTAGTATCTGCGATAGTGATACGTGAACTTGCTGACAAGTTAGCATCTTCAAAGCCATCTGTTAGCTCGCCGTAACAAACAGAGCGAGAACCATCTTCATTTTCAATGTAACCTTCTGCGCCATGAGAAATCACACGAGCCACAATAGAATCATTGTGGTAGTTGTTGATGTAAGCACCACCATAAGTCACTTCATGGGCTTCATACATTTCACCAATATTTAATTGCACAGGTGTTTCACCTGAGTTATCAAATAATGCGATATCAACACAGTAACCTTGAGTCCATGCGACGTCTTTGTGGTCAATCCACTCATCCATAGTTGGATTAAAGTATGGTGCACTTGTTGTGGTGTAATGATTAGCACGAATTTCTTCACGCTCAACTAAACCAATAGAAGATGATTCAGCATGGAAAGCACGCGCATCGAATCCGTCAGCCGGTACGATAATGCCTGACTCACCATTACCATGACAGTCACTACAACCATTACCTGCAATGCTTGTATTAATCACAGGTTCTGCGTGACAGGTGTAACAGTTAGTTGGGGTGAAATCTTTTTCAAATTTTTGGTGATTGATATGACCCATAGCTTGCATAGTTAGCTTAGCATAACCACCTGTATCTAAAGACTCACCATTTTCATCGACATCACGTGCTACGTTGTTATGACAAACTAAACAGCTGCCGACAAAATCAACATTGCCATCTACATCTTCTAACACATAGTAGTTATGGCGAATATCTGAAGTCGCAAAATCAACGTGACATGAATAACATGTTTCAGTCGTCGAAGTATGAACTGTTGTTTCAGGTTTTTGTAGAAGTAGACCTGCTGCTGCAATTGGACCTGGATCACGTCTTAAATCACCAATAGTCAAACGAACAATAGCATCAGTATCTGCTTGAACCGCTGCCATTGGCGCAACAAACTCATAATTGCCGTTATCAAGCAGCGTTAACGTTGCTCCTTCGGTCTCAAGGTCTGCCGAGCCACCAACACTGCCATCACGAGCGCGTTGCATGCCTTTGTCAGTTACTGCGGCGAGGTACATAGATACGCCAACCTCTTCAAGACCATTAATAATCAGTCCATCTTCATCGGTAGCATTGAATTCAACTACCACTTGGCCTTCTTCAATCATATGGCTGATATAATTGATATCAGTAGATTCAGAAACTTCTACTACTGGCGGTGTAGGACTCGTGCCTGGTTCTCCAGGTGCGCCATCTTCACCATCTGCTCCGTCTTTACCATCATCAGCACAACCTGCAATCCCCATTGCGGCTGCGACAAAGAAAGCTAATCTTCTTTTTGTTAAATGCTTCATCATCATCACTCCGATTTTCTTGTTTTACTACTTTTTAGGTACGCCTCATTTTTATACTAGACGTTTCTATTTCCTGAAATAGTGATAATGGTCACAGCCAATCTTAAATTAAGCTTAAAAAGGGGTCTTTCTGGCAGAAGTTTGATTTAGATCTAAATAAATACAATGATGCCTAGCAGTTAACATTTACAACAAAACACAAACCAGCCTCACTCAAAAAAGCTACAGGCGCAAACTAATGTAATTCACATAAATTGCTATTTTTCATCATGTTAGATTTCTATAGTTCAAAGCTTATTTCATATTCTGAAAAACCTCATCTCAATAAATAACTGTTCTGCATTTGAAATTAATTGGGGAATTAAAATAAGCAATAAAAAAGCCACTCATGAAGAGTGGCTTTTTAAGTTAATGTTGCTATTGCATAAACGGGTTAAGAAAACCTTGCAGGGTCAATAACCTTACCCATTCATTTAGCAGGCTAAATTAACGCTCGAAGTTATGGAACTTGTCGATACCGAATGACTTACCGGTGTCATGACATGTTGCACAAGATTCAGCAGTACCTTCAGTGTACCAAGTACCAGCTGCAGCAGGAACATTTAGCTCACCGCCATTTTGTTCCATGTGGCTTAGCGCTGACGCACTGTCGTGACAAGCATAACAGTTAGCTGTTACTGGGCTAGTCATCACACCAGAAGTTCCGCCATTAAATGCTTTAGAAAGCATGTACTGGTTAGGGATTTCTGCTAGTGAGATACCTTCAGCGTGACAAGATACACAGTTATCAGCGTTTAAGCTGTCTGCTGAATTTGGTACGTTGTTACCATCTTCATCTTGTTTAGCACCAGAAAGCTCATTACCGATACCCCAGTGCATGCTGTGAACCATAGGTCCGAAGCCTGGTGCAGAGTTCTTAGCACTACGGTCTTGACCATTGTTATGACAAGCAACACAATCTAAGCCACCTTCAACATAGCTACCGTTTTTGTGGTAGTTAGTTTCGTTGTTGTGACAAGTAGTACAGCTATCAGTAGTCACAGCATGACGACGATCGTATTCTGTTTCTTGTGATAAATCAGCAAGCTCAGTTACTGGCGAGTAGCTAGTGAATGAAACACCGTATTTGCTATCGTCATCGATCCAGTTTCCACCTTTAAAGGTCAAGCGAGAACTTGCCATGATTTGTGGAGTGTTAAGATCTAGCGTTGTGTGACACATGGTTTTAGAACCATCTGCATTGTAGCTCTCTTCGTATGTACGAGACTCACGACCGACAAGAGATTCATTGTGATAGCCATGAATATAACTACTTGCGTAGCTTAATGTACCGTCTGTGTATAGCGCTTCGATATTCAACATTTCTTCACCTTTGTATAGGCTCAGATCTGTACAGTAATCACCAGCAGCATTTTGGTAAATAGCTGATAATGTTGTTGAATGCTCTGCACGAATTGTTTGACGCTCTTCAAGGCCAATGAGTGCTGACTGTGCATGGAATGCACGTGCATCAAAATCACTGTTTGCTTGAACAATTGCCGCTGCTGCAGAATCTGAACTATGACAATCACTACAACCGTTACCCGCGATGCTAGTGTTGATCACTGGCTCAGCGTGACAGGTATAACAGTTAGTTGGTGTAAAGTCTTTTTCAAACTTCTGGTGATTGATGTGACCTAGTTTCTGCATAGTCGCTTTAGCATATCCGCCAGTATCTAAAGAGTTTCCTTCAGAATCGACATCACGTGCTACGTTGTTATGACAAACCATACAACCGCCAACGAAATCTACTTCGCCATCAGTATTTAAAGCAACATAACCGCTATGTCTGATATCTGAAGTCGCGTAATCAACGTGACATGAATAACAGGTTTCAGTTGTTGTTGTGTGAGTCATCTCTGGTTTGTTTACAATAATGTAAGGTGAAGAAGCGATGTTATCTCCGCCACCTACTTGTAAACGAATTAGCCCTTCAGTATCAGCTTGCACAGCTGCCATTGGCGCGACAAATTCGTAGTGACCATCGTCAAGCATAGTTAACGTTGCACCTTCATCGCTTGCAGATGCACTGCCACCAACTGAGCCATCACGAGAACGTTGAATGCCATGGTCAGTTTTTGCAGCTAAATATACTGCAGCATTTTCAAGGCCATTGATTAATGCGTCATCTTCATCTGTAATCACAAACTCAAGTGTCACTTGACCTTCTTCAACCAAATGTGAAATAAATTCTACATTAGTCACTTCAGAAGCTTCTACTACTGGTGGAGTCGGTCCTGGACCTGGTTCACCTGGTGCGCCATCTTCGCCGTCTTTACCATCGCTACCACAGCCTGCAATCCCCATTGCTGCTGCAACAACGAAAGCTAATTTGCATTTCGTTAAGTTTTTCATCATCACTCCAAATGTATTTGATACTACTTTGTAGGTATAACCCGTTTTTAATATTAGACTTTTCTGTATTGTTAAATAGTGACTAGAATCACATGCGCCATGACAAGACGTATATTTTATCGCCTTTATGATAGAACTTTGAACCAGATCTTAATCAACACATTCTTATATAATAAAAAACAAATTTAACAAAAGCTTAAGTTATTGTTTTTATAGAGCTTTTAAAATCTTAAAAATGATTAACATTTTTAAAACCTTCATTTTCAAGCCTTTACATTAAAATTTAAGGTTCGCCTTACGGTTAAACATACTAAGTATAGACAGGGTTAATAATGAGTTAAGGTTATTTTAAGGTTGAAGCGTCAAAAATAATCAATTACTAGTGTAACTGTATGTATCAGATGATTTTTAATTATAATTGAATGCAATATATAATCTTGTGTTAATCATCCCAAATTCAGAATATAAAAAAGCCACTATTACTAGTGGCTTTTTAATTAAAACATCAAACCTTTGAGTTAGTAATGATTTAAGCTAACTCTACCAGTTTATGTTGATGACTATTTAACGCTCAAAAACGTGGAATTTTTCGATACCGAAAGACTTACCTTCAGCATGACAAGTTGCACAAGATTCTGATGTAGGTTGAGTATGCCAATCAGCAGTAACCGGTACGTTTAGCTCACCACCATTTTGTTCCATGTGGCTTTGTGCTTTCTCATCATTATGACAAGCAAAGCAGTTTGCCATAACAGGAGAAGTCATCACACCATCTTCACCGCCATTGAATGCTTTAGACTTAATGTAAGCATTTGGCACTTCGTATAAATCGATACCATCAGCATGACAAGCAACACAGTTTTCAGCATTTAGCTTAGTTGCTGAATTTGGCTCGCCAGTTACAGCATCGCTACCTTCACCCCAGTGCATGCTATGAACCATAGGTCCAAAGCCTGGTGCTGAGCTTTTAGCATTACGATCTTGGCCATTGTTATGACAAGCTATACAACCAATGCCACCTTCATCAAAAGTGCCACCTTTATGGTAATCGCCTTCAGAGTTATGACATGAAGTACAGCTGTCAGCAGTAACGCTATGACGACGATCAAATTCATTTACGAACGCGCCTTCAGCACTGACGATATCTGAATGAGCAGTCATGCTCACTAAGCCATCAAACGTAATACGTGCAGAAGCAAATAACTCAGAACCCGCGAAGTTTTCATCTAAAGTGCCACATAAAGCAATGCTCTCACCTGATGTAGAAACGCTCATAGACGCAGCGCGACCAGTGATTGAAGCTTCGTAGTAACCATGTAAGTAGCTAGATACAGAAACAGTACCTGCATCCACTAGCTCACCTAAATTAAGTTGATTTTCTTCAGCATCGTGAAGAGATACATCGCTACACCACTCTCCTGACTCTTCGCCTTGAACAAAGTAAGGAGCTGATGCTGAAACAACATGCTCTTCCTTCAGTTCTTTACGTTCAGTCATTACAGTGTGGAATTGACGCCAGTCATCACCAGTTTGGTTAAAGCTATTAAATGTCGCTTCAACTTCAGTGTTTGCAACATCTGCTGCATCATGACAATCAATACAAGTCTGCAGGTCATAAACAGTAGTAATCGGGTCTACGTGACAAGTTGTACAGTTAGATACTTCAAAACCAGTTTCAAAACCTTGGTGATTGATATGGCCGATGTTTTGAAAATGAGTGTTAGAACCGCCATCATCACGAGTAACGTGACCGTGACAAGTCATACAACCAGCAACAAAATCAGTTTCGCCTTCTAAATCAACTGCTACACGCGATGGATGTCTGAAACTTGAGGTTGAGTAATCAACGTGACAGGTATAACAAGCTTCTGTTGAAGTTGTCATTGCTGCAACTGGCTTATCAATAACGATGTAATCAGATGTTGCGATTTCACCACCGCCAACTTGGAAACGAATAATGCCTTCAGTGCCAGCAGTTACTGCAGCCATTGGTGCAATAAACTCATAGTTGCCATTTTCAAGCTCAGTTAACGAAGCACCTTCGTCACTTGCTTTTGCTGCGCCGCCAACAGGATTTTCATCGCTGCTATTACTACGCTTGATACCTTGCTCTGTTAAAGCGGCAAGATATAGCTCAGCATCTTCTAAACCAACGATACGAATATCGTCTTCATTGGTAATGCCAAACTCAACCGTTACTTGACCATCTTCAACTGCATGATGGATCACATCTACATTTGTAATTTCTGAAGTTTCAGTCGTTGGAGGGGTTGGTCCTGGACCTGGTTCCCCTGGATTGCCATCTTTACCGTCACTACCACAACCAGCAATCCCCACTGCCGCTGCGATAACAAATGCTAATTTGCATTTCGTTAAATGTTTCATCATCACTCCGTTATTTTTAATACCAACTAATAGGTACTTGCGCGCATATTAGGTATTCCATTTATCGAAATGAGTGATGCCGATCACGTAAGATCTGAAATTTAACAAATCTGATATTGTTTAAATTGAAAACTTGAGCTGTGTCTTGTTTAGGTAAAGCTGATATTAACAAATATAACCTGAATGCTAACTTGAGGGTTATAAACCCACAAACTAAGTGACAAAATGTATCAACCACTAAGACATGTAAATCAACAGCTTTCAAGCACAAAAAAGGCCCTTGCAGGCCTTTATTGGTGGGCATATTTTCAGTAATTAAAGTTCAACCTATACAAGCATTAAGAACAGCAATCTCTTCGCATACTCTTTTTAGGTAACTTATCGTAAATCACTTTTGCCATCAGTATCGCTAAGATAATACCTGAACCTGTAGTGACAAAGTGAGGGAGTAATTCATGCTCCTCACCGATTTGAGGCATCACCACAAATCCAAAGTTTTCTACTAGGTAATTCACTAGTACACCAAAGCTTAACGCCACACCCAACACGCCACCTAAGTAGCCAAACAAGGCACGTTTACCTAACTCTTTAGTGACAACGCCTAAAGTCGCGATATTAGTTGCTGGACCAGCCATCATAAATACCAGCACAGCGCCAGGCGAAACTCCCGCTAATAATAAGCCAGCTGCAATAGGCGTTGAAGCGGTTGCACAGATGTACATTGGTACAGAAATCAGCACCATGACAAACATAGCTAAAATGCCGTCGCCCCATTTAGCCAAGAAGTCACCTGGTACAAATGTTTGCACTAGAGCTGCAAAGAATAAACCCACTAACAGCCATAAGGTTGTGTCTCTAACTAAATCGGTCGCTGCGTACATTAAGCCTGATTTTATTCGTGATAACACTGACTCACTTTTAAGCTCCGTCGCCATATCTTTGGTGGATTCACAGCAGCTTTCAGAAGATTCAGTAGCGAGATCCGGCTTGCTAGAACAACAACTGGTTTTCTCAGTCTTAGCATCGGCTTTATCCACTTTACTAGAGCAACAACTGGCTTTAACAGGCTCAGCTTCAGCTTTATCCACTTTGCTAGAGCAACAGCTAGCTTTAACAAGTTCAGCTTGTGCTTTATCCACTTTGCCAGAACAACAGCTTGATTTAACCGGTTCAGCTTCTGCTTTATCCACTTTGCCAGMGCATATTTTATAACAACGCAGATTGGTGCTATTTGCCTTGCCCTATGGGGCGCAAGCTCGAAAACCATTGCTTCGAAAACCATTGCTACGTTGTAAGCTTTGAAAAGTGAACAACAATTACCTCAGCTTACGCCTTGCATTGTTATCCGAGATTGCGCCTGACAAAGCATCTTGAGGTAACATGGGTATATACCTGAAAATGGAGTAATAGTTCAGATTATCTGCAATAAGCGTACTTATGTTKAGCTTACTCAACATA
>NZ_VKHR01000129.1 GCF_009663145.1 Shewanella sp. TC10
CGTCAAGTGTTTTTTCAAACTTCTTTTTGCCGTTAATTTGAAGTGGTTAACACCAGCTCAAATCAACCTGACTCAGTGTTTCGCTATTGCGCTCTGCCGTGTCAGTGGATGCGCATTATAGGCAGATTTAGAAACACCGCAAGGGCTTTTTTCAATTAATTTCAGTTTTATTAAACATGTTCATTTAGCAACAAGATACGCAGAAGTTATCCCCAGATTTACCCACATTTAAGTTATATCCTGACCGTTTATGACTTTCCAACCCAGCCATTTTTATAACGTTATTCGAATTATTTTTTTTGGTGTTGACCTATGTACAGATGTCTTTCACCAATCTACTGGTAAAACTTAAATTTGTTTTTACTTATTTATCAAGATGCAAGTCCAAAAGGAGATAGAAGGTATAGAAGGTATAGAAATCTAAAGCCTCATAGCCTGGATTTAAGTTCATATTAAATATTACATTCGACTCGATAAATAAATAACAATGCCCCCTACAATCTGCCTCTTTTTAAATAAACGTTGGAAGGAAATAAGACATATTTGAACATTAGCAAAAACATAACTGGCTAGGCTAAAAAATTAACGATTAAGTCTTATGCTAATTTATACAGTTAATATTGATTCAAATGATTATTATCTAGAAATTAATTAAGCACAGGTATAACCTCCCCTATACACTCAAACGCAAAAAAACCACAATCTACATTGCGGGCTACTTGCTCTCTTAGAGAGATATTTGGCGTCTGGGAATAACCTACTTATACATGGGCATATCATCCACACTATCAATTCGCATAAGCGACTAGTTAGCACATTCAAATGACAAAGACAAAAAGCGCGCAATCTACATTGGGGGCTACTTGCTCTCTTTGAGAGATATTTAGTGTCTGGGAATGCCCATGCTATCTGTTCTCATAAGCGACTAGATAGCTCGTTCAAATGAAAAACAAAAAACATAATCTTCTTTGCGTGCTACTTGCTCTCTTAGAAAGGTCTTTAGCGCCTAGCAATAACCTACTTTTACATGGGAATATCGTCCACATTACCTGTTTCCATAAGCTGCTAGATCGTTCGTTCAAATGACAAACACAAAAAACCCGCAATCTACATTGCGGGCTACTTGCTCTCTTAGAAAGGTCTTTAGCGCCTAGCAATAACCTACTTTTACATGGGAATATCGACCACATTACCTGTTTCCATAAGCTGCTAGATCGTTCGTTCAAATGACAAACACAAAAAAGCCCGCAATCTAGATTGCGGGCTACTTGCTCTCTTTGAGAGATATTTGGCGTCTGGGAATGACCTACTTTCACATGGGGAGACCCCACACTATCATCGGCGCTATTGCGTTTCACTACTGAGTTCGGGATGGGATCAGGTGGGACCACAATGCTATTGTCCCCAGACAAATCTGGTTTTAAAGATGGTGCTGATACCCAGAATCGAACTGGGGACCTCATCCTTACCAAGGATGCGCTCTACCGACTGAGCCATATCAGCATGATCTTGCTTAAAATTACGAATCAGTAATTTAAGACTTTAATTAGGCGCTTGGCAATGACCTACTTTCACATGGGGAGACCCCACACTATCATCGGCGCTATTGCGTTTCACTACTGAGTTCGGGATGGGATCAGGTGGGACCACAATGCTATTGTCACCAAGCAAATTCGGTGTTAATCGCTGTCGCAATTAACGAAATTCGGAAAGCTGTTTCGTTGAGTTTCGAGTACATGGATGTACTTGATGTCATCAATGCAGGAGCATTTTATGACGATACTTTATTA
>NZ_VKHR01000069.1 GCF_009663145.1 Shewanella sp. TC10
GCTMTKCCGWTAGTCCCACCTGGGGCGTGTAATAGTGACATGATGGATCAAATGGAGAAGCAAACATGATGCATTCAGTTGAATTAACCCTAAAGCAGCAACCAGAAGTGCTAGAGCGGGTATTACGGGTCACCCGCCATCGTGGTTTTACTATCACAGAGTTAACAATGACCGTAAATGAAGACAGTACATTGAAAGTGAATTTTGATGTCCAAAGTGAGCGAGTGATTGAGCTATTAACCCATCAGTTAACTAAGTTATTTGATGTCATTGATTGCCAAGTGATTACAAGCTCTGCAGCGCAAGCAGAGGCAGAAATATCAGCCATGGCAAGTGCTTAATTAATTCATCAATTTTCAAGAGGGAAAGACTATGGCTGCAACACAATCAGAACTCATTTGGTTTAATGGTGAAATCATGCCTTGGCAGAATGCCAAAGTACACGTAATGACACACGCCATGCATTACGGCACCTCAGTATTTGAAGGTATTCGTATTTACGATACTCATCTTGGCCCAGCAGGTTTTCGGTTAACCGATCATGTACAACGTTTATTTGATTCAGCCAAAATTTACCGAATGAATGTGCCTTATAGTTTTGAGCAAGTCATGCAAGCGTGTAATGACTCAGTGATGAGTAACAACTTACCTAGTGCCTATATCCGTCCGTTAATATTTTTAGGGGATGTTGGTATGGGGATCACCCCGCCAATAGATGCACAATGTGATATGGTCGTAGCTGCTTTTGCTTGGGGTGCATACCTTGGTGAAGACAGTATGGATGCCGGTGTTGATGTGGCAGTAACTTCTTGGCAACGTCTTGCTCCAAACACAATTCCGACTGGGGCAAAAGCAGGTGGTAATTACTTATCTTCATTGCAAATATCCACAGAAGCAAAACGTAATGGTTTTGATGAAGGAATTGCACTGGACACCAATGGTTTAGTGAGTGAAGGCGCAGGCGCCAACTTATTTGTAGTGAAAAACAATAAGATTTATACCCCGCCAGCTACGGCTGCAATTTTAAAGGGGATCACTCGCGATACCATTATGGTACTAGCCAAAGACTTAGGCTATGAAGTAATAGAAGAAGCTATGGCGCGGGAATTTTTATATGTTGCAGATGAAATCTTTATGACAGGTACCGCTGCTGAAATAGTGCCTGTAAGAAGCGTCGATCGCATCGAGGTTGGCGCAGGTAAGCGTGGCCCAGTGACTGAACAAGTTCAAAGCCGCTTTTTTGGCCTGTTTAACGGTGAAACCGAAGATAAATGGGGCTGGCTAGAGCCGCTAAAAAAGTCAGATTAAAACTGGCAGAAAATAATAATCATAATATTTGAGAGTCGGAATAAATGACTCAAATAAATTAACCCTATTTACCTATTCCATTACTGAATAATGGAGTGATTAAGGAAGGAAAAGACAATGCCTAAATTACGCTCAGCAACCAGTACCGAAGGTCGCAATATGGCGGGTGCCCGTGCTTTATGGCGTGCAACTGGTGTAAAAGAAAAGGATTTTGGTAAGCCAATTATCGCGGTTTCAAACTCATTTACTCAGTTTGTTCCAGGACATGTGCATTTAAAAGACATGGGCCAATTAGTAGCGGGCGCTATTGAAGAAGCAGGCGGTATCGCGAAAGAATTTAATACCATCGCAGTTGATGACGGTATCGCAATGGGGCATGGCGGTATGCTTTACAGCTTACCATCACGAGAACTGATTGCGGACAGTGTTGAATACATGGTCAATGCCCACTGTGCCGATGCACTAGTGTGTATATCTAACTGTGACAAAATTACACCAGGCATGTTGATGGCCGCGCTGCGCCTTAATATCCCGGTGATATTTGTTTCTGGTGGCCCAATGGAAGCAGGCAAAACTAAGCTTTCAGATAAAATCATTAAGCTTGATTTAGTCGATGCAATGGTGGCTGGTGCTGATACTAATGTTAGTGATGAAGACAGTAAGCAAATTGAGCGAAGTGCATGTCCAACATGTGGTTCGTGTTCAGGCATGTTCACCGCGAACTCGATGAACTGTTTAACAGAAGCATTAGGTTTATCGCTTCCAGGTAATGGCTCTTTATTGGCGACTCATGCTGCACGTCGTAACCTGTTTTTAGAAGCTGGTCGTCGTATTATGGATATCACTACGCGTTATTATCGTGATGATGATGACAGTGTACTTCCACGTAATGTTGCTTCATTCAAATCATTTGAAAATGCAATGGCACTTGATATCGCCATGGGCGGTTCATCAAACACGGTTTTACATTTAATCGCAGCAGCTCAAGAAGGTGAAGTCGACTTTACGATGGATGACATCGACAGAATGTCACGCCTTGTGCCGCATTTATGTAAAGTGGCACCTTCTACACCTAAATACCATATGGAAGACGTACATCGTGCTGGTGGTGTGATGGGGATTTTAGGTGAGCTTGATAGAGCAGGGTTATTACATACTGATGTGCCACATGTAGCAGCGGACAATGGCGGTAACTTAAAATCAGTACTCGAAAAGTACGATATTGCGCAAACCCAAGATGAAAGCGTTCGCCGTTTTTACAGCGCAGGGCCTGCAGGTATTCCTACCCAAACTGCTTTTAGCCAAGATTGCTACTGGGACAGTGTCGATGATGATCGCCAAGAAGGCTGTATTCGTACTCGCGAAAATGCCTTTAGCCAAGAAGGCGGTCTAGCTGTGCTGTCAGGTAATGTGGCTACCAATGGTTGTATCGTTAAAACAGCTGGGGTTGATGAAGAAAACCTGACCTTTACGGGGAGTGCTCGCATATACGAAAGCCAAGATGATGCAGTTGACGGTATTTTAGGTGGCGAAGTCGTTGCTGGTGATGTAGTCGTTATTCGTTATGAAGGCCCTAAAGGTGGTCCTGGGATGCAAGAGATGTTGTACCCAACCACTTATCTTAAATCTCGCGGTTTAGGTAAAGCCTGTGCGTTAATCACAGATGGCAGATTCTCTGGTGGTACATCGGGGTTATCTATCGGTCATATTTCCCCTGAAGCGGCAGCAGGTGGCACCATTGCTCTCGTTGAAAATGGCGATCAAATTGAAATTGATATTCCTTCTCGTAGTATCAAGTTAGCCATTTCAGATGAAGAACTTGCAGCGCGTAAAGCAGCAATGGAAGCGAAAGGGCTACAAGCTTGGAAACCCGTTAGCCGTGAGCGTTACGTATCATTAGCACTTAAAGCGTATGCTCTACTGGCAACCAGTGCCGATAAAGGCGCAGTACGCGATCGCAGTAAGCTAGAAGGGTAATCTTATTTTCATCTCATAAATGAGAATAAGCAATTAACAAGTAAAGATACTGATGGAATTTAGCATATGTCGATAGCGCAAGAGTATTTACAGAAAACCCTGCTGTCATCTGTGTACGACGTGGCAAAAGTAACCCCGTTGTCGAGCTTAAATAAACTGTCTGCCCGTTTAGGCAGTCAGATCTATTTAAAGCGTGAAGACATGCAGCCAGTGCATTCATTTAAATTACGTGGTGCCTACAACCGCATGGCGCAGTTAACCCCGCAGCAATGTAAAGACGGTGTGGTGTGCGCGTCTGCGGGTAATCATGCCCAAGGCGTCGCTATGTCGGCGGCCAGTCGTGGCATTGATGCTGTGATTGTGATGCCTGGTACCACACCGGAAATTAAAATCGATGCGGTTAAACGTCTTGGTGGCAATGTGGTGTTATTCGGCGAAGCTTTCGATCAAGCTAATGAACATGCAAAACAATTAGCCAAAACTGAAAACCGTACTTACATAGCCCCTTTTGATGATGAAGCTGTCATCGCGGGCCAAGGTACAATAGCGCAAGAAATGCTTCAGCAGCAACGTGATATCGACACTGTGTTTGTGCCTGTTGGCGGCGGTGGATTAATTGCAGGAATAGCGGCTTATTATAAAGCTGTGATGCCACAAGTGAAGATTGTTGGGGTAGAGCCTGAAGATGCGGCTTGCTTGAAAGCGGCAATGGAGGCAGGCGAGCCAGTGACGTTATCGCAAGTGGGCTTATTTGCAGATGGCGTTGCAGTGAAGCGTATTGGCGAGGAGCCGTTTCGAGTTGCGAAAGATTACGTCGATGAAGTTGTCACGGTGACTTCCGATGAGATTTGCGCTGCGGTAAAAGATATTTTTGAAGATACCCGCGCGATTTCAGAGCCTGCAGGCGCTTTATCAGTTGCTGGACTTAAAAAGTATATTCAACAACATCCAAAAGAAGCGGGTAAAGGTGAGAGAGTTGCGGCGATTTTAAGTGGCGCCAATGTCAACTTTCATAGCCTTCGTTATGTATCTGAGCGATGTGAACTTGGCGAGCAAAAAGAAGCGGTATTGGCAGTAAAGGTCCCTGAAAAGCCAGGTAGCTTTTTACGTTTTTGCCAGATCCTAAATAAGCGCGCTATGACGGAGTTTAACTACCGTTTTAGTAGCCGTGATAGCGCAGTGGTGTTTGCGGGTATTCGCATTAGCCAAGGTCAAACGGAATTGGATGAAATCGTTACTAATTTGGAGGCTGAAGATTTTCAGGTTCAAGATTTATCCGAAGATGAAACCGCCAAATTGCATGTACGTTACATGGTCGGTGGTAGACCGCCAGAGCCATTAGATGAGCGACTATTTAGTTTTGAATTTCCTGAGCACCCAGGTGCCTTGCTTAAGTTTTTAACGACATTGCAAAGCCAATGGAATATCAGTTTATTTCATTATCGCAACCATGGTGCAGCCTTCGGTCGTGTATTGGCAGGTTTTGAAGTTCCAGCATCCGATGAAGCCGCTTTTGCGCAGTTTTTAACTGACTTAGGCTTTGTGTACCAAGAAGAAACCCATAGCCCTGCTTATCAGCTCTTTTTAAGCTCAGGTCAGCATTAGTCTCACCTTTATCATTATCTTGACTCATCAGAATAGCTTCTTCGGGAAGCTATTTTTATTTAGGGCGAGATAAGTACTTAAAAGGCTTTTTAGCTAATAAATTTCATGTGGATAGCGGCTTTTGACCTATCTGTGTGTTATTGTCATTTGAGCCCAAAGAGGCAATAGCCACAAACGAAATAATATTCGGTGGCAATAAATATAACGAGAAATGTAGGTTTCATTGAGCTATTACAAATTGACTTCGAGCCAAGGAGACTTTGATGTTATCTGTACCCCCTAGTATTCAAGCTTTTACGCCACCACGTCGCACCCTTATGGGGCCTGGTCCTTCAGATGTGTACCCTGAAGTACTTGCTGCACAAGCTAAGCCAACCATCGGCCATTTAGACCCATTATTTGTCGCCATGATGGACGAGCTAAAATCGCTAATTCAATATGCGTTTCAAACTGAAAATGAAATGACCTTAGCTGTGTCTGCTCCTGGCAGTGCTGGTATGGAAACTTGTTTTGTAAACTTGGTTGAAGCTGGTGAAAAAGTCATTGTGTGCCGTAATGGTGTATTTGGCGAGCGCATGCGCCAAAATGTTGAGCGTGTTGGTGCTACAGCCGTCGTAGTTGATAATGAGTGGGGCGAGCCTGTTTCTGTCGAAGCGGTTGAAGCTGCTTTAAAAGCGAACCCTGATGCAAAATTCTTAGCCTTTGTACATGCCGAGACCTCAACGGGGGCTTTATCAGATGCTAAAAGTTTATGTGTCTTAGCCCAGCAGCACGACTGTTTATCCATTGTTGATGCAGTTACGTCACTAGGTGGTGTAGAACTACGAGTTGACGAGTGGGGCATTGATGCTATTTATTCTGGCAGTCAAAAATGTTTGTCATGTGTGCCGGGTATATCACCTGTGTCGTTTTCAGCGAAAGCCGTTGAGAAGATCAAATCGCGCACGACACCAGTTCAAAGCTGGTTTTTAGATCAAACCTTAGTCATGGGCTATTGGGGTAGTAAAGATAGTGGAGCTAAGCGCAGTTATCATCATACCGCGCCAGTGAATGCATTATATGCATTGCACGAGTCTTTAAGATTACTGGCAAATGAAGGGTTAGAAAATGCATGGCAACGTCATGCCGATATGCATCAGCTGCTTCGTAGCGGTCTTGAACAACTTGGTTTGAACTTTGTGGTTGATGAATCATGTCGCTTACCACAACTGAATGCGGTTTATATTCCGCAAGGTGCAGATGATGCACTAGTCAGAAAGCAATTACTGGAAAGCTACAATCTTGAAATTGGCGCTGGTCTTGGTGCATTAGCAGGTAAAGCGTGGCGTATTGGTTTGATGGGGTATGCCGCTCGTCGTGAAAACGTTGCTTTATGTTTGCGCGCATTAGATGAAGTACTTAATTAGCATTTAATCAGCACTTTATTAGAGATTAACTTCGTTAACTGAACATAAAAAATGGCATCCTAGGATGCCATTTTTGTTTTATTTTGAACGAAACTTAATCAGAAAAGAACAACAGCTTCTAACTATTTACAGCAATCTTCAGATGAAAACTTCTTTTCTAGTTCATCGACTTGGGCTTGTAATGCTTCAAGCTTCTCACGAGTTTTTAATAACACGTGCTGTTGTACTTCAAATTCTTCGCGAGAAACCACATCTAATTTCATTAACTGGCTTTGCAGTACTTGCTTTGAACGTTCTTCAAATTCACCTGCAAATTGCTTTACGCCACTTGGTAGGTTTTCGCTCAGTTGCTTAGCAACTTCTTCAAGTTTCTTTGGATTAATCATCGTCAATTCCATATTCAATTAGGTGTCTAGGGCCTGTTGATCTTTCAAGGTTGTTTTTGCAGCGAGTTGTTGGTCATTTTTACAAGGCAGAGACTTTGTGGTGTAGTTATTCTACATAAAAAGTCGATAACGCAGTAAAAATGACCAACAAACGCTGCCCGATGGGTTCGACTAAAAGCGTTTTACTCTTTGTTGAATGCATCTTTGTAAATAAAAGGTGCTTAGATGACTAGGCATCAATTCATTCGCCTCGATTAAAACGCTTTTATTTCGAACAAAAATTTAACCAGCAAAGATCAACACGCCCTAATATATGAGTTAATTGTACCTGAGCAAACTAGCATGTCCAAAATTATCATCTAGGTGTGTGCAGTTGATAACCTTGATATCGTTTTAAGTAGGAGTTGATATATGTATACGAAAGTAATGCCGCTTTTGATCGAATATAGATAAGCTTGAATTTAGTCATTGTCGATCGCTGCTTTCTGGTATGATCGCGATCCGTTTATTTTCGATATTGGTAAAGTCGCAGCATGAAGTTAAATCCTGGGCAAAATGATGCCGTTCACTATGTTTCTGGACCTTGTTTAGTATTAGCAGGGGCAGGCAGTGGTAAAACTCGGGTAATTATTAACAAAATTGCATATTTAGTTGAGAAGTGTGGTTATAAGGCGCGCAATATCGCCGCAGTAACCTTTACCAATAAAGCCGCTCGCGAAATGAAAGAGCGTGTTTCGCAGTCGATGGGGCGAAAGGAAGCTCGCGGTTTATGGATTTCAACTTTTCATACTCTCGGGCTGGAGATCGTTAAACGCGAACATAAAGTTGTTGGCTTGAAAGCGGGGTTTTCATTATTTGACGACCAAGATACCTTCGCGCTGCTAAAAGAGCTAACAGAAGATGAGCTTGAAGAAGATAAAGATTTAATCAAAGCGCTTGCCAGTGCGATATCAAACTGGAAAGGGGATTTGGTCATACCTGACCAAGCAATTAAACGCGGTGGTGATGAACAAACCCAATTGTTTGCTAAATTATACCAGCGCTATGCCCAACACATGAAAGCGTATAACGCGCTAGATTTCGATGATCTGATTTTATTACCCACTTTGCTACTTCGTAATAACGAAGAGGTAAGAACGCGCTGGCAGACTCGCTTTCAATACTTGCTGGTGGATGAGTATCAAGATACCAATACCAGCCAATATGAGTTAGTGAAACTCTTGGTTGGCGATCGCGCTCGATTTACAGTCGTAGGCGATGATGACCAATCAATTTATTCATGGCGTGGTGCAAAACCACAAAACTTGGTGTTACTGGGTAAAGATTTTCCTAAATTGAAACTCATTAAATTAGAACAGAATTATCGCTCTAGCCAACGTATTTTACGTGCAGCTAATATTTTGATTGCTAACAACCCCCATGTTTACGACAAAAGGTTATTTAGTGAGTTGGCCTATGGTGAGCCACTTAGAGTACTTTTTGCTGCTAATGAAGAGCAAGAAGCTGAACGAGTTGTTGCTGAAATCGTCAGGCATAAATTTGTCGGTAAAACTAAATTTGGTGATTACGCAATCTTGTATCGAGGTAACCATCAGTCAAGGCTACTAGAACGTGCACTGATGACTAACCGCATTCCCTATAAGTTGTCTGGCGGGACTTCTTTTTTCGCTCGAGCGGAAATCAAAGACATTATGGCCTACTTGCGCCTAGTGGTTAATCCTGATGATGATAATGCTTTTCTACGTGTCGTTAACTTGCCTAAGCGCGGCATTGGCCCTGCGACATTAGAGCGGTTAGGTAATTATGCTAATCAAAAGCATATCTCGATGTTTGAAGCGATATTCCAAGCAGAGCTTAATCATCATTTAGCGCCAGCTGCTATGGCGTCTTTGTATCAGTTTGGCAAATTTATTGTCGATACCGGTGAAATTGCGACTCGCGGTGAACCTGTAGATGCGATTAAGCAGCTTATTCGTAAAATTAATTACGAAGATTATCTTTATGAAACTAGCACCAGCGCGAAAGCGGCTGAAATGCGAATGAAGAATATTTCTGAGTTATATCGCTGGGTGACGGAAATGCTCGAGGGTGATGAGTTAGATGAGCCAATGACGCTGCCAGAGGTGGTTACCCGCTTAACGCTCCGTGACATGATGGAGCGTAACCAAGAAGATGAAGGCGGCGATCAAGTACAACTGATGACCTTACATGCATCAAAAGGTTTGGAATATCCTTATGTGTTTATGGTGGGGACTGAGGAACGCATATTGCCCCATCAGTCGAGCATTGATGAAGATAATGTCGATGAAGAACGCAGGCTCGCTTATGTAGGCATTACTCGTGCACAAAAAGAGTTGTGGTTTACTATGTGTCGCGAGCGTCGTCAGTTTGGCGAAACCATGCGCTGCGAACCAAGCCGATTTTTAATGGAACTGCCTCAAGATGATTTAATTTGGGAAAATCGCAAACCTAAGCAAACTGAGCAAGAAAAAGTACAGTCAGCGAAAGCTAACATCGCCAATATTCGAGATATGTTTAAGAAATAGTATGACTTAAGCAGTAAACCTAGTTTGTTAACTCATGCATGTCGGCTTGTTCGACATGCTGAGTTAAGACGAGATTCGCCAGTGAAAACACTTGCCCCTGTCCCTGGTGATAACCTAACGATTCTAGCGTTCTCTTTTGCTCGAGAGTATTCACACCTTCTGCGTAAATTTCAAACCCAAGAGTTGTTGCAATAAGCTGATAGGCTTTTGCTAGTTGTAGCTGTTTTTCATTGAGTAAGTGCTGGCTGACATCTGCATCAAGCTTGAGGGCTTTTATAGGTAAAAAGCTTAAACTGCTTAGTGAGCTATATCCGGTACCAAATCCATTTATGCCAATGTTAATTCCCAGCTCTGAGAGTGATTCAAATGCACTGATATGATGGGTGCTGTCTTTAACAAATGATTTTTCATGAAAAAACACCCATAGCTTAGAAGCACACATCTTACTGCGCTTTATGGTGTTTCTTAAGCTTCTCAGACCATATTTATGCTTAATATGTTGGCTTGAAAGCGGGATATGAATTTGGATCCGATCTCCCATTCCATTTGCAAGCGCCTGATAATGTTGGTCGATATATTTAAAAATATAGTCATCTAGCATCATCATGGTTTGGGTTTGGTTGGCGAGAGAGATTAAGCGCTCATTATCTATAAGGCCTTGAGAAGGATGTTGCCAATAACTGATAGGCTCGTAAGCAAGGATATCTGTGTCATTAAAAGAGACGATAGGGGTTAGCTCAACGACGATATCGCTTTGCTCTAACGCATTTAAAAAGTCCTGTTCCAATTCAATACGCTGATTAAAGTGGTATTCAGTTTGCCTATCAAAAATGACGTAGCAGCCTTTGCCTTTTGACTTAGCTTGATACATAGCAGTATCTGCACTTCTTAAAATAGACTCACTATTATCAGATGAATTTGCGCAACTGAATGCGACACCAATACTGGCACCTGAAATAACTTGTTGCTGAGCTAATATGTAGGGTTCTGAAATTGTTTGTAAAATGCGCTCACAAACATCTTCAGCATCTTTATGTTGGTGGATGGAGTCTAATAAAATAACAAACTCATCACCACCTAAGCGCGCTAAGGTATCGTTTTCTCGAATACACAGTTTAAGCCGAGTTGAGGTTTCAATTAAAAACCTGTCTCCCTCTAAGTGGCCTAATGTGTCATTGATTTGTTTAAAGCCATCCAAATCGATAAATAGCAATGAGAACTGCTCGTTAGGATGACGGCGAATATGTTTTATCGCTTGCGATAATCGCTCCATAAAAAAGCTGCGATTTGGTAAGCCTGTCAGGTTATCGTGCTTCGCATCGTAAACTAGCTGCGCTTCCATTTTTTTTCGCTGCATAATTTGACGTTGCAAGTTGTCATTCATTTCTGCAATCGCTTTGGTGCGCTTTTCTACTTTATCTTCCAGTAATTCGTGGCTTCGTTTTAGCTGCTCAACGGCAAACTTACGTTCTATCGCATTGGCAATATGCTGTGAAACAAAAGTCAGTAGCTCTAAATCTTTGGCTTCATATGAATTTTGATCGGTGAGGCTATAGATTGTTAAACCGCCAGCAATTTCGCCGTGAATGAATAAAGGTATGCCAATCCATTGTTTCATCGTTTGGGTATGGTTAAGGGCGGGGTTAGTGCCGTAAATTTCACCCGCTTTAATCATATCCTGAATGTCTTGTTGGCTTAGAAGTTTAGGCTGCTGATGTTTTAAAATGAATTCGGTTAAACCATCTTGCATTGCACGTGGCTTAGGACGCTCACCAATTAATTGGGATACGTAAAATGGAAACGATAAGGTGTTCGATGCTTTGTGAACTAATGAGATGAAGCAGTTCTCGGCAGGTAGCAGCTGGCTGATGACTTGGTGAATTTTAGGGTAGAAATCAGCTTCGCTAACATCGGATGCCGACAAATCAGCAATTTGAAATAATGATTTTTGCAGTTCTTCGGCTTTTACTCGTTCAGCGACTTCGAGTTTAAGTTTATCGTAGGCTTGGCTTAATTCTTTAGTGCGCTGAACTATGGCGATTTCTAATTCTTCATTGTGACGAAGCCTTTCCATTACCCCTGAAATATGGTGGCAAATAAACCCCATCAGTTCGAGTTCTAATTCTCCGTAACTGATATCGTCACTGTAGGTTTGAACCACTAATACACCAGAGACAATATTATTATGCTTGATCGGAACACCAAGCCACTGTAAGCATGGTGAACCAAGATCAGCAATTTCTCCCAATGCCACAAGTTCTTCAAAACGCTTTGCATCACAAAATAATGGTTCACCCGTTTTTAGTACATAACCGGTAATACCGCGCTCAAGTAGAGAAGATATTTCTTCATCGGGGTAGAGTTCTGATGGGTGAGTGTCTTTTTCATCGGCAAAAAAAGGCAGGGTAATGTTACCAGTTTGATTATCGATAGATGCAATGAAAAAGTTGTCAGCGTGGATCAGGCTTTGTAGGTGTGTATGAACACCTTTGTAAAAGACATCCAGTGAAATAGCATGGGTAGCAATATTGGAAATTTCTAATAAGGCATTTTGGATTATTTCAGCGCGCTTATATTTTGTCGCTAATCGCCTAAGTCTCGATACCCTTCTTTGAAGGTGCTCGATATTAGTAGAACTATTAGAAGGGAGTTTTCCCTTTTCCATGACGCTCCCTTAATCCTTTTGAGGTAAATATCCATCTTTGAGTATATGAAAGTTCGCTGACAAAGGGAACTATCAAGAGTTTAAATGAAAAATGCTTAAAAACATCACAAATTAATCAAAACTTGAGCAAACGAACAAAAAAGTTTTAAACAAAGGTGGACGTGAAGGTGATTTATCCCTATTATGTGCGTCGCTAACCAAGGCGAGCGCCCATAGCTCAGCTGGATAGAGCGTACCCCTCCGGAGGGTAAGGCCGAAGGTTCGAATCCTTCTGGGCGCACCATTCGGTAACGTTCGTTAGCAAGATTGAAAGTCAGTGGTGATTGTAGCTCAGTTGGTAGAGCCCCGGATTGTGATTCCGGTTGTCGTGGGTTCGAGCCCCATCAGTCACCCCATTCAATCTAGATTCTATTTATAGAATATCTCGGTGATTAGCGCAGCCCGGTAGCGCATCTCGTTTGGGACGAGAGGGTCAGAGGTTCGAATCCTCTATCACCGACCAAATTTTAGTATTCCAATTAGTGATTTATTTTGATCCTATCAAATTGGCCTACCGTATAAAAAGTTACATTCAGTGATTAACGTCGTTTGATAACGTTTCACTCACTCTTTCTAGAGTGGAGCTGAGGTTTTCCTCTTAAGACTCACATATCAAAACAGATTTTCGGTGATTAGCGCAGCCCGGTAGCGCATCTCGTTTGGGACGAGAGGGTCAGAGGTTCGAATCCTCTATCACCGACCACATAAACAAAAAAGCCACTCAATGAGTGGCTTTTTTGTGTCTGAAATTTATCATTTCTATTTAACTCGAATTCGTCAAAGCTTGTATAAAGCCTAAAAAAGCAAAGCCATGCTATGGCATGGCTTTGATTTATAATCTTCTAGGCTTAAAAAGTAATGGCGATAGGGGGAGCAATAAACCCTTGGTAAGCATCTAATCGCATAGATGCAAAACGATCTAGTTGGGTTTGTTGTTGGATGCCTGTGACAATAACTTGAATATCTAGGCCTTTTGCCACATTGGCGAGAGCACGGCAAAGTTCGGTGTTGTGCTGATCATCTTCCATATACGCAAAGGATTGATCGAGTTTCACATAGCTTGGTCGTAGACTTTGTAAGTAGCTCATCGAGCCAAACTGGCGACCAAAATGATCAATACCAAATTTTGCCCCATTATCTCTAATGATATTACATAAGCTTTCACAGTTTTCTAAATCACTGTAAACACTCGCTTCTGGGATCTCAAAACACATTCGCTCAGGAAAACTACAATTACGTAGCAGATTTTGAAGCCAAGTATGGAAATGAGGATCACTGATACTTTGGAATGTTAAGTTAATCGCGAGTGGCTCATAGTTTCGCTCTAATAAGCGATTTTCAGTGACTGTTTCGATTAAACATTGATCCAGCAAAGTACCTAAAGACAGTAACTCGACATATGGCATAAATTGGCCCGCATGTTGAAGCTTATCATTTACCAGCAGTTGGCAATAAACTTCGCGTTGGCAGACTTCTTCGTTTTCGGTGAGTAATATAGGTTGCCATCTAAACTGGAATTTCTTGTTTTGAATCGCATCCGTTAAGTTGTCACGCCACTCTTCTCGGCTAAATAATTGATGTTCTGTAGATTCAAACCAATGGAATACTTTGTTATCAGTTAATGACTTCTGCAAGGCGTTATCGGCCTGAGCCAAAATATCGCTGACGGTCATTTGTCCGCTTCGCTCCGCCACACCGATAGCAAAACCTTCATTTGGTTTACAACCTGCTTTTGAAATTTCTTTATTTAATGTTCTGAGTAAGGTTTGTAGATATTTAGTCAGTTGGTCATGTTCGACATCTGTGACTAAGAAAGCAAACTCATAAGCGGCAATTCTTGCGATAACAGAAGGAGAGACTTCATCTAAATAATGTTCTAATTTTTGTGAGAGTAATTTAATCGTTTCATCACGTACTTGATAGCCGTATTTACTGTGGACCTCTTCTAACCAATCAAATTTGGTTAAGAAAATAGCACCGCTGCTAGGTTCTGCTAACCAACCATTGATTCGGCTTACCATATATTGGCGATTTGGAAGGCCTGAGACTTGGTCTACGAGGTTTTTCTTACGTAATGCAGATACTTCTTCATCTAAAGAACTGAAAACTTGTTTTAGCTGAGCTGACATACTGTTGAATGCGCTGACAAGCTCTTTTAGCTCCAAGGTTTTTGGTGAAGGCATATCTGGGCCAAATTGGCGATTAGCTATTTGCTGGGCGTGTTTAGATAATGTATTTAGTGGCTTGAGAATATAGCTTAGGCCAAAACGGGCACAGATAATTGCCAGCAAAAACAGTATTGAAAAAATAATGATGGTATTAGAAATAATTCGCCATAACTCGTGATACCCAAACCCTGGATGAGCGGTGATTTCTATTTTTGCGAGCTGTAACCAGCCAGAGGTAATGACACTTTCTTTGGTAATAGTGCTAAACAGGTTTAAGTCGATGAACCATTGAGGCACGCCCTCAATGCGAATGGCGTTATTCCATACTTGCTGCTTACCATCAACTAGCCATGTGAGTTTTATTTGTTGGTAATATCCGCCTTCAAAAATCACGTTAACTAATGTTTCTGCCGCAACATCATCCCCATTCTCTAGAGCAGGAACCAGCATAATACCTAATGAATGACTGGCATTATTAAGATCAGACTCCATTTGTTTGACGAGAAAATTTTGTGTTTCAGTAAACTGCACATAACCTAAGCTAATTACTACCAGTAAAAATAAACTAAAAAGTAACGCATAGATTTGACGAAAAAGGGTCATCTTGGCCACTACTCCATTTTTTGCTTGGGTTGACGCAATCGGTCAAGACCCAACCTGAGTTTTAAATCATTCCATTTTTCAAGGCGTGACGAAGAACCTGCCAATACGCCTCGGCCTTTCTCTTTATTGAGCCATAACTGTTTACCGTTAAAACTATAAACAGGTAATAAGTCGCCCCTTTGTGTTGCAGGCTTAATAACGGGATCAAGATTATCAAGCACTAGTGGAACCGAACCTGGCGTTTCATAGTAAGCCAATACCATATGATATTGATTGACGGATGTTGCCTTTACCATAGTAATTCTGAGTTTATCTTCAGGGATCCCAACTTGTAATAAGGTAAAGTATTTTGCGATAGAAAAGTCTTCGCAATCTCCGGCACTAACCCCAATAAATTCCATTGGCGAGGCCCAGTAATTAGACTCTCCCCAAAGCACGCTATCATCGACAAACTTAAATAAATTAAAAAAACCGTTCACTTTCTCTAGCTTGGTAATATCATCAAGCTTTTGAGCATCATTAACGACTTTAAACCAAGCTTTCGCTCGTTTCCCTGCGCGATCGCCATACTGATCCGATAAAGCACTAATTGTTTTTTGAGCATCAATTTGTGCAGGGGCTGCGGCAAAAAGGCCTGATACGATAAATACCGATGCCATTAAAGGGTAACGGTATATACGTTTAAAACTGACCTTGTAAGCGCGACCCTTACCCTGCAAAAATTAACTCCTTTGAGTGGTAAGCTTTACTGATCAACAGTATAAATATGCCACTTCATATCCGTTTTAGTGTCATCACCAGTGACTTCAGCCATAACGCGACGATTGGCTTCATTTGCCTCAGGAGTCTCACTTAAATCAATAGGTTGATCATAACTAAATCCAGTGGCGGTTAAACGTGATGAGGCTATGCCAAAAGTATCTGAAAGCACTTTAACGACATTGTCAGCTCGAGCCTGTGATAATGCTAAGTTATGTTCATATGAACCTGTTTTACTGCAATGTCCCTCTATAGTGACAACAGTATTTGGATACAATTTCATAAGTTGAGCCACTTGCTCAATTTGTTGATAGTAACGCGGGTTTATATAATCAGAGTCATTTTCAAATAGAATTTGCAGCTCCTGCCTTTCATTAATATCGCTGACTGTGGCACAGCCATAGTTATCAATTGAGGCACCAATTACGGTTTCTACGCAACGCTCTCTTTCCATAATAACGCCATCACTGTCATTATCATTGAGATCGAATTTTTGCTCTGTTTGAGCATCCATTGACACAATATCACGCATCGAGCAGCCAAACGTTAACGAAAGAGTCAGCAATAAAATTAGATACTTCATTATTTTACTCCTCCTTCGTAGTCACGTTCACCTTGCCAAACATCAGGACGAGTAACTCTCAATGAGTCAAGCAATTGGCCAGTAGCATTCAATAAACGATACTTTGCAATTGTTTCATCAAACTCAGTTTGTAAGTAGTCTTGTCTTGCTTGAAATAATTCATTTTCAGTGTCTAGTAAATCCAACAAACTACGTTGCCCTAGATTGAATTGTTGAACATATGCCACCTGTGTATCTTTTGAAGCAATGACATGATCACGAATAAATTGCTTTTGTGGTGCAAGCATTTCATAAGCATTCCAAGATAAGTGAACTCCTTCAACGACTTGACGATGTGCACGTTGACGAATTTCTTTGGCTTCATTGATTTTATAGGCCGCTTCTTTTTCTCGGGCTAAATCTTTACCACCTGAAAATAAGTTGTACTTAACTCGTACCATCCCCACAAGATCATTGCTGTAGCCATTTACATAAGGATCTAAAGTGGTGCCGGTGCCATAACCATCTTCGCCATCAAGATTGTTATTCCAATTACCATTTAACTCTAATGAAAATTTTGGATAGTAATTAGATTGAGCCGAACTGCGTTCTCTATCCGCTGCTTTAATATCACTACTGGCAGATTTAAGAATAGGATGATTGTCTTGAGCCATAACAACGCTTTCAGCGACATTTTTTGGCAGTAAATCCATATCGGGCACAGGTACAACTAAGTTATCAGGAGTTTGCTCAACAATTCGAATATATTGAGCTCTAGCATCTGATAAGTTATTTTTTGCCGCCATAAGGTTGGCATTTGCCCGCGCTAAGCGGCCTGATATTTGCGATAAATCAGCAATAGAACCAAGGCCTGACTCTGTGCGTTCTTTAATTTGCTCATATATTTCTTGATGACTTTTGAGGTTCTTTTCTGAAAGCACTAACAATTGTTCTGCCTTAATAAAGTTCATGTAAACTTTACTAACTTCAAGTGCTATATCTTCTGCTGCGGCAAATAATGCCCACTGCTCAGAACTTGCTTCAAAAGAGTAACGATCAACTTCACTACTGGTATAGAAACCGTCAAATAGCATTTGTTTAATGCTAAATCCTGCTTCTCCTCGTTCGAGTTCCATGACGCCTTCATCAAGATTGTCGTTACCAGGTTGGTTCTTACGACGAGTTGAAGGACTATCAGTTTGTTCCCATCCATAGGCCCCTGTTAAATCTACAGTTGGCATATAACCAGCAATGGCTTGATTGACTTGCTCTTCGCGCGCTTTAAAGCGATTAAACGCAATTCTAAGCTCAGGATTGGTATCCAAAGTATGTGCAACAGCCTGCTCTAACGACTGAGCGCTAAGCATAGGTGTTACAAATATTGCTGACATTGCCAATGCGATAACGCTTATCTTGTTGCATTGGTTAATGTTGATTTTCATGTAAAAAACCCTCCCGGCTTTTTTTGCTAATTCTCTCTAAGTGCTGTCTCTTTCGCCCGTAAAATCGGGTTCAATATATACTCAAGGATAGTTCTTTTTCCGGTAATGACATCTACAGAGGTAAGCATTCCCGGAATAATTGGCATCTTTGTGCCATCATTCTTTATTAAATTCGACTCTTCAGTTCTCACACGAATAGTGTAAAAACTATCACCTTCTTCATCTTGGCTTGTGTCAGCACTAATGTGCTCAACGGTGCCTTTCAAGCCGCCGTAACGGGTAAAGTCATAAGCGGTCACTTTAACGATAGCGGGTAAACCAGGGTGCAAAAAAGCAATGTCTTGTGGGGTTATCTTGGTTTCGATGAGTAATTGATCTTCAGAAGGAACAATTTCAATAATTTCTTCACCAGGTTGCACTACACCGCCTAAGGTATTTATATGTAAGGTTTTAATGGTTCCGTTTACAGGTGAGGTAATAACCGATTTGTTAATTTTATCGAAGGCACCAATTTGTGCTTGGTTCATTCTTGAAAGCTTAGTTTGCATTTCGTTTAAACTGGCACGTAAATCGGCAGCATAGACAAATACAGCTTCACGTCGTTTTAGAATTGCTTCGTCCATTGAGGCTTTAAGTTTTGGGCGAAGAAGGCGCATTGTTTTCAATTCACCTTGAATATCGTTAACTGTTCGTTCAAGTTTTAATAACTCGACTTCAGGTACAATCCCTTTTTGTGCCAATGGCTTAGTTAGCTCAAGTTCACGAGATATTAATTGAAAGCTTTTAGTTAGAGTGGTGATTTTAGAACTTAGCTCTTCGGTTTCTTGCTGTCTCTGTTGAATTTGGCGTACCAAAATTTCAAGCTGATTACTCAAGTTGTCTAATCGTCCTGAATATTCTTCTTGCTGATTTTTAACTAATGCCGGTTCTTGTTGGATGATGTCATCAGAAAAAACCAAGGGCTGTTTGGTAATCTTTACTTGCTCGCGCCAGTTCGATGACATATCTGAAATCACTATGCTATCGAGCTCTGCACGCATACGAATTACGTTAGTTTGTAAGCTATAAACTTCTTGTTCTTGTTGGGCAAAGTCAGAGCGGAAACGAATGTCGTCAATTTTTACCAAAGGCTGATCTTTAGTCACAATCATGCCTTCTTGGATATAAATCTCTTGCAGTACACCACCGTCAAGGCTATCAATTAATTGAATTTGCGAAGAAGGAATGACTTTACCCATTCCTGATGTCACCTGATCTAATTCAGAAAAGTAAGACCAAATAACAAAACAGATCACCATTGCTGCAAGTGACCAAATAATTAAACTATGTCCACGGGGAGCATCAGTCATCATGGCGCCATAAACATCATCAACCATGTCTAAATCGTGACTTGTTAGTTTATTACTCATGAGGTGCGCCCTCCAGTGAGTAAGCCGTTATTCAGCTTTTCAATCACACTGTCTTTAGCCCCATCAGCGACAATATGACCTCTATCAAGCACAATAATGCGATCAACTAAGCGTAATAAGTGCATTTTATGGGTGATAAGCAAAAGCGTACGGTCTTTACTGACATGCTCCATTGAGCGAATAAATTGTTTCTCTGCTCTAGCATCTAGACTTGCCGTTGGTTCATCCATTAATAACACTGGCGGGTCGTTCAGCGTCGCACGGGCGAGGGCAACTGTTTGACGTTGGCCACGGCTTAAAGATAGGCCGCCTTCACCGACTTGTTGATCAAGCCCTTCTGATTCAAGGTTAGTGAACATACTGACGCCAGAAAGTTGCACTGCTCGTATGAGCTGATGTTCAGTCACTTGACGAGTGCCGAATAATATATTGTCCTTAATAGAGCCGTGAAATAAGGTGACATCTTGAGGTAAATAGCCAAAGTTGCTGCGTAAATCACTTGGATGAATTTGGCCTGCATCTAAACCATCATAGCGAAGACTGCCTTGGGTCGGCTTATACAAACCGACGAGCAATTTAGCTAAAGTACTTTTACCTGACCCATTTCTACCAATAATAGCGACACGCTCACCAGGGTTTATACGCAGTGATAATGGGTGCAGCACGGGTTTCTCTGCCTCAGGAAAGCTAAATGCCACGTTATCAGCATCAATTTTGCCATTTAAGCGTTGTTTACTGACGAGGTGACCTTTATTTTCAAACTCTTCTTCTTGGTTCATCACTTCGTCAAGTTGGCGAAGTGAGCTTGCTGTTTGGTTACCGCGAGTGATTAAGCCTGCAAGTTGTGCCATAGGTGAAATAGCACGGCTTGAGAGCATCACTGCCGCAATAATTCCGCCCATGGAAATGTCATTTTCCGCAACGCGGTATACACCTAAAATGACTACACAGACGACAGTCAGTTGAACGATAAAGTTAGCAAGATTACTTACAGCGTTTGACAGTTTTTTAGACTTAAGTTGCCAGTTAGCTGTATGACCAATCATTTGTTGCCAGCTTTTCTGTACTAGTCCTTCCGCACCATTGGCTTTGATAGATTCAAGCGCAGTTAAGCTTTCAATTAAATGGCCATGTTTAAGACTAGAAAAGCGATTACTTTCTTCAATTGCAGCTTTTAATTTGGGCTGTATATAGAGGGTAAAGCCAATGATAATGATGCCGCCTATAACTGGAATAATGGCTAAATCACCTGCGACAATATATATGATGCCGACAAAAAGTAATGCAAAAGGTAAATCGACTAACGTGGTGATTGTCGCTGAAGTGAGAATTTCTCGAATGCTGTCAAACTCACTGAGTTGGCGTGCCATTCCACCGACACTTGGTGAGCGTTTTGATAGTGGGATACCAATCGCTTTGGCAAATAATTTAGAAGATACGATAATGTCGACTTTTTTACCGGCCACATCGATGAGGTAACTACGAAGTTGACGGAGTATTAAGTCAAATAAGTAAGCTATGCCTGCGCCAATAGCCAGTACCCAAAGCGACTCAAATGCTAAGTTTGGTACGACTTTGTCATACACATTCATAATGAATAGTGGTGACACTAAAGCAAATAAATTGACTAAAACAGATGCGATTAATGCATCTCGGTAAATGGGAGCAGAATCTTTAATACTCTGCAGTAACCAGTGAGTACTGTTATCGTGAATGTGGACATCGAAGCTGTTATCACCACGAAATTCCTGTTTTACTAAAAATAAATAACCAACATACAGTGTTTCTAACTCTTCAACGGTCAGTGTCGCTTGACCACCGCTTTCTGGAAGTTGTATTACTGCTTCATCAGCTTCGATATCGATACTACGAAGTACGCAGGCCTTTTTATCTTTGAGCAGTAAAATGCACGGTAGAAGAATATCTGAAACTTGATTCAGATCTTTACGAGTTAGCTTGGCAGATAAGCCGCCTCTTGAGGCTGCTTGGGGAAGTAATTCTGGGGTGATAACAGCACTAGTCAAAGGTAATCCCGCCGCAAGTGAATCACTCGAGCAAGGGGAACCAAAATGTTCAGTCATTAATACTAAACAATCAAGTAATGGGTCGACCGTAGTGCGTTGCGAGGCCGAAATAGTCCATTGCTCTTGATTATCAGAGACGGTTGCTGGCACGTATTACTTATCCTTTGTAATTATAATTATGTTAGAAACAATGAGCTGACGCTAACATATTACTACGTAGCGTCAACAAATTGTTGTATTTAAGGAATAATATTACCATCCTGGACATTTTCCAATGGGTCAACAGCTGCGACATTTTGCGCTGGAGATGCATCTGCTCCGTCGACGATTAATGCGCCATCATCTAATAGGCCATTAATAATTACGCCGTCATCAGTGCTGCCATATACGTCTGTTAAATCGACGCCATCTAGTACAATGTGTTGCTCGAATACACCATTGTTATCAGCATCGATATCAATGGTTGTACTGTTGCCATCAGTGCTAAAGTTGAGCATGCTATCTAAGCTACCAAGGTCCTCATTAACGAGTAAGTCTCTTAGATCTAAACTATCTTTACTGGTATCAAAATCAGTGATGGTATCAGTACCGATTTCATTGGCGTTCCAGACAAAAGTGTTATTGCCTTCACCACCAGTCATGACGTCATCACCTAAGCCACCACTTAGAAGATCATCGCCTAGTCCGCCAATGAGTATTTCGTTACCATCTCCGCCAATGAGTACATCATCGCCAGCACCGCCATCAAGAATAGCATCAGCAAAGTAGATATTACCCGTAGCGCCATTGGCTCCGTCAGATATATAAGTGCCAGTTTGGACTGTTCCATCACTTAGGGTAACGGTGAACGTTGCGCCAACTAGACTAGCACCAGTGTCATTACCTAAATTATCGGTGTCAAAGGCAAACCAGAACTCGTCGCCATTAGTGAAATCTCCTGCACTAAATACTGCTGTGAGTGTGCCGCTATCCTGGGTCATATTGGCAAATATGTTTGTGTTACTATCATCAATCCCGACGGAGTCACTACCTTTAACTAGGTTTGACTGGCTAACATCCACAATCGCATTCGTGTCACCACCACCTCTAAGGTTAATGTCTATTCGGGTGATAGATATTCCTGCAGCTAGCAGTGCAGCTTCAAATCCAAACTGGTTTGAAGCATTGTAAGTATTTCCTGATTTTACAGTAGCCTTGATATTAGTCGCTGAAACAGTGTTATTAGCTGTCGAGCTCGCGATAATAATGTCATTTTCATGTGTACCAATTAAGATATCAGAGTTTTGATAATCTACGGTTACCTCTGCAGTATCTGTTGTACCGTTTGCAGATAATGTGTATTCAAAACTATCACCATCGTTTACATTGGTAATGGTTACTGTGTCATTTGCAAGGCTTGTATTACTAGCACTGCCGGTAGTGACAGAGCTTAATGAACCATTGTCAGGTAATGCGTCACCGTGGGTGAGGTACTCTGTCGAAATCGTTAAATCACCTTGAGCTTGATTAGTGATGACATTGTTTACGTTTGCATCTAGTGACGCATAATAATCAAGATTAATTTGCAGAACTAAAGAAGCTGAATCGCCATCATTATCTATAATTGTGACATCAATTGATTCTTGCTCATTGAGTACATTTGCGGAAGCATCTAGAAGGTATTCGTATTCACCTGTTGAGAAGTTAATCTCGAATGTTGCTCCGAGATTAGTGGTGATTACTTTAGTCGGATTAGACGCATCATAAGTGTAAGTGATACCGTCAACCACTATCGACTGAACATGCCCTCCATCAGCACCCACTAGAACACCTGAAGCAGAATTACTAATGATGCCTAAACTACCCGTAACAGTATTTGAGTCAAAGAAATCTAAAATAGTGTTGGTGAGATCGTCTGCATCATTAACGATAATCGCATATTCTTCGCTACCGTCATCTGCTTCAGGATAAGCAATAGGTAAAATAGCATCTAAACTAGCATTGCCAATTCCTATCCCGAATGAGATGTCGTAGTTGCTATCTAAATATGTTTGCCACTGCCCCTGCAGGGTTGCGTCAACTTCATTACCTGATGAAGGAACACCATCAGAGATGAAGTAAACAAAGTTCTTATCTGCATCAGGAATAGCACCGCTATTGATGACATTTCCTAAAGCAGCTTCATAATTGGTTCCACCTCCAGCTTGCAGACTGTTTAAGTATGCTATTGCGCCGTCGATATCATCAATTATCCAACTTGAATTTGTTGCAGAGCTTGAATAAGTAACGATTTGAATGTTCACGTTACCTGAAGCATCTACTTCATTTATGAGGGCCGTTAAGGATTCAATTGCTGTTTCTAGATAGGTTTTACCGTTACCAGCACTATTGTCCATACTGCCTGATACATCCAGAATGAAGGTTAAGTTAGTGCTTAATGTTTCTGCATTAGTCTGTAGGTTCTGAGTAATATCTTCAACGACTGGTGAATCATCGACAATATTAACAGTTAAGCTGCCACTATCACTAGAGTTCAGTGCATTGAGGACTTCATAACTGAAAGACTCAGATACGTTATCACCATTAGTACTTGTATTGAGCGTGTACTCATAGTCGCCAGCACGGTTATCTGCAGTATCTTCGGTATAAACAGTAAGTTCACCGATTGCTGTCGTAACGGTGATTATGCCATTGACTGGCGTGATCCCATTAACCTGAGTGATTTCTGTTGAACCACTAATTCCTTCATCGTTATCGAGTAAGTTCCCAGTCGTGATATTACTATCATTACCCTCTGTAGTACCGCCTAGTAACCCTGACTCTGAAGCGCTTGTCACATCATCATTGACTGCTGGGCTTGAATCTTGAACTATTCTTAATCTCGCTTCAGTTGAATCTCCGTCTGAATCTGTAAGGGTATAGAAAATATTACTAGCAACACTTTGTTGACCGTTTACTTCCGGAACCGAAGATACAAAATTATAGCTACCATCTTTGTTGATGGTAATGGTGCCTCGATTAGCTATGGTGACAACAATATTGCCATCGGCATCAAATGTGTCGTAAGTCGTCCCAGCAATTCTAATGCTAGTTAACTCAGTTACATCCGCACCAATATCATCAACACCGCTTCCATCGGTTCCTGCGCCTGTAATGACGCTTCCGTATGCTGAACCACCAAAACCGACGCTATCAAGATCATTTTGCGCGACAGGTGCAGTATCATTTACGTCAATAAGCACTTGAGTCCACGAAGACTCACTTGTTCCGTCGCTGACTTGATAATAGAAACTGTCGTTTAGGGTGTCGTTACTTGTATGATCAAGGTTTTGTGGTGCTTGATAGCTATAACTACCATCATTATTGATAGTAATCGTGCCGCCAAGTGTAGTAGTGAAACTTTGGCCTGCTTGAGAGGCATTGATACTATCAACATCAGAGTTCCCAGGTGAAAAGCGGGTCACTGATAAACTATCACTTTCAGGATCGTTGTCATTGCTAATAAGATCAATTGCGTTAAAGGTAATTGACTCTCCTTCAAGTACAATTAATTGATCAGTATTAGGCTCAGGAGCTAAATTCACTCCCACAATATTGATCGTAACTGTCGCAGTATCTACCGCGTCATATTCATCCGTTAAGGTGTAAGTGAAAGTATCTGTATCGAGTTCGCCAGCAGTTAAGCTATCAAATGCCCCATTCACATCATAAGTGTATGTGCCATCGTCATTAATTATGATGGTTGCGCCACTTGCAAGAGTGATTTGTTGTCCATAAATGTATTCAACACCATTGACATGGGTAATATCAAAATCATGATTTTGCGCATCAGTATCATTTGCAAATAAACCGTCAGCTTCATCAGTTATTTCAAGAGTAGAATCCTCTTGAACAACATATGCATCAACTAAGGCTGGACCTGTAACAGTTACTGAGTCTAGGTAGTAATCTGATGAGTCTTCTAAAGCGGCTCCGCCATTGGCTTCACTGATTGTTGGAGCTGCTTCGAATACCAATTGGTCAAATACTTGATTACCGGTATTAATTGTAAAGGTGCCAGTTGTACCTGTTGATGTCGTGAAGGTTTGTGTGGCAACAAGCTGACCATTGTAATATGCGTACCAAGTGCCTTGCTCACCGCTATTCTCATTAGCATACATGTGCGAAACACTGAACGTGGCTTCATTTACAAGCCCATTGAAGTCAATAACAATTGCTTCTGAGGTACCTGTTGTTGAATCGTATTCAATTTGATCAGCTATTTGACCTGTGGTGCGCGGTGAGCCGCTAACTCCTAGTAAGTTATTATCTCCACTTGATACTACGCCAACAGTTCCATCTGCATTTCTAGCACTGATGACAAAATCAGCTTCTCCGTCAGAGTTGACCGGACTGACCCAGTTATTGGCTGAATCAGCTGTCGTTGAGAAGATAGAACCAACTAAATCATCAACAGCATCGATATCATTATAACTTAGAGTAACAGTAGCCGAATCGCTTCCACCATTTCCATCAGTAATAGTGTACTCAAAGCTTGGAATATTAGTGGTGATATCATCGTGAACAAATGTGAAGTTACCATTTGAATTAATAGTTAATGTTCCTCCATCAATAGCAATGATTGCTTCATTAGCGGTAAATACTAATTCAACGCCATTGATGTGTGTAATTGTAAGGGCATCACCTTCAATGTCACTATCGAAACCTGAACCAGTATTATCATTTATTAAATTACCACTTATTGCTTGCCCATCGTTTAAAAGGTACGAATTATCTTGAGCATCAGGATCGTCGTTCTGTGGGGCCACATTGATGGTTAAGGTGGCGGTTTCACCCGTATCTGTGGTGTAGGTGATGACCGGCAGTACGCCATTCCAATCACTGGCTGGRGTGAAGCTGTAGGCGCCGGTGCTGCTGATAAGCAGGCTACCACCTTCAACGGTGATCGCCGAGCCGGGTGTGTAAACCGTGCTGTCACCGGCTAAGGTGAAGCTGACCACTTCAGTGTTATCACTTTCATCGTTTGAWAGCACRTTACCWGAGGCCACCGTGTCTTCCGCCACCGAAATCGCATCATTGGTGGTGTCAGTATTATCTTCGCCAACCGTGATGGTTAAGGTGGCGGTTTCACCCGTATCTGTGGTGTAGGTGATGACCGGCAGTACGCCATTCCAATCACTGGCTGGAGTGAAGCTGTAGGCGCCGGTGCTGCTGATAAGCAGGCTACCACCTTCAACGGTGATCGCCGAGCCGGGTGTGTAAACCGTGCTGTCACCGGCTAAGGTGAAGCTGACCACTTCAGTGTTATCACTTTCATCGTTTGATAGCACRTTACCTGAGGCCACCGTGTCTTCCGCCACCGAAATCGCATCATTGGTGGTGTCAGTATTATCTTCGCCAACCGTGATGGTTAAGGTGGCGGTTTCACCYGTATCTGTGGTGTAGGTGATGACCGGCAGTACGCCATTCCAATCACTGGCTGGRGTGAAGCTGTAGGCGCCGGTGCTGCTGATAAGCAGGCTACCACCTTCAACGGTGATCGCCGAGCCGGGTGTGTAAACCGTGCTGTCACCGGCTAAGGTGAAGCTGACCACTTCAGTGTTATCACTGTCGTCATTATCTAGCACATTACCTGATGCAACAGAGTCTTCTGCAACTGTATTGCTGTCATTAAATGCGAATAAAGCATCAATTTCACCAGTATCATTTGCAGTTGCTGTATTTCCAGCAGGATCTGTCACTTCGGCTATTACTGAGTAATCGCCCTCTGACAGCTCATTCGGTACTTCAACTTGATAGCTGCCATCAGGCTCCACAATTGCTTCTATGGTTTGCTCAACACCATTGCTATCAGTTACAACTAAGGTAACGGTGCTGCCTGGAGTTGCATCAGTTGTTCCAGTGATTAGAGGAGTATTATCACTTGCATCATCAGGAGTGCTAACAGTGATAGTTGGTGGCGTTAGATCTATATCGCCGTTGTCTTCTGCAAAGGCACCATTACCAGCACTATCAGAAACGCCTGCTACAGCAGTGTAATCGCCTTCGGCTAATGGTAAAGGAACCTCAACGCTATAAGTACCATCTGGGTTTACAAGGGTTTCGATTATTTGTTCTTGGCCTGCACTGTCAGTGACAATAATTGTGACTGTACTGCCTGGTTCAGCATCTGTCGTGCCTGTAATCGTTGGTGTCGCATCTGCTGAATTATCAGGTGCACTGACGGTGATCTCTGGAGCTGTCGTGTCTATATCTCCAGTGTCATTAGCACTTGCAGTGTTACCTGCAGGATCAGTAACAACCGCGACTACGTTATATTCGCCTTCAGCTAATGGCTCAGCTACATCAACTTCATAACTACCGTCAGGATTAACAATCGCCTCTAAGACTTGTTCGTTGCCTTCGTTGTCAGTAATCGTTAGCGTAACCGTGCTTCCTGGAGTTGCATCAGTTGTACCCGTAATCGTTGGAGTAGTGTCGACGTTATTATCAGGTGCATTTACTGTAATAACGGGGGCGATAGTATCTATTTGACCATCGTCGTTATCCGTAGCTGTATTACCTGCAGGATCAGTGACTTCTGCAACAACAGTGTAATCACCTTCAGCCAAAGGCTGCTCCACATCAACTTGGTAGTTTCCATCTTCATCAACAATGGCTTCAAGTACTTGTTCATTGCCTTCATTGTCAGTGACAACGATAGTGACCGTACTACCTGGTTCAGCATCTGTTGAACCTGTAATTGTTGGCGTATTATCGTTAGTATTATCTGGCGCGACAACGGTAATCACTGGAGCAACGGTATCTAGTAAAGCACTATCGGAGCCTTCAGGGCTAATATTACCAGCACTATCAATAATGGTTGCTACTACTTCAATGGTTTCACCTTCAGCAGGGGCTGGCAGCGTTAAATCTATTGAGCCATTATCAATGTCTTCTTGGGTAAGAATAATTTCCTGACCGTTAACAACTAAAGTATCACCAGGCTGTGCACCAGTTGTTGTTAGATCAATCGTTACAGAAACTTCAGTATTACCTGCTAATTCTTCTTCGCTGATAATGACATCGTTATTGGTATCAGTATTAATAATCACACCAGGAGCGCCATCAGCAACAGGGGTTACTTCAATGGTCAGTGTTGCAGTGACATTGGTATTAGTTCCTGTTATTACATACACAACTAATACCAATGTCACTGCAACACTGAC
>NZ_VKHR01000020.1 GCF_009663145.1 Shewanella sp. TC10
GATCYCTCTAGTTTTTCTTATTCATTGAGCTTGTTGCTTGATAATCGGGCAGCTAAGTTCAATGTTGATTTTATCTGTATGAGGTGTTGCTAATGGTGTGCCATGTTTATAAATTGAGCTATATCAGTGCTTTGTATGTTTTTGCACCGACTTGTAGCAAGAATGTTGCATTAATATGATGCGGTGGTGCACTTGTTTTGTGCGTTTAAACGGCGTTTTTTAGGAGGTAACAGAGGTTTTAGGCATAAAAAAACCTCCGAGTAGGAGGTTTTATAATTCAAGCTGTTAAATTAATTAACGCTATCTTTTAGTGTTTTACCAGCTTTGAATTTTGGTACTGTCGCTTCTGCGATTTGAATTTCTTTACCGGTTTGTGGGTTACGACCAGTACGTGCTGCACGAACTGAGGTTTCAAAAGAACCAAAACCTACGATAGAAATCTTGTCACCATTTTTCATGGCTTCAGTAACAGTTTCTTCAAAAGACTTTAGTGCGCGACCAGCTTCAGCTTTAGTTAACTCAGCATTTTCTGCAATTTTTGCAATTAATTCACTTTTGTTCATGTTGATATTCTCTGCTTTCCATAGATGTGTTTATTTAAAACTAGATTAACATGCCATAAGCCATGGGGGTTTAAAAGCCTTTTATCCGATAAATGTGTAGCTATAAGGCATTTAGGCGACATTTAAGGCGTAAATTACCCAATTGTGCTACTTCACAAGAGAAAACGACTAGTGATTATCTTGCTTTGTCGGCTCTGCAGCCATGGTTATTTACTCTTCTAGTAACTGATACAGCAATTGCTTAACGAGTTTTGGTTCAAATGGCTTATCACATAATGCATTCACACCTGCGCTTGAAACATTGCTCAAATGAGTGTCGTTGGCTTCAGATGAGACCATGAGAATAGGAATATGTGATTGTTGGCTTTGGTTGCGAATATACTGAGTCAGGGCTAATCCATCTACACTAGGCATATTGTAATCAGTAATGACCAAATCAAACATTTGCTGCTGCATTAATTCAATTGCCTCTGCGCCATCTTCAGCTTCAACAATAATTCTAATGCCTAGATTACTGATGGTGCGCTTAATGACGTTACGTGCCATCCTACTATCGTCAACGACTAAAGTACGTATGTCTTGCACATCAAAGTGGCTTAAATCCAATTCATCATTACTGATTAAGTCGATGGTCGAATTGAGTGCAGTCGCAAGATGATCGGCATCAAAGGGTTTTGGTAGAATGGCAACCACACCTGATTGCCTAAATATTTCAAGTTGTTCACGGCGACATTCGCTAGACACGAGCATAAATTGAATATCTTTATAAGCGGGTTGCTGTTTTATAAAGCTCAGAAGCTCAATGGCTTCGCCATCTTCAAAGTGTAATGCACTTACAATGAGATCGGGTGTATGGCGAGCAATGATTTCTTTCGCTTCCGTAATACTCGAGGCTGTTTGAATACTGTCAACACCTTCTTGGTGCAATTTAGCAATAATGATTTTTCTTTGAACGTCAGAGGGTTCCAGCAGTAAAATAGATAATTCACTGGGTGATAAATGGCTCATGCTACTTCTTCTTATTATTTGAATTGAGTCTTACTGAGCTCATTTTAACCTAAGCATGACTATGAATACACTCATAAGCCTTTATTTGTTAACAACCTTGTTGCAAATAGGCTTTGGTTTTTTGGCTAAATGCGACCCAATACTGAAAACCAAGTACCATAGTGATAGTCAGTGCAATTGCTGGAATTGGCAGGTTAATGCCATTGAATTCAACTTTCACATCTTCAGGGGTAATTTGATAAGCGATAACTGCCGTTGTTGTTAAGGCTAGGGCTGCAAGGGTTTGAATCCCTAAGTATATCTTAAACACCATACCTGCCCATTGAGTTCGTTTTACTAAGCCGAATAACACCGGAATGACCCCGATGGTAAACAGATCTATGCCTTGAATCGAATAAGAACGCAGTAGCGCTAAAATGGACAGAAACACATAAAAGGTCATCAGAATGATGAGTCTACGCGGTGGTTTAATGTTTTCAGTGCTGAGTTTATTCATGGTGATAAGGTACTGGTAATAAGGTTTTAGATTTTATGTGGTGTAGAATAACGCGAGTAGAATCAATTTTGTGAGTTGTTTGCAAAAGAATTTAGGAAAATGAAATGACAGATGCTGAATTTTGGTCACTTGTGACCCGAACTGAACCGCAGCAAACCGAACAGCAATGCCATGATGCTTTAAAAGATAAACTGACTCAGCTTGATGATGACTCCCTAGCAGCCTTTGACAAAATGTTTGGTCAACAAATGCGTCGAAGTTACACTTGGTCTATTTGGGGCGCGGCCTACATTATCACGGGTTGCGACTCTGATTATGCTTTTGCTGAGTTCAGAGGCTTTTTATTATCGCTGGGTGAGCAGTGGTATAACAAGGTGATCTCGGAGCCAGATTGTTTAGGGGATATTGCCTTGTGGCCTACTAAAGATGGTTCAGCTTATCCGTTCATAGAAGATTATGATTTAGTTGCGGGTCAATTATATGAGGATAGAACTGGCGATGAGCTGCCATTTGTCCCTTCAGGACAACATTCTCCGCAAGGGAAAAAGTTTAGTACGAAGAAGAAAGATTTAAGAAAGAACTACCCTAAATTAAGTGAACGTTTCCCATTCTAGTTGTCATATCTGCGCGCTGATGAGAGCTGATTATGTCAATGGAATATAATACCGCACATAAAAATGCAGCCACTGCTTAATCAGTGGCTGCATTTTTGTATTAATGGGGTTTAACCTTGCTGCTTAGCCGTCACAAACTTCAGACTGAGTGTCAAAATCCATGCCGCGTTGTTCACATTTCTCATCTAAGAACTTATTTTCAGCAGTTTCTAGCTGTTTATTAAAATCTTGATTGAGCTCTGATACATATTCTTGTTCTGCTGAAGCCATGTATTGGCTCAATAATTGTTGGTGCTCTTTAATTGCCTGTTCACCTTGAGCATCCACATCAAATTGATGAGCAAAACTTGAAGAAGACATAGCGATGGCGACTAGGAAAGTTGCAGCTAAAGACAGTTTTTTAGTCATGCTAGTCATAGATAAAGCCGCTTTGGTTGTGTTCTTGTTCATATTATAACTCCAGTCATACACGTAGGTTAATTTTGCGCTATTTCCTTGAGCGATAATGTCAGTGACGCAATCATTTAGTTGTTAAATGAGTCTGTGCGTTTGCTTGGGATGTATATTAGCGAAAGCTTGCTGAATAGAAACTGAACAGAGGTTGATGTCTTTTTGAACATTAAAGTGTTTAGCTTATTTGTAAACTCGCTTATTTCCTACAGCAAAATTAATCACATTACGTTAAGCTGATATACAGGTTAGGTTTTTATACTAATGGCATCAATTAGGTTTGAGATATTTAAACAGCCAGGAGACGACATATGAAGGTTAAACATCTACTTATTGCAGGCGCATTAATGTGTAATGTCGCTATTGCAGATGAAGAAGTGGTCCCAAATCCAGTGACTGAAGAGGGAGTTGTTAAAGTCGAATGGCAAGAGCCAAACAAATATCGCGATTTAAAAACAGCTACAGAAGTTAAATCGCGCTTTCAACAGCGTTTCTTTGACACTATAACCGAAAACGTAAATAAAGAAGCTAGCAAGATCCTCAAGCCAAACCAGAAGCTTGAAATGCAGGTTTCTGATGTTGATTTAGCCGGTGATTTACGCCCAACATTTGGCGCAACGACGGCAAATGAACTTCGTATCGTTAAGGATTTGTACCCACCAAGAATGACCTTTACTTACAGTATTACTGAAGGTGACAAGGTGATTATGGCCGGTGATGAAAAGCTGGTTGATATGAATTTTATGTATGGCACTAGCTCAAAACGAAATCAAAAGCCATTTCAGTACGAGTCTGACATGCTAAAAGATTGGTTAAAGAAAACAGTTGAGCCAAAGTTATAATCACTGATTAAAATTCAGCTAAACTCGAAATTAAAAACCGAAACGGCTTATTGATTAAGCCGTTTTTTGTTGGTTTTTATTCAACGAATAAAAACCATTTTTGGCAAATTTTGCCTGTTTTTTAGCATCAGCACTTAGCATTGATAATTCATGATCTGTGGTACTTGCGGTGACCTCTGGGGGTAAAACCCCTACGCATAAAGAGATTAATGGGTGGTCAACCATTTTGTCTTGACGATCTTTAGCGTGCATGGTTTGTGATTGCCAATGTTCGGGAGAATAAAATGTTTGCTTACTGGCCTCAAATTGCTCAATGATTTTTTGGCTGTGGCTTATGGCGTCAGCACAGGTGCTTATCATCACGAAATCATCTCCACCAATATGACCTACAAAACTTCGGTCATGCTGATGATGAGCGAGGAGGTTTGCTACTTCCATAATCACTTCATCCCCGCGTGAAAAACCATAAATGTCGTTATAAGGCTTAAAGTGGCATAAGTCGAAATAAGCGAGAAAGAAGGCTTTGTTCTGCGACCGTAAACGCTTTAGCTCCTCTTGAATTGGGACATTACCCGGTAAATTACTTAAAGGGTTAGCGTGTCTTGCTACTTTAATTCTATGTTCAGTAATACGTTGTAATAAGTCCTTGGTGTGTCCAATACCGATGAGTTTTTCATGGCGTAAAATAATAAATTGTTGAGCGACGGTGGTGGCATGCTCTGATGTGAGTAATTGACTGACGCTGGATAATGGTTCGCTGGCATCTATTTTTAGCACCTGCTTATCCATCACAGCACTCGCTGGATGATTTTCGTGTAATGCTCGGCCATAAGGCGTACTAAATAATTCTAGAATATGATTACGACTCACTATTCCTTGGGCTTGACCATTTTCTGCGATAACAATCGCTTGTAAAGCTGGCTGAGTGATAAATTGTTCGCTTAGTTGCTTAAGTTTCGTATCGGGTGTGGCGATATTGGCCGGGGCACATAAGCTTTCAGCTGTTTCGCAATAACGGTTTTGCGCAGGAAGCGGCATGGAAACTAGATTCGAATCCATGTGAGTATTAGGCTTTATATGTGGGCGACCCAGTAAATAACCTTGGCAATAAGTCACGCCTAATTGCTTGAGCATGGTCAACTCTTCAGGTGTTTCAATGCCTTCAGCAATGACTTTACAAGTTAGGTTTTGACATAGCTCGACAATGGAGCGAACAAATTCTTGTTTTACCGCAGTACTATCAATTTGGTGAATAAAATGGCGGTCGATTTTGACATAGTCAGGCGATAACTCTGACCATAATCGTAAACCAGAGTAGCCTGCACCTAAATCATCTATGGCGGTTAAAAAGCCTTGGTTGCGGTAATGATTTAAACAGTCTTTTAATAGATCTATGTCATCAGCAGGGTATTGTTCAGACAGTTCGATGACCACATCTTCAGGACGCAAGCCCATTTGTTTAATTAATTGAAGTGTTAGCCCTTTGGGGTGTTCTGGGTCTAGCAATGCTTTAGGCGAAATATTAATAAACAATTTGCCATTAAGCTGGCATGCCTTAAATGCATTGATAGAAATGCTACGACATAAGGTTTCAAGTTCGCTTAATTTGCCATAGTGCTCAGCTGTTTTGAATAAGGGCACTGGTGAAAAAAGAGGGCTGTGTTCTGGACCACGGCTTAATGCTTCAAAACCATGAACTTTCTGATTAGTGATATTAAAAATTGGCTGAAAGATGGCGTTGATTGACTGCTTATTTATAATTTTGGCAAGTTCTTTTTCTAGATCTATAACGCTCATTGAATCAATTCCATAGCAATTTAATTTTTCAGTCTATGGCAGAAAAATGACAGAAATATGTCGTTAATAGTGAAATCTATTTAAAAACCAAAGTATTAAGAAATTATTTGTTCTAAATCGATGCATCATTTTTCGGTAAATGACTAATGCTTAGGGAGCAAATGGAATTTATTGAACTGGTGGAGTTATTGACTGAGCTTAGCAATAACAGCCAATAAAAAAGCAGCTATATGCTGCTTTTTTATCAGGTATTCGACAAGCGTTACTTGGTATTCTGTTTGAATAAATGCAGTGTTTTTAATAAGGCTGCAATTTTTTGAACATGAGCTTCAAGCGCTTCAGGTGGAATATGAGTAAGGCTTTGTAGTTCCTCTAACTCATTTGCAAGTTCCTGAACATAAGGCAAAAAACGGTTACTTTTTTGGGTAAATCCTTGTTCTTCAGTAAAGATTGCAACAAACTTACCATGGCCAGCTTGACGTAATTCGTCGAGTCTTTTGTCGGCATCAATGGCTTGACGGTATCCTGTTTGCAAACTTTCTTTTAATTGCTTGATAACTTGGGTATACGGCATGATAGCCTCATTTACATCATAAAATTAAGTTAAATTATAAGGGGCTGGCATGGGACTAACAAGTCAAATACCGTCAAAAATCGCAATGATGCTGCAGTTTTGCTTAAGTAAATTCACAGCTTTAGGGGTTTTATCATTACTGCTCTCTAGTGCTGCATTGGCTGCAGAGTCAGATAAGCCGCCATTTTTTAAAGCCAGCTATCAAGATAAAGAAGTATATTTATTAGGTTCAATCCATATAGGTAAAGCCGACTTTTATCCACTGCCACTGCAAATTGAACAAGCGTTTGTAGAATCCGATGCATTGGTGGTAGAGGCTGATGTGACTAAAGCCAATGTGCAACAATTGCTGCAACAGTATGGTTTTGCTAAAGGGGGCCAACTTGATATTAATAGTCTGTACCCTAAGTACTGCGGTAAAAATCAAACCATGTGTGATGGCTTAAAACCTTTGGCAACATGGCTTCAAGCAAACCAAATAGGGGTAGCCCGATTTGCCAGTTTAGGTTTTACCCCTGAAGCTGGAGTCGATGTTACCTTTATCGCCCGCGACCCTTTAAAGCCCTTGTTAGAGCTTGAAAGCGTACAATTTCAGTTTGATCTCATTTCCTCATTTTCAGATAAGACGCAGCAACAATTATTGGATGAAGCCATAAATGCCACTGATGATGACATGCTTAAGTTAGTATCAGCATGGCGAACGGGGGATCATCAAGGGATAACCGATATTATGGAGCATCAAGCTGAAGATTCTGAGGAGCTGTTAGATAAATTACTTTGGCAGCGAAATCATACAATGACAAAACGTATCGTTGAAATTTTGCAGCAATCAGATTATCAACAACTGTTTGTCATCGTCGGAGCTGGGCATGTAGTAGGTCAGCAAGCATTACCTGAGTTGTTACAGAAATCAGGTTTACGTGTGGTTGATTGTTGGCAAACACGATGTAATGCGTATTGATTATGTGAAATCCATTTCGGATTTTTTAGCGAGATGAGTCATTTTTTGACTGATGTTATCAATCTAGATGTATAATAGTGCCAATGAAACATTTTATGACGCAGTGTTTAGGTTGGCTAAATACTGCGTTTTTCAGTTATTAAGGAAAAGGTAACTCATTTGAGTAACGACTACTCTATAGAATTAGCTTCTATGCCATCGTTGTTGTCTTTATATCGCAAGATATTACTGTCTCGTAAGCCTGGTTGGGATCAGCAACCTTTGCCGAACGTTAAAGTTCAGGCAAAAGGCATTCAGCTTACAGAGAAAAAAATCCACCAGTATGCGGATGTATGTGAGTTTGAATTTGACGGTAAAATTTTACCGCCGACCTTTCTGTATGTACTCGCATTTAGACTACACGCGACAATATTTACGGATAAAGCGATTACTTTTCCATTACTTGGAATGATCCACTTAAAGAACAGTATTAGTTTACACCGACCTATTCTTGCTAATGAAGTGTTTGATGTTCAGTGTGAACTAACCTCAAGCCAAACCACAGATGCAGGCCTTGAGTTTGAATTAGTATCAAAAATCTATGTTGGCGAAGAGTTAGTTTGGGAAGCGTTATCTACTTATCTTTATCGCATTGAATCTAAAGGCCGTCGAGCCAGACCTCCACGTGCTTCAGATATGACTTGGGAAGATGTGCAAACATGGTCATTACCTGAAGACCTAGGCCGAAAATACGCGAAAGCATCTGGCGATTATAACTTGATCCATTTGCATCCTATCGTATCAAAGCGTTTTGGTTTTGAACGTGTATTAGCACATGGTATGTGGTCGAAAGCGCGTTCGTTAGCGGCACTAATGCAGTTTATTGGCGATCGTCCTTTTAAAGTTGATGTCGAGTTTAAACTGCCAGTGTTTATGCCATCAGAAGTGACCTTTGCTTTTGAAAGTATGGAAAATGGTAAGCGTTTTGAGATGCGTGATATTAAAGGCCGTCGCCCGCATTTACTGGGCAACATGACTTATCTCGATTAAATAATGTGTGCAACCAGAAGACATTAATTAAAAAGCCCGAGTGGTTCACTCGGGCTTTTTGTTGGATTAGACTAATCTTCCGCTTTTTGATGATAAATATGCACATCTCGTTGCGGGAACGGAATGCTCACACCTTGCGCATCAAATTGCATTTTCACTTCACGAGTAATGTCCCAATATACATCCCAATAATCAAGCGGGTCTGCCCATGGCCTTACAATGAAATCTACTGATGACTCACCTAGAGTATGCAGCTTAATCATAGGTTCTGGGAATTGTTTTACCTTAGGATGAGCCGATACAATATCTGCTAGAATTTTTTCAGCTTTAGGGATGTCATCGCTATAACCAATACCGAAAATCATATCAACGCGGCGCTCTTTCTCCACTGTGATGTTATTAATGGTATCACCCCAAATTTTATTGTTTGGAATGATCAGACGTTGATTATCGAACGTCATCACCGTTGTGGACACTAAGCTCATGTTACTGACTTTACCTGTAACACCTGCTGCTTTAATTAAGTCACCTACATCAAATGGACGATAAATTAAAATCATCATACCTGAGGCAAAGTTTGATAGTGTGTCTTGCAAAGCAAAACCAATAATCACACCCGCAATACCGAAACCAGCAAGTAATGGTGCTAATTCAAATCCAAGTTGTGATAATGCAATCAGTAACCCTAGTGCATAAATGACGTTACCTGAAATAGAGATAAAGAAATCTTGTAGCAACTTACTAAAATTAAGCTTTGACGAATTAACAGCTTTTCTAACGACTTTTCTGATTACTTTAGCGACTAAGCTTGCTAGAGAAATAATGATCAAGAAAATGATAATTTTAAAAGTCATTCCTGCGCCATTTTCCAGTGCTTGATTTTTAGCAATGGTCATCCACTCTTCGATAAGGCTTGAAGCCACATCAAAGTTCAACACATCTTGAGTGATATCGCCCGATACGCTAAACAGAGTTTGCTTTATCTGGGTAGTATCTTGGCCGAGGGTTTCCAACATCTCGATGGCTACATTCAAGCTTGTGGTATGCATTGCTAAGCGATCTTTAAGTAATGAAACTTTACTTTTTTGATCTGCAGTAATGTCAGCACCCGCACTTGAAGCATCGTCAACCGCTTCTTGTAATTGTGCTTGAGTATAGGTGACTAAACTTTCAAAGTAATCGGCTCTTAGTAATACTTCGGCAGTTAAGGCTGCTTCAGCATTGGCTACATTAATATTAAGAGACTTACCCCAGTTGATTGTTTCTAATTCAGCTTGAAGATAATGATCTCGATCTTCTTCGCGTTTGATAATTTGTTGCATAATGACTGCATCATTATCTCCACCAAGCTCCATTTTTAGCTCAGAGGTTCTTTCATCAATGTACTGACCGACTTTATCCAGAAAGATTAATTGCTTATTCACTTGCGGAACTAAGTAATCTAAATCTGGTTCAGGTTGTTCAACCAGCGTGGCGAGTTTTTCGCGTAATAAATTGGTTTTGACACGAATACGATACTCACTGACATCTTTAAGTTCACCTTTAGCGGTTTTTAGCCAAAGAATATCGGTATCGATGGTTTTTTGTAATTGTTGAATTGCTTTGCTTGTTGCTGGATCAACGGCAGCTGCGAAACTATTACCAGAAAAGCTAATTAAGCTGATGAGACAGCAAATAACAAACAGAATTCTTGGCATGATTAACGTCCTGTAGAATGGTAGAACGCTAATGATAAGTTATTGGATGAAGTTTGACGATAATTTGCTAAACTTACGCACTTTTTATTTTTAGATAGGCTATCTATGGCTGCCTTGCAGTGTGCACATTGTCACAAACCTATTTCGGTCAGTAAAGTTACTGGAACGCGCGGCAAAGGGTTTTCGTCGCAAATACAATGTTATCATTGTCAGGCGTGGTTAGGACGTCATGGTATGCTAACGCTACTAAAAGTGATTGGCTTTTATACGGCTGTGATTGCTGGTGTGACAGGGTATTTTGTTGAAGGGTTGGCTAATATTATCACCCCCGTGATCATGCTGTCGCTGATACTGACGGGGGTAACACATTTGATGGATCACCTGTTAGTTATCGAAGCGCCTGAAGAAGACGGCAAATCAACAGATGAAACCAAATAATTAATCAACAACTTGCACTTGGTTTTCTAAAGCTCTTTCAACGTAATAAATACCGCCAAGTACAACAACGCCAATGATGACCATTGTTAAAATAATACCGATATTGTCTTTGAGCAAATTCATCATAGTTAAATCCTCTGTCTTGGCTGGCTAAGCTGCTATATATGGCTAATATTTTAGCTTTTTCAGCTTAAGCTAATCTTAAAACAGCATAACGATGATCGTCTTAAGTTGCTATGTTATGTCACGAATTTTATTAAAAAGTGATTTGTAACACTCTATTTGTTGCTTTTTTTTTGAATTTTTTTAAGATAGCTCAGATTTTTAAATGCAAGGATGAGTTTGGTGCATAGATTTAGACCGATAAAGCGCAGTATTGTGGTATGGCTTTCAGCCATGCTAGTACTACTGTCGTTTGCGGCTTCTGCACATAACGCTATCCATGACCATGATGCCTTAAGTACTAGCTGTACTTTATGTGTTCATCAGCATCAGTTTAATGCTTCACTTCCCTCATCTGAATTAAGCGTCGCGGTTGTACGTCAGCATTTCGAGACTGTCACATACAACTGCCGAACTTATTTCAGTGTCCACCAATCGCTTTACTCCAGTCGCGCACCACCATTTTTCTCTTAATTTAACAACGTTAACCTTAATTTTTTATTCGACTATCACAGATGATGGACGAAGACTTGTTGTATTTTGGAGATAAAATGTCTTATTTAAACAAACGCCTTTCTTTAGTTGCAGTTGCATGCGCATTCGCTTCAACTCATACTTTAGCTGAAGATTCTAGCTTAACAAACCCTAACATTAGTGCGGTTCTAGATGGTTTTTATCAGACTGGAGATCGAGGTTTAGGCGGACGTGAAGAAGGTTTTGGCCTAGGCGAAACAGAGTTGGCGATTAGTGCAAACATTGATGACATGTTTTACGGAAAAGTGACCGCTATTTTAGAGTCTCACGACGGTGAAACTGAAATTGAACTTGAAGAAGCGTTTATTCAAACAATGGGGCTTCCTGCTGGTTTAGGTATTCGTGCTGGTCGCTTCCTATCTGATGTTGGTTACTTAAATAATCAGCATTTACATACTGACTCTTTCGTTGACCGTCCTGGTGCATACCGCGCATTCATGGGTAATCATTATTTTGATGATGGTGTACGTCTTACTTATGTTGCTCCGACTGACCTTTACTGGACCATGGGTGTTGAAGTCTTTAAAGGCGACAAAATGCGCGCTGCTGACATGTATGAAGAGCATGAAGAAGGTCATGACGAGGATGAAGAAGAACATGAAGAGCATGGACCACGTGATTATGACACTGTAGGTGTGTACTCTGCCTTTACTAAATTCGGTGGCGATATCGGTAACTCAAGCTCTTGGCAGGTTGGCTTAAGCTACTTATATAATGCCAATGGTAAGGTCATGGTCGTAGAGGGTGAAGAGGAAGAAGGCCATGCTGATGAAGAACATGAGCATGAAGGTCATACCCATAGCGCATCTTACACGGGTGAAAATACGTATATCGCAGACTTTGTTTATAAATGGGCGCCAAACGGTAACTACAAATACCAACATTTAACTGTGAGTGGTGAATACTTCAGAGTGACGGATACTTTTTCGTTTGAAGAAGGCGACCATGGCCACGAAGAGGAAGATCATGATCATGAAGAGTCTCATGGCGATGATTATTTTGAAGGTTGGTACTTAAGTGGTGTTTATCAGTTCTCTCCTCATTGGTCTGCAGGTGTTCGTTACGGTGAAGTTGATACCTATGAACTTCATGGTGACCATTTAGATCCTCAAAAACTAAAAGAAACTGAGCTAAGCTTAGCTTGGCATCACAGCCACTTCTCCACTGTGCGTCTACAATATACAAACCAGAAAGGAACCAACTTTGATGGTTTTGAAGACGACAACATTGTTTCTTTACAATACGTAATGACATTAGGAGCTCACGGTGCGCATCAATTCTAAAAAACTCATTGTGATGGGGGCGCTTTGTAGTGCCTTTATGACAAGTGCGGCGAATGCCCAGTTAAATGTGTTTGCGTGTGAGCCTGAATATGCAGCCTTAGCGCAAGAGATTGCGCCAGAAGCTAAAATTTATTCAGCGACAAGTGCAATGCAAGATCCGCATTTGGTTCAGGCAAGACCTAGTTTGATCGCTAAGATGCGCCAAGCAGACCTTGTTGTCTGTGCGGGTGCTGATTTAGAGGTGGGCTGGTTGCCAATGTTACAAATGAAGGCATCTAACAATAAAGTGCGTTCAACCGATAAGGGTTTATTCTACGCAGCTGAGCATATTGATACCTTAGATAAGCTTGAACATGTCGATCGTTCTATGGGTGATGTTCACGCAAAGGGTAATCCACATCTGCACTTTGACCCGCGTAAGCTACTTAAAGTGGCGACAGCCCTAACGGCTAAAATGGGGCAGTTAGATCCTGAAGGTGCAGCAGGTTATCAGGCAAAACTTACCGACTTCACTGACCGATGGCAGCAAGCTATTCCTAAATGGGAAGAGCAAGCGGCTAGCTTGAAAGGCAAGAAAGTGATTGCCTATCATTCAAGTTATCGTTACTTGTTTAACTGGCTGGGTATGGAACAAGTTGCTGACTTAGAACCTAAACCTGGCATTCCACCTAGTAGTGGCCACTTAGCAAAATTGGTTAGTCGTAGCCAAGAAGGCGATGTGATGGCGATATTAGTGACATCTTATCAAGATGAGCGCGGTGCTAATTGGCTTGGTGAACGCACGGACTTACCTGTGCTAATTCTGCCTATGTCAGTAGGTGGCAACAGTGATAGCACAGATTTGTTTAGCCTTTATGATAGCGTTATAACAATGCTTACAGAGGTTCAATAAACTTATGCTTGATCTCGATTTGCTACCTATTTTAATTCCTGCATTTGTTGCTGGCTTACTCGTACTGTCTACTCATGTTGTATTAGGCCGCCAAGTATTAAAGCGTGGGATTATCTTTATTGATTTGGCCATTGCTCAAGTGGCTGCTTTAGGTGCAATCGTATCGCATATGGACCACAGTATTGAGGAACTCCCTTTTTCTCATGTGTGGATGCCTGCGTTATTTGCATTGGTGGGCGCAGCTTTTATTGCTTGGTTATCTAAAAGATTTGCTGATGAACTTGAAGCGATTATTGGTTGTTTTTATGTGCTGAGTGCGGTGGCAGCCATGTTACTGCTATCGAATGATCCTCATGGTGCTGAGCTATTAAAACAGCTAATGTCCGGGCAAATATTATGGGTTAACTGGTCTCAGCTTGTCCTGCCAGCCATTGTTTCAGCCGCTATATTGGCGTTAATCGTGATTAAACCACAAGTGTTAGACGGTGCTGGTTTTTACTTCCTGTTCGCCATTGTCATAACACTTTCGGTTGAATTAATTGGCGTCTACTTGGTCTTTAGTACCTTAATCCTTCCCGCTTTGGCACTGAATAAGTACCAAGGTAAAGGGTTATTGGCACTTGCCTATGTGGTTGGATTTGTTGGATACATTGCAGGGCTTATACTTTCGGCCACTTATGATTTACCGAGTGGTGCTGCGATTGTAGCTGCGTTAGCTATAAGTGCGATTCTAATGCGAGTATTCTTGTCGATGAAGGTGCCAAAAGCGGCTTCATTGCCAAGTAACTAAATACTCAAATCAGCAACACACCCAATAAAATCCGAGTCAAACTGTATAATTAATGATGCGTTAATGTTTAACGCATCATTAATTCATCTTGGCTGGTGTATAATCATTTAAGCTTACATTTGTAAACTGAAACCAAACAAACCATTGAGTCCAGCATCAGTGCTGGCTATACTGTCGCCACTTTCTTCGCAGGAGTCTGCTTGTGCTGTTAATTGCTCGTTCAATTATTCTTGCAGTGTTATTAACACTGGCGTTTATTTTCGCAATAATTCTTTGTCTTGTTAGACCAATGCATCGTGACAATGTCCATGTTATCGCTCGAATTTTTTCATCAGTTGCGCCAATTCTTGGTATTAAAGTGATCAAGCGTTATGCCACTGAAGAAAGTCCAAAAGAACCAAAAATCTATTTAGCCAACCATCAAAATAACTTTGATTTGTTTACCCATACTTCCGTTGTCCCTAAGGCTACAGTGAGCTTAGGCAAGAAAAGCTTGGCGTGGATGCCGTTATTCGGACAAATTTATTGGTTATCAGGCAATATTTTAATTGACCGTAAAAACCGCCATAGTGCCTTTGATACCATGGCAAAAACGGTTGAGAAAATGAAAAACAAACTATTATCAGTTTGGATTTTCCCAGAAGGAACCCGTTCTCGTGGCCGTGGTTTATTGCCTTTTAAGGTTGGTGCTTTTCATACTGCTGTCGCTGCCAAAGCGTCTATCGTGCCAGTACTGGCTTCTTGTCAGAATCATATTAAATTAAACCGCTGGAATAATGGCGTGGTGATTGTGGAAATGATGGCACCGATGTCGACAGCTAATGTTGATAAAGCGGATGTCAAAAAGCTTTGCGCTAAGGTGCATGAAGCAATGTCAGCGCGTTTAGCTGAACTAAATCAAGAAGCATCGGCATTAATGGCTAAACCTCAGTAAAATTATCACGTATAATTAGCGATTAGCCGCATAATTTTGTTAACGGAGTTACTCCATGTCTATTGAAGGTCTACTAAAAGAGCAGTTTGCTGAAAACCGTGAAATCATCCAAGCACTATTAGATGATGGTTCGCAAGCCGATGCTGAATATACAATCGAGCATCACTTTTCTTCGACTAATTTTGATCGTTTAGAAAAAGCGGCTGTTGATGCATTTAAGTTAGGTTTTGAAGTTAATGATGCAGAAGAAATGGAACTGGAAGATGGCTCAACCATTTTCTGTTTTGATGCCATTGCCAATCATGCACTTGAAGCTGACTTGTTAGATAAAGCTTGCGAGCAACTGATGATTTTAGCTCAGAAACAAAAAGTGGATTATGACGGTTGGGGCACTTTCTTTGTTGGTGACGAAGATGACCTTGATGAAGAACAAGATGAAGATGAGTTTTAATTAAGCACAAATTCATTATTGAATTTCGATTAAAAAGCCCACTCAAATGAGTGGGCTTTTTATTGTCATCTATTCTGTATTACTATTTTTCTGAGTAGACTGAAGTTTGGTTTCGGCCATTTTCCTTTGAAAGGTATAAGGCTTTATCTGCACCAGATAACCAGCTAGCGCTGTTTTTAGTCTCTTCAGATAAGGCGTTGACTCCAATACTAATGGTCACCTTAATAATTTGGTTCTTGTAGACTACTTGAGAGGCTTCTACCTTCTTACGTAATCGCTCAGTGAAGTACTTAGCTTCGTCTGCATTGGTATTGGTTAAGACAACCGCAAACTCTTCCCCGCCGTAACGCCCTGCAAAGTCAGTCTCCCGCAGAGATTGTTTTAAGATGTGAGCAATACTTTGAATTACTTTATCACCAGCAGGGTGTCCATACTTATCATTAACTTGTTTGAAATGATCGATATCAATCATGATCATGCTGCCGTTTTCACCGTAACGCGCAAAGCGCTCATACTCTTTCTCGAAGCACTCTTGCCAGTGGCGTCGGTTATATAGTTGAGTCAGACTATCGGTTTGACTGAGCTTTTCTAATTTCTCATTAGCGGCTTTAAGTTGGAGTTTGTTGATGGCGACATCTGTCACGTCATAAACAATGATACTAATATGAGTAATATTGCCAGTGAGTGAAGCGAGTGGCAGCAAAGTGATGTTTTGGTACATGTGATCTGCTCGGCCAGTGATTGGGCGATAGTTTTTAAACTCGAACACATTGGGACGTTGCTCCCAACTAATAAAAGATCGGTTTTTGAGTAAGAAAACCGACTCCATCTTTTGGGTGAGCCATTCATTAGGGAGATCAGGAAAGGTTTCAAACAGGTTTTTACCTTTAATGGCGTTAGGCGACACACCACTGTGGTTTTCCATGAAGCCGTTCCATAGTTGGATGTTGTAATTACGATCTAATACGACCAGCCCGACTTCTATGGTTTGCACCATATCAATAAGCCAGTGAAGTTCGTTCATTGCATTTTGATCAGTAGACATGAGTAACATCCAACTTTTTTATTATTTTAATTATTTACGAAATTTCGCTAATAAATTTGATTAATCGAGTAAGTAACCCAGCTTAAAGTTAAGTGTGGGGATTGAGTCTTCAGTAAATAGCAGCAATAAATCACACTGAATATCGTGGTTCTCAATTTGGTAATTGATCTCCATTGCTAAGGTGCGCTGCCATTTTTCAGAGTTGTCATGAATGAGTTCATTAACCGTGCAGTGACGCCCTAACACCACAGGGTGTCCTTGGCTAAACTTCATGTCTAATTGCTCTGAAATACCATTAAGAAACGCGCCAATAAGTACATTACCGGTGTCGATTAACACTTCAATTTCATTGTTAGCATCTTTTGGGTTTTTATGGCCCATTAGTTTTGCCATGTCTTCAAAGCTTGAATCATGAAATAACAGTAATGCTTCACCTGCTACGCCAGCACCAATGAACCCTTGGCATAGCGCTGAAATTTTCGAGCTTTCTTCAGTGGCTTTTAACGCCATAGTAAGTTCACTCACTTCGAGGACGTTTACATTAGGGATAGGCAGCATCACAAACACATCGAGTAGTGTCGCTAGAAGATCAGCCGCGCGCCCCATAGCAACGTTAGCGATTTCTTGGCAGGCATCACGTAAGTCAACTTCAAACATCGGCGTGTCATCGCCAGCGTCTTTAAGTGCTAAGGTGAGGATGCCGTACTCTTCAAGGATATTACTGATGGACTCAGCGCTAACGGGTTTTTGAATAAAATCCAAAGCACCTAACGCTTTTACTCTTTCATGGGCTTTGATCTGAATATCGCCAGACACAACGATGACCAGTGCGGGCAAATCTTCTTTTTGGATCGCTTCTAATACTTCATAACCATCCATAACAGGCATATTTAAATCGAGAAAGACTATCTCGCCTTTACCTGCACGAATAACCTCAAGCCCCTCAGCACCATTGGTAGCGTAACTGATGTCAACATCCCATTCCTTGGGTAAGGTTCGCGCCATTTGCTTTCTGGCTAATCCTGAGTCATCGCATATCAAAATAGGAATAGTCATAGAGACAGATGATCCTTTTACGGGGTTATTATTATTATTTAGTGTAGTCGAAGATCCTGCTAATAAAGCATATTTCATTGAGCAACAGTGGGTTAGCTGCTGAAATGTTGACCTCTGTACATCCTACATTTATTAAACAATATTTTACAACTTATTACTGATGATTAGCACCAAAAATCGACAAAATTTTGGCGTTTATCGCGAAATTGTATCTTTTATGGCGGTTCCTTATATCGTTATTGATACAACTGTTTATTGCTGGTGTTTTTTGTGGGTTGATTTGGTTGATTAATTTTGTGCTTTGGCTGTGGTTAACTATTCGCCAAATTGTAGATTTATGTTAACTTGCAATCTGGACTGACCAGTAAAGGATGAACCATGGATAACAAGCTTGTTAAGTTAACGATAGAGAATGGCATTGCTCATGTCATGCTTAATAGACCTGATAAGTACAATGCCCTTAATTTCGACATGTTTGTTGCTATTGATAAAACCATCAAAAAATTACATAAGAATAAATCTGTTAGGGTGGTTATTTTATCGGGCGCAGAAGGTAATTTTAGTTCTGGTCTGGATGTAAAAAGTGTTTCTAAATCAATCATGCCAGCTTTGAAGTTATTATTTAAATGGCTTCCAGGTAATGCCAATCTAGCTCAAAGAGTATCGCTAGGATGGCAGCGTTTACCTATTCCCGTTATCGCTGTAATCGAAGGTATTTGTTATGGCGGAGGGGTGCAAATTGCTCTAGGGGCTGACTTTAGGTTTGCCAGTCAGAATGCACAATTATCTATAATGGAGTCTAAATGGGGACTGTTACCTGATATGGCTGGATTGGCTGGTTTAAGACAAATTATGCCAAAAGATAAAGCGCTGCAGCTAACGTATACCGCAGATATTATCACTGCAGAAAAAGCCTTAGAGTTCGGTCTAGTGACAGAAGTGTATGATGACCCACACCATCAAGCTCAGTTATTCGCTGAAAAACTAATGTTACGCTCGCCAGATACCAATGCAGCAGTAAAACTCAGCATTAATAACAATTGGTCTGGCACTCTTCGTAGTTTATTGAGCCGTGAGTCTTTAAGCCAAATTCGTTTATTAGTCGGAAAGAATCGCAGTATTGCTGGGCATAGAGAAATTAAAAAGTCTGAAAAGCCTTATCAAGACCGTCAATCTGGTTGGTAGTTTTAGGCTATAGCCGTTCGGCTTTAGTAGTTTGGCTTTAGTAGATTGAGTTGGATAGTTTCTGATTTGTTAGTGTTGAGACTAGTTACCATTGGCCGCGTTAGCGGCCAACGATTTTACGGGCAAACCCTTCAATATGTTTTAACGCTTCCTCCCAACCACCTTGATGATTAAGATCTAACTGCAATAAGTATTGACGATAGTGGTGGCTCGACTTGATTTGATTTTGTTGTTTGCGCACTTCAGCTTCTGTAATCGACACTCGGTTCGCATTGGCTGACTGTAAATCTAATATGGGAATATCGAGCTCTTTTAGTTGCATTGCAATTGATAAGTCACGATTCTGCTCATCGATTAGCTGCTCAAATTCACGGTAAGGATTGATCACAACGAGTAAATCCGGTTTGGCTAATTTGTCTTGATGCAGCAAATTAACCACCATTCCAGCACTGTCATCTGCCACAATTAGTATACGTTTTCCTGGGTATTGAGCACCGATCCCATCAAGTTGTGCTAGGCATTCGTTAATGACATTTTGCTGAAAATTTCTGAGCTCTAATAATTGGGATGAGCTGTATTTAGGCGTCATTTGGTGCGCATCTAATTCAATTTGTTTTTCGCCCGCTTTGGTAATTTGATCTGCTGAGGTGGCAAAGTTAGGACGATATAAGCCTCCGGTGGGCTTTAAACTGATTGTTGCCCAGCCCTTTGATGGGACTTCTTGGCGTAAATAACGAATAAAGCCTCGGCCACTGGCTCCTGTATCAGAAGGGCCTACCAAAAACACAGCGCCTCGTTGCTTTTTACCTTCCCAAGGTTTAACTAATACCTCGACCGATTTATCTTGAACTGTGATTTGTTGTTTTTCATTATCACTTACAGGGGTAAATACGCTTTCAGATAATAGGCTTACGCTAAATAGGTTGGCGTGTAAAAAGTGTGCGCTGTAAGCATTGAATGATAATAAGCTTAACGAGAACACTAAGCTCATTAACACCGTTAAGCCTTTAAAGTAACTGGAGCAGAATTGAAGTAATTGGGTTATTTTCATCTTGATAGCTTATTGTTAAAACCTGTTGTTCCAATACAAAAAAAGCCCTGTACTAAAGAAGTTCAGGGCTTTTACTTCATGTTAACAGTGTATTATACGTGGCTAACTAATACCATTCTAATAGCATCTAGCTGGAATTGACTATCATCAATGTAGCTATTTAGCTCAGCCATTTGATTGCGAATGTAGTCTAACTCAGAGTCACGAATGTTTGGGTTAACCGCTTTAAGTGATTCTAAACGAGTTAACTCGCCTGTGAGTTGTTGAGTCATTTTCTCACGTGCTTGCTCGACTAGTTCAGCTAAAGCAGTTTGTGCTTGCTCTTCGCCTTTAGCCAATAATGGATGCAAAATTGGTTGAGAAGCGTTTACAAGTTTACTGGCAATATGACGATTAACCGCGCTTAGTTGCTTATCAAAGCTTGCATAATCAACTTTATCCGACAGGTTTTGACCATTTTTATCCAATAGTACTCGAATAGGTGTAGGCGGCATGTAGCGGTAAAGCTGTGATGACTTGGGTGCTGTGACATCTGCCATATAAATTAGCTCTAAAAACAAAGTGCCAGCAGGTAAGGCTTTGTTTTTAAGTACCGCAACACTGGTAGTGCCGGTTTCAGAATCTGTGATTAAATCTAATGCCGTTTGTACCAGCGGATGTTCTTGTGAAATGAATGCAATATCGTCACGTGACAGTGCAGTTTCACGATCGAACGTCACAGATACGCCATCTTCAGGCAAACCTGGATAAGATGGGAACAACATGTGCTCGCTTGGACGCAATACAATTGAGTTTTCACCGCGATCTTCTTGATCTACACCAATGATGTCCCATAAACGAATGACTGAACCGATTAAGTGGGTATCAGAGTCGCGTTCAGCTAAACGCTCAACCAATTTCTTCGACTGCTCACCGCCATGAGAGTTAATTTCTAATAACTTATCACGGCCTTGCTCCATCGCTTGCTTAAGCTCTTGGTAACGAGTTTGGGTGTGATTGAGTAATTGGGTCATTAACTCTGGATTGGCATCGTTAAGCACTGCTGTCAATTCGTCAGCAAACTCAGAATAAAGCACATGACCACTTGGGCAGGTTAGCTCGAATGAGTTAAGGCCTTGATGGTACCAATTCATTAAGCGTTCTTGAGCGGTATCTTGAAGATATGGCAAGTGGATTTGGATATCGTTTTGCTGACCAATACGATCTAAGCGACCGATACGTTGCTCAAGTAAATCTGGATTTAAAGGCAAATCGAACAGGACTAAGTGACTGGCGAATTGGAAGTTACGTCCTTCAGAACCAATTTCAGAGCAAATCAGTGCCTGCGCACCGCCTTCTTCTTGGGCGAAGTAAGCACCTGCTTTATCACGTTCGATAATCGACATGCCTTCATGGAATACCGTTGCCTGAATGCCTTCACGAGTACGTAGGGCTTCTTCAAGACTTAAAGCGGTTTCAGCTTGGCTGGCAATAATCAGCACTTTTTTACTGCGATGCTCTTTTAAGAAATCGATTAACCAATCTACGCGAGGATCAAACTTCCACCAACTGGCACTGTCGCTTTCAAAGGCTTGATAGAGCTTTTCTGGGCTCAAAGACTGTTTAGCTTGATCTTGCGGTGACTTTTTAGAACCCATCATGGCATTAACTCGCTCAGCAGTAATGTACTCCTGGGGCATCGCTAATGGGTGTGGATTAAAGAATCTTTGTGGGAAACCACTCACAGAAGCGCGGCTATTACGATATAAAATACGACCCGTGCCGTGACGGTCGAGTAGTTCTTGTAATAACTCATCGCGAGCAGCTTGCTTCACGTCATCAGCCACATCTTCAGCCTGAATAACATTAATGCTAGGCATAATGTCTTTTTCGCTCAGCAGCTCGGTTAAGCTGTTGATGGCGCTATCAGCCAGCTGAGTATTAGCTGTCAGTGCTTCTGCGGCTTCAGCCACACTTTGGTAGCTTTTTTCTTCTTCAAGAAACGCTTCGTAATCATAGAAACGATCAGGATCAAGCAGGCGCAGACGCGCAAAGTGACTTTGGTGGCCAAGTTGATCAGGGGTTGCAGTAAGCAGTAACACACCAGGTACTTCTTCACTTAATGCTTCAACAATTTGGTAAGCGCGGCTTGGGGCTGTTTCGCTCCACTCTAAATGATGGGCTTCATCTACCACCATTAAGTCCCAATCAGCATCGATAGCTTGCTCTAAGCGTTTTTTCTTACGTAATAGTTCAAGAGAGCAAATGACCAGCTGCTCAGTATAGAAAGGGTTGTCATTATCAGCGTAAGCTTCAACACAGCGGTCTTCATCAAAAATTGAAAACTTTAAGTTAAAGCGGCGTAGCATTTCGACTAACCACTGATGGCGCAAGGTATCAGGCACAATCACTAAAATACGCTCAGCACGGCCAGTCAGTAATTGTTGATGAATGATCAAACCGGCTTCAATAGTTTTACCTAAACCAACTTCATCAGCCAGTAAAACACGCGGCGCGTAACGGCGACCTACTTCATGGGCGATCCACTGTTGATGAGGAATTAACCCAACGCGAGGGCCTTGCTGACCCAGTAAGTCAGAGGTAGCTAATTTATGGCGCAATAGCTGACTTTGATAACGAATACCAAAACGCTCTAAACGGTCGATTTGACCTGCAAATAAGCGATCTTGAGGCTTATTAAAACGAATATTGTGGTTCAATAAGGTTTCACGTAAACGAACACTTTCATTCGTTTCACTGTGAGTGCCGATATAGGTCACTAAACCATCTTTTTCTTCGACTTCATTGACGGTAAGTTTCCAGCCTTCATGGCTTTCAATTGAGTCACCTGGATTAAAAATAACACGAGTTAATGGGGCTTCATCGCGAGAAAACAGGCGGTTTTCATCGGCGGCAGCAAACAGTACGGTTACCATGCGTCCTTCGACGGCGACAACAGTACCTAAACCTAGTTCTGACTCGGTATCACTAATCCAGCGTTGACCTAAAGCAAACGGCATTTTTTACTCTCATTGGGGACTGATTAAAACAAAGGGCGCGTATGTTATAACAAACGCTACTAGATTTAAATTCTAGCAGCGATTTAAATATTCATGATGGTCAATTTTATTTAACAGCGGCAGAATTTGACACAATTTTGTCATCTAAATGACATCTTTATTCCCCTAAACTGGCTCAGTAAACATCCGATTAACTATTGAGAGTTAGTAAGTTTACTGGCATAGTTTGATTGTGCATTAGCAGAAAATATCTGCCATAATAAATTTATTATATTCTTAATATCAGGAGTTTAAGTTAGATTAATCCCTTAGTTACCCAATTGCATTGAGCACTCTGGAGGCGCCATGGAACATAACGACAGAAAGTTGTTTGTACTGGATACCAATGTGTTACTGCATGAACCTTTAGCGATATATTCGTTTAAGGAACATGACGTAATCATCCCAATGACAGTGTTAGAAGAGTTAGATAATATTAAGGACAGAAAACACGACATCAGTCGTGATGCAAGAGTCGCCATTAGAGCATTAGAAGATATCCTCGGGGGTAAAACCTCACCAGAACAAATCCTTAACGGTGTATCACTCCCAGCTCGCGAAGGCCATTTAGACGTTTCAGGTAGTTTATCCATTTTCCCAGACCATCAAATCGATTTTACAGCAGGCGATCTGCCCGGTGATAACAACGATAACCGCATCATTAATACTGCACTTCATCTACAAAAATTACATCATCCAAGACAAGTCGTATTGGTGACTAAAGACATCAATATGCGTCTTAAAGCGAAAGGTGCGGGTATTGAGCGGGTCGAAGATTATCGTACCGATCAGTTAATTGATGACATTCGCTTTTTAGCAAAAGGTTTTTATCAATTTGAAGGTGACTTTTGGGGCAACGTCGACAAAGTGTCAACAGACAGAGTCGGCGGCAAAACAGTCCATCAAGTTAATATTGAAGAAGTAGGGAACGAACCATTTTATAAGAACCAATATCTTATTGATGAAGCCACTGAATTTTGCGGCAAAGTGGCCAGTCGAACAGATTCTCATTTAAATATTATTGATTACGGCCGCGACAGACTTGAGCACTTGCAAGCTTGGGGGATTAAACCGAAAAACATTTATCAAGGCATGGCGCTAAATGCTTTATTAGATCCGGACATTGACTTAGTGATCCTGACAGGGCCTGCTGGGTGCGGTAAAACCTTAATTGCCATGGCTGCAGCACTTGAACTTGTGGTGGAGCAAAAGCAATACGAGAAGGTCATCGTGACTCGTAATACACCTGAGATTGCCGAATCCATTGGTTTTTTACCCGGTACAGAAGAAGAGAAAATGGCGCCTTGGCTGGCGGCGATTACCGATACGCTTGAGGTGTTGCATAAAAATGATGTTAACCCAACAGGCAGCATGAATTACATCATGGAAAAAGCCAACGTGCAGTTTAAGTCGATAAACTTTATGCGTGGCCGATCGATTCAAAACTCTGTGGTGATACTAGATGAATGTCAGAACTTAACGGCGTCACAAATTAAAACCATGATTACCCGTATGGGTGAGGGTACTAAGTTAGTGTGTTGCGGTAATTTATCGCAAATTGACTCGACTTATCTCACCGCGGTGACTTCGGGATTAACCTATATTGTAGAGCGCTTTAAAGATTTTGAAGGCAGCGCTAATATTTATCTTAACGGAGTGGTTCGCTCTCGTTTAGCTGAATTTGCTGAGGAGCATTTATAGCAAGTAGCAAGTAGCAAGTAGCAAGTAGCAAGTAGCAAGTGTGAGTTAATGATTAAGGCATCATTTTCAAAATCATTTTCACAAACCATTAAGCCATCGGTTTTCATCGATGGCTTTTTTGAACAATCGATTAGAACCAATTGACTTGTATTAACTGACTTGTATCAACTGACTTGTGATCTAATTTAGAGGCATAAAAAAACACTGATGTTCTAAAGAACAATCAGTGTTAAGTTGTCTGCTGATGAATCAGACTAGCGCCGAGGGAACAGCATTATTTTTGTTGTTAATTATTTACTTGCCTTACGCTACGTGGGCAACCGCTTCTTTGACTAATTGTCCAATTTCATCCCATTGACCGTCTGCAATCATTTTTGGCGGTAACATCCAAGTGCCACCACAAGCCAGCACAGCTGGAATCGCTAAGTATTTGTCAACATTGGCCAGACTCACACCGCCAGTAGGCATGAACGATACTGGATAAACTGCAGTTAATGCTTTAAGCATAGGGATGCCGCCAGAAGGCTCAGCAGGGAAAAACTTAACAGTTTTTAGGCCCATTTCCATAGCTTGTTCAACTAAACTTGGGCTGTTTACACCAGGAATAATCGGAATGTTTTTATCTAAGCAGTACTGGACAACTTTTGGGTTAAATCCTGGGCTAACAATAAAATCAACACCAGAATCGATAGCATCATCAACTTGTTCAGGAGTTAAGATTGTACCAGCGCCAATTAACATATCAGGAAAGGTTTCACGCATATTACGAATTGCTTGTGATGCACAAGCTGTTCTGTAGGTCACTTCTGCGCAATTCATGCCGTTTTCAACTAATGCTTTTCCTAGCGGGATTGCATCATCAGCGTTTTCAATCGCGATAACTGGGATAACTTTTAATTGAGATAACTTTTCATTTAATGTTGGCACAATACTTCTCACTTATTACTAGAATTCAAAAGGCTTAAATTAGGCATGGCTTGCGGGCTAATGATGGCGCCAGCATATTGAATAACCGTTCCTGCTAGCGTGTGGCCAGCTTTGGCTGCATCTTCGGTTGTTCCGCCAGTGAGTCTTTTGGCAAGATAGCCTGCACTGAAAGAATCACCTGCTGCCGTGGTATCAACCACCTTGTCTACTAAGGTGGCAGCTACGCTGATGCGATCATCAGGTGTGATAACCAAACAAGGTTCACTACCTAATTTGACAACGATTTCACTCACGCCAAGTTCTACAGTGCGCGAAATACATTGCTCAACATCGGTATCACCATACAGCGCCTGTTCATCTTCAAAGGTTAAACAGGCAATGTCAGTTAATGCCAGCATGGTTTTATAGCTCGCAATCGCCTCAGACTTGTTTTGCCATAATTGTGGTCGATAGTTATTGTCGAAAATAACTTGGCCACCTTTTTGTTTGAACTGTTTTAATACACTGAACAATACGCTACGGCTTTCAGCGGTAAGAATCGCGAGTGAGATCCCGCTTAAATAAATGGCATCAAATTCGAGTAACGATTCTGCAAGTTGATTACTGCCGGCTTGCTCAAATAAAAATTTGGCTGCAGCATCATTGCGCCAATAAAAAAACGAGCGCTCGCCGCTATCGTCAGTCTCAATGTAATACAAACCTGGCTGTTTACCTTCGACATGTAATACATGGTCTGTATTGATGCCTTCGGCTTGCCAAGTTGATTTCATTGCCGTGCTGAAAGGGTCGTGGCCTAACGCGGTAACATAATAGGTCGCTAAATTGGCATCTTGGGTAAGGCGAGCTAAATACAATGCGGTATTTAGTGTGTCTCCACCAAAGTTTTGCGCTAGCATTTCGCCTGATGGCCTTAGCTCAACCATGCATTCGCCAATTATCGCAATTTTTTGATTTTTCATATTCAAGTGCCTATTTAGGGTTATCTGTTACTTAAGAAAGTCTTCTCTTGAAGGCGAGAACACATCGACCAATACACTGTCTTGTTCTAATGCCACGGCGCCATGTTCGAAATGCTTACGCGCAATAAATGCATCGCCAGGATTCAATATTTGTTTTTCGCCGTTTATTTGTGCTTCAAACTTTCCTTGAACCACATAGCCAATTTGATCATGTATCTCATGGGTGTGCGGAGTGCCAACTGCACCCTTGTCGAAACACACATGAACAACCATTAAATCGTCAGTAAAACCAACAATTTTTCTTTTAATTCCTTCTTCAATCACTTCCCATGGATGTTCATCAGCTTTAAAAAATACGTTCATCTTGTCGCTCCAAAGGGTTTTAAAAACATTGCTAATCATCAATATTTGTTTATCATAATGCTTACTTTTGATTTGTAATACAATATGTTTTTATTTGTGTGAGCTAAATCAAGTATTATTTATCGACAGATAAGTAAGATATTTATCTGTAAAACGTTGTATACCTTGAATGTTGGGCAGGTGGTTGCGAATGTGATCAAGTTCATTTTTCTGGTAGGATTAGATATAACTATAACGCGTATTGTATTACTTTATGTCCAGCTCTTAAATTTCATGACTGTAAAAAGGTGACTAAACTTATGGCAACGCAACCAATATTGCTAACTGAAGCCGAGATTTCACTGTTAAGTAAAGAAGTCGGTCGTTCAAGCTTGATGGGTAAAACCATTGCAGCTAATCAAAAAGACGTCGATGCATTTATGCAACTGCCTATCGATATTCCAGGGCATGGTGAAGCGGGCGGGTATGAGCACAACCGTCATAAGCAAAACTACACGTATATGAACTTAGCGGGTCGTTTATTCCTGATCACTAAGCAGCAAAAATATGCTGATTTTGTCATCGAAGTTTTAGAACAATATGCAGATAAATATCTGACCTTTGATTTTCATGTTCAGAAGAATACCAATCCAACGGGTCGTTTATTTCACCAAATTCTCAATGAGCATTGCTGGTTGTTTTACACCAGTATTGCTTACTCTTGTGTTGTTTCAGAAATGAGCGAAGCGCAGCAACAACGCATTAAAGAACGTATTTTTGAACCTATGCTAGATATGTTCACTGTTAAATATGCTCATGATTTTGACCGCATTCATAATCATGGCATATGGGCGGTAGCCGCAGTGGGAATATGTGGCTTAGCCATTGGTAAGCGCGAATATCTAGAACATGCCGTTTACGGGTTAGACCGTGATGATACTGGCGGTTTCTTAGCGCAAATCTCACAATTGTTTGCGCCATCGGGTTATTACATGGAAGGCCCGTATTACCACCGCTACGCGATACGTCCTACTTGTGTATTTGCCGAAGTCTTGCATCGCCATATGCCTGAAGTCGATATTTACAGCTACAAAGATGGCGTGATTGGCAACACTGTGCAGGCTTTACTTTCTACTGCTTACCCTAATGGTGAATTCCCAGCATTAAACGATGCATCTCGCACTATGGGCATTACTGATATGGGCGTTCAAGTGGCTGTGAGTGTTTATAGCAAGCATTATGGTTTAGATGACAACCTATTAGGCATGGCAAAAATTCAAGATGCGGTGTGGATGCACCCATGTGGTTTAGCCTTATCGCAAGCATTTGAACAAGCGAGCCAAGAGCGTGACATTGGCATGCCATTCTGGCCGAGTGTTGAGCTTAACGAAGGCCCTGAAGGTCAAAGCGGTGCACAAGGTTTTATCCGTATGCAGGATAAAAAACAAGACGTGTTCCAGTTGGTGATGAACTACGGTCAACACGGTATGGGTCATGGTAACTTTGATACTTTAGGTATCACTTACTTTAATCGTGGCCAAGAAGTGTTGCGCGAATACGGCTTTGGTCGCTGGGTCAACGTTGAGCCAAAATTTGGTGGCCGTTACCTAGATGAAAACAAGTCTTATGCTCGTCAAACCATTGCTCATAACTTAGTGACGATAGATGAAACCTGTCAAAACTACTTTGATGTCGCCCGCGCAGATAGCATTCATGGTATTCCGCACTTCTTTACTGTCGACAGTGATGACATTAAAGGTATGAGTGCATTTGCCAATGACCATTACGATGGTTTTACCATGCAGCGTAGTGTGTTTATGCTTAACATTGATGAGCTAGAAGCGCCGTTACTGTTAGACCTTTATCGCTTAAACGGTGAAGGTGAACATCAGTACGATTATTCACATCAATACGATGGCCAAATTATTCGTACCAACTTCGATTACACCACCCATAAAGAGCTCGATACCTTAGGTGACAAAGACGGTTACCAACATTTATGGCATGTGGCAGACGGTAAAGTAAATGACACAGCATTAGTTAGCTGGCTGCAAAATAACAATTACTACACTTGGTTAGGCACAAGCTCTAACGACAATGATGAAGTTATCTTTACCCGTACAGGTGCCAATGACCCAAGCTTCAATTTACGTAGTGAGCCAGCATTCACCTTACGCAGCAAAGGTGGCAATACGTTATTTGCTTCAGTATTAGAAACGCACGGCTATTTCAATGAAGAGTTTGAGCAGTCTGTCAGTGCTCGTGGCCAAGTTAAAAACATCAAAGTGATTGGTCATAACGAAGTGGGCTCAGTTGTTGAAATTGAAACGGCCAATACAGTGGTGACAGTAATGATTAGCAACCAAGCGGATGCGATTAATACCACTGAACATCATATTGACTTCAACGGTCAAACTTATACTTGGACTGGCTTTTATGCTGTTTCAAGTCATGCAATCTCAGCCCCAGCGCAGGAGAAGTAAGATGAGCTATCAACCATTATTAATTAGCTTTGATGAAGCCATCGAGCTGCGTAAAGAATTAGGTAAAAATACATTACTGGGTAATGCCTTAAGCCGTGACATTAACCAAACTGATAGCTACATGGCTGAAGTTGGCATTGAAGTGCCTGGTCACGGTGAAGGTGGCGGTTATGAGCATAACCGTCATAAGCAAAACTATATCCATATGGATCTTGCTGGCCGTTTGTTCTTAATCACCGAAGAAACTAAATACCGTGATTACATTGTCGACATGCTTACGGCATACGCGACCGTGTACCCAACACTTGAAAGTAACGTTAGTAAGGACTCTAACCCTCCGGGTAAATTGTTCCACCAAACGTTAAATGAAAACATGTGGATGCTATACGCCTCTTGTGCTTATAGCTGCATTTACCACACCTTAAGTGACGATCAAAAACGTTTAATCGAAGATGATTTATTAAAGCAAATGATCGAAATGTTTGTGGTGACTTATGCTCACGACTTCGACATTGTGCATAACCATGGCTTATGGGCTGTGGCTGCTGTGGGGATTTGTGGTTACGCCATTAATGACCAAGAATCAGTGGATAAAGCGCTATATGGCTTAAAGCTTGATAAAGTCAGCGGTGGTTTCTTAGCTCAGCTAGACCAATTGTTCTCTCCAGATGGCTATTACATGGAAGGGCCTTATTATCACCGTTTCTCACTGCGCCCAATTTACTTGTTTGCCGAAGCGATTGAGCGTCGTCAGCCTGATATTGGTATTTACCAGTTCAATGATTCAGTGATTAAAACCACGTCTTATGCAGTATTTAAAACCGCATTCCCAAACGGTTCTTTACCAGCATTAAATGATTCATCGAAAACGATTTCGATTAACGATGAAGGCGTGATCATGGCAACATCTGTATGTTTCCATCGTTACGAGCAAACTGAAACCTTGCTAGGTATGGCAAACCATCAACAAGATGTATGGGTCCATACTTCAGGTCAAACCTTATCAACAGCGGTCGCTAATACAGACAATATTAAACCGTTTAACTGGGGGAGTTTGTTTGTCACCGATGGTCCTGAAGGCGAGAAGGGCGGCGTGAGTATTTTACGTCACCGTGATGCTCAAGATGATGACACCATGGCGCTGATTTGGTTTGGTCAGCATGGTAGTGATCATCAGTACCATTCAGCGTTAGATCACGGCCATTATGACGGTTTGCATTTAAGCGTGTTTAATCGCGGCCATGAAGTATTAAACGATTATGGCTTTGGCCGTTGGGTGAACGTTGAGCCGAAATTTGGCGGCCGTTATATCCCAGAAAATAAATCATATTGTAAGCAGACCGTTGCTCATAACACTGTGACTGTTGACCAGAAAACCCAAAATAACTTCGATACCGCAACTGCCGAATCTAAGTTTGGTCAGAAGCACTTCTTTGTTGCTGATAACCCGGCACTACAAGGCATGAGCGGCATCATCAGTGATTACTATGATGGTATTACTATGCAGCGTAGCGTGATTTTGGCTGAGCTGGCAGAGTTTGAAAAACCATTAGTGATTGATGTTTATTTAATTGAAGCTGATGCTGAACATCAATATGACTTACCAGTGCATTACTCTGGCCAAATTATCCGTACGGATTTTGACTACAAAGTTGAAAGTAAACTGCGACCATTAGGTGAAGACAATGGCTACGAGCATTTATGGAATGTCGGTAGCGCTGATGTTGAAGCCAGTGCATTAGTGACTTGGCTGCACGACAGCAGTTATTACAGCTTGGTCACGAGCGCCGTTGAGCACAGTAAAGTGATTTTTGCGCGTACAGGTGCCAATGACCCAGACTTCAATATGCGCAGTGAGCCTGCGTTAATTATGCGTCAATCGGGCAAAAACCATGTGTTTGCCTCAGTACTTGAAACCCACGGTTACTTTAACGAATCAACTGAAGCATCATTGAATGCGCGTGGTGAAGTGAAGTCAGTTAACGTGATGGGCCATGACGACATAGGTACAGTTATTCGCATTGAAACAGTTAAAGGTAACGACTACTACTTTGCTATTTCAAACGAAGCAGAAGCTAAACATGCTGAAACCCGTACAGTGAAGTTTGATTCTCACTACTACACTTGGACAGGTGCTTTTGCCCAAGTAGAGCCAACAGGTGAAGAGCCAGCATAAGCGGGTATAAACTTGATACTAAAATGGGAAGCAATGGCTTCCCATTTTTATTGGGCGTATTTCGGGGTAATCAAGGCCATCATTAGGATGTTGAGTTAAAGCGATGCATTGAATAACCCTAGTAGGACTGAACCATAAAAGTTGTGATAAACGCAATTTGTGATAAATGCACGTGTTATAAATGCAACCTGTGATAAATAAAAATAATCATTTTGATAAAATCTAATAATTTTTATTTATTCCAAGCTAGGCTTAATATTACCTCATCGAAACAAAACACGGTTTCACTTAATAGAATTTGAGGTAAGTTATGAAAATGAATCACGTCGGTATCATGGTTGGCGACATGGACACAGCTGTTGAGTTTTACACTAAAGCTTTAGATATGAAGGTTGTCATGGGCAACACTAAAGTGAAAGAAGAACGTGAAACGGCTATTGGTAGAATGTGTATCGCGGTATTTGGTGAAGGTTTTAAAGGCTTTAACATTGCTCATTTACTTACATCAGACGGCATTGGTTTTGAGCTTTTTGAAATGAAAGAGCGTCAACAGCGTCACGAAGTAGACTTCTCACGCATTGGTATCTTCCACTTTTGTTTGCAAACTGATGATTTTCACGGTGTTATCAAACGCACTCAAGCGCTTGGTGGTAAAGTCCGTATGGACATCATGCGTTACCATCCAGAAAGCGATAACAACACCGCACAAATGGTTTATTTAGAAGACCCATTTGGAAACTTATTTGAATTATATTCGCACACGTATGAAGAAACATACGCAGCTGAATACGAGTAAACCTGATGCTGCAAAAAGGGCTAACTGAGAAGTTAGCCCTTTTTTTATGTGTGCCCGTCCTGAGATAAGCTGAAGCCTTGAAATCATGTTAATAACTGAGTTTTTCAGCATCATGGTGGCTAAATTCTTTTACCGCTTTTCTAGCTAAAAATCGAAATGGAAATGCTTTAATGATCTCCTCAAAAGGCTGAATCGCAAATGCCCAGAAGATTGATGCGTCAAAGTACAAAATAAGCAGAGCACACAGCGGAATTGATACCACCCACTGACCAGTGAAGTTGATTTTAAATACTGCAGTGGTATGCCCCATGGCTCTGAGCACATGGCCATGCACTGTGTTGTATCCGCGAACCAAAGGCAAAATAATATAAATTGGCGCTATGATGGCTAATGCTTGGTAGGTTTCATCGGCCATATCAGGATAAATATCGGCAATCCAAAAACTTAATACAAAAAAGAACCCCATAGTGGCCAATGATATGGCCACTGCAAGCCTTATGCTGATATTAACGTTTTCTTCTAAATCGTTGAGCTGTTTAGAGCCAATGGCTTGGCTGATAGAAATTGCGGAAGAGTGCGCCCAAGCCGTTATAAATTGCCCGCCAGCTCTCATCCAAGGTAAAACAAGGGTAATAGCCACATACGCATTAATCGATAACTGTGAGTAAAGCAGTTGATAGACACTCACACCAATAGACAGCATGGTGACATTGGCTGCCACAGGGAAAATCTCAATAAAATGCTTGCGCATATTAGCGAAACCTTCTTGGATATTGACTGCTAGTTTTAGATTGAGGTTATCTAGGGTGGAGACGCAAAGACCAAGGTAAATAAAACGCACGAAAATAGCGACTAGACTACCCATTGCGGCGCCGACAACGCCAAGTTCAGGTGTGAATGCCGTGCCGTATATGAAAGCGTATGACAAAACTGCGTTAATAGGGAGTTCAATCAAATAGCCTTTAAACGCGATTTTGGTTTTACCTAAGCTATTAAATAGCGCAATAAAAACTTGAGTAACAGCATTAAAAAGCACTACGTACTTGGCCACACTTAAGTAGCGCAGCACTTCAGCCTGTAAAGCAGCATCCTGAGTAATGAGCGCGACGATGGATTCTTCAAATAGCAGAAGTACAGACCAAAAGAGTAATGCGACAGAGAAATTGATACTCATACCGGACCAGCATGATTTGGTGAGTGCCAGGGCATTTTTAGACCCTACAGCTCTACTCATCACCAATTGTGAACCATTAGCCAGTGCCATTTGAATGCCCATGATAAAGGCGACAATCGTGGTTGCTATCCCCATTGCAGCCAAAGGGATTTCTCCCAGTGGCGACACTAATAGGGTATCGATCATTAACATTGATTGCATCAGCAGGGCGTTTAACGCTAAAGGCCAAGCTAATGCAATGTTACTGCGTACGTATGGGTTGCGAATATAGCGATTAATGAGCTGCATGGTTACCAACAATCATTAATGGGTTAATCATGAATTCTTCCTTGAATCTAAGCCTCTGCAAATGGCTGAAAAACTATACAGCAGGCACCTCTGAGAATCGTTGGTTGTCGTCTTTTAATAATTGCTGACAATAACTACGTGCTTGATCAGCGTCACCAGACATAATTGAGTCATAAATGCCTTTGTGCTCATTAATACAAAAACGGCCACCTTCAGCTGAATGGTCAATAAACAGTTTAAATATGGTGGTTAAGATATTGCCGAACGGGATATAAAATTGGTTCTCAGTCGATAAATAAATGGTTTGGTGGAACAGGTGGTCATTAATTGTCCATTGCTCATAGTCAAACTCTTCAGCAGCTTTAATCATATTTTGCATATAAACCGACAATTGTTTACGTTGCTCAATGGTGGCGTAGCTTGCCGCTAACGCACAGGCTTCAGGCTCAATGGCCTTGCGTAGACCTAAGAATTTGCTTAAAAAGACTTCGGTGTTTTCAAGCCCTTGGATCCAATCTAATAACTGTGGATCGAGAAAATGCCAGTTAGCCCTAGCTCTTACCGTGGTGCCCACTTTAGGTCGTGATTCTATTAAGCCTTTAGCTGACAATAATTTAGTTGATTCACGTAATGCTGTGCGGCTTACACCGAACATGTCACATAATTCCATTTCACAAGGAAGTCGCTGCAATGGTTTTATTTCACCGGACAATATTTTACGGGCAATTTGTCTAGCAACTTGCACGTGGACTCGTCTGCTTGAATCTTCAACTTGTATGAACATGATCTTACGATCCTTTTAAATATAAAATTGACAAAAATATCAATGAGATAAGAACATTGGCTAACAAAAATACTGACGGCGCAATTCGTTCAATACAGTGTTCGTCACAGATAGTTATAAAAGTGGTGTAGCTGGCTGATAACAATAACCCGTAGTGAGTTTATTGCTTTAAAGGCTGTTATAGAGCGGGGTATTTTTGAGTCTGAAATATCAAACCCAGTTATATACCTTAACAATTGAATGAGCATAAAACGCCAGTGATACAGATCTTGGCAAAAACTTAACGCCCTATAGGTTAAGAATAGACCTATTATCTGGACTTACAGCACTCATCATTTCCTGTTGTATTATACTACAATATGTAAAGGTCTTATAAAACATGTTTATGTTATCAAGGGGGGTAAAAAGTTGTCGTAACTCACATATATAAATAAAATTTGTATTTTTATCTATTTTATTTAATCACTTTTTCCTACTGAAATTAGCTTGAAACTGCTCCTTATTGTCCTACAAATTGATGTTTTCTATAAGTGTAAAGATTGAGCATTAGTTAAGTGATTCAGTTCTAACAAGTTTGTTAGCTTTATGTCGCTTAACATGCATAACTGACAAATTGATCAAAAATTGTAAAGTAATGATAGTTATGAAAAAGAAACAAGCTTGCCTTTCTATGAGTTGTTCGATTCACATTTTATATTGTCATCTGCCATTTTAAGCCTTAACGAACTGGTTGGTATTTGTATGATTTAAATAGAGTGTTAGTCATTAAACTTGTTATAAAACAGTCGTAAAGTGCAAATCGCTATCATTTTAGTCTTATATTTATCATGCTATATTACGCCGATAATCCCAAAAACAGCGTTGTATAAGCAAATGACGAATGGCTTCAATTCTATTTCAGGGGCTAAACGTAGTTTACATTTACACGTTGCCCGCGAAATCGCTCGAGCGATCCTTTCAGGTGAATTACCTCAAGGCAGTATCATTCCAAGTGAAATGGTATTGTGCGAACAATTCGGTATTAGCCGAACGGCATTGAGAGAAGCAGTGAAATTACTGACTTCTAAAGGTTTATTACAGTCACGTCCTAAAATCGGTACTCGCGTTGTTGATAAAAGTAATTGGAACTTTTTAGATCCGCAATTAATCGAGTGGATGGAAGGGCTGACTGATATTAATGACTTCTGTAATCAATTTTTAGGTTTTCGTCGTGCAATTGAGCCAGAAGCCTGTGCATTAGCTGCGCAAAATGCCACGGTTGAGCAACGAAAAGAGTTGTCTTCAGTGTTTCAGAAAATGAGTGAATTAAACTCGGCGCCTGAGTTAGACATCGAAGCATGGATTGAAATCGATATTCAATTCCATCGGATTATTTTCTTCTCTACAGGTAATGACTTTTACCTGCCTTTTGGCAATATTCTTACCACCATGTTTGAGCACTTTATTGCTTATTCATCTGAAGAAGGTGGCACCTGCTTTAATGAACATAGATTGATTTATGAAGCCATTATGAGTGGTGATTCGACTAAAGCCCGCGCAATATCTCAAGAGCATTTACAGTCAATCAATCATCGGATTAAAGAGTAAGATAGCTTGTTAATTTGACATAAAAAAACGCAGACCTAGGTCTGCGTTTTTTGTTGGGTTAGATAATAGATTAACCACCTATTATCTAAGACCATTATTGGTATTACTTAGCTTCTGCTTCTGCAGCAGCTTCGTCCTCAATTTTGCTATCAACAGCATTGACTAACAGTAAACCAACCGAGAGCACAATCGCACCACATAATACAAATATCATACGTGACCAGAATGGATTCGGTAGCAGGAACATTGCCATAACAAAGATACCAGCGACAGCGATTAACGTACCTAACATACGACGTTGCTTGTTATCCAGTTGCTTTTGCGCATTGCCTTCAGAAACCAGTGGTGTCGCTAAGTTCTCAAAAAACTTATCAACATTTTTCTGACGTTCTTCAGTTAACGGCTTGTAGAACAATGTTGATAGGACGAAGAAACCTGCTGTAAACACAACGTGTGCCATAAGGCCGATTGCAACAGTTAAGTCTGACCACTCACGTCCTGTTAAGGCTTGTTCAAGACCCAGTGCGTTTTCTACCATTTCAGCGGTAATAACGAAACCGACAATGTAAGAAACAAAACCACCGACAACCAGTGTTCCCCATGCTGCCCAGTCAGGTGTTTTCTTGATGAAGAAACCACAGAATGCTGGAATAGTCATTGGGAAGCCAATCAAGGCACCCACATACATCATGGTATCAAATAGGCTTAACCCTTTAAGCGAGTTAATAAATAACGATACTAAGATAATCGCAATACCGAAGAAGGTTGAAGTCAGTTTAGACACTAACATCAATTCTTTTTCACTGGCATGCGGTCGTACAACTGGCTCGTAGAAGTTTTTAACAAAAATACCTGAGTTACGGTTAAGGCCTGAATCCATAGATGACATGGTTGCCGCAAACATGGCTGCAATCAATAAACCTACCATACCGACTGGCATGTATTCTTGTACGAAGTATAGGTATGCAAAGTCTGCCGCTTTACTGCCTGCTTCAGGGTATATAGCTGTTAAATCAACGCCTGAACCCGCTAAGTACCAGCTTGGTAGGAACCAAATCACTGGACCAATACTCATTAGAATACAGGCAAGCAATGCTGCTTTTCGTGCATTTTTAGAATCTTTAGCCGCTAAGTAACGGTACGAGTTCAACATGTTGTTGGTAATGCTGAACTGCTTTAAGAAGATAAATACAGCCCAAACACCAAAGATACTTAAGTAGTTAAGATCGCCGCCAGATACAAATGAATCTGTCGGGAAGTTATCGATAATATTAGTGATACCACCGCCATGAACATAAGCCATTACCGCACAGGTAATAGTCACAGCCATGATGATAACCATTTGCATGAAGTCAGATGCGATAACCGCCCACGACCCACCTGTAACTGACATGACGAGTACAACCAAGCCTGTTAGAACAATGGTGGTGGTCATATCAAAGCCGAAGATACCAGAAGCAATAATAGCAAGACCGTTTAGCCAAATACCGGCAGTAATGACACTGTTTGGCATGCCTGTCCAAGTGAATACTTGTTCGTTGGCATTACCAAATCTCATACGAATGGCTTCAATTACTGTCACTACACGTAGTTGACGGAATTTAGGTGCGAAGTAGACGTAATTCATTAAGTAACCAAAAGCATTGGCTAAAAAGAGAATCGCGACACTAAAGCCATCGGTGTAGGCTTTACCAGCTGCGCCTGTAAACGTCCAAGCGCTGAATTGAGTCATGAAGGCCGTAGCACCGACCATCCACCACAACATACTTCCGCCCCCACGGAAATAGTCACTGGTATTGCTTGTAAATGTGCGGAACATCCATCCTATTGCAATTAAGAATAGAAAGTAGACTCCTACTATGACTGTATTTAGCTCCATTTTTATAACCTTTTCTAAGAGTAAATCTATGGGAACCAACTTCAGCGCAATGCTGAAAAAACTTTAACAACCAACTTTTTAAGGCTGAATTTTATAAAGTGCTTATGTAAATCATTGATAATTTACTGTTATGCGCATATCAGAGGCTAGGCTTGTAGCGACTGTGGCCTCGTAAAAATGATGAGGGCGCATACTGTCTATTCAGAAAGGCTAAGCAATACTTGTATTGTCGTTAACTCAATTAATAGTAACCGCTGTCTATTAGAGTAACTACATCATGTCCCCATGAACTTAACAAAGGTTGCTCGATGGCTTTCGATTAATTATCTAAAAATGATATTAACATAATACAATATCAATTGTGAGATACGTATCAAATTTCGTTGCAGTATTTATCTAAAAATATTAAGTTTTCTCTCAAGTTGTTGGTTTTTATGGTTTTTGGGTGTTGTTTTTTCATTATTTTAAATTATATTTCATGATCTAACTCACTGAACTGTGGTTAATGTATGCTATATTTGTATTACTTAATAAGTAAGGGGAAGTAAATGAAAGGTTCAAAATCAGCTTTTGCAGTTGCATGTTTAAGTGCTTTGGTGAGTAGCTCAGCCCTATCGGCAAATTTTGTGTTCTTAGATGAAGTAAGTTTAGCCCAAAGCCGTACTTTGCTTCATTCAGAAAATGCTCCTCAATCAATGCAGCACAGTTATAAGCAACTCATAGAAGAGGCTGATATTGGCAAGCAAGCGACTATTTTCAGTGTTGCTCATAAAGGGTTTACACCCCCTAGTGGTGATAAAAATGATTATATGAGTATTAGCCCATATTGGTGGCCTGACGAATCTAAAGCAGACGGACTGCCTTGGATACGTTTTGATGGTAAAACCAATCCAGCTTCAAAGTCTGATGAAACCGATTCGGTCCGTATTGGGAGATTTACCCGTACAGTACGTGCTTTAGCATTGGCATATTATTTCAGTGAAGACGAAGCTTACGCCAACAAAGCGATTGAGTTAGTGCGCGCTTGGTATATAGATGAAGATACACGCATGAATCCCAATGTGAACTTTGGGCAAGGTGTGCCAGGTGTCGCTGATGGTCGACGCAGTGGTTTGATTGATACACGCACTTTAGTAGAACGTAATTTAGATGCGATAGCTATTTTATCTCAGTCGACTACTTGGACTGATAAAGATGAAGCTGGAATTAACCAATGGTATAGCGATTACTTAGATTGGCTTATTGAAGATGATTTAAGCGGCGGACCAAAAGGTGAAGCTTATGCGCCTAATAACCATGGCACTTGGTACGATTATCAAATGGCTGGCATTGCCTACTTCCTAGGAAATAGTCATTTAACTAAACAAATGGTGCAAAAGGGTAAAGTGCGCATTGATACTCAATTTGCTGAAGATGGCTCACAACCCCATGAAGCGCAGCGAACTCGCTCTTATCACTATCATTACTTTAGTTTAGATCCGCTAGTGGGCATTGCTCAGTTAGGAGACAAAGTGGGCGTTGACTTGTGGCACTATGAAAATGATCAAGGCGTATCCTTGTCAAAAGGTATCGAATTCATGGTGAAATACAATGACCCTAAAGCCAGCTGGCCTTTCCCTGAAAAAGACAGCCGCCGAATTGCACGTATGTCACCTATTTATTTAAAAGCAGGTCAAGCACTAGATAACCCGCAATGGATTAACTTGGCGAAAGATACTGATTTTAGTGATTACAGCGTGAGTAAAAACTTAGCTGAAGTATGGGCACAGCGTGAAATTGAGTTATTGTACCGTTCAAACTAACTGACTCTGTCTGCTTCAAAATGAAAAGCGAATACTGAAATAAGTATTCGCTTTTTAGTTTCAGGGACTTTTGATTACACAGAGTTGATTGCACGAAATTGTTCACAAAGAGTTGATTACAAAGAATTGTTCACCCAGTAATGAATTATTGTGGGTTCATAAAATAAAGTCGTGGCGCTTAGTTCACACCTGATTTAGACCGTAAACTTCCTTTCTGTATTTCCAAACTCCGTTTGGATAAAGGTCGTGGCGCTTCGCCCACACCAGAGCAAGAAGGGTGAAACTGCTCACCCCTCTTGCATCTCCCCAGCAGCCCCGGCGAAATTTTCTGAAAAGCGAAAGATTTCCAACGGGGGATTGATCCAGCTTTAAACTTCATTTGTTGATAGTTTCGGTCTTTTTTATTGTTAAGAGTAAAAATGCTAACGCTTCCGATGGTGCATCTGAAGTAAATGGATTTACGAATGTCACGATGGCATGGATAATGGAATGGACCCATCCACTTTTAATCGGCCTCGCAATGGGCCACGATGTAGTTGCTAAAACTCATCAGAAAGAGGACGGGTCCACTATGAACATTACTACAATTGGTCTTGATATCGCAAAGTCTGTTTTTCATTTTGTTGGCGTTAATAAAGCCGGAAAGCTYGTCAAAAAGAAGATAATTAAGCGAAAAGAGTTAGTACTTTTTCTTGCTCAAATAGAACCTTGTCTTGTTGTGATGGAAGCCTGTGGTGGCGCAAATTACTGGGCTAGAGAGTTTGAGAAAGTGGGTCATCAAGTCAAATTGATAGCGCCTCAGTATGTCGTGCCCTACAGACAGGGAAATAAGAATGACTATAACGATGCACTTGCGATAGCTGAAGCAGCGCAACGRCCTAACATGCGCTTTGTAGAACCAAAACCTATAGAACAACAAGATATTCAGATGTTGCATCGAATGAGAGAAAGGCTAAACAARCAATCGACAGCACTGATTAATCAGGTTAGAGGGATGCTTGCTGAGTACGGCATTATTATCACAAAAGGAAAAGCGTCTTTTAGGTCAAAGCTACCTGATATTCTAGAAAATGCTGATAACGAATTAACAGCCAGAGGCCGAAATATTTTCTATCAACTGTACGAAGAGTTTAATGATATTGAGCGAAGGCTTAAAAGTTGTGACGTTCAAGTTCAACAAGAGATGAAGAACAATCAAGTATGCCAACGTTTGGAGAGTGTGCCTGGCATTGGCCCTGTTACCGCAACGGCATTTTATGCCGCTGTTGGAGAAGGTAAAGATTTTACCAACGGCAGACATTTTTCAGCATGGTGCGGTCTAGTCCCCAAGCAACATAGCAGTGGTGGAAAAAATAATTTGCTTGGTATTAGTAAGCGAGGAAATGCTTATTTGAGAACGCTATTTATCCACGGGGCAAGAGCGGTTCTTTACCATAGTGAGGCTAAAGGGGATAAATTTAGTCGCTGGGCAACCGCACTTGCAGAAAGACGTGGCTTTAACAGAGCTTGTGTTGCCGTCGCGAACATGCTTGCACGGATAGCGTGGGTTATAGCAGCAAGAGAAGATGAATATCGTATCGCTGCTGCATAAAAGTAATCATTAACGCGCTAACAATTAGTTTTACCAACCACCAAGTTGCCAAGATAATTRAATTGATGATGAGACAGTCAGACTGTTCTACTTAAAACCTTCGCCTGGCATTGGCTCTAAAGAAGCCGTAAGGATGATAAGGAAAGTAGAAGCAAATATCCATCAGGGCCAGAGGWGTACCTCAATAACAGGCCGAATATATGGGTGCAATGAACTATTCTCAAAGTCGATATTAAATATCTTGCAAACCGGATGGGTCCATATATGCCAAGTTAGCTTTCGTTAGGCCACGGATGGCCTATCGGAAGCGTTAGGCCTTTTCGGCAACGGCCGAAGCAGGCACACATGAAGTTTGAAACTGGATCGAACCCCATCGAAAATTATGCGTTTTTCAGCATTTTTCGTCTGGGGCGCTGAGGGTTTCCAAAGGGGCGCAAGCGCTTTGCCCCTTTGGTCTGGTGTGGGCGAAGCGCCACGACTTTGGTTTGTTCAAATAGCAATCAAGGAATAAGGCAAAGCTTATTCCATATGCCAACCGCTATTTAATCAAATAGTTAATAACCAAGCCCATCAACAAAAAAGCCGCTGAACATTGCTGTTTAGCGGCTTTTAAATGTTTAGCTACAAATTAGCAGCTAACAATAGTCTGCGCCATTTTACGGCGTAAATAGGCAATTTGCTGCATGTGAGGTAAATCTTTCGGACACGCATCCTGACAACCTAGTAAGGTCATACAACCAAACACGCCATCTTGATTACCAATAACATGATAGAAGTCTTCAGCACTACGGGTATCACGGCTGTCCATTTCAAAGCGGGCGATTTTCATCATACCAACCGCGCCAACAAAGCTGTCTTTCATTTGCTTAGTCGCACACGCAGATACACAGACACCGCACTCCACACAACGTTCTAACTCATACAATTTCGCCGCTTCAGCAGGATCCATTGGAGACTCTAAACGATGGATATCAATATCATTCGCATCAGGTTGTAGCCACAATTGTAAACGCTCAGCAAGCTGACGCATAAACTTGCCTGTGTTAACCGATAAGTCGCCAATCAGTTCAAAACCTGGCAATGGCATCAGTTTAATTTTTCCATCAGGAAAATTAGCCGTTAGCGTGCGACAAGCCAAGGTGGGTTTGCCATTAATCACCATGGCACAACTGCCACAAATACCCGCGCGACAAACAAAATCAAATTGCAACGATGGATCTTGCTGCTCACGTAACAAGTTCAATGCAATAAACACCGTCATACCTGGCGCTTCGGTGATCTCGTAAGTCACCATTTTTGGCTTGTCATTTGGATCTTGCGGATCATAACGAAAAATTTCAAAACTAATCGTACGTGGGCTAGTCATTACTTCTCTCCCGACACAGCAATCGTGTCACTTAATCTTTCATTACGAGGACGTAATGTTTCAGGTAAATCAAATGGCATAATCGCCGCTTGCTTATCAAAACGATCTGCATCTTCACCTAGTTCTGCAAGGATGTTTGCGATCTGAGTTTCACGTTTTGCAGTATCAGGATGCGCTACGGCATTATCATTACCGTAACCACGATAACCTGGTGGTAATTCCATTTTCATTACATCAAGCTGCTCGTAACTTAACGTCGGCTCTAATGCATTTTCATTAGGCCAAGTGGATAGTGTTCGGTTAAGCCACTCTTTGTCGTTACGTTGTGGGTAATCTTCACGGGCATGGGCACCGCGGCTTTCTGTACGAGCATTAGCACCACAGGCAACAGTTAAAGCAACACGTAACATACGCGGTACGCGCAATGCTTCCACTAGCTCAGGATTGGCATGACGTTTCTTACATTTAAGGCCAATATTTTTGCTACGCTGCAGCAAGTCTTTTAACTCGGTAATGGCTTTTTCAAGCTCAGTGCCATTACGGAAAATGCCCACGTAATCCATCATAATGCGTTGCATGGCGAGCTTAATTTCAAACACATTTTCAGTGCCGTCGCCTACAAGTAAGTCATCAATTTCAGCTTGTAACTTGCTCATGCTGTTATCAATCACTTGAGTGTTGATTTCAAGCGTGTTTTTCTCACAATAATCGGCCACATATTTTCCGATTATCATGCCGCCCACAACGGTCTCAGCCAGTGAGTTACCGCCTAAGCGGTTAAAGCCGTGCATATCCCAACAGGCTGCTTCACCGACACTGAATAAGCCTGCAAGTTGCGGGCTTTCACCAGTTGCATTAGTGCGGATACCGCCCATAGAATAATGCTGTGTTGGCCTAACCGGGATCCAATCTTTTGCAGGATCAATCCCTAAGAAGTTTTCACAAATCTCTTTCACTTCACGTAAGTTGGTTTCAACGTGTTTGCGGCCAAGCAAGGTAATATCAAGCCATAAATGTGGCCCATACGGACTATCAACCCCTTTGCCTTTTCGCATATGTTCGGTCATGCGACGAGAAACCACATCACGTGATGCGAGTTCTTTCTTTTCAGGCTCATAGTCTGGCATAAAGCGATGACCATCTTTGTCACGCAATAAGCCACCATCACCACGACAACCTTCTGTGGTTAAAATCCCCACAGGTACAATCGCTGTTGGGTGGAACTGCACCGCTTCCATATTACCTAAGCTTGCTACACCTGAATCCAGCGCTAATGCTTGGCCAATACCTTCACAAATAATAGCGTTGGTCGATACTTCATAAATACGACCATAGCCGCCCGTAGCAATCGTGGTTGATTTACCAATATAGGCACGTAGCTCTCCCGTCACTAAACAGCGCGCAATCACACCGTGACAGCGTTTGCCATCATGGATAAGCGATAGTGCTTCAATGCGCTCATGAACAGGAATGTCCATTTCAATGGCTTTGTTATCAACGGCATATAACAGCGAATGTCCGGTGCCATCAGCGGTATAACAGGTACGCCACTTTTTAGTGCCGCCAAAATCACGTGCATTGATTAAACCATGGGCTTTTTCAGCTTCAGTAATTGTCACCTTTTCAGCATTCACCACCACTTGGCGATCGCCCGCGGTAATACGCGACCAAGGTACGCCCCAATTAGCCAGTTCACGCACAGCTTTGGGCGCACAATGAGCAAACATTCGCGCTACGTCTTGATCGCAGCCCCAGTCAGACCCTTTTACGGTATCTTGGAAATGAACATCTTCATCATCGCCCATCCCTTTAACCGTGTTGCCAAGGCTGGCTTGCATGCCACCTTGTGCTGCAGCTGAGTGAGAACGCTTAGCGGGAATTAGCGATAACACCACAGTGTCTAAACCACGCTCTTTTGAAGCAATAGCCACACGTAAACCAGCAAGGCCTGCGCCGACGACTAATGAGTCTGTATAAATAATTTTCACGGATACTCCTTAAATACGTTATGAGCCATGAATGCAATGCACCCAGGTTCATCTACAACTCGTTAGTCTTTAGCTCGGCACGAATGGAGTCACAGGTAACTCCAATGATTGACCGATAAAAATATAAGTAAGCAAGCTAGCAATACCAATAATCATCAAGTACACCACCATCACTTTGGCAAGCTTTAATGCCGCCATGCGTTTAGTCGTGATGCCCCATTTAATGGCTACGCGATACAAACCAAACATGGCATGAATGACCACTGCAGGGAGCAGCAATACATAAAGCATCCACACATCTTGGTGATAAACCCGCTCAGCGGATAAATGCGGTCCGATTTCAGGGTTGGTGATCATGTCAAATAAATGCACTGGCGCGAGGAAGAATAAAAGAAAGCCAGTGATAAGCTGCCAAAACCATATCTTAGTATCTTGGTGCGGCATAATTGTCATTTGGCTGCGCAGTGCTCGCCATTGTTGGATTTGGGCAGGGAATCGTCTTAATGCAAACAGAGCATGCACTAATACGACGATTAACATAAATGCCGAGACGAATTTAGTCGTTACAGGAAAACCTTGTCCATTGTCACTGAACATACTGCCTTCAAGAAAATGCGCCACATGATAAAAGGCATCTTTGCTGATCAAAATGCTCGATTCAAAATGCAAATGCATAATAATGAAAAAACCTAACAACAACCCGGTAGCACTTTGTAATTTATCGGCTCTGGCTGCCCAAATCGGGTTCAAATACCCTTTTGACGAGACGTCATGAATCTTTTGTGTTTGAGTTTGCGATGAAGCAGTCATAGTTTCCATGCCTGTTAATGACATATTTCTGGTAAATTTAGCTTATCAGCTATCCCTATTTCTCCTTGTCCATAAAAATTAAATCGTGATCAAGCTCACTTACCATTGATCGTCTTTTAGAACTTGATCACAATCACAAATTGTTCAAATTTAAGAACTCAAAATTTCGCTTATCTTTCATTAATTTATAGTGACATTCAAACAAGGGAGTGAGTTACACTGATTTCATCATGGATATTAATAGGTTAATCATTAACCAGTCGTTAAAAGTGCTAAAACAAGCCTTTCGAAGCAAATGTGCAATATTTCACTATCAAATGCTGCTGTTTTAGCCTTCAAGCAGGTACAATACGCGATTAAATTATTCTCATAGGAAAAACTCCATGCCTTGGATTCAACTTCGCATTAGCACTAACAGCGACCACGCCGACGCACTCGGTGACCTTTTAATGGAGCAAGGTTCTGTATCAATTACCTATGAAGATGGTAAAGACACCCCTATTTTTGAACCTAAGTTAGGTGAAACGCCGCTTTGGCAAGACACTATTGTCATTGCCTTATTTGACGCAGGTACTGACTTAAGTCCTACCGTGAGCTTTTTAGAAACTCTGCCTTATTTAGGTAAAGGCTTTAAGCATAAAATCGAGCAAATTGAAGACAAAGACTGGGTACGTGAATGGATGGACAGCTTCCACCCAATCAAGTTTGGTCAGCGCCTATGGATATGCCCTAGCTGGCGTGATATTCCAGAGCCTGATGCAGTCAACGTCATTCTTGACCCTGGTTTAGCATTTGGTACGGGGACTCACCCAACCACCGCACTCTGTTTAGAGTGGTTAGACGGTTTAGATTTATCAGACAAAGAAGTGATCGATTTTGGTTGTGGTTCAGGCATTTTAGCCATCGCCGCCCTTAAACTTGGCGCCAAAACCGTCACGGGTGTCGATATTGACTACCAAGCCATTGATGCATCAACAGCCAATGCCGAGCGAAATGGCGTTGCAGATAAACTGGCACTGTATTTACCAGAGAATCAACCTGAGAATCTGCAAGCTGATATTCTGGTAGCTAACATTCTTGCTGGCCCTTTACGCGAATTAGCACCACTGATTGCAGAAAAAGTTAAACCTGGCGGAAAATTAGCGCTGTCAGGGCTTTTACAAGAGCAAGCAGAAGAAATCTCACAGTTCTATAGCCAATGGTTCATCATGGATGAAGCGGCTCACAAAGACGACTGGAGCCGCTTGACAGGCACCCGTAAATAACGGTAAAGGCATTACACCCCCTATGGCAGCTAGATCTCTGTCAAAGGGGGCAATTACGACTCCCCAACTAAAAGTCAAGAAAAAAAGTTACATTTAGTTCATTTATTGACCTTTTCAGGAAGGCAAAAAAGGGCTAATATAGCGCCCCTTTGACGAGCAAGGTGATTAACTCAATGCAAATTGGCCCTTATCAACTGAGCAATCAGCTGATCGTGGCACCAATGGCAGGTGTCACCGATCGCGCTTTTAGAAACCTCTGTTTACGCTATGGCGCAGGTCTAGCGGTTTCAGAAATGCTTTCATCGAATCCTGAAGTTTGGGATACCGATAAAAGCCGCCAGCGCATGATGCATTCTGGTGAAGAAGGTATACGCTCAGTACAAATCGCAGGCGCAGATCCTGAATTAATGGCAAACGCAGCTCAGTTCAACGTTGAACAAGGTGCGCATATCATTGATATCAATATGGGTTGCCCTGCAAAAAAAGTGAATAAAAAGCTCGCAGGTTCGGCATTAATGCAAGATCCCCAGCTAGTGAAAGAGATTTTACAAGCTGTTGTTAGTGCAGTTGATGTCCCTGTGACACTGAAGATCCGCACAGGTTGGCAACCTGAACATCGTAACGGTGTTGAAATTGCCCACATTGCAGAAGATTGTGGTATCGCCTCTCTCGCCGTTCACGGTAGAACGAGACAATGCATGTATAAAGGCTTTGCCGAATACGACACCATTAAAGCAATAAAACAAAATGTCTCAATCCCTGTTGTTGCCAACGGAGATATCGACAGTCCAGAGAAAGCTAAGTTTGTCTTAGATTACACTGGCGCCGATGCTTTGATGGTAGGACGAGGAGCCCAAGGCAGACCGTGGATTTTTAGAGAAATCCACCACTACTTGGAAACAGGTAAAAAATTACCGCCAGTTGAGGCGAGCGAGCAACGAGAAATCATGCTCGAACACCTTAACAAATTGTACGAATTGTACGGCGAATACAAAGGTGTCCGATTTGCCCGAAAGCATATGGGATGGTACCTAAACCAAGAAGAACAGCGACAGTTCCGTGCTGACTTCAATAGGCTTGAAACCGCTGAACAGCAATATTCCTTAGTGGAATGTTACTTTGATGAATTAGTAAATTTTTAATATAAAGAGCAGAATAGAATGTTTGATCAGACAACTACTAACACAGAAGTTCACCAGCTAACCGTAGGTAAGATTGAAACCGCTAACGGTACTATCAAGCCACAACTATTACGTGACGCAGTTAAGCGTGCAGTAACAAACTTCTTCTCTCAGTTAGACGGTCAAGAAGCGTCTGAAGTTTATGAAATGGTTTTAAGTGAAGTTGAAGCACCACTACTAGACATCATCATGCAACACACTCGTGGTAACCAAACACGTGCTGCAAACATGTTAGGTATCAACCGTGGTACTTTACGTAAGAAATTAAAAAAATACGGCATGAACTAAGAAGTAATTCTTAATTTGTTGTATTAAAACGGGTTTCTCAGCAATGAGAAGCCCGTTTTTGTTATTTAAACCCACAAGTAAACCCTCAATAAGTAATATACTGGTTAGGGTGGACTTCACCGCAATTTATGCACCTGAGCCTGAAGATGAAATCATCAACTAATTATCTCGGACACATGAAACGACGATGAAAGATTTAAAAGATGCTAAAAACCAATTAAAAGATCTGCACTTAGAAATAACATTAACTAAAGAGGTACTGCCAATTGGTAGCTTTGTAGTGCCCAATAAATACAGGCCACTTGCTTAGAGGTGCCCCTAACTCGTTTTTGGACAATAGCGTGATAGAACTATTTCATTATCAAATTTCGAACTGATTATTAAGAATTACCTTGTTTGCATACCGATAATAGACGAAAGAGAGGCTAGAACAAGCAAAAGGATGCAAATGAGAGTTATTTGTAGTAACTAAGATTGTAGGACAAGCCTGCTGGATCATAGAGTAAGAAAGTGGGGAAAACAAAATCTGAACTGTTTGCTCAGAATTGAAAGAGACTTTTGTTAGGCAGGGAAGAGCATGGTGAGGTGAGGCTTTTATACCTCACCAAAAGAGAGACTATTCGTCATCAGGTTTAACGATTGTACGTTTCTTTTTTACCGTAATCTTAACTTCTTTTTTATGAGCATCTAACTCATCATGATAGTTTTGTAATGTGCTACGGTAAAATTGTTGTTTATATGGCAGAGCTTTCTGATGCGCACGAACATATGAGTCCACATACCTCTTAAACTGCTTTAGGATTTCATATTCATTATCGTTAATGGTTGTTTTTTGTTTATTATCCGACAAAGGATACTCATTACCGAAATCCGACTCTTTATCAGAGATAAGTAGCGCCTTTTGAAAGTCTAATCCTCGGTGGAACTTTTCACCATTCTCATCAGTCTGGACATCTGCTACAAAGGAAATAGGAGCGCCGCCAATTTTTTTAGGCTTACCCTTACTATCTACTTCTAGGTTCGAGCGCAAAGGAACCGCAAAGGTAAGGTCGTTATATGTAATCTCTGCTACTGAGTAGCCACGCCCTTTATCCTCTAGAACCTCTTGTAAATCTTTTGTCTTTTCTACAAAGTCATTGCTTAATTTGTTAAACTTCAAAACTATCTTCCTTTGGATACAAAAAACCCACCGATTAAGGTGGGTTTAATGAGAATAGATATTCATTCAAAAAGTACTTTTTTATTTTACGAGGAGGATACTTGCCACCTGCGAAACATTCAAAGGATACTTATTCGTTCATACGAGGAGCACATCCGACACCACGAGTATCTATTCTGTCGTAATCATAAATTAAAGGTTTACTAAAAGCAAGAATTTTAGTGAATTGTCGTTGGCTGTCCTGAGAAGTCGTCGCTCTCGTAGCACCAGTCTAAACCAAGCCTTGCCATACGCTGTGGAATGTTTATAGCGACACTTATCGCGGATTCTATTCAAGGCCTTAACTTTTCAACATATCCAATCAATAACAGAAACAATTGTAAGAAATTGACCTACTGCTGCTCATAAATATGATTAATGTTACCTCCTCGATTGGATACTTCAACAACGCAATTATAAGGTGTTATTGACACTTTTCACTAAAACACTTTGGGGCAAAACGTGCTAGCCCTCTAACCCGTTTCTGGACAGAAATAAGCTAGGTATTTGACTCTAGAACATGAGGTTTTGATTAGGAAAAGTATGCCAACTAGTTGTGTGGTAACGCCTCTTCAAAAGACTGTGAAATTATTGGCATAAATTAGCGTTGAAGGAGCAAAATCCAACAGCTTTTTATCCTTTTAAACAATTCGTTGGGCTTTAATTCTTACGCTCTAAACCAAATATCCACGTTCGTAAATCTTCTTTATCTTGTCTAATTTTAGCCAATGATTCATGAGCTTCAGTACCAATATTTAAGGAATACTCTTGCTTGCTCATAGGTTTCTTATCACGATTAAAATACTCTAATTCTAAAGTGTACCCCCCAGCAGGAAGAATTACATTTGACAAACCTTCTGAAGTTAAACCAAGCTCAATGAGTTTAATATGGTGCTGGGTTCCAGAATTGCCATGAATTAGAACAGGACTAGCTCTTTTCCCATCACACCACGGTTCATTTTTATGGCCATTATCTTCAGCAAAAGAGTACCAAAAAAGATCCCATGTTTGGTTTGTTGGTGATTTTAACTTAATTTTAAAATCAGAGATGGTCGCTGATTTATTACCTTCATTGGTAATAGTTATCGGGACATACATGGCAAAATTATTTTCCATGTAATACAAAACAACACGGTTATCAATGAATACATTGATATCTGCTTTGGTGTTATTTAATTTATAGCCTAAGATAGTTCCAGCGATTGAACCACCAACGCCAAGTAAACCCGCTAATATTGTTGAATCAATCATATAACTTCCTTATAAACATTAAACCATTCTTAAGGCCAACCTTTGTATAACTCATATGCGCGATTATCACCTCAGATAAGTCATTATCTTCCATTTTATTATCAAAAACTTACTGAATTTAATTTAGATAACTTTACAAGCAAAGTGTGAATGCGTGTTATCGTACCTCCCTTGCTTATCACCACCTAAAAAAAACTATCCTACTGTTTTATAGAACTTATTCAACATCTACACTCAAAAATCGTTCACTAATTTAACTATGGCACTACAAAAAATGGTAATAAGGAAAGATATAGCTCAGCGTAGTTTAGATTTTGATTACAAAGATTGCGATTAATAATCCTTGTAATGGATAAAAACCCAAATAGGTGTAGTTAACTACACCTAATTTAAATAAACTTAACTAGGTTTAATGCCATGAAAATATTATGCTCAATTTGTAACTCAGAAGTAGAAGGCAACTATCAAGAAGGTGATATTATTCATTGTGAGTCGTGCAATGAACAAATGAGCACACTACCAAATAAAAGTAATGCGAATGTTCTAAGAGTCAGTATCACAGAAATTAACATTCCATTTGGTTCATTAGTGCTTTTCATGCTTAAAGCATCTATAGCGGCTATCCCTGTCTATATAGTTATGTATCTACTATGGCTATTACTAAGTTCGTTTACTAGATAATCAAACCTAAGAAATTTTCTGAAAAAAATACTAGTCTCTCTCTATTTCTAGGGGAAAATACTTTTCATCACATTAGCTCAAAATAAAGGAATTCGCAGGTGATAATAGATATCATTAATATTTAATTAGTCCCCCCCCTATCTTTATTAGTGGTGAAAGTGGTGAATGTTAAAATAGCTCTTTCATCACCATCAAAGCCTTGCTGCATAAGGGGTTGAGTGTTTGTGATGAATGATGAAAGAGAAAACACCAACTTATGATATTGGCTAGCGGTTCTAGTAAGTTCAGGTTAGCTACCTATAACCTACTCTCTCCCAAGAGATAAAATAAAAGTTATAGTAAATCTCTTTCATCATTCACCACTTTAGCTTGAAACCATTACCCAGCAAGGGCTACAGCTTGGTGAATGTTATTTTTCATCATTAACCACATTCACCAGAACAGGTTAATAGTAGCTTGAATCAATAGATTTTAAGTGTGAAAGTAACACTATAATCATCGCTAACTCAGAGTTCTTGTATGAAATTATTTAAATTACCCCAACAAAACATAAGTACTGAAGAACTTCAGACTGCCTCTGAGGCTTATGGGCTTAACCAATCTGTTTTACTTAAGTATCAGCGTGATTTTGAATTACATGTTAATTCTGAGCGAATTACCAATTGCTTATCTGCTGTTATAGAGCCGTTCAAAGAGCTCATTCCCAACTCTTCCATTTGTGGCTTTGCTCCACTTGATGAAGATTGGGGTAGACTATTTCCAGCAACTTCCCCAATAAGCGTTAATACATCAACATGTGGTACTACTTACATTCTAATCAATCTCAATCTCTTTCCAAATATGACTATTAATGAGCAAATTCTTAGTCTTGCACACGAAAATGTACATTTACAACAGGTAGAAGATGGCCGATTGAAGATGGGGGTTAATTTTTTAGAGTGGGAAGGTGAGGATTGGTATAAGCGGTATGTTTCAGCTCAAACAAAGAACACTTTAGAAAATGATCAAACTTTATACAGAAAATTACCTTGGGAAGTTGAAGCATACGCTTTTGAAGATAACTTAAAGAAGCAACTTGATAAGACCTAGATCTATATACAATTTATAGAAGTGTCTACAGTTCTAGTGTCTTATCAGCTCATTACCACAGGTATAACTTGTACTAACTCATACCTGTGGACAGGCTAACTACTTAATCCTCAAGGGTAGCGAAGCCAGTATTCAAGTCAATTTGATAAAACGTCATTCTTGAACGCCCTTTTTTTCTATCAACTAAGCCATCTTCATGTAATTTTGCCAAAGCTTTGCCAACTTGCTTGGTGTGCGTAACATTCATCTTTTCATCATCGTCAACTAACTGACCAGCTGTTATCCACCCACCAGCTTTATTATCATTCTGAATGTAGCGTTCTAAAATGTACTGATACCAATTACCTTTATCATTGAAGCTATCATTCGCTAACTTGGCCTGTTCAAGAACGGAGTCTGGTAACATCCATCCATGCCCTTTTTCATACATCACTTTGACCTCAAGCCAAAACTGTTTTAATAGCTCAGGTTTTACTAAGGTAATCTTGCCTGTTCCGTCATAATGCCAACCTAGCAGCTCATTAAGTTCATCCATTTTAGCCGCATCTGTCATCTCTAGAACAACAAACCGACTTGAACCAGTGTCATCCTTTAGAAAATCAGAACCGTTTACACTAGCGATAAAATGAGTTTGCCTGCGCTTCTTTATATCACCTCTGGCATATGGTGGACGGACAGTATCAAGATCTTTAGAGATAAACGCCTTTAAACTGCCTTGGCTGTTTCTATTGGTACGTTCAAGCTCTCCAAGCTCTACAACCCAACTAAATATACATGACAAAACACTATCTTTAGAGTCGGGGTTCAGCTCAGCACCTTCTAAAAATGCTAATGCTGCCACTTTAGCAATACGCTCAATATATGCGGTTTTTCTGTATGACTGAGAACCTTGCAGTACAGGAACAAGTTTCGATTTAAAACTATCTTCATACAGAGAAGCGACACAACCCACCAGCCAATGAGATAGCGCTTTCTGTGATAAATCTCTATCCTTCACTGGTAAACAATCAATGACCTTCCTTACTCGCTCAATGCCATCCCAAGTACCACAATCAAGCCAGTTCTTAATTGGATGATATGGGTTATTTTCACATAATGCTTTCAAGTGATCGTCTATAGCTTTTGGCGGTAAACCAGTAATATTTGCGGCTGATACTAAATAGCTGTGTGTTTGGTCATAGGAATGGGCTATTGGATCACCACTAATATCATCTAAAATCTCTGGCTGATAGGTTAGTAAATTTAGCTTAAACTCAATACCCATGAAATCAGCTACCGCTTTCAGATTATTAGCGGTATTTTTAGGTTTAACCTCACCATTCGTAGTCATGCTTACATGCTCAAATTTAGGTCTCTTTTTTTCAGTTTCTTCTGGTAGTTCAAGCTTAACCACATTAGTAGGGGCTGGTATCGGATTTAGTGCGCTCATACAATCACCTCCGAAAACAATTTAGTCACTTGCTCATTTTGGTTAGCCGTAATCCATTCCCGTTTATTATGTTTATCAGCATCAGGAAAATACTTAGCAGCAAGATCTTTTAACGCCTCGTGTTGATCGCCACCGTAAGTGCGGATAACAATAAAATCGAACTTATCTAAGCAATAGCCATTGTTGCAAGGATCACTTTCATGGTGTGAGTAATAGCGTTTTTTGCCATCGGTATCACTAATCAATATATAGGCACCAGCCACTTTGCTAGTTGCTTCAGGCGGCAACCATGCTTTACCTTGCTGCTTATATCCATAGAAAGACAGTAATTCAGGCCATTCATATGCTTTGTTAACCAGCGAAATAATAGATATCTGATTCCCTAATAACTTTTCACTTTGCTTTTTCTTAGGACGATTTTTTTGAATACTAGCGTGCGCCTCCTGCTCAGCTTTAAAATTAGTTGCCAGCTTAAACAATTCATTATTAAAGGGTTCAAGTGGATCACCATCTTCGACCAAGTATTCATATCCTTCACATTGAAAAGGTAAGTACATAATCTGTTGCGGTCTACTAGCGCAATCATCAGCATTGAATATATAAGCTAGATAGGTTTCTAAGCATTGCCACTCATTGAGTGGTAAAGACTTGACTAACTCAATGTAAACTCGATAACGATTACCTTTCCCCTCCTGTTTATGACTCGCTGTTGTATGGATGATAAAACTATTAATACCAAGCAATAATAATGTACTTTCAATACCTGCAAGCTCTAAATCCGTATCATCTAAATCTAGTCTCAGCATGGTAAAGTTATTGTGATTCAGGGCTGTCTCTTTTGATTTATCTTTACCATCATGAGCAGCAATTACTGGGCTTTTACCCTTAGCCTCTTCTCTTGTTCTATCACCTTGTGCTGGTGGTGTTTCGATCAATGCCACAAGCTCAGGCCATGTTATATAAGTGAATCTTTGCGTCACTTTATGCGATTTTGCATTTAAAAATTTCATTTTTGCTATACTCTATAGAAGCAGGTGGATTGATCCGCCAAGAACAAATCCGCCAGCGATTCAAATTAAGCGCTCAGTAATTAATTTTGCTGGGCGTTTCCTATTTTAAATCTAATTATTTTCAACACTTTTAACCCTCAGCCATTCAGAGAATTCTTCCTGAGTCCAACCCACAGTTCTATTACCTAATCTTACGCCTTTAGGAAATTTGCCTTCTTTCACCCAATACCAGAGCGTTCTTCGATCTCGATTGATGAGTTCGCACATTTGTTTAATTGAAATTAGTTTATTTACCATTTTGATGTCATCCTTCATTTTGTCTTAGCTTGTCTTAATGAAGGTTATAAAAAAAAATCGTCGGATTGAATAAGAGCAATCCGAATAACAGAAATCAAAAATTGAGGCAGGAAGTGAAGTTTACGTAAGGCGGGTATTTCAATAGTGCTATAAGGTAGTATTGTAATAGTTATTCTTTATATTTGGAGAGATCGCCATGCTTGGCGAAATTTAAGATATCGTTTGTTGCATCTTCAAACCTAAAATACTTCTCATGAGTAGTGCTTTTAGCAAGATTTAACTCTTTACTTGCTTCTTTAATTGCAGCCGACTCACAAACTCCTTCACTATTCATAATCGTTTTTACATACTCCCAAACCTTTTCATCACTAATTGTTGGACGCTTGCCTCCACCAGCTAACGTGATATTAAAGCCTTCACTTAATGCTCTTTTTTTATCTGCTTTTGTTTCAGCTCGAGCCGTCTGGGCAAATGTTGTAGACAAATCAATTTGTAACAATTTTGGTAACTTACGGTTTTTGCTAACGAAGTAATAAATCAACATTAAATAATCATCAATTCCACTATCAATTGCCCTATCTCGATAGATATCGCTAAAAATAAGCATTTCTCCTGAGTTAATAGTCCCAATAGTTTCATCCCAACCACTACTTTCAACTAGTGCCTCAAACTCTGTCAAAAATTCGCATAGCCTTTCTGAATAAAATTCGCTTAACCTTTCTGAATTCTTCATACATGAATCCTAATCACATTTGATTTAGCATCACAATCATAAAGCCTACTTTGCCACAGCTCTAATGCAGCTCTTTTTTGCTCAAGATATTGTGAACGATTATAAATACCAGCAACACCTCCAATAGTGTGCCCCAGTAAGCTTTCAATAATATGTGGCTCAACCCCCATATCACTAAGATGTGTTGCTAATGACCGCCTTAAGTCATGCAAGTTCCACTTTTCATGATTGAGTTTTTTATGAATAGATCCGCCCATTGAAGATACTGTTGGAGGCTCCTTATATTCACCTAATAAATAAGAGCTTTCTGACTTTTTTGCTTCATTAATTAGATTAAAAATATACTCTCTTAACCCTACAGGTATTGGCCTAAGTACATCTTGGCCATTCTTACTGTGAGATTTAGGGCAAGTCCAGACCATAGAATCTAAATCCCACTCATCTACCTTACTCAATCTTATTTCTTGAGTTCTTGCACCAAACATTAATAACAACATCACTAATTGACGATAATACCAATTATGAGATTTATCATTACTCCATCTTAATAGCTCCCTTAACTCCATAAGACTCAATACTCGATCTTTCTTTCCCTGTTTTTCACCAACATCAGTAATTAATAAATCATCCAGTGCGTGTGTCGTGCAGTAATGACGTTTACGACAATAAATTAGTGCCTGCTTCGCATTCCCAAAAATATAGCCTGCTGCTACAGGTGCGGCTTTATGATGAATTCCTCGTTTTATGTCATCAAATACCTTAATCCAATGCCTTGTAGCTAACTCCTCAATAGGCAATCCACCTATATGTGGGTAAATATGTTTTTCAAACTGAGCTAAATGTTTATCTGCATTTGCTCGTTTTTGCCGAGCAAAATCATCTATCCAATAGTTAAGTGCTTCTTGTACTGTTACAGCTTCTTGGATAGCACATTTATTTAACTCAATTTCTACGCTTGGGTTTCGTCCTTCACTTAGCCAAGCTTTGCATTTGGCAGCTTTTAATCTCGCTTCAGCTAAGGATAACCCACCAGCCTTTCCTGTATATTCACCTATTGTTGCTGTTTGAGATTTAGCTTTGTACCGATAACGATATATAAAAGAGACTTTACCAGTACTCCTAACTAAAGCAGCTAATCCATCTCTATCAGCTATTTTTTTAGGTGTTTTTGAATCATGCCCTTTTAACAGTGATTTTAATTTACTGTCAGTCAATGCCATAGTATGTCTCACAAGTTAGGTGGCGATAGGTATAAACTTCTTTTGTGGGTTCAATCATACAACTAAACCCACATTCAAACCCACAAACTGGTTAATACATGGTAGGATACCATTAGATAAAACAAGACACAATTAGACCATAAAGCACTGAAAACTATAGGCTTGATAAGGCAAAAAAAGACAATTTAAGATAGCCAAAGAATTTATACAAGTTAATACGGCATGAACTAAGAAGTAATTCTTAATTTGTTGTATTAAAAAGGCTAATCAGAAATGATTAGCCTTTTTTGTTATTCATGTTTGAACTTGCTGCTCAACTTGCTACTTAAGCTTAAATCGATATCGCTTCATCACAAGGTTATCAATTACCCAATACACCCCAGATAAAGACAATAACAACATCAATAGTCCAAATACCCAGCTAAACGGATTATTGAAACTGCCTTGCTGTAGGTAATCCATAAAGTGCAGCTTAAACATCAAATCGGCTAAATCAGTGTGATCATTTTTATGGCCAACCAAACGACCATTGACACCATTAATGTAAATTCGGGTATTCAAATCATCATTAATGCTAACTTGCCACAATGGGTTACATTCTTTGGGCCATTCTTTAAAATCTGTAGATAATTGCCTGTGACTCTTTACCTCGCCTGCTCCAGTATAGCTTTGCAAAGCGATTGATTCAGCCAAATCTGCATCAATAAGGACTTCTTTGCCGCTATAAGCATCGACCAATACTTGCTGTTGGCAATCGTGTTGATATCGCTGTACTTGCTCATCGAGTAAATACACAGGCTGGTTATTAAGCACAATGGTACTAACCTGCTCCATCGGTTTAAAACGCTCAAGAATAGATGATAGTGGCTCTAGTTCATGACTGCTAAATGAAGTTAAATCGAGCGGCACTAAAGTGCGATAATAATGTGTGCCTTTCAGATCTTCACTTGGGGTGATATTGAAATAAATACCTGTTCCTAGCCAGATTAATAATTGAATGCCAACAATAGTCCCTAGCCAATAGTGACAAAATCTTAGCCAACGTTTTATATTTTGGGTTTTCATTAGCTATACCTCTTACGGCGCTGCCACAACAGAATGACACCAGAAAACACAGCAATAAAAGATCCAATAGCGGTATAGAACAGTAACGCATTATCGATGGCTTCACCGTCGTCATAATCCATGATGTGCCATTTCCAAAATAAATCGAACCAACGCCAGTATTCATGACGTTTTGTCACGACTGCGCCAGTTTGCGCACAAATGTATAAAGTCGATTTAGCCATGTCATCAAATACCAGCTGCCATACGGGTAAATATCTTGAAGCTAACTCTGGTGGCGCTTTCGAAGTGAGTAAAGTTACTGTTGTGATACTTGCAGAAGGCGAAATAGCACCTTGATGCTGGAAAGTGTGGGCTAATATCTTTGCTTGCTGCTCAGAAATAGTTTCCAATTGCTTACCTGATTGCGCACTAATTAATACTGATTCACCAGGCAAATTAACTTGGTATACAGCTTGCTGCAGCAGTGATTTTAGGGTGACTTTTTTAGCCTCAGGAAAATCTTGATAGACCTGTATTATCGGATAAGACACGGAAGATGCTGATACTTTATCGGTTTGCTCAACGACGATATGATCGCTACGAATAAAACCAATATCCATCAACACAAAGTAGCTCCCTGTAAAGCCCCAAATGACTATAGGGATGGCAAATAGCAACATCAACCAACGATGGACAAACTGAGCTGATGAGATTTTCTTAAGTGTTCTTTTCGGGTTCAAAGTAACCAGTGACCTATTATCTAGTTTTCATCATTATTTTATTAAAAAAATCAGCTAATTTGCGCATCAGCAAATGCTAACTTACCTCAATTACCTTTGATATCCCAGTGCCTAAACGATATTAAAGTCAGTGTCTAAACAATATTAAAATAAGTGCCTGAACGATATTAAAGTCAGCGCCTAGTCAAAGGCTCTATTCACGTTTGATTTACTGCTGAACAGACATATGTGTTTAAATGTGCACCATAAGAATTCAAAAGGATTGAGAATGAGTCGAATTAGCCAACTGAGCGCTGTTACTTTTTTTTCTGCAGCAAGCATGTTTGCTGCGCCAGCAAATGCAAGCTACCCCGCTTTACCTGAAGCCGTATCCAATAACGCGGTTGCTAAAGTAAGCACTGAGAAAGGTGATTACTTATTAAGTTTTACTGGACTGGCAGATGGAAAAGATTACCAAGCGGTGCATAACAAAGTATGGGGCGTTAACCTTTCTAAAGCTGACTCACAATGGCAACCTATGAAAGCTGTACCGTATGTTGCGCCATTAGCAGGTCGCTTGGCTTCTATCGCCATTGGACTTGAAGATAAAGCTTACGTTTTCGGCGGCTATACCGTGGCTAAAAACCATGAAGAAATCAGCACAGTCGATAACTATCGTTTTGATGTGATAACCAATCAATACCAACGTATAGCTGATATGCCTGTGGCTGTTGATGACACTGCAGCGAGTGTATATCAGCAGCGTTATATCTATTTGTTTGGCGGCTGGCATAACGATGGCAATGTTAACTTAGTCCAAGTCTATGACACGCAAACCGATAGCTGGGATCAAGCTAGCCCCATTCCTGCTCCTGCAGTATTTGGTCAAGCCGTTGCAATGAGTGATAATAAAATCGTCTTATGTGATGGGGTGAAAGTACAAGCCAATATTGGCAAACGCCGTAGCTATCAATCATCACCTGTGTGTTTATATGGTGAAGTTAATCCTCAAAATCATTTAAGGATCAGCTGGCAATTATTGCCTCACTATTCAGTGGCTAATACACAAAAAAATCAATCCGTATCTGAAGTAAACCCTGTCGCTCATTACCGTATGGCCGCAACTGGAATAAACCATAATAAGGGTGGGCAAGCTGTCTTTATAGGAGGTAGTAATAACCCATATAACTACAGTGGTATAGGTTATAACGGTGAACCTAGTGAGCCAAACAATCAACAATACACCTTTGACTTTACCAGTATGCAATGGCTTAAGCCGGTTCAGTTAACCACCCCGAGCATGGATCATCGAGGCTTGATTTGCCACCAAAACTCATTGTTACGAGTCGGTGGAATGCTGTCGGGCCAACAACTGAGCTCACAGATACTCTCGACGCCTTTGCAAGCTCAGCAATCTTGTACTCAGTAAGAGATATTTCAGCTGATGTTTTGTGATCGACTTAGCATTTAGCTATAGATTTAATTGCTCAAACAAAAGATGCATTTAAAATGTATGTATTAAATTAAATGCATCTTTTGGAGTCGTCATGTCATCAGCTAGTTTTGAGCAATTACAAGCCTTACCAATTCCAGCTTTGATCGATCACCTTGAAGCAACCCATCATCAATACGTTCGTGAAACCGCGCCACTGCTAGTTGAATACTCGCAAAAAATGGTGCAAGCCCACGGCGAAGATCATGCAGAAATTAAACCGTTAGCCATGCTAATCGGTGCATTAATCGCTGACTTGATGCCGCATTTAATGAAAGAAGAACAGATTTTATTTCCGGCGATGCGCCGCCTTGCTGCTGGTGAAGAAGTGAATGGCTGCTTTGGTCATATTGGAAATCCAATTAATGCCATGGAGCACGAGCATGATCATGCTGGCACAGTATTAAAGCAGTTGCGGGAATTAACCAATAACTATCAAATCCCTGAAGGCGTATGTAGCACTTGGCAAAAATGCTATGAAACCTTGGCTGAATTTGATGCGGATCTACAAGTCCATATTCATACAGAAAACGAATTACTGTTTCCTAAAGCACTCGCAATTTAATCCATACTGTTTTTGAAAACAGTATCACTATTTGATTCATCAAGTCCTCGGCTCTTGCTTCCCCCAGCAGAGCCTTTTTTATTGGTAAGCAATAGATATCCGAAGTCAGCTTGCTGAAAATATGCTCCAGCTACATATACTAATTTAAAGTAAGTGTCTTAGCTCTTGCAGCTGCTCAATTTCAAGATGCGGCAAAATATATTGCGCCCTACCAGCTTCATCAGCTTGAAGGTTAAGCCAAAGACTTTGACAACCTGCGTGTCTTGCTCCTAATACATCGCTTATAGAGTGATCGCCGATGTGGAGTAAATCTCGGTGTTCAATTTCAAGATGCTGGCAACTCAAGTCAAATAAGTCGCTGTAAGGTTTCATCCTTACTCCGTGACCCGGGTGAACCACAAACTCTAATACTTCACTTAATCCCACACGGTGCGAATCTACGTTACCGTTGGTAATACCAACAAGCGGATAGTGCTGCCCTAACTCTTTAAGTAGACCCAGTACTGTTTCATCAACGGTGAAATCGCTTCGGTGAAAACAAAAACATTCTAAGCCTTGTTGTGCCCCTTGGCTGGCTTCAATTTCAGTGTAATCCCATTGAATTAGCGCCTGACGTAGCACTTCGTAACGCGCCGCAGTAGTGTCATGAGCAAGTTCCTCGTGCACAGCAATGACCTTTGCCTTTAACTCACGCCATTGAGTGATCCCCCAGTTATCTGGGACGTTAAACTGTTCTTGCATAAACAAAGACAACGCAGATTCCGCCTTAATAATGTGCGGCGCGTTATGGTACAAAGTATCGTCGAGATCAAAACTGATGGCCTTAAAGGGCCGAAGTCGCAAATATTGTTTCATTATTTCCCCTTGGCTTTTTTCGCTCTAGGATGAGCGCCATCGTAGACTTTTGCCAAGTGCTGAAAATCGAGACTGGTATAGATTTGTGTGGTGGATAAATTCGCATGTCCCAATAACTCTTGCACGGCTCTTAAATCTGCACTTGATTCAAGCATATGCGTTGCAAAGGAATGTCGCAATTTATGCGGGTGAACTTTTGCAGATAAAGATTGCTCTTGACCCCATTTCTTCATACGTAATTGAATACTTCGGTGAGATAAACGCGTGCCCTTTTGACTAACAAATAACGCATCACCGGCCTCGGCTGTAGCTAAGTCAGCACGGCACTCACACCAATTATTTATTGCCTCTATGGCCATTTTACCAATGGGGACGACTCGTTGTTTACTGCCTTTACCCATGACTTTCACTTCGTTTTGGCTAAAGTCGATGTCATTAATGTCTAAGCTGGCAAGTTCGGCTAACCGTAATCCACTAGAGTAAAATAATTCCATTATCGCTTTATCACGTTTACTTAGCGGGTCATCAGCGTCGATGTCCAATAAGTGGGTAACAGCGTCTAAGTCCATGTTCTTTGGTAATGGTTTCGCTTGTTTTGGGGCATTAAGGGTTTTAGCAGGATTAACTTTAATGGCTTGCTCACGGACTAAAAATTCAAAAAACTGTTTCAGTGATGACAGGCATAACGACAATGAACGCGGGCTTAACCCTTTTCGGTGTAACTTGGCTAATACGGCTTGTAGCTGATCACGAGAGACATTGAGCCAACGCTCATTGTGGGGATCTAATGAGGCACCTTTAGGTAAATCGAAAATAATCTCAGCTGCTCGTTGTAGCTCATAACGATAATTTCGCACTGTATGTGCTGATAATTGCTTCTCAGAACTGAGATAGCGCTCAAAAGTAGCTAGCCAACTACGTTGTGCCATTTCTACCTCCCTTCCTTTAAGCGCTTATTGTTAATCAACACGGGGATGACTCTTTTTATCCAAGCTGCTAACTAAAACTTTGGCAGCATATGATCTAACAAGTCACGAATTTGCTGGAAAAAAAGATGATCCATACTTGGATGAAAATGGGCGGCATCTGCAGAAGCAACACCAAAAATCACTTGGCCATTTTCATCAGATAACTTAGTTAATGCAACTGAGCCAACTTCTGAACCAAATAGACGTTTTGATTCTGACTGAGTTAGACGGCCAAAGTAAAACCCTTGCTGAATGCGTTGTCGCCAAATTTTAGCCAGTTCACTATCTATATCGTGAACAGTAATAAGCCTCACATGCGTAAATCCGAATTGGCTTTTTAGCTTTTCAGATAAAACTTGTCTAAGTTGGCCTAAATCTTCGCACTTGAGGATCCTCATCGATAAATCACTATTAAAACGAAATATTTTTTCGTTCTCTGTGGCAATTTTCATCAAAGAAGTTATTTCTTCTTCCAGCTGAGAGACTCGGCCACGAAGCATTTCTTGGCTGCGCTCAACTAAGGATACTGAACCCCGCTCATGATGCGATAAACGCATAGCCACTAAAAGTTCAGGGTAGCGATTAAAAAACTCAGGATTGTCGAGCAAGTATTCACGGATCATGAGTTCATCTAGCGGAAGATCTTCCATCTCTAGATTTGTTCCTAATGAAGCAGCTGATTGTGCATTTTCAGCTAATAATTTCTTGGTATTGATTGCGTCGCTCATAACTGGATTTGTCCATCAAAAACATGTTCTGCAGGCCCAGTCATCCATAATGGTTTTCCTTCACCTTCCCAGTTAATGGTCAAGCGGCCACCCGGTAAATCAACCTTTACTTGTCTATCTAATTTGTTTTGTAAAATCCCAATAGCCACAGCAGCACAAGCCCCTGTGCCACAAGCCAGTGTTTCTGCTGCGCCGCGTTCATAGACACGTAACTTAATATGGCCACGATCAACCACCTGCATAAAGCCCACATTAACGCCTTTAGGAAAGCGTTCATGTTTGGTAAGCATCTGGCCTATTTCTTCAACTTCAGCGGTATCAACATCATCCACATCAAGGACACAATGAGGGTTGCCCATTGAAATAGCGCCACACAAAAACGTTTGTTTAGGGGTTTGCAATAAATAGGTTTTTTCAGGACGTTTAGCTCGAAAAGGAATTTTGCCAGGTTCTGTTACAGGCACACCCATATTAACGGTGACGTTACCGTCGCGTTCAAGTCGTAAGGTCATTTTACCTGAGCTGGTACTGACCCGAATTTTATATTTATTAATTAAGCCTTTATTACGCACGAAACGTGCAAAGCAGCGCGCACCATTGCCGCATTGCTCTACTTCTCCGCCATCGGCATTAAAAATTCGATAATGGAAATCTAAATCGGGATCGTATGGCGGCTCAACTAGCAATAGTTGGTCAAAACCAATACCGAAATTACGGTCGGCCAAACGGCGAATTTGATCAGGCGAAAAGAACACGTTTTGTGTTACGCCATCAACCACCATAAAATCGTTACCCAGACCATGCATCTTGGTGAAGTGGATCAAAAGAGTTTCCCTTATCGAACTAAAAAATAAACTAACCGCTACTTAAAAAGCACTGTCATTCTTAAGGCAGTAAATGCTCACCTTGCCACAATTGCTCAAGCTTTTCACGTTCACGTATGACTTGGTTTTGATCTTTATCAACCATAACTTCTGCCGGTTTTGGACGAGAGTTGTAATTGGATGCCATCACAAAACCGTAAGCACCACTGGAGCGCACTGCCAGTAAGTCACCTGCTTGCACATTCAGCTGACGGTTTTTACCTAAAAAGTCACCTGTTTCACATACAGGGCCTACAACGTCATATTCAAAACTTGGCGCTGAAGTTAGCTGCACTGGAATGATGTTTTGCCAAGCACTGTATAATGCAGGACGGATCAAATCATTCATCGCGCCATCAACAATGGCAAATCGTTTATCGCTGTTTTCTTTCAGTGATAACACTTCAGTGACAAAGATGCCTGCATTAGCTGCAATAGCACGGCCTGGCTCGAAGATTAATTTAAGTGGACGGTCACCTAAGCGCTCAAGTAATGCCGCAGCGTAAACATCTGGATGTGGTGGTGTTTCATCATCATAAGGCACGCCTAAGCCACCTCCAACATCAAAATGCTTAATTTCGATGCCATTGGACGCTAATCGGTCAATAAGTGCCAACATTCGGTCCATAGCATCTAAAAAAGGCTGCATTTCTGTCAGTTGAGAACCAATATGGCAATCAACACCTTTAACAGCTAAATGAGGTAAAGCATGTGCGCGAGCAAATACTTGCTCAGCTTCATCCATGGCAATACCAAACTTATTTTCTTTAAGACCAGTTGAGATATAAGGGTGTGTCCCTGCATCAACATCAGGATTAACTCTAAGTGAAATTGGGGCAACTTTGCCTAATTTACCTGCCACGTCATTCAATAATTCAAGCTCAGCGCTTGATTCGACATTAAAGCAGTAAATACCAGTGTTTAAAGCCTGTTCCATTTCTGCGGTAGTTTTACCTACACCTGAAAACACCACTTTCTTAGGGTCGCCGCCAGCTGCAATAACGCGAGCAAGCTCACCACCTGAAACAATATCAAAGCCACTACCTAAACGAGCGAGTACATTTAATACCGCTAGGTTTGAGTTTGCTTTCACTGCATAACAAATAAGGTGTGGGTGATCGGCAACAGCATTATCAAAAGCGTTCCAATGACGCTCTAAGGTCGCGCGCGAATAAATATATAACGGTGTGCCGTGGGTACGAGCAAGCTCAGCAACAGAACAGCCTTCAGCGAAAAGTTGATCTTCTTGGTATGTAAAATGATCCAAAATGCGATTCCTTTAAATTCTTTTGTATTTTTTATGTCGACTCTTGAGACTGCTCTTGAGCTTCTTGTTGGGTTTGTTCACTAGTAGGCTCTTGCGATTTTCGCTCTTCCTGATTAGTTTCTACTTCAGGTGATTTATATAATGGGCCTTGTTGTCCACAGCCAATAACGAATAGGCTAGCAAGCATTACTAATAAAAACAGTCTCATTTTTCTCAACATCTATGCATCTGGGGAGTTATAGCCTTATAATCGCATTCATAACCTAGGAAGTACAAGGATAGAAATGCATGGCTATGACAGATACTGAATTCCATCAATTGGCAGATGTGATGTTCAACAAGATAGAAAATGCCATCGAGGCCGCCATTGATGAACAAGATGCTGATGTCGATATCTTCGCAAGCGGTAATGTACTGCAGTTAGAATTTGAAGATGGTTCGCAAATTGTCATCAACAAACAAGAGCCTTTACACGAGTTATGGGTAGCCAGCCGCACTGGTGGTTATCATTTCGCTTTTGTTGACGGCAAATGGTTTGATGAACGCAACAACAGTGAATTTATGCCTTTTGTTATTGATGCAATCACCAAGCAAAGCGGTATTGCACTCTCTATATAATCTTAATCTATATAATCTCAGTCTCTATAACGTAAATTTTTATAGCAGACAGCGATAGGCAAAATCGACAATGAATTGAGTTTAAATATCTGAACTCAATTCATTTATCGCGATCCCAAATGGCACCACACTCAACTCGCCGTCAATTCTTTCTAATTTAAAAAACTGCGGCATATTAAAATAATGCAGTGACGACTCGTCTCGCTCAAATGCAAAGCTATGACTTTCTTTTTCAACCAACTCTTTCATGGTCATATCATCGAAAATTTGATGCATTAATTGATTTGATTCATCAATAATAAACACATCAAGCGCATCTGGACGTTGTCTTAGGAAGTACTGCTTTGCCCCTTTCGAAATATATAATTTGATCACACTAGGGATACTTCGAAAAGGATCTTTTTTTAGAACGGCAACTGGGGCTGTTAATTCTGGTTTTTTAAAGCGCTCAACTTTTATAGGTGCAACTTTTACCTCATTCCCAGTTAACTCCTTATAAACCAGGCCCATTGAGTTAAAGAACAAACCATAACGTTTATCAGACAGCTCAACAGGATGCATCAACGCCGATGATGCTCTTGCTTCATGACAATATTTAACGCACAAATTAAACATGGCTAATAAGGCATCATTGATTTGCTTTTTCAGGCGTTCAGCACAAACAACAACCTGAATATCAACTTGCTCAGGTGTCCCTTTTAAGCCAAGAGCAATAAATGCCAGCGCTTCCAATAAGCCTTGCTCGCCTTTAAAGCGATGACATTGCCACTCTCCCCAGCTATTGAGACAAATTAACTCGATAGTTGAAAGCATGTTTTGCTGCTTTTTCCCTAATGAAAAAACATTGCCATTCATATAATCAACCATTATTTCTTGGCCTTGCCATTTCAGAGTTGGATCGCCATCAACATTCGCCACCACAATCACTTTTTTATAGAAATAAGGCTGACACAACTCTGCTTTAGAGACTTTACTTGGCGCCACCATTAAGGGAACTAAACGATTGGCTAAATCAGTTAACACACTCGAACGGTGTTTTTTACGACCATACTCTTGCCATAATGTTTGATGGGTAGAAATGCCATTCATTGCCGACCAAGCAATTAGCGCAGTAGGCGTATCCGCTTTAATAATCGATGACTCGCCTAGTAATTGCCCAGATTTTAATGGCTGACGATAAAGGTAATATCGGGACTCTTTAATGCTATGAATAATGGTCATGTTGGGTTCAAACACCGACCGACTCCATAACTTATTTAAAGGTAATAGCTGATGTTCATCTTCACTAAAATAAGTATGTAACTTACGTGCCAGCATACCGAGCTCTTCTACCCTGAATCTGTCACTTAATGCTTGCTTTGAAGCGAACTCCAATAAAGTGCGGTAACTGATTAACAACAGCTCATTAAGTTGCTTGTTAAACCACTTTAATTGCCCAGAATGCCAATGTTGGCTGTTGTCTAATGTTTCCAATAAACTGGGCGGCCAATTCCAATCATTGACTAACTGCTGCATTTTATTTCGGCGCCAATCACTGCCGACACATGCATTTGTCAGATTAACGCCACATTTAAGGTAAAAACAGCGGCGAACAATCTCTAATCGCCTGATATCACGCTTACCGAGTAAGTAGCTTTCAATACGTTGATATAAAATTAAATAAGCGTCATTTGATTCTGAAAAATCGCCTTGCTCACATTGCTGCCAAATTTGCGCAGTAATAAAATGTGACTCAGGATAATCTGCAGCATAGGTTTCAAGTAATAATACTTTCAGCAGTGCTTTATGAGGTTTATTTAAACCTTTATAGAGTTGCCACAATGACGCACCAAAGTATTCAGTGGCAGGCATGGTTTGCACGTCACCCAAAAACAAAGTTGACTCATCTTGTTTTGAATTTGGCCACCAACCTACGGTTTTGCCCGCGAGGCGAATGTGCGAGCGATAAAATTCTTCCAGTAACAGCCAATGTTGAGTGCTACCGCTATGTTCTTCACCCAGTGAACTAAAACAATTTTCAAAGGCACTACACTCCCGAAATTGCAGCGGGTGAACTAAGTAAAAATTAACTTCAAAATCAAAAGAGGCAAACCATTGAGTTAATGCTGTGGTTTTTTCTGTTATTAGCGTTAAGTCTGCATTGCTCAAGTTCGCTTTATAAACCAGCCATACATCTACATCACTTTTCGGGTTCTGGCCAAAACTTGCTGTACTGCCCATTGAATAAACACCTTCAAAAGCACATGGCTCAGCAGCGTTTGAAGTTAATTTAGGTAATTTGAATACATCACAGGCTAGATGCGATTTATCAGAGTCTTTAAATTGGTTAATTCCAAAAGGAGTTAATGCAGAGTTACCACCTGGTAATTGTGGGTGATGGTGTTGAATAAGATAAGCAATGAGATCAAATAGCTTTTGCTGTTTCGGTGACAACAGAGATTGAACTCGTTCATAGCGAACAAGATTGAGCTGATTGGCTATTTCGGTTGAACCACTCACTTTCTCTATCAAGGCTTGCATCCTTGTACTATTACCTTACGACTAATTTGAACTCGTTTTACACGTAATGACTTGCTTAAATTAGAGTTAAATTCATTAGCAATAACTTGTTCATGTTATCACTTTTATTTAAATACGCCAGTAAATGAGATCTGTGTCACAAAAAAATTATGTGCATAGTTCAAACAATCGCTATCGGTTTGTTACATAAGCCCACAGGCAATGTTAGCATTGTCGCAATTAAGTCTATCGATGGAACTCTCTGGCATGTCTCAAAATGTTATTCGTATCGCTACTCGTAAAAGTCCACTGGCTATGTGGCAAGCTGAATTCGTTAAAGCTGAGCTTGAACGTATTCATTCAGGTTTAACGGTTGAACTTTTACCAATGAGCACTAAAGGAGACGTTATTTTAGATACGCCTCTAGCTAAAGTGGGTGGTAAAGGTTTGTTCGTTAAAGAACTTGAAGTTGCCATGCTTGAAGATCGCGCTGATATCGCTGTTCATTCAATGAAGGATGTACCAGTAGATTTTCCAGAAGGATTAGGTTTACAAGTAATCTGTGAACGTGAAGATCCACGTGATGCCTTCGTATCTAATACTTACAAAACGATTGCTGAACTACCACAAGGCGCTGTTGTTGGTACTTCTAGTTTGCGTCGTCAGTGTCAAATCCGTGCGGCTCGTCCAGATCTAGTCATCAAAGACTTACGTGGCAATGTGGGTACTCGTTTAGCTAAGTTAGATAGCGGCGATTACGATGCCATTATTCTTGCTGCTGCTGGACTCATTCGTCTTAAGTTAGATGAGCGTATTGCTAGCTTTATTTCTGCCGAAGATTCACTGCCAGCTAATGGCCAAGGTGCTGTTGGTATTGAATGCCGTATGAATGACGAACGCGTTAAAGCACTGCTTGCTCCTCTTGAGCATTTAGAGACTCGCTACCGTGTATTTGCTGAGCGTGCGATGAATACTCGCCTTGAAGGTGGCTGTCAGGTACCAATCGGTGCATATGCTGAAATTGAAGGTGACACATTAAGCTTACGTGGCTTAGTCGGTAACCCAGATGGAAGCCAAGTTATCGAAGGTGCTGTTTCAGGCCCTAAAACCGATGCAGTTGCATTAGGTGAAGCACTGGCTGAAGACTTATTAAGCCGTGGCGCTAAAACTATTTTAGACGCTGTTTACAACAAGTAATCAGGCAAAGTCAAATATGAAAGTCTTGCTAACGCGCCCCGAAGGGCGCAATCAAGCGATGGTGCAACAGTTAAAAACTAAAGGTGTCGACTGTATTGTCACTCCTTTACTGGCTGTTGCCCCAACTCATTTCTCCATAGATACTCATCAACTATCAACATCTGACTGCATTATTTTTATCAGTACCAATGCGGTTCATTTTGCAGCCTTATCCCTCAATAATAATTTTCCAGACTGCCGATATTATGCAGTAGGTCAAGCGACCGCTGACGCCCTTCGTCAATTTAATATTGAAGCTGAAGTCGCGCCACAAGATAACCAAGATAGCGAAGGCCTGTTGTCACTAAATTCCTTGAGTGAGATAAAAAATCAACACATTGTCATTATTAGAGGCGTTGGTGGCAGAGAAACTATTGCTGAGCAATTAACATTAAGGCAAGCCAAGGTTAACTATTGGGAAGTTTACCAAAGAGTTATGCCAAAGCTTGATGCACAAAGCGTTTGCAGCCAATGGCAAACAGCAAAGATTGACACAATAGTGGTCACTAGCGGCGAAGTCCTTGTTAATCTAATTAATCTTGTGCCAAAAGAGTTATTTGCATGGTTGCAATCATGTCATATCATAGTCCCTAGTCACCGAGTGGAACAAAGGGCGAAAACAGCTGGATTTTGTCACGTCACTAATGCTAATGGCGCGAATACTGAAGCTGTTATACAAGCGTTATCTCTTTAATCAATAAAGTAAAGTCAGCTATTTGCGATATTGTTTAATCCTGCCAGACTTGTACCCTATCACTCAACTTTTTGTCGCGCAGTAAATGGTCGCACTAGTTATTAGCCACACTAGGCACTCAAGGACAGCTCATGGAACAAAACAAGCAAGCGTCAACATCACCGTCTCAAGATGAAGCCGCACTGTCGGGATCTGATATGGCAGAGACTAAAGACACCACTTCAGCACAAGCGCATTCAGAGCCTAGCTCATCAACTGAACACTCCTCGCCTAAGCAAGCTGAAACCAGCGCTAATTCTGCTCAAGCTGAACAAAGTGAGTCCCAAACTTCAGGTAAGGCTAAAAGCTCTTGGTGGGTTCGCCTTAGTATTTTATTGTGCCTGATTGTTGCCCTAGCAGGTATTGGTATCAGTTATCTCTTGCTCATCGAACTGGAAAGCCAAAAACTAGAACTTCAAACTCAATACCAACAAACCCAAGCTATCAGCAATGAAGTGACTGAAGCACTGATTGAACCTAAAAGACGCATTGCTGAACTCGAAATTCAACAACAAAACGATACTTTGGCTTATCAGCAACAAAATCAGTTAGCCAAATCACATCAGCAGCTGCAAGAGCGTGTGGCAACGATTGCACAGCGAAACCCGAATCATTGGATGGCGTCTGAAGCTGAATATTTAGTCCGTATGGCAGGTCGAAAATTATGGCTTGAAAATGATCCTAAAACTGCTGCAAGTTTATTAAGTTCTGCAGATGATCGCATTGAGGCGATGAAGGACCCTGCCTTATTACCTATTCGCCGCGCTCTTGCTCATGATTTGGCAAAAACCAATGCCATTAAAACCACTGATGTTGCCGGTACTATCTACACCATCGACGGTATTTTAAATCAGCTAGACAATTTGCCTCTCAATCGAGCTAAAGCGCAGTCGGCTGAAGACTTGGCCGAACAACATGTCATGACAGATTCATTAGATGACTGGCAAAGCAACCTTGCTAAAACTTGGCATTCTGTGACTGATGGTTTTATCACGATTCGTAAGCGCACAACTGATTTAGAGCCATTACTTGCACCAGATCAACAATGGTATTTAATTGAAAACATTCGTAATAAGCTATTACAAGCGCAACTTGCTTTATACCAACATGATGAAGTGAATTACCGTCAATCTATAGGCTTTGCCCGTACTTGGATACAGCAATATTTTGATCTTGATGAAGTAAAAACTCAGGAAACAATGACAGCACTTGATGCATTGATTACCGTTAAAATTGAACAAGTTAAGCATACTAACTTTGAGTCTACTAGGTTGTTACAACAGCTTATAACCTTTGGCTCATTAGTTCCTGAAGAGGAACCACAGTTATGATTAAAATCCTTGCTTACGTAATCATCATCCTTATTGGATTCTGTATTAGCCCTTTTATTATTGGTAATACGGGGTATGTCTATATTGCTGCTGGTGAATATCAAATCGAAACCAGTTTAGTTTTCGGACTACTAGGCCTAATATTATTTTACTGCGCATTACAGTTAGTTGAGTGGTTAGTGATTTTCCTACTTAATATCGTCATCAACAGCCGATATTTACCAGAAAGGTGGCGCCGTGAAGCTGCAAAAAAATATACTTTGCAGGGTGCACTTGCCTTAGCTGAAGAGGATTGGCCAAATGCTGAGAAAGCCATGGCTAAAGGTGCGGCTAAGGGCGAACTTCCAGCTTTAAACCTCTTCGCTGCTGCAAGAGCTGCCCATCATCAACTTAATACTGATGCCCGTGATAAATACTTAGCCGAAGCAGCTAAAGACCCGCTAACTAAAACGGCGGTTAATACCTCAAAAACACGTTATTTGATCCAACAGGGCAAACTAGATGAAGCCAGAGCTGAACTTGATGCCTTAGCCCCAACAAGTAAAAGTAAAACACCAGTTCTCAAATTAGCGCTCGACCTTTATCAGTTACAACATGACTGGCAAGCGTTGAAAATCCTACTTCCAGCCATTAAGAAGCGCCAAATAATATCAGAGCAACAATGTTTGGACATTGAACATATTACTAATACAGCATTGCTTAAGGCAGCTACGGAAGTGAATGAGCAAGAGTTAGAGAAATGTTGGCACTGGCTTAGCAAAGCTGAACGTAACCAAGCTAAATTAATTGCTATTTATGCACGTGGTCTATGCCAATATAATCGAAAGAAGGACGCCTTAAAGCTGATTACCAAAAGCCTTAAAGCTGAACTTGATCCTGCAATATTATCTGAACTGCCGTTATTGCTTGACGCTGAAGATGAAGACATTAGAAAATTATTACACCGTTTTGAACAAACCCACGAGCATGATGCCCAATATCAAATTTGTTTAGCTAAGTTAGCTCAACAAAAACGAGATATTAAATCGGCTAAAACTCATTGGTCACAAGCCTGTGAAATAGCCCCTAAACGTGAATATTGGTTAGCGTTGGCTCAAATTCAGGAACAACTTGGTGAAAATACTGCAGCATTACAAAATTATCGTAAAGCAGCTAGTTCAACTGAATAATATTCACTAAACCGAATAATTAACTAAATCAAAAACCTGCCAATGGCAGGTTTTTTTTCAGCCATTTCGATCTAAACCCTCGTTTGAATCGTATAAAAAAAGACCAAATCGGGTAATCACTTCATTTCGTGCTTTATTATTAAAAATGTAACATTTTCTGTAATGACTTAGTTGTATTGATTTACCAAGGAAAAGTTAAATTTAATATCTTTTCATTAGTTTATCTTCATTTCTAAACGGGTCAAAAAATTGACCACAGATACTTATACAGCTAAAATTGTTAGATTGCGGTTAATGTTTCTCGCTAATCTTATAACGACAAACGTAGCAATGTGATTTTTTATGCATCAAATGTAAATACATTGCTAATAAAGGTTTTGGAGCTAAATATGAGTTCTGTTGTAACGACTAAAAATGGTGTTTTGAGTTCAGCAAATGGTGAAGTATCACTTACCATCAATGATCAAACAAAAAATATTATTCCTGGGGATAAAATTCCTGCAGGTGCAGAACTCAATTTTGCTGATGGTTTAGCTTTTGTCGTCACTTTTGAAGATGGTACTATTTTGAATGGCGACCAACTCAATTCAGACCCAGCTGAAGTTAGCCCAACAGATGATGCTGTAGCTCAATTCTCAACAGAGATGAGCCCTGAAGAATTAGCTGAAATCGAAGCGCTTCAAGCGCTGATTCTTTCAGGCGAAGATCCTACCGAAGAACTCCCAGAAACAGCAGCTGGTGAAACAGCGGGTAATGAAGGAGGTAGCGACTTCGCTTCTCTTGCTAGAGAAGGTTCTGAGACAATAGCGACTGCAGGATTTGATACATCTTTTGAAGCTCCAGACCCAATAACAGCAAACTTGTCGTTAGGTGATGAAGGGGTTAATGCATTAATCAATAACAATTTTAATGTTGCTCAGTTCACCGATAATTTTGTTAATGGTGTTTCTTTCACTACTTCTTCTGGTTTGTCTGGTTTTACCGGTGATTTCGGTTCTCCTGGTTCATTTGCATATTTACCCGGTGATACTATTACTTTCATGGTCGGTGGTGTAACCATTGCCACATTCAGCGCCGATGTAATTCAAGGCGATATATTATTTTTGCAAGATATTGCCGGGACATTATTGTCCGACACGAATATGGATTACGTCGAGAACATGGCTATTTTTTTACAAGCCTTGGACAACGACCTAACCGACGGTGTAGACGATGGAATACTTAACACTAATAGTTTGGTCAATATTGAAGATAGCTACGCCACCAATATCAATATCCTACTGTCTGTTCATGAAGCCTTAGCAAATTATATTGATCCAACTACAGGTCAGCCTCTAAATATCGCCACAGCTGGTAAAGAAATGATTTCACAGGTTCTTGCAGAACTAGGGATTATTTTTACTCGTGATACAGAAAGACAAGAAAATGAGCAGAACTTGTTTGAAACTATCGCAATGGAGCACGTCGCAGATACTATTGATGACATTGCTGGCGATAGAACACCTGATGAACACGATGAACGTACAGTCGATACTCTCGAGGTTCCAGGTGGGCTAATTACCTACAATTATAACGAATTAGACGGCCAAATTACTTTTTCTGCTAATGATTTACTTGAAGGCGCTATTGGCCAGCAAGTGATCGATCAAAACTTGCTAGTGAGTAATGTCCGCCTCAGCGCTGCATTTGAAGATATTGGTACCTTGCAAGATTTAGGCGATGGCAATTATGTCATCATCTTGAATGAAGGCATTACTCAATACGACCTGGAAGGGTTAAGTATTGATTACCGCGTAGAAGATTGGACCGTATTCAGAGACGTTACTTCTGCCACTCAAGACCAATATAAATCGCATTTATCTGCTGAAATTCCTGATGTGTTTGAAGATGTTGGCTTTAACCAGTTTACTTTAAATAGTGAGCTGACTTTTGAAGATGACCAAGCACTTTCTATTACCTTTACCAGCGAGTTATTGAGTGAGCAGCTAGGATATCCAATTGCAGAATATGCCGATGATTATTTAGTCCCATTAGAGTACTCCAATGATGGTGGCCTAACTTGGCAAACCATGACAGTTACAGGTATTGATACCAGTGGTGACTTAGCGAGACCTATCTTTGGTTTCACCCTTGAAGCGGGTAATGATAGTGTGATGATCCGCGTCCCTATTTTTGATGACGCTATTATTGAGCCTACCGAATATTTCAATGCTGTTGTTACTGGTGAGAACGTCTACGATGAAGAGCTAGAATTTGCCATTTTTGATAATGATGGTGAAGGTTCGAATTTACCGATTGTTGATATTGATTATGCTGTGGTAGTTGAAGGAATGGAGTTTGCTTTATTCACCCTCACCTTAAGCGAACCTAGTACTGAAACGATTACTCTTGATTACAGCTCTTCTGAGCTGTAATCA
>NZ_VKHR01000114.1 GCF_009663145.1 Shewanella sp. TC10
CAGCACTTCGCGCGCATAAATTATTCGAACGCGATGTTGACTATATTGTTCAAGATGGCGAAGTTGTTATTGTCGATGAGCATACTGGCCGTACAATGCCAGGACGTCGTTGGTCTGAAGGTTTACATCAAGCTGTTGAAGCTAAAGAAGGTGTAAATATTCAAAATGAAAACCAAACCTTAGCGTCTATCACATTCCAAAACTATTTCCGTCAATACGAAAAGTTAGCGGGTATGACGGGTACTGCTGATACTGAAGCATTTGAATTCCAGCATATCTATGGACTAGACACAGTAGTAGTACCAACCAATAAGCCAATGGTTCGTAATGACATGGCTGATTTGGTTTACTTAACAGCGACTGAAAAATACAACGCGATTATTACTGATATTAAAGATTGTCGTGAACGCGGCCAGCCAGTTCTTGTTGGTACAGTATCAATTGAACAGTCGGAATTATTAGCGACGCTATTAAAGCAAGCAAAAATCCCTCACTCAGTATTGAATGCAAAGTTCCATGAGAAGGAAGCACAAATTGTTGCCGATGCAGGTAGTGCAGGTACAGTGACTATTGCAACAAACATGGCAGGTCGTGGTACGGACATCGTATTAGGCGGCAACTGGAAAGTTGAAGTCGAAGCACTGAAGAATCCTACCGAAGATCAAATAGCTAAAATTAAAGCTGAGTGGCAAGTTCGTCATGATGCAGTGATTGCTTCAGGTGGTCTACACATTCTTGGTACTGAACGCCATGAATCTCGTCGTATTGATAACCAGTTGCGTGGTCGTTCTGGTCGTCAAGGTGACGCTGGTTCTTCACGCTTCTATTTATCTATGGAAGATAGCTTAATGCGCATCTTCGCATCAGATAAAGTTACTGGCATGATGAAAAAGCTTGGTATGGAAGAAGGCGAAGCCATCGAACATCCTTGGGTATCACGTGCGATTGAAAATGCTCAACGTAAAGTTGAAGCACGTAACTTCGATATTCGTAAGCAATTACTAGAATATGATGACGTTGCAAACGACCAACGCCAAGTTGTTTACTCACAACGTAATGAGTTGATGGATGCAGAAAGTATCGAAGATACTATCTCAAACATTGAACAAGATGTAATTAGCACTGTAATCGATCAATATATTCCTCAACAGTCAGTTGAAGAGTTATGGGATGTGCCTGGTTTAGAGCAGCGCCTTGAGCAAGAGTACGGTCTTAAGTTAACTATTCAACAATGGTTAGATACTGAAGATGACTTACACGAAGAAACACTACGTGAAAGAATCGTAACCAGTTGGAGTGAAGCGTACAAAGCGAAAGAAGAAATGGTTGGTGCGCAGGTACTTCGCCAATTCGAAAAAGCTGTCATGCTACAAACTCTAGATGGTCTGTGGAAAGAACATTTAGCTGCGATGGATCATTTGCGTCAAGGTATTCATTTACGTGGTTATGCACAAAAGAATCCAAAGCAAGAGTATAAGCGTGAGTCATTTGAGTTATTCCAGCAAATGCTAGAAACCTTAAAACTGGATGTGATCAGCGTATTATCTAAAGTACAAGTTCAAGCTCAGTCAGATGTAGATGAAATGGAACAGCGTCGTCGTGAAGAAGAGGCTAAAATCCAACGTGACTATCAGCATGCTGCATCAGAAGCATTAACTGACAACACAGAAGCTGAAGCGGCAATACCAAGAACAGTAATTCGTGATGGAGAAAAGGTTGGTCGAAATGATCCTTGTCCGTGCGGTTCTGGTAAAAAGTACAAACAATGTCATGGTAAGTTAACCTAAACTAGGTTTTATCGACTAATTATAAAAGCAGCTATCATTAGCTGCTTTTTTTATATCTTGAAAATAGTATAAGAAACAGCCACTAAAAGCCGATTTGTGGATAAGGTTGTGGATTAATAGTGGTTAGCTTGTGGCTAAATAGAAAGATTTAAAATATTTGAAATTATTTTAAAAAAGCCCTTGCGGTGTTTCAGAATCTGCCTATAATGCGCATCCACTGACACGGCAAACCACGCAATAGCATGGAGTACACGCCAAATCAGTTCACTGTAAAGTGACGCTGAAAAGAGTTTTTAAATTAGTTTAAAAATGACTTGACGCGAAACGGGAATTGCGTAAAATACGCATCCCTAGCCACTCGGGCTTACCGAGATGTGCTAACGCTCTTTAACAATTTATCAAGTAATCTGTGTGGACACTCACAGGTGTTGAGTTAATCGAAATTGCTTCTTTGGAAGCAATCAAAATTATTATCAATGTAACGATGAGTGTTCATAGCAATATGTAACAAACAGGATGTAGATTCTTCCGAGTCTGCATAATGTAATCAGATTTCATTGAGCCGAGACTTAGGTCTCAACAAAACTTTAATTGAAGAGTTTGATCATGGCTCAGATTGAACGCTGGCGGCAGGCCTAACACATGCAAGTCGAGCGGTAACAGAAAGAAAGCTTGCTTTCTTTGCTGACGAGCGGCGGACGGGTGAGTAATGCCTAGGGATCTGCCCAGTCGAGGGGGATAACAGTTGGAAACGACTGCTAATACCGCATACGCCCTACGGGGGAAAGGAGGGGACCTTCGGGCCTTTCGCGATTGGATGAACCTAGGTGGGATTAGCTAGTTGGTAAGGTAATGGCTTACCAAGGCGACGATCCCTAGCTGTTCTGAGAGGATGATCAGCCACACTGGGACTGAGACACGGCCCAGACTCCTACGGGAGGCAGCAGTGGGGAATATTGCACAATGGGCGAAAGCCTGATGCAGCCATGCCGCGTGTGTGAAGAAGGCCCTAGGGTTGTAAAGCACTTTCAGTAGGGAGGAAAGGTRATGGYTTAATACGCCATTACTGTGACGTTACCTACAGAAGAAGGACCGGCTAACTTCGTGCCAGCAGCCGCGGTAATACGAGG
>NZ_VKHR01000091.1 GCF_009663145.1 Shewanella sp. TC10
TTACAGTCATCCTATTCGTTAACATGGCTAGTCAATGACATAATAAAAAGCTCAGATTAAAGCGTAGACTATTTTTTAGTATGTTCATGGTTAACTTAAGGATGAACGCTCACAATTTCAACAGTTTATTTTCTGTTCAGATGACATGTAACTGCAAAGTTTAAGATGAGATATGATTAATAAGTCATAGTGAATATTATTAGATGCTTTTTGAGCTGTTAATGACAAAAAACCATGAGTGAAAACCCATGGTTTTTGTTTAAGAGTTGCTGAGCCTTATTACTCTTAAGGCTGTTGACGTGTTGGAGCTAACACGATTTCACGAACACAAACATTTTGTGGCATTTCATAAGCAAATAAGGCAGTTTCGGCAACATGTTCAGCAGCGAGTACACCACCCATCACTTCTTTCCAGTCAGCATAGCCATCTTTGATATCTTGGCTAGTGGTATGGCTGAGTAGTTCTGTTTCAACAGCGCCAGGTGCAATCGTCACCATACGCACATCATCCATTGCCACTTCTTCACGGATGTTTTCAGTTAATGCGTGAACAGCAAACTTAGTCGCACAATAAGCAGCGTGATTTGGGAAGGTTTTACGACCTGCAATTGAGCTCACGTTAATGATAGTGCCTGTTTTGCGAGCTTTCATGTCAGCCAGTACGCTGTGAATTCCATTTAATACGCCCATCACATTAACGTTGAGCATTTGGCTCCATTCTGCTGGATTTTGCTCGTCAGCTTGACCTAATAACATCACTCCTGCGTTGTTAATTAAGCAGCCTACAGGCCCAAACTTGTCTTCTGCACTAGCAATAGCAGCTTTCATTGCTGTCGCATCGGTTACATCGACACTGATGCTTAAACTATTTTCAAGCTTAAGCGCTTCCATTTTTTCTACACGACGAGCAAGTAATAAAAGAGGGTGACCTTTTGCGCTAAATGCTTTAGCCATAGCAGCACCAATACCTGAAGATGCGCCAGTAATTACGATAAGTTGTTTCATTTTTTCGACCTCTATTTGTAAGTTGGGAGAATTATAGAGAAAGGTTTATTGGTGATATATAATCAATAAAGAACATAATTGTTTACACATGACTTCTAATGGTGTTTACCTTGAATAGTGAAATAAATTTAGTCGATATCCGCGCATTTGTTGTTATTGCTGAGTTGGGTAACTTTACGCAAGCAGCAGAAGCCTTAGGTTGTTCTCGTTCTCATATATCTAAGCAATTACTGAGTTTAGAGACGTTTCTAGGAGTGACTTTAATTGTCAGAACAACACGAACGCAGCGGTTAACAGAGCAAGGTGAGTCATTTTTATTACAATGCCAGCAAGCCTTGCAGCAAATAGACATGGCGGTTGCGACCACGGTGGAAAGTGCGAAGCAACTTAAAGGGAATATTTACATTAATTGTGTGGGCGGTGTCATCGGCGAAGAGATTGTTGTGCAACTCGTCAATGACTTTATCCAGCTTTATCCCGATATCACCATAGACTTAGATTTCAGCAGTCAGCGAGTGGACTTAATTGAAGATCATTTTGATGTAGTGTTTAGAATGGGAGAATTGGCCGATTCTGGTTTGATTGCTAGAAAACTGATGGATATTAAAAATTGTACGCTTGCCTCCCCAGAATACTTGGCGCATTACGGTCACCCAACTCATCCCAATCAGTTGAATAAGTTTGCTTGTATTGTTGGTTCAATCAATCATTGGCGATTTGAGAAAGTAGACTCAGCTAAAGAGAGTATCGAAGTCGCGATTAAGGGGAATTTTAGGTGTAAAAATGGCCGAGCAATGAAAGTTAGCGCCTTAGCAGGTAACGGGATAGTTAGATTACCTTATTTGTATTGTCCTGAAGAAATCCGCACAAACCAGTTAGTGGAAGTCTTTACTGATTGGCATATTCCCGATACCCCCTTTTATGTGCTTTATCATAAAGACAAATTTCAACCTGAGCGATTGAAAAAATTTATTCAATTTACTCATGAAAAATTTAAATCTTATCTACCTGATTTATAGATACATATTTTAATTTTTTGCCAGAATCAGCATAAAACTTATCTGCATATTTATGGGATTTGATCTCCCTTTTTAATTATTTCTACTATCTTTAATAGACAATAAAAAGGGAAATGATGGATGCTAAAAAGACTTGCGCTAGCTTTCTGTTTACTTGTGCTTGCCATTAATGTGCAAGCTAGCGGGCTTTATTTTGAAGCTCGCAGTGACAGTATGGGCGGCACAGGTGTAGCAGCATCTAATCGAATTGGTGCAAGTTTTATTAACCCTGCTTTATTGGCAATTCTTACTCCCCATGCAACTTATACCAACGAAGAAATAAAAAAGACGCAAAAGTTTTCATTATTACTCCCTGCTGTTGGCGCCGAAGGTGATGATAGCGATGACATGATTGATAAATTTGATTCGCTTCAAGACTCCTATGATGGTTTAGAAGATGCGATTAATAATGGCGACACCGATGATTTTGAAGCTTTTAGAGATGATTTAGTCATTGATTTAGAATCGTTGAAAGGTAATACAGCTAATGTATCTGCTGGTGTTGGAGCCGCGTTCGTTATCCACAATGAACATCTGCCGATGGCTGTATTTTATAAAAGTTATATCGATGCAGTTGGTGTCGCTGATATCGCTCAATCTGATATTGATACACTAAATAACTTAGATCCACTTAATCCGCCTTCTGAGATCAGTGACTTAGATTCTCAGGGCGTGGTTTTAGCGGGTGGTGTAACTGACTTTGGTGTGGCGCTTAGCTTTCCTCTATCGATTGTTAACATGCCAGTCAGAGTGGGTGTTTCGCCCAAATTTCAACGAATCGACACTTACCATTACTCTGTGAATGCTAATAATTTTGATGCCGATGATTTTGATGATGATAAATATAGAAATGATGAGAATTTATTTAATTTGGATATCGGTGTTGCTTTTGAACCTATGGATGAACTAACAATTGGTTTGTCTGCACGAAACCTTTTCAGTAAAACTGTTAAAACCGTTGAGGCGCAAGGTCGTGAGTTCCATTATCAGGTTGAACCTTTAATTACAGCTGGCGTAGCATACGATTGGACATCAGTTACCTTAACAACAGACATAGACTTAATTGATCAAACACGCTTTAAAGAGTTTGATGCTGTGCAATATTGGCGAGTGGGCGGTGAGGTTAAAGCGACTGATTGGTTATCGTTACGCATGGGATATCGCCACGATTTAAAAGACAATACTGTTGATATCTATTCATTTGGAACCGGGTTTGCGATTGGTCAGGCTTTTAAGCTTGATATGAGTGGTAGTTATGGCGAAGATGATGCTATTGGGGCAGTGCTACAAACCTCTTATCACTTTTAGGCAGACTTGGTTTAGACTCCCGTCTAAGTAGTAAAATACCCCATGAATATTACAGCTCTAGTGAGTTACTCACTTACTTAATCACCCACTTAGTCACTCATTCTCATAGCCACATTTTATCCCACAGACAATTCAATTAATGACTTTATTGTTAGCACCAAGGCACTTAAGCCACACAATACTAATGTGGCTATACGCGTTTTTTGTTTATCCACTTTGTTGCTGAGTTTTCCTGCGACAAAACTGCCTAAAAAAACCGATGGAAGCAGCATTAAAGACAACCAAACATGCTTCATTTCAACTAAGCCAACGATGATTAAAATGATCATTGCGATCATAGAGCTGAATACAAAGAAGATTGATAATGCAGCGCGAAATTGCGGTGCATCTTTTCCGGCTAATAAAATGGCCAATGGTGGACCACCAATAGCGGCAATATTACCAAATATCCCTGACAGGATCCCTGCGATGAATAGTGTGAAGCGATTGACTGGAGCAGTGATTTTATAAAAGCTCAGAATGACCGCACTGGCAACGATAAAGGCAATAGCCAGACCTAATATGGATTGTGGCGCAAACAGTAGTAATGCTGCACCGAGAAAGCCACCGGGGATACGCCCAATTAACGCATATTGCAGACCATTAAATTGAAGTGAGGTTCGTTCACGTAGCAAGGTAAGAAAAGCGATGAAAAAACCACAAGCAATAACAGGTGCGGGTACAAGTTGGGGATCAATAATATACAGCAGAGGGCTTGCAACAACGGCTAACCCGAAACCAATAAGGCCTTGGGTTAACGCACCGAGAAATATAATCAACGATGCCAGCATCAAGGTTTGCGGATCGATAAATGCCATATACTTCTCTTTGAGTGCTAAGTGACCCTGATATCTCGATTTTACGCAGGTATTGTGTCGCTGGTGGACAGTGACGTTAGTTGCTAAATGAGCAAATTATTCTAGTAAGCCGTTCAAGTTACTATTGCACTAAGCTAATTCACTAAGCTAGGTCAGGTAACCCAATTTAGGCAAACAAAGCTATAGCACCAAAGCTATAGAATCAAAAGTAGATAAACAAAGTTTGATAAATAAAGCTTGATAGACAGAGTGCTGAAAGCTTACACCGAAACGTAAGCTAAGAGTCATGCAATATTTCCTAGGGTAATCGCCAACTCTTATTTAGCTTTAAGCTTAGGTTGGCGACAGACTTATTCGTCTAAATCTTCCCACTCTATACCCATTTGATCCATCAGCGCTTTCGCTTCACTTGGGATACTATCAGGGCCTTCTTTAGATAAATCATCATCATTTGGCAGTGGCTGGCCAGTGTATGCATGTAAAAATGCTTCACACAAAAGTTCGCTGTTGGTTGCATGACGCAAGTTATTAACCTGACGGCGAGTACGTTCATCGGTAAGTACTTTTAATACTTTTAAAGGAATCGATACCGTGATCTTTTTAACTTGTTCATTTTTTTTGCCATGTTCGGCATATGGGCTGATATAGTCGCCATTCCATTCAGTCATTAACTCACCTTTATACGATAGATTCGTGGCAGATTTTAACTGCTTATTTATTACAGTCAAATTATTGCTGCTATTCTATAACGAATGCAAATAGATTTCTTTATGTTTAGACGTCTAAACGTCTAATTTGTGTTGACGATCTGATTTAGCTTAGGTACATTTAGCCATCTAGACATCTCTATGTTGTTTTTATTCTAGTGTGTCAATCTTTAGGAGCAAACTATGACCAAACATCGCGCAGCTACACTTGCCGTTCGCCAAGGTATCGAATCAGATACACAATATGGCGCAGTAGTCCCGCCGATTTATCTTTCGACTAATTACTCGTTTGATGGACACACAAACCCAAGAGAGTTCGACTATAGCCGTTCTGGTAACCCGACACGTTGTGTATTAGGTGAGGCGATTGCCAAGCTTGAAAATGGTGCTACAGGTGTGGTCACTTGCACAGGCATGGCGGCGATTACTCTGGTGACCAGTTTACTAGGGCCTGAAGACTTAATCGTTGTTCCCCATGACTGTTATGGGGGCAGTTACCGACTGTTCACTAATCTTGCCAACAAAGGCCAATTTAAATTATTGGTTGTTGATCAAACTGACGAGAAAGCACTGGCAGATGCCATTGCACAAAAACCAAAAATGGTTTGGTTAGAAACCCCTTCGAATCCACTTTTACGCGTTGTGGATATTAAAGCGATTGTGGCAGCGAGTCATGACGTTGATGCGTTAGTTGTGGTTGATAACACCTTCCTTTCACCAATTTTACAGCAACCACTAGAACTGGGTGCTGATATCGTGATGCACTCAACCACTAAATACATTAATGGCCATAGTGATGTGGTTGGTGGCGCTGTTGTCGCTAAAGACCCAGAACTTGGTGAGTTATTGCATTGGTGGTCAAATACCTTGGGCCTAACAGGTTCAGCTTTCGATAGTTACTTAACGCTTCGCGGTATTCGTACTCTTGCTGTTCGTATCAGAGAGCATCAAACCAATGCACAACGCGTCATTGAAGTGCTAAAAGCAAGTAGTGTCGTTGAAAAAGTCTATTATCCAGGCTTAAAAGACCACCCAGGTCACGATATTGCAGCCAAACAGCAAAAAGGTTTTGGCGCTATGTTAAGTTTTGAGCTTAAAGGTGGTGAAGCTGAAGTGGTTGCATTTTTAGAAGCACTGTCGATTTTCAGTGTTGCTGAAAGCTTAGGCGGAGTGGAAAGCTTAGTTGCCGTCCCTGCCACAATGACACATAGAGCAATGGCGCCTGAAGCCCGCTACGAAGCTGGCATTAAAGATACATTATTGAGACTATCTGTGGGTATTGAAGACGCAGAAGATTTAGTGATTGATATTGAAGCAGGTTTAGCTGCTGTCGCTGCACTTTAAGCTAATAAATTAGATTGTCATAAGCTGAGTCAGTAAGATTTTATTGTTGCCATATTCAGTCAATATGGCGGCGCAAAAAGTGGTTTAAGGAGTAACAAATGACCCGCAGTCATTTACATAAGTTTGGTGGTTCAAGTCTAGCTGATGCTGATTGTTATCGCCGCGTCGCACATATTTTGCTTACTCATGGAAACTGTGATGATTTAGTCGTTGTGTCAGCTGCGGGTAAGAGTACTAATTTTTTATATAAACTATTATCCCTGCGAGAAGCAGGTGATTTATGGCAAGAAGAGCTTCAAGTTCTTATCAGCTACCAGCAAAACCTCATTGAGCAGCTTTTATCTAACGAACAGGCACGTGATTTACGTGAGCGTTTATCTACTGATAAGTCACAGCTTATCAGCTTGCTATCACTTGAGCAGCGCAATGAGTTTCAATTAAATCATGTCCTGAGTTTTGGGGAGCGTTGGTCTGCAAGATTAATGGCTGCACTTTTACGAGAGTCAGGTGTCGCAGCAGTAAACGTTGATGCTTGTTCAATTCTCGTGGCTGACGAAGGCGTTGTGCCGAATATCCGTATCGAAGAGTCTCGCCAAAAAGTTCAGACCTTGCTTGAAGCACATCCTGATGAACGTTTAGTTATCACTGGCTTTATTTGTGCCAATCAACAAAATGAAACCTTATTACTTGGCCGAAATGGTTCTGATTACAGCGCTACCTTAATTGCCAGCTTAGCGGATATTGAGCGAGTCACCATTTGGACTGATGTAGAGGGTGTGTTTAACGCCGATCCTAATAAAATTAGCGATGCTAAATTACTGGATAGTATGTCGCTTGCTGAAGCTGACCGTCTTGCACATTTAGGTTCGCCAGTACTACATAGCCGTACTTTACAGCCACTGTTTGACACTAATGTTAGTTTAGCTGTGCGCTCAAGTTATGCCTCGCATACTGATTTTACTCTGATTGCACCGCAAAGCTCCTCTGCGAGCGCGCCAGTGGTAACAAATTTAAATGAAGTGGTGTTGTTTCGAATTAAGCAGCAGTCTCAAACTCAAGATTTAATTGAGCTACTGGCTCAAGAGGGCATAGCTCCATTAGCTTACTGGACTTCAGCACATCATAAAGTGGAATTAGCTTTTACCGTTGAAAGCCAGAAGCAAGTGCAGAATTTACTCGCACTAAATAGCGATGCCTTGGCAATTAGTGATATTAGCATTAGTAAAGAATTGGGCTTAGTCGCCTTAGTGAGTGCTGACGCTGAGCACTACCGTCGTAGCTTTGCGCGTTTATTAAGTCGCGATGCTAAACCCTTGTATCAAGATGGGTTGAGCTTAGTGACCTTAGTGCCAAAAACACAGGTTAACTTATTGACTCAAAAGGTCCATCGTCGCTGCGCAGGCCCGCGCATGCGAATTGGTGTGTTACTTTTAGGTGTTGGTAATATTGGTGAAGCTTGGATCGATTTATTCCAGCGTTCATCTGCAGCATTGAATCGTGAACTTGAAGCCACGGTGCAGTTAGTTGGCTTGCTTAGTTCTAAAGAAGCATTAATTTGTTCTCAAGGGATTGATATTAGTAACTGGCAAGACAGCTTTGATACCACAGCAAAAGCGTGGGATTACCCAAGTTTATTTGAGCAGTTAGAGCAAGTTGATTGTGATGAATTAGTGGCACTAGATATCAGTGCTAGCGCGAGTTTAACTCTGCAGTACCCTGAATTATTTTCTCGTGGTATTCATATGGTGAGTGCGAATAAACTTGCTGGTTCTGGTCCACTTCCGTTTTATCGTGAGTTAAAACAGCAGCTCAGTAATCGTCGCTTATTTTGGCGTTATAACGCCAGTTGTGGCGCAGGTTTACCAATTCAACATGCATTAAATGATTTGCGCAATAGCGGCGACACGATTGAAGCTGTTGGCGGTATTTTCTCTGGTACTTTATGTTGGTTGTTTGAGCACTACGATGGCCAGAAGTCATTTTCAGATTTAGTGATTGAAGCGCGAGGATTAGGGATCACTGAGCCCGATCCGCGAGACGATCTTTCTGGCCGAGACATGCAGCGAAAACTGTTAATTCTTGCCCGTGAAATTGGCTTTGATATTGAGCTTGAAGATATTGTTTTAAATTCGCTAGTACCAGCAGAATTAGCTGATTTATCACTGGATGACTTTCTTGCTCGCATTGGTGAGTTAGATCAAAGCATGCTGCAGCAATTTACAGCCGCATCGGAGCAAAACAAGGTACTACGTTATGTTGCGTCGCTCGATAAAGTTGACGGTAAGATGCACGCAGAAGTTGGCATTCAATGGGTTGATTCAAATCATCCATACGCAAACTTAACCCCAGGCGATAACGTGTTTGTTATCCGCAGCGCATTTTATCAAGGCAATCCGCTGATTATTCGCGGCCCTGGTGCTGGTCGAGAGGTGACTGCAGCTGCCGTCCAGTCTGATTTGGTGCAGATCTGTAAGGATCTACTGCAAGAGTAAGACTGACTGACGTTATATTATGCATTAACGTCAGGTCATGATTAATTTTAAAGGCTTATTCCTAAAAGGAGTAAGCCTTTTTTGTATCTTGAATAATAACGAAAAATCTATTCAATCAAATTTATGCGGTTGTGCAAAAAGTATTCAGTTTTAGCATGGGATTTTGTCTATAGTGGTATTTAGTCGGAGATGGATTTCAAAAGAGGCTGATAAATGAATAAAAATAATCGTTTAAAGGATGGCTATTTAATGAGTATCAATGCTGCCGTATTAGGGAGTGCCTTATTGAGTGGTGTTTTGAGTTTTGGTGTGATGGCCAATATTCCTGAACAATCCCCAAAAGAGTTACTACAAACTGTGCCTGCACCTGCCCAGGTCTGCCTCAGTTGTCACGGTGTGCATGGTGAAGGACTTGGTGTCGCTGGGCCTAGATTAGCTGGTTTGTCGAGTGAATATATTGCTGAGCAAGTGAGTCACTTTCAGACAGGAAAGCGTCAGAACCCAACGATGATGGCAATGGCGATGACAGTGCAAGGCGATAACATAAAGCTAGTGTCAGACTTCTTTGCAGCTAAACCTGTGGCTGAGATCAAGCTTCAGTATCGTGGTGATAAAGTGGACATAACCGATATAGGAGAAAAGCTAGCTTTCCAAGGTGATTGGGAGCGAGATATTCCAGCTTGTACAAGCTGTCATGGCCCCTCTGGTATTGGCGCGGGTCAGTTTCCTAGGTTAGCTGGCCAAGAGCCTACTTATTTAAAAAATCAGCTATTAGCATGGCAGTCTGGTGCCCGTACTGGTGATGCCGACAACATGATGGGCAGTATTGCTAAAAAGCTCACCGCTTCAGAAATCGACGCGTTAACTCAATATTTTTCGGCTCAGAAATAAGGACATACTATGAAGCTATATTACTTTTCAGCAGTTGGTGTGTTACTCAGTATGAGCCTATCGGCGACTGAATTGCCTGATAGACAAGCACAACTGCCATCTGTCGCCAAAGATGCCAATGCGCAATATCTTCAACCCAACTCTTTATCGACTATTCCACAGGGAAAGTTCGGCGATAAAGTAAGAAAGGGCTATCAATTGTTTGTGAATAGCCAGCAGATGCGAGGTACCTACGTAGGCAACGAATTAAATTGTGTGAATTGCCATATGAATGCGGGTAATAAGGCTAATGCATCGCCTTTGTGGGGCGCATATATGGCCTACCCAGCCTATCGTAAAAAAAATGACAAAGTGAATAGTTATGAAGAACGTATTCAAGGTTGTTTTACTTATTCAATGAATGGCAAAGCGCCTGAGTCTGGTAGTGAAGCGTTAGTGTCTATTTCTGCTTATTCATACTGGCTAGCCATGAGTGGTTTAATGAATCAGTTTAATGTCGCGGGCCCAGTTCCTGAAATGTCAGATTCTGACTTACTTAAGGGCGGTAATAGAGAAGACTTTCCGTTACCTGAAGCGATTACCTCAAAGCTTGATCAACAAGCGCTTACTAAGCTGCCAGGAAGAGGTTTTCCTAAGCTAGAAAAGCCTGAGTTAGCCTATTCAGTAGAGCGAGGTAAGCTTGTATATCAAGCTCATTGTCAGGCATGTCATGGCGATGATGGACAAGGTGTGAAAATGGCCGAAGTGAGTGCATTACCGCCTTTATGGGGGCCGCAAACCTATAATTGGGGTGCTGGTATGCATCGAGTGAATACAGCTGCTAATTTCATTTATGAAAATATGCCATTAGGCAAAAGCATTCAGCTTACAGTGCAACAAGCTTGGGATGTCGCGGCATTTGTTAATGCTCATGAACGTCCTCAAGATCCGAGATATAAAGGTAATGTCGCTGAAACTCAGGCAAAGTATCATCAGCATGAAGGTTTTTATGGAAAACCCAGTGCAGCAGATCCCTCAGTGATATTAGGTTCTAAATCTTATCCTATTTTTCCTGCGTCTAAATAAGAAACATGGGTAATGAAGCATGAGTAAGGAAACATATAAGAAAGCCTGAGTAAGGAAACATCCTTTAAAGCATCAATTATCTTGAATCGGTGCTTTGGCACCGATTTTTTGTTTTATACTGTGCAGTTACTGGCAGAAAACGAAACAGTTAGCTTTTAAACTTAACCCGTGAAAAATTAACTGAAGTCATACTCACGTGAAGTTAGGGTAACAAGGTAATTATAAGAAATGACAAAGAAAGAAGTTGTGCAGGTATATCGCCATCTTGAGTCGGAAAACAAACAACAAGTGGCAGAGCCATTAACATGCCCGGTATGCCTTAAAGAAAATAAATGTGCTGTGACAGCGGGTTTATCAATAGAAAGTTGCTGGTGCTTAACTCAATCTGGCAAAGCAAAAATAGATCCTAAGTTATTAGCGGGACTAAATGGTAAAGCCTGTATTTGCCAAAGCTGTTATCAAAAGTTAACCCAATAACTAAATGAGATCTCATTTGAGTTGTGAGGCGAATTAGCATTGTTGAGGGTGAGTTTTACGCTGCGTTAATAATGATTGTTGATTTATTGTTAAATTTGCATGGTGATGTTGAAAGTGGTTGATATACTTAATTATCATCACATTAGGATCAACATCATGATAAAAAAAATACTCCTAGTTCTTGCTGTTATTATTGCTATTCCCTTCATTACCGCACTTTTCGTGAAACAAGACTACTTTGTTGAGCGCAGTATAGTGATTAATCAAGCTAATGAAACCGTATATGACTACGTCAAATACCTAAAAAATCAGAATGATTTTAGTAAGTGGGCACAGATGGACCCTAATATGGAAAAAACCTACAAGGGTAAGGATGGCAGTGTAGGATTTGTGTCAGCGTGGGCCAGCGAAAACCCAGACGTGGGTGTTGGCGAGCAAGAAATTATTAAGATAATTCCCAATCAACGTATCGATTATGAGCTGCGATTTTTAAGTCCTTTCGAAGCTACATCGCCTGCATACATAAGCTTTAAATCCATTGATAGTAATCAAACTCAGGTTAATTGGGGGTTTAGTGGACATATGAATTACCCAATGAATTTAATGATGCTATTTATGGACTTTGAAACTGTGATTGGCAATGACTTACAACAAGGTTTGGATAATCTGAAAGTCATACTTGAAAACTAGTTAGATATTCTACTTCCCTCAAAGAACATGAGAAGAGAAATTATGTTATGAACTCCTAAAGGTGTAACACTCATTATAATGGTTAATATCTAAGAATATGTGGGTGAATTGAAAGAAAGCATGGTTCTTATAGGAACTGTGTTTTCTTTGCTGATTAAGATCGGATAGGGGCGATATTGGCAAACTCATTTTTGCTCCATTATTAGTTACAGCATTCGGCAGCTATTGATTTCTAGATTTGAATAAAAATCTAAATTCAAAGTCTAGGTCAACGTCTAAATCAAAGTCGTGGCGCTTCGCCCACACCAGACTAAAAGGGAGTGAACTGCGACTCCCTCTTAGAACACCCCGCAGCTCCGGCGAAATTTAAACAGCAAAATTTCCAACGGAGAATCATCCAGCTTTTAACCTCGCTTGTAGACTGCTTCG
>NZ_VKHR01000081.1 GCF_009663145.1 Shewanella sp. TC10
TATACCTTCAAACTCTTCTGATAACTGCTTTACCCAACGCCTAATGGCTGTTGGGCCTACGCCAGTCGCTTCGCATGCTTCACGTACAGAATAGCCTTGTTTAATCACAAGATTAGCCGCATCAATTTTAAATTCTGTTGAGTAAGTAGGTTGAGTCGTCATCATTTTTACACCAATTTATATTAAGGGGAGTTTACCCCATATCGGTGTACAGATTCATTAAGCCACAACATATTGCCTTAGAAGGTGAGGGAGAGCGAAATCGCCTTGTTAAAAAGTATTTTTATGGTCCTTGCTCTGATTGGGGGGATTTCTTGACTAGGAAGGAGCGTTTCGATACTGATATCTGTATCAGCAAGGTGCATATGTGGGAATCAGCTGTTAAGTTAAGTTTTGAACAATATAAGAATGAAACAGAATTAGTATGGCTTATCGAAGATCTTGATACTTTTTTAGCTTCAACAGGTGAAAAACATCGCAAACAGATTAAGTTGGCGCAAGACATTATTGATGCCATCAATGACCCTGAAATGCCTCAAGCGTTAAGGGATCGAGTTGAAGAAATAAGAGCGTCAAACTATGTGACTAAGTAAAAAAAATAACATGGCTGGAAATCAAATAATGAATAACAAATAACATGGCCACCCATGATTACAAATAACATGGCCACCCATGATTAATGGCTATATATCAAACTCTCTACTAGGCTTTGGTTACTGCGTAATATTCGGTGATTAATGATGGCCAGACCTAGAAAAACACTCGTGAGTTTAGAAGATACGCCTTACTACCACTGTTGTTCGCGTGTGGTACGTAAGGCATTTTTGTGTGGGTTTGATAAGTCGACAGGCGAAAACTTTGAACATCGTCGTGAGTGGGTAGATAGCCGCATTATTGAATTGGCGACGATTTTTGCCATTGATATCTGTGCTTATGCCGTTATGAGTAACCACTTACATGTCGTGCTTAAAGTCGATGTGGATAAAGCCAAAGAATGGTCTGATATTGAGGTGTTAGCTCAATGGCATAAAGGCTTTAAAGGTACATTGCTGACCCATAAATTTGTTAAAGGTGAATCCCTTAATGAGTTTGAATTAAAGACGGTTAATGATTGTATTGCGCTATATCGAGAGCGATTGACCGATATCAGTTGGTTTATGCGTTCCTTGAGTGAACCGATTGCAAGAATGGCCAATAAAGAAGATAAGTGTACAGGTCGCTTTTGGGAAGGGCGCTTTAAATCGCAAGCATTACTTGAGGACGCAGCAGTTCTAGCCTGTATGGCTTATGTTGATTTGAATCCAATTCGCGCGCAAATGGCTGCAACACCTGAAAGGTCAGATTACACCAGTATTCAACGTCGCATTAATTCTGTTATAAACGGTGAGCAACCAAAAGCGTTGCTTCCCTTTGTAGGTAATGAGAGATTGAACATGCCTAATGGGTTAATGTATAGCGTAAAAGACTACATCGTGCTTGTTGAGGATACAGGACGCATTATTCGAGATGACAAGTGTGGTGCGATAAGTACGAATAGCCAGCACATTCTTAATCGACTGAATATTCCCGCTAAAAACTGGCTAAAAATCACTACCGAGTTCGAGGCATTATTTAAAGGCGCAGTTGGGTCACTGCCCGCGCTGACTGAATATTGTGAACATGTCGACCGCAAGCGACGACAAGGCGCTGCTAACTGTCAGCGCTGGTTGTGCGCTTAATACGTAGTAAAGCAACATGGCCAACCATGATTAATGGCTATTTATCAAATTCTCTAATCGGGTTTAGTTACTGTTTGTTATTCGGTGATTAATGTTCGGTAATTAAAGATGGCCAGAACTGAAAAATCGCTTTTCAGCCAGTCGTCGCATTCAATAAAAAGCCCACTTATCTTTCGATAGCGGGCTTTTTGATGTCTAAATCATTACCTAAACTATTATCTAAACTAGGGTATTAGTAACGACTAGCAATTATTTGCAACTATAAACAAGGATTAACTAGACCTAAAAATAGTAACCGAAGTTAATATTGAATCGTTTATTGGTGTCACCATCACCGACCATGGTGCCGCCGATGAATGGCTGGTTCTCAGCTACTACATAGTCAAAGTAGGTGTATAAACCGCCGGCTGAAACCGCCATACCGGTGACATTCATAAAGGTGTCTTCAAGTGAGGCTGACTTACCCGTCACTAAAGAATAATCATTGTAGAAGGTGAGGTTAGATACTGGGCCAAAATCGACTGGTAAACTGTAAGCCACATTAGCGATGTAAGTGGTCGCTTCTGCTGGGATCGAGTCATAGAAGTGGTAAGCGGCAACCACAATACGGTCGACATCCATGCCATCAACATCGTATTCGTAATCTGTTACTTGTAATTTCACGTTCCAGCGATCGTAATCGAGAATACCGTGAATAGCTGCTGCAAAGTTGTCACCATCGGTGCCGTTGGCTATTTCCAGTTGGCCTGCTTGTACAGAGCCACCGAGTTCAACACCCAGTTTATCGAAGGTGAAGTTGTGTGCATAACGCAGGTTAAAGGTATTCACTTCACCCGCTTCATAACCTGCCGTTGGTGCATCGTAAGCATCTTCACCGTCTAGACGAATACCAACAACATCGTAGGCATAACGGTCTGTGCGATCTGATACAAATCCGTCTATACCACCTTGTTCATCGTTTTTGTAAAAGGCAATGTCAAAACGGTTAGCGTCGCTTTTAAAGGTGTAGTTCAAACCCATATCGTGGTCATCTTCAAGGCCAAGATAAAAGTTAGAGCTGAAAAAGTAGTTGTTTGATGCGTAAGTTAGCATGCCGAATGGCACTTGAGTGACACCGATTTTACCTTGTTGATGTTCATCAAAGTTATAACCAATCCAAGCATGTTGTACTACATTCATGTACTCAAACCATCGGTATTGAGCTGAATAAATTAAGTCACCGTAACTGCCTGAAACATCGATACGGAATAGGTCAAAGTCAAAGTCGCCACCGCGATCGGCGTTGGCGTCATTAAAATCTTCATAGGAATAATTAACACGAACTGCGCCGCCAAAATTAACTTTGGCCTCTGTTGTTTCGCTGACCTCAACTTCTTCGACGACTTCGTTAACGACTGCAACTTCCACTTCTTCAATAACTTGTGGTTGTTCGGCTGCTTTTTTCTGTTGAGCTTCTAGCTGTTCAATGCGCTCTTTTAATGCTTTCAGTTCTTCTTCAACAGTGGTTGCATTGGCACTAGTTGATAATGCTAAAGCGATACACGTCGCGGCAAGGGTATAACGAGTCATCATTTTTCCTTTGGGGGGAAGTTAAGGAATGTACTCTATATGTTAGCAGAGATAGGGTTTTGCTAATAGGATGTTTGCAGCGGGCTAGTGCTAGTAACTTATTTTGTTAAGTGATACAGATCCCATTTATGGCATAAAACAGGGGGTGATTAACTATTTGGATTTTGTATTAGAGCAGAGCGACTCACTTGAGCTTATTTTTTAAATGAGCAGTATCAATAACCCAATTCGCTTAAGTTGCATTTGTTTATGATGTTAAACAGGCCGTTTATCTTCCGATCCGCGGCCTTTAGACTTTTGCTTGAGCTTTGAGCTTTGAGCTTTGAGCTTTGAGCTTTGAGCTTTGAGCTTTTAGCATTAAAGCTACTCAATGAAATCTAACGTGAGTAATAGTCTTTGCTCTCCTGTCGTGAGGCTAGGGGAGCGATGTACTAATCCGCCGCCTTCATTATCAAACCAACCTTCGCCTTTTAATAACGCAACATCACCGACAGATAGTTGATTGATATCTTCGATGGATTGCAAAAGACCTGACTCTTCATCAGCTAAACCTTGGCTGCCGATACCGAGTTTTGAGCGATCAATGACATTATTTTCAAGCCACTGTGTGGTGTTACCCGTAAAGGTGCAAACCAGTCTAGAAGGGACTCTATCTACATGGAATTTAGGACATATAGCGCGATCAAGCGCCGTTAATCTGAGCCCCACTCTTTTAAGCTCGAAAAGGGTACAAAACATATCCACTAATAAGCTGATTTGATGGCAAATTAAATGATTATTTTCAAAAAGACTTAAATGCTCGGTTAAATGTTGATATGACTCTTGTGGTGTTACAGTCATCACCGCTTTTAAGTGAGGTATTTCTGTGACTAACCTTTGTGCACAGCTGACAACATCGTCACTAAGCTCTTGCTGCCAAATCGCAATATTCACTTCTTCGCGGTAAATATCAGTTAATACATTCGGGTTATCTGAGGTGACTGCCAACCGACTTTTGTGTATTTCAGGTTGGCGGCTAATGGATGTTACAGGTTTATTGGTTATCTCAGTTGCTGTTGTCATCATTATTTACCTCAAATGCGATGTGTTAATTACCCAAATAAAATGGGCTTAGTTGACAATGTAAATGCCATTAAGCCTTTAAAAGCCGGAGTAAGAGCGCAATTTAATTTGGCTACTTACATCGTCAAGGACATTTTGCTCTGAAAAACGAACACTCAGGGAGGAGGCTACAACCATTTCTTTTTGCATTAACTGTCTCTAATTGGAATGTTTAAATTTGCCCAAATTATTCAATCTAGGTCCGCGGAACCAAAAATATATCATATAAATGTTACAGTGTATCATTTGCAGTGTAAATTAAATGTTGGTGGGTGAATCAAGCTTTAAATGTTGATTGTTGAGCGGCTAATAATGGTTAATTGATTGCTCATAGCGAGTGAGCTAATTATGTCTTTTTGATTTCAAGGTTTTGATTTATAGATTTATATTTTGATTGTGTGGAGTTGGTTTTTCTATTGTAACGATTATAAAAGGGGAAGAGTGGTATCAGCGGCAATGTGCTGTGAGTTTATCTGATGGGGATATATTTTTGCCATAAATTAGCTAGAGGTTAGGTTAATTTATGGCAAAGGTCATATTGATTTTAACTCGCTTGAGCACAATCTTTACACAAGCATTGTAATTCAATTTGTGAGTTTATTAATTGAAAATCTACTTGTTCAATACTTTTTTTCAATACTTCAATGACGCTGGCCTGGATGCCTTTTTCTGCAACTTTACCGCAGCTTTTACAAATTAAAAATTGAGGCACCTCATGTGCGTGATCGCAAGTAATATGTGAGCAAGCTAAGTATTTGTTTTCAGATGAGAGTTTATGTACCAGCGACATTGTGCTGAGCGCATCTAGCATGCGGTAAACAGACATTGGTGGTAATGATTCATCATGAGTTTGGCGATAGTTATCGACAATTTCATAGGCTGATAATGGCTTATCGGCATCTAACAGAACACCTAACACATTCTTTCTTTTTGCAGTGAACTTAACGCCATTATTGCGGCATATTTGCTCCGCTTTAGTAAAGATAGCGATTTTATTACTAGTAGACATAGCTCAACTCTAGAGGGAATCAATTTGGCGTTATTATTTCTGCTAAGGGGAAAATTGTAAATAATAATGTCTCAACAGTTTTAACTCACTCACTTTGCTAAGAGGGGAATGATGTAATTCCCCTCCTTGGTTGTCAGGAGTTAAGACGGTTCTAAGTCGTGATGTTGCTTTAATTTAAGGAACAACACATCTTTTAAATTTGCGCGCTGTACTTTGAGTTGATGCATATGTTCGTCATCAGTTGGGCTTCCTTCAACTTCTAACTCGCGTATCTCATAATCCAACAAGTGATACTGCTTGGATAAGGCTTCAAACTCTTTATCTTTATGATTCAAATAAACAATGTCTTTCTTAAACTCTGGAAAGTCGAAAATAAGTGCATGATTCTCATTTAACATAGGTATTCCCCTGAAATGGTGAATTGGAATTCTTTATTTTGAAAATTTTTCCTGTAAAACTAAAATCACTATAGCACTATGAAGTTTTACAAAGGGATAAGTTTGAATGGTTTAGCGATCTAGCTAACAAAAATTCAGGCAGGGTATGAAGCGGCAAGCAGTGAGCAATAATTAAAAACGCCTGCATCAATTGGGATGCAGGCATTTTATGGGATTTATGCAGATAAGGAGTTACATTGCGCGTTTACTATAGCGCTGCTCAAAATTAAATGAGCTCATTTTCATGGTACGAACCGAATCTATCCAGCCCATCACCATTGGCACTAAAGTCCAGCTGAATACTAAATAAAGGCTGCCTTTTAGGTGCTGACCTAAATAAAATTTATGTAACCCTAAGCCGCCAAATAGAAAACCAAACCAAATTGCGAATTTCTGATTTTTGATTCGAATATTTGGGTCAATGCCTGAAAGTGCTTCTAATCCTTGAGTCGCCTGACATTGTGGGCAGGTGATGTGGTTAGAATCTATTTTCTGGCTGCATTGTGAACAGGCTACTTGAGGCATTACAAACTCCAAAGGTCAATATTGCTAATGAGGCATTATGAGTACAAGTGTGCGCTCAGTTCTAGTGTTCTAGATCTCACTATTGAAATAAAAAAATTGAGATAACCAATAAAACTATTACCAGTGAAGTAAGTCGCTAATTTTTAAACCGTTAATGATTAAGGTGTAAATTTCTGCCTGCTTTCAAGCTATTGAAATAAAATATAATTTTTATTTATGTCAATCTGGGGGAATCAGTCTTGTTTTGAAATTATTACTGTCAGATGAAATGTCTATTAACGGTACTAATGAGTACAGCTTTAGCCTTTAGCATTACACTTGTTAATTATTTTTAGTTGGGTTGTGATTGCTTTGGTGTTTGTTTTGTAAACGATATTGTCTTTTAATAAATCTTGTCTGGTTTGCAGTTAAGGCTGGATAAGATTGTGATGTGACTTTTCAACTAAAACTATTTTGAGACTGAGACTGAGACTGAGACTGAGGGAGAGACTTATATAGGAAAGGCTTCAGATTAGAAATTGCACCAGTTCTGATTTTGTTTGTCTGCAAAATGAAGCGTGTCACAGTTATCAAAACCCACTGCTGCAGTTTGTGAACAACATTACGGTTTATTAGCTTAAAAGCACGTACGTTAAGCTCACTATAGATATGGCTAGCCGTTTAAGTCGGCGTAATATTGGCTAATTACTATCACATTATTAGGAAAATCAGCATGTCAGAATCAAACTCAATGCCAAGCAAGGCTTTTTTCGATCGCGCAAACGCAATTATCCAAGTGGCCAATGATCATAATCAAGACCCAGAAATTAAAACTGGCGAGATCAGTGCTTCATTCATGTATGCATTAACACGTTATAACGCTTGGTTTGGTTCTACAGGCTTTAAAACAGCAGAACAAATGCAGCAGAAGAAAGCTGAAATGATGAAGTACTATGTTGACGAGTATACTAAGATGCTTGAAGGCAATATGGATGATTATATTGCTAACTTTGACGAATACCGTAGAACTCAAAAGTAACCATACTTGATATATTTTAAGGCTTAGTTCTTAGTTCTTAGTTCTTAGTTCTTAGTTCTTAGTTATTAGTTCTAAGCACTTAGCTTTTAGTTTTAGCAATTAGTGCCCAAAGGGTCTAAATACTACTGAAATATCATGAACCACTATTAATTGATTGATAGTGGTTTTATTTTGCCTATTAACTCTTCTTATTGCTGTAAATCGCCCATCAAGAAATACCATTAGCACTTAGAATATTCAGATGCATGTTTATGGATGGAAACACGTCATTTTGCAGCGAATATTCCAAATTTTGTATTGAAAGATATCTCGCTGTTTAATTACGATAAATAGTCTCAAGCTAATTTACACCTCAATTGTCTTTATTTAAAAACTATTAGTTCTTTATTTTGTTTTAATTGGCGGTATAACTCCAATTCGTTTAAATGAGTGCTCACTAATTAATTTTTAGGTAATCAAATCTATTATTTCGATGTATTTAGCGTAATAAAAATGAAACCTATAAAAGAAGGTGGGCGCATACAATTGTTATTTTTAGGTTGCCTGGGTTAAGCCTGTGGTGTGCTTTTTTTATTTTTCTATTAATTTGTCGTATTCATTAAAAATTAATATTTCGATATTTGCTGCTATTTTATACTTATTTAATTGATATTCAGGCCTTAAAGGTTTTTATAAATAAGTCAGAACTGAAATTATTAGATCATTTAATTAATTATCTCCATTCATCATTGCTGATAAATTCTACAAATAGTGGTATTTTTTTAATTTAAGGATAATAAAATTACTATATTTTGTTCTTAAAAAAGTAATGTATAGGGTGTGTTTTTATTTATCGTCATGTTTTATTAGGCTTTAATGGGGTTTGTTATTTGCTTGTTTACTTGGGTGAACTTTAAAACCACGGTTAGAGGTTAGTTATTATCTTAATTCTGGCCTGATAACGCCAAATGGTGCCTATTTATCCTTTAATCGTTTCTCAAAAAAAACAGTTCAGTTTCATTTTTAATCAATTTTCATCTGGCTTTGTCATTTTTTGGTCATGTACATAAGTTTTTAAGTTGATTGAATTTTGTTCGTTTTTCGTAGTTTTATTTTTGTTTTTTATTTTTGGTTAACTTTTTTATTATTTTAAATTTCAATTTATTTTGTTAATTGTCTTTATCTTCCTGCCTATTGTTCTCTTTACTTGTTTATTAAATTTAATTAATTTATCGCCGTCTTAAGAGACGCCAAACATATTTAGTTAATAGTTACTGCTTTATTAGAGAGTTAAAGATTTCTCTAAACGGCGGTAATGGTTTGAGTGAAATAAATCAAAATTCCTTCGGAGTAAACATGAAATTTAATGCTAAGAAGCTTCTTCTTGTTTCAAGCGTTGCAGCAGCACTAGCGGGTTGTAGTAATTCATCAGACGATAAAAATGATTCGATCAGTATCGATCTTCGTTTAATGGAAACCACTGATATCCACACAAACGTAATGCCTTACAATTACTTTGTTAGCCAAGCTGATAACGAAGAGAACTTACCTGAATGGGGCTTAGCACGTACTTCTTTAGTGATTGCAGAAACCCGCAAAGAAGTCGCCAACAGCATGTTGTTTGACAACGGTGACTTAATCCAAGGTAGTCCAATGGGCGATTACATGGCGGCTCTTGGCGCAGAACACCTTAAAGGTGAAATGCACCCAGTTTACAAAGCAATGAACCACTTAGAGTATGACGCTGCTAACTTAGGTAACCATGAGTTTAACTATGGTCTTGAATATCTTGATGAAGCGCTTAAAGGTTCTGAATTCCCATATGTTGCTGCTAACGTTTGGAAAGCTGACGACTCGCTAGAAAAAGTGAGCAATGCAACTGAAGAATGTGAAGTTCGCATTACTGAAGACTTCTATGACACTGCTGAGCATATGTATAACCCATATGTGATTTTAGATCGTGAATTTATCGCTGATGATGGTAAAGCACACACTGTAAAAGTAGGTGTTATTGGTTTCACTCCGCCTGATATCATGGGTTGGGATGCATCTCACTTAGTATGTAATGTGGTTGTTTCTGATATTAAGAAAACAGCTGAGCATTATGTACCAATTATGAAAGCTGAAGGCGCAGACGTGATTGTTGCAATTCCGCATTCAGGCTTGAACAACAATGATGATGAGTTTGCTGAAAATGCATCACTTCACTTAGGTTATGTTGATGATATCGATGCCATCATGTTCGGACATGATCATCGTGATTTCCCTAACTCAACTGGTGAGTACGGTGATATCCCAGATGTTGACGCTGAAAAAGGCCTAATCAATGGTATTCCAGCTGTAATGCCTGGTTACTGGGGCGCGAAATTAGGTGTGATTGATTTAAAACTTAATTCTGATGACGGCGGTGAAACTTGGTCTGTCGATCATAGCCATTCAACGGCTGAGCTTCGCTCTTTAGTTGAAGGTTCAGATGGTGCCATTGAAGATTTAGTTGTTGCTGAACATGAAGGCACTGTTGAATACATGGCTGAAACGATTGCTGAAATCGACGTCAACATGAACAGCTTCTTCCCACAAGTAGTACCTGATTTATCTATTCAAGTAGTGAATGAAGCTCAGCTTCATCAACTACACAAGTGGAAAGCTGAAGGTGAGTTTGCTGATGCATCTGAAGATGCTTTATTCCTATCAGTATCTGCGCCATTCAAGTCTGGTCGTAATGGCGGAGCTGATTACACCAACATTCAAGAAGGTGAGCTAACTAACGCATCTGTTGCAGACATTTACGTATTTGATAACAACACGCCAGCCGTTTTAAAAATGACTGGTGCAGACATGAAGCGTTGGATCGAGTGGGTAAATTCAAATGCTTACCGCAGCCTACCATTGTCAGCGGGTGAAACCTTCCTAGTAGAAGAATTCCCTGGTTATAACTTTGATGCATTCTTTGGTGGATTCAGCGAAGAGGGTGAAGGTTTACTTAAATACACTGTTAACGTCGAGAATGACTCAAAGTTCATCGATATCAATGGCTTCAATTATACTGAAACTGACAGTGAGCAGCTAACTAGCCTGACTTACGACGGTGTTGAAATTGCTGATGATGCTGAAATCTTCGTGATTACTAACAACTACCGTGCATCTAACTCAGGTATGCCTGGTGTTGATAATGCTGTTTTAGTGAAAGAAGAAGCTGCGTTCGTTAACCGCGAATTAGTACAGTTCTACTTAGCTGACCGTTTAGAAGAGCAAGAAGGTAATGAGCTTGCATTCCCTAACGCGAAAGTATTCCAACTTGAAGCGCCAAATACCACTAGCGTGTCATTTGCTTCTGCAAAGCTTGAAGAAGCCTTCCGTTGTGCGACCAATGAAGTTACTGGTCTTTCAACTGATCAGGAAGATGGCACTAAAGAAGGTACTGAAGGTTTCACTATCTACAACTTTAACTTTGACTACAACGGTGAGTTCAACTGTTCTGCAAAGTAATTAGCATAGTTAATTGCGTCATCTGCCTATGATGAAGTAACCATAACGTTTACTGATTTCATAATAAAAACCCTGCTTAAGACCTAAGCAGGGTTTTTTATTGGCAATTTGAAAAGTGTCTATGCGCTTATCAAATGTTGTATTCAACACTGAATAAAATAAGATGTAATTTTAAAGTTGAGCGGTAACTGTATTAGCTTTCCATTGGCGCAATAACTCTTCGACAAATGTTTTATCTTGTCCTGAAACTGCAGTGACAAAAAGAAGAAATTCTTCGTCATCATTTAATATGACAGTTATCTCAGTGTCTTCAGTCTCGGAGTTACTGTACTCAACTGTAATATCTTTAACTAAAGAGAGCTTTGCTGTCATCCATTGCAATTGTTGCTCTTCAGTCCAATAGCTAAAGACTTCTTGATGAGTAAAGCCATTACCTGCGGTTTGTTGGTTGAAAAATGATTCGCTGTAAAAATATATTGGAATAGAATCTTGTTGGATCATCTTATGTTGCTGCATAAAGTGGATATCATGACTCCATAATTTTTTTCCTTCAATAACATCATCAGAAGCAATTAAATTAACCTCCTGTGCAATCATCATTATGATTAATGGACTTGCAAAAGTGATGAATATCCAATTTCGAATGAAAATTTTTGAATTATTGAGGTAAGCAAGCGAATCCTTACCATTAACCTTGTTGGCATATTTTACTAATGGTAGAAATAACGCTATCGGAATGAAAAAAGTGATGAAGGCGAGGTCTAAACGATTATTCAATCCGTTGTATATTAATAAGCTGAAAAAACAAAATCCTGCGGCCCATGTCGGAATTAGCCATGAACGTTTATCTCTTTGCTCACTATCAACTTCCATCCACATAAATAACGCATAAAACCATAAAGGATTAAACAGCGCTCTTGCAATGGGCCAGATATCAGGTCGTTTATCTTCTTTAATGTACTGCCAGTTTTTATAGGACCAATAAGGTATATAAAAACCTAAGGAGAAAAAGCTAAGTAAGATAAATTTTTTGATGGAAATAGGATAGAAGTTTGCGTTGCTATGCTTACTCTGTTCATTCAATAAGCTGGCAATGGTAAACAACCCTCCAATAGCGAATAAAGCGCTGGCAATAAACCAATAAATTAAGCCACCCAACTCAGCAATTGATTGAGATAAATCAGAAGAGGTTTCTTCAGGTTTTACGGGAGCAGGATTATTAAAATCTACAATGCCATATGAATCAAGGCTAGCCAATTTAGCCAAAGCTTCTGTATATTCATTTAATTGAACGGAAGTTACTCGATCAGTTTTTGACTCGTATTGGTACTTAAGCGTTAATTCATTAGTGTTATTATCAAATGACACGTTAAATGAAAAGTTAAAAAATGAGTTATTTTCTTTTATCGTTTCAGGGTCAAACTCCCAATTTTGAGGCCTTAGTTTGGCTGTTATTACACCTTCAATGAGTAGAGGGTGTGATAGTGATATATCTCGTATTCCAAATCCCTCAGGCATACTAATGTATGGGGATATTTGGCTTTCATAAAAATAAATACTGTAACCGTCATCATCGCCTAAACTCCAAGGTGAACGGAGAGAGTAATGCTCAGTAATGGTGGTGATGCCATTGTTTGGCGAATGATTCACAGTAAGTGGCTGAGATATGTCTACCCCATTGAAAATATTGTTGTAGTAACTAGCGTAGCTCTCAGATAACTCTGTAATGCTATTTCTATCAAGTCGAGCGCGTAAACTTCTAGCTTTTTCCCCTTGTAAATCAATGGTTGATTTGAATGATGATGGGCCTTCAATTCCGTTACTTAAATCGTAATATTCTTCAAATCTAACTGTACTGCCACTTTGTGAGTTTTTAAGTGACTCAAGTTTATTTACACCTTTTTTGACAACGAGTCCGAAACCATAATCAGGCTGGTAAAGCGCCTCCAAAGTAGCATCTTGATTTAACAGTGTTGGGTCAAGCCAATACACTTTTTCATCTAATTCAGCTTTGACTATGGCATGATTAAAAAGTTGTGCAGACGGTAATTTGATGTCTAATGCTTTACCATTCTGCGAATTGACTAACACTGCAAACGAGTCAATATTGAGAGCTCTCAGTAAAGCAATTAAAATAACAGACTTATCTTTGCAGTCGCCATATCGCTTATTGATAGTTTCACTTGCTTTGGCTGGAAAGTGGCTATTGCTTCCAATTTCGATTCCCATATAGCGAATATCATTCTGTACAAATTTTAATGCAAGAATAAGCTGTTGTTTGGGATCATTAGTTTGCTGTTTTATTTGATTAACTTTCTCAGCAATAGCAGCTGAAGTATCTATCTGATTTTCAAACAATGGTAATGCCCATTGTACGACGGATTCCCAGTTTGAGTAACTGCTGACTTCTACGGCAGAATATGGTGAATACCAAGACGCAGCATCTGAACTAACACTTAATGGAGGGACATCTTGTTGTAAAACTTGATAGTCAGTTTCTTTACCTAGTTTTGTCACTGTAAATTGTTTTTCAGTGTTATGAAATTTATATTCAAGAGGCTCAGATTTAGCCCAAAGAATTCTTAAAAACTGCTGGTGGATGGGAATGCTCCACTGAAGAGAGCGTTGATATGAAAAGTTTGCGCGATAAACCGGGTTTCTTCCCTCTAGTGTATAGCTATATTCAATAACGTCTCCTAATCGTACATCATTTATGAGCCAAAACCCTGTCAATGTTCCGTCATATATGAGGTCATTTGCAGAGTCACTTTTATCTAAAGTGAACTGACTATCGAAGGTTTTGTCGATAACTTCTCCATTTCGATATAGCTTAATACCATGAAAGAACACTTGTTGATATTGAGGGTCATAATCTATGGTAATTTGAGATATATACTGCAACCCTTTTGCTGAAACTGCTTTGGTTGCATAGCGGTTGAATTTAAATGTATTTGTGTCTGTAACTCTAATCTGGTTATCCAAGACTAAATGATAAATACCATCTGATAAATTGGCTAAATCAGGTACTGCAGGAAAGGGTAGCTCAACAGTTTTTACCCATTTAGGTAAAGGGGCTAGTTGTAATCCTTTCTCTTTATAAAGACCTGTTTGCCATTGAGAATCTAAATTGTGTCGTTTTAAGGAAGGTTGTAAGTCTTTGGCGTTGATATTTAAAGAAAGCAAGCATAGAAATATAGCTGATACTGCTAAGATTAAAAAACGAGATATTTGAGTATAAAAAAAAGATTTTGATAGAGTAGAGCACCAAGTCATTAAGCCAATCCCTTGCTTTAAATTTTATAATTTAAATAAAACTATGATAATTAATATTTTTATTAAATTTTCTTCTTCTATGAAGCTATTTTGATACTAATATATAGAAAGGAAAAATTATACTTTTTTACTAGTTTTTTTACAAAACAATAACACTGAATGGTAGGTAAGACAGAAGTGTTCATCATAATAAACAGCCCATATGGCGATGGGCTGTATCTGCATTAATTTCTAACGAAATATGACCTTTAACTTAAGGCTATCCTTTAACTAAATATTGTCCCTTGGTGGTAAGTTGCACGGTAATTGCGCTGCCAGAGTTGTTTTTCCAATACCATCCGTGGGAGCCAGAAAATGGAGTGGTTAACGAGCCTTTGACCTGATTAGCGCTACTAATATTGTAGCTTTCGTAGTAACCAGTGGTATCGCCTTGTGGTTCACCGTGAAAGTCAAAATATAGCGGCGCATCGTTTGTGGTTTTCCACTCATATTCAAGGTGAGTATATGAGTTAAGCAGTAGTTTATATTCTATGCCTTTACCACTTGGGATAAGCACTTGAACGGTATCAGATCGAACTGCAGAGTGTTCTCTGGCTTGTTGGATTTCAGCAACACTTGGTGCTGTGTTAATCACAATGTCAGCACTTTCGTTAGATGTCGCTTGTGGTGACTGCACTTGTAGTGATTGTGTTTGTAATGGTTGATTAGCTGCTTGCGCAATTTTAGTTAAGCCCATTGCTTTGCCGATCCCCGTTGGGTCGATGTTATATTCGGCCGGTAAAATGGCGATAATTAACACGACCACACCAATCACTGTGGCGATAATGCTGGCTTTGATAAGCGTGGCGGTGGACTGTACTTGAACATCAATATTATTAGTTTGCATGGTAAATCCTTTCATAGTGCACTGTTTAAAAGTGCGCTGTTGCCATCGATTTTCAATGGCTAAATTATTAGAGTCGGGTGGCTGTACTGCTTGTTACAGACAGTTCAGTTAGTTAATGAAATAACCGGTTAACTGAAAGCCTACTAGCATCACGCCGCCACTCATTAATAGCGTATTTGCTGCGGTTGAAAACCGCATAAAACTTGGGCTGCGCCGCCAAAAACTCATGGCGATGAGGACGATAGCTAAGGCCATAAATTGTCCGATTTCTACGCCGACATTAAAGGCGAGAATGTTCGCTACTAGCCCATCCTGTGGCAGATTAAACTCTTGAATTTTTGTAGCTAATCCAAAGCCATGAAAGAGGCCAAATATGAGAACCGCCAGCCGAGTATTAGGCTGATAGCCAAATAGCCGCTTAAATCCACCTAAGTTATCGAAGCCTTTGTAAATGATTGAAACCCCAATAATGGCGTCGATCAAATAGGCATTGATATTAATGTCGTTAAACACTCCCCACAATAAAGTCACACTGTGGCCAAGAGTGAATAAGCTGACATAAAGCAGCACATCTCTGGTGCGATAAAGAAAGAAAATCACCCCTACGAGAAACAAGATATGGTCGTAACCTGTGACCATATGTTTTGCTCCTATGTAAATAAAGGGCAGGATTGAGACGCCCTGATTTTGGGTCAAAAATTGTTGAGTGGTTTCATCAACCCCGTGAGCGAAAATCGAAAATGAGGTCATAACCCCAAAAAATAACAGCATTATTTTTAGGCTGTTAGCCAAAGTATGGCGCATGTGTTTACTCCAATAAGTCTGGTTATGCATCAACTGAGTTAGTCGCTAAAAAGCACTAACAAACAAAATGCATTATGGTTTAGCAATGCGTTAATTCACTTTTGAATCAATAGCATCACTTAGTGAAAGCTTGAAATAGACTTATTGATAAGGAGGGGGAATAGGCGGCGCGTATTGTAAGGTTAAATAGGTAATATCAGTATCACTGAGTGTACTTGCATGGGTAAACTCAGCCACAAACTGCGACTCTACCGGCGGGTGAGATGCTGAATGTGAGTGACTACTGTGCTCGTGCTCTGCAATGGTGTTATCCACCTGGGTGACTTTGTTCGATTCAAGAATTTCTTGTTGGGTTTCGGTGGCGCTAAAACCTAATTCACTTTGGTGTAAGTGTTGGTGTTCTGCACGATGGCCATTGTCAGTGCGATGACTTGTATGGAAATGATGGTGCTTGATTTGACTGCCTGATGGATGCTCACCGTGAGGATACTGAACAGAAAAAGCAGAACTCATGGTGGCAAACTGGCACAGCAAAACGCATAACACGATGAGACGTACTAGTGATGGTCGACACTTAGCGACGGTCTTAATCCCAGTTGCATTGTCAGCGACATTGGCATTGAGTTGGCTAAGTAAAAATAACGATTTATTCAGTCGTGTTCTCAGTTCGAATTATGCTATTTGAGTTTTGGAATAGCTGATTAAATCAGGTTTAGCGATAAACTGCTAGCGTTGGCTAAAAACTTACCATCGGTTGGTCGTTTAAAATTTATCAAAGAAAAGGACGAACAAGTTCGCCCTTAATGAGATTATTTGGCTGATTAAACCAATGGCTTTATCGGGCCACGGACCTTGATCTCTTGATTGCAAATCCCAGTCATGGAGCAGTTTTCTAACTCTAGCATCATGTGGTCAATAAAGCGTTGACTGGCCAGACTGATATAGCGACGTGATGGATACACCAGGTAGCACTTGCCTTCATAGGGTGCAACGTCTTTAAATAGTATTTCAAGCTCACCAGACTCCACGTGCTCTTGGCAAAAAGGGAGTGGCATCATGGAAATACCGCGACCAGCTAATGTGGCCTCTAAACACACTGAAAGGCTATTCACACAGAGGTTGCCCTTCACTGACAAGGTCATGTCTTGGCCAAAGGGCACTTCGTTAAAAATACGCCCGTTAGGGTAGCGGAACAGGATCGAATTATGATCGGAAATCTCATCTGGTGTTTGAGGCGAACCTGCTTTTTTTAAGTATTCTGGACTGGCAAAAAAATACACCGTTTCGCTGAAAATATGCCGAGCTACCATTTCATTTTCATTGAATGAGTCTTCTAACATAAAGGCTAAATCGATGTTGTTGCGGATCATATCTTGAGGTTCTGCACTGACAATAAATTCAACGGTAATGCCAGGGTGCAGATCCATAAACTTGAAGATACCTTGGGTAATTTGCAACAGCTCAGGAATGGGAAAAATTAAAATGCGTAAATGGCCACTCACTTCTGATTTACCATCGGTGAGCTCGGCAACGGTTTGCTCGAGTGATGACATCATCGAAGTGGTCTTATCGTAAAAATGTGAACCTGACGCTGTTAATGTCATCGATCGACTTTGGCGATGGAACAGTTTGACATTTAACTCTTCTTCTAAGCCATTTAAGCGGCGACTAAGCGTTGATTTTGGTAGGTTTAAAATGTCAGCAGCTTCAACGAGGCTGCCGGTTTCAACGATTCTATGGAATAAAGATATATCTTCAGTTTTCATGTTAACAACTCGAGTTAATTGCATAGAACAAAACACAATTCTATTGACCTATTTTCACTATGCACACACCCATCAGTATATAGCAAGTCATTATAGTTTCAATAAATGGAACCTTTAGTTCCGGATCATTCCGTTTTGTCAAACTGTGATCACTGTTATTGTTGCGACCTGTTTACATCAACGCTACAAAATATTCGATACACAATGGGAAATTCGATAATGAAATACCTCGTAATGCCATTCTCACTATTTTTATTCATTTTGATGACATCTGGCTGCAGTGCCGAGTCAGTTGAAGTGGCACCACCGACCATTCGGCCAGTAAAACTATTGACCGTGACTGATGTAAATGCGGGTTCAGTACGCGCTTTCCCAGCTAAAGTGGCAGCAACAAAGCAAGCAACCTTAGCGTTTAGGGTGCCAGGCCATTTAGTGGATCTGAATTTGTTTGAAGGCCAGCAAGTGAAAAAAGGCATGACATTAGCTCGTCTTGATAATCGTGATGCAACCAACACCTTATTGAATCGTGAAGCTGACCATGAACTTGCCGCAGCGGACTTTAAACGTAAAGGCGAGCTTTTACGCCGTGAGTTAATTTCGGCAGCTGAATACGACTTAGCTAAAGCACAACTTAAATCTGCTGAAGCGAACTTAGCCAGTGCCCGTGACCAATTAAGCTACACAGAGTTAAAAGCGCCTTATGATGGCACCATCGCTAAAATTGAAATGGATAACTTTCAAATGGTGCAAGCAAATCAAGCCATTTTAGTGTTGCAAAAAGACAATAACATTGACGTGGTCATTCAAGTGCCAGAATCCTTAGCAAGTAGCGTGACAGAGTTTAATCCTCATGCGGAATCCATACCTGAAGTGCGCTTTGCCAATAACCCAGCTAAAGCCTATCCAGTGCGTTTAAAAGAATATGCCACTCAAGTCACTCAAGGTACTCAAAGCTATGAAGTGGTCTTTACGCTGCCGCGTCCACAAAACATGACCGTTTTACCTGGGATGAGTGCTGAAGTGAGCCTTGATATTTCGGGTGTTGATACCAACAGCATCACAGTGATTGTTCCTGCTAGCGCGGTACTGAAGCGTGATGTTGATGGTAAGAGTGTGATTTGGGCATACAGTGCAAAGTCAGGCACAGTGAAACAGCACATTGTGGCTATCGGAAATGTGACCACTAATGGTATTGAAATCCTTGATGGTATTAATATTGGCGATCAAGTTGTGGTAGCTGGTGTGCAGTACCTATCTGAAGATCAAGCGGTTAAACCGTTGCGCTGGCAACGAGGTGTATAAGCGATGAATTTTGCAGAGTTTTCGATCACGCGTAAGGTGATCAGCTGGATGTTCGCGCTATTGTTACTCGTTGGCGGTAGTATTTCATTTTTTAGCTTGGGTCAGTTGGAGTTTCCTGAGTTCACCCTTAAAAATGCATTAGTTGTTACCAGTTACCCAGGTGCATCGCCAGAACAAGTGGAAGAAGAAGTCACCTTACCACTTGAAGATGCACTGCAACAGCTTGATGGCATAAAGCACATTGTGTCAATTAACAGTGCTGGTYTGAWMAGTTCTCTGGATGTCAAGAGTAGGTAAGGTTCTTCGCGTTGCATCGAATTAAACCACATGCTCCACCGCTTGTGCGGGCCCCCGTCAATTCATTTGAGTTTTAACCTTGCGGCCGTACTCCCCAGG
>NZ_VKHR01000058.1 GCF_009663145.1 Shewanella sp. TC10
AAATTAATATAGCGTGAGGCAAATCACACTTTTGCAAGGTACCCGTAGTTTTGTAAACCTTTTGATACATTCCTCAAGATATTAGCTATTTAGCCAATATGCGTCTTAAAAACACGACAATGCCAGCAAATTGCTGGCATTGTCGTGTTTTTAAGACGCATATTGGCTAAATAGCTAATATCTTGAGCAATGTATCAAAAGGTTTACAAAACTACGGGTACCTTGCAAAAGTGTGATTTGCCTCACGCTATATTAATTTGGCTAAGCTTAAGGTATTTCTAGCCTTAAGAAGGCTATTTTTGTTGGTATTAACTTGTGAAGTGCCATGGTTCACATCAGTACAGCGAGCTATATAAAACTAGCTGGGTAACGCTGATGTTGAAGTGAAATACACTAAGCAAGGATGACAATTTAATTAATTTAATATCAACCTTATTTGTACCTATTTAGGAGTCAAAATGAAACTTGCAAGTTATAACAACGGTCGCCGTGATGGCCAACTGATGTTGGTTAGCAAAGATTTAACTAAAGCCGTTGCAGTACCTGCTATTGCTAAGACAATGCAGCAATTACTTGATGCTTGGGACTTACTTAATCCTCAACTACAAGAGCTGTATGAAGCGTTAAATGCAGGTCAAATGGATAATGCAGTGGATTTTGACGAAGCACGTTGTTTATCACCGCTTCCTCGCGCTTATCAGTGGGCTGACGGTAGCGCTTATGTGAATCATGTTGAGTTAGTGCGTAAGGCTCGTGGCGCTGAAATGCCTGAAAGCTTTTGGACTGATCCATTAGTCTATCAAGGTGGTTCAGATTGCTTTATTGCGCCAAAAGCTGATATCGAAATGGCAAGCGAAGAATACGGTATTGATTTCGAATCTGAAATTGCTGTTGTTACTGATGATGTCGCAATGGGCGTTGACTCTGACAATGCGACTAAGCATATCAAACTACTGATGTTAGTTAATGATGTCTCGCTACGTAACCTTATCCCTGGTGAGTTGGCGAAAGGCTTTGGCTTTTTCCAATCTAAGCCTTCAAGTGCATTCTCACCAGTGGCGATTACCCCTGATGAGTTAGGCGATAAATGGCAAGATTCAAAAGTACATTTACCATTAGTGACTCATTTAAACGGTGAATTATTTGGACGTCCAAATGCTGGTGTAGACATGACGTTCGATTTTAGTCAGTTAGTGGCACATGTCGCTAAAACCCGTCCTCTATGTGCGGGCGCAGTGATTGGCTCTGGCACTATCTCAAATTACGATCGTAGTGCTGGTTCAAGCTGCTTGGCTGAGAAACGTATGTTAGAAATCATTGCTGATGGCAAGCCTGCTACGCCATTTATGCGTTTTGGTGATACTGTTCGAATTGAAATGTTCGATGACAATGAAAACAGCATCTTCGGTTCGATTGATCAAAAAGTTGTCGAATACAAAGGCTAATACCAATCGGGATAAATAAGTGATCAGATATTGCTTAGGGAAAATCGCTTAGAACAAGGCAGGAATTGCAGCTAGCTAGTTGCTCTACCTACAAAATTTCTAACGACGTTATAAGTGATTTTAACCAGTAAGAATGATCATATTATTATGCTGATTGGTATAATACCTCATATTAATGAAGGCGTTAATCAATGAAAGCAATAGCGCTGTGCGTTATTGCTTTTTTTATACCTAATAGAAGCTGATTCAAGACGGATAAGTTTTGCTTAATATTTTGCTTAATAAAAACGGATAAGGATATAAAATGAAACTATATGGTTACTGGCGTTCAAGTGCCGCCTATAGAGTGCGTATAGCGCTGAATTTAAAATTATTAAACGCAGAACAAGTCTCAATTCATTTAGTGAAAAATGGTGGTGAGCAGCACAGTGACATGTTTAGTCAGCTTAATGCTCAGCATTTGGTGCCAGCATTTATTGATGAAGATGAACAAGGAGAGTTTGCGTTAACCCAATCATTGGCGATTCTTGAATATCTTGAAGAGCAATATCCACAGCAAGCCATTTTACCTGAGTCAGCAAAAGATAGAGCGATTGTACGCGCAATGTCTCAAGCAATAGCGTGTGAAATTCATCCTCTGGATAATTTACGTGTTCTGCAGTATTTAGTGAAAGAAATGGGCGTGGACGAAGAAGCCAAAATGAAGTGGTATCACCATTGGATACACTTAGGCTTTAGTGCATTAGAAAAGCAATTAACCACAACCTCTGGACAATTTTGTTTTGGCGATACTCCGACAATGGCTGATATTTGTCTTATCCCTCAGGTTTACAATGCCTATCGTTTTAAAGTGGATATGGCGCAATATCCTCACATTGTCAGAATTTGGGAGCAGTGTAATCAATTAGCTGAATTTGCTGATGCCGCGCCTGAAATGCAAGATGATGCGAGTTAACCATTTTTCTATAATTCTATGGCCATTTAAAATACTGTTTAAACCACTTAGTTTAGCAATTGTTAATGTATAGGTTTTAGTGAGTGAAGCCAGAAAACTATTGTGATAAGTTTATTTGATAAGAAACAATAACACGTGTTGTGATGCTGGCTGCTGATGAGTATTAATAAAATTAATCGTCATTGGCAGTAGACAGTGTTATCAGTGGAATTTGGTATCACTAGAATTTGTTAGCAGTGCTAATTGACACAAAAAAACAGTAGTGATGGCACTAGTAATCGCAGCAATAATGGATAGTCGCAATGGAATATGAAGCTCAGTTAAAAGACTGGTTACTCAGTGATGAAATGCGTATGTCTGCACTTAAGCTGACAGCGCAGTTTTTTGCTGAGAACGAAGTTGATGATTGGTATATTGCTGCAGGTTTTGTACGAAATCTAGTGTGGGATAAGCTTCACGATTCGCCAGCATCTGTATTAGAGGATATTGATGTCATTTATTGGTGTCATGAAGAAACCAGTATTTACCGTGATAAGTTAATTGAGCTTGCTTTGTCAGAGCAGTCTAATTTGCCTTGGTCAGTTAAAAATCAGGCAAGAATGCATAAGAAAAACAACCATTCTGCATATTCTTCTTGCCTTGATGCCATGTCTTACTGGCCAGAAAAGCAAACAGCGATAGCTGTTAAGCTTGATGAAGAAGGGGAGTTAATTATCGATTCTGTATTTGGTTTAGAAACTGTATTTAGCTTAACCGTTAATTATAACCCCAAAGCCGATGAGTCGGTATTTATGAAGCGTGTTTCCAGTAAGCCTTGGTTTAACAATTATCCAAAGTTGTCCTTAGAACTATAAAATCATTCTTAGAGAAGCGTTTAGACGTTTTGAAACAAGATCTCTAAGGTGAATGTGATCACAACTTGGTTTAATCGTTCTGTATCGTCCTCTTTAGTCCAAGTGTATTCAGGTGTGATTGAAAAATATAGCCACTCTCTAGCGTAGTTTTGTCGGTAGGTGAGGCCAATGCTGGCAGTTTCAATATAATGATATGGCTCAGTAACACTATTCATTCTGGCTTGATAACTGATGGCTTGATCATCACTGATATATTGATACAACTGCAACCCAGTCCCTAAGTCCCAACCATTATCTCTGTTTTCATATTGAACAGCACTATTCCATCGTAATAGAAACTCGTCATTGAATGCATGCTCAAAATCAAATTCAGATGTTTCACCTGTGACCTTTTTTTCTTGATACAGGGTTTGAGTAAATCGCCATAAGGTATTTTGAGATATGGGGTAGGTATAACGATAGCGTGCTTCTATTTTAGGTTTAAAGCTAGCTTTAATATTGAAGCTAGTCCTATCTTTTGCATACCAGTCATACCGTAAGCTGATATCTCGTTCATTGTCCTCATCAGGACTTTTGATGAACGAAAAGGGGTCATCCTCGCCTGTTGAATCGAAGATAAGCTTTAGCTTCTTACTCATGCCTGGCAAATTCAAATGAGCTTTAATGTTAGAGCGATACTTAAAGCCTTCTTTTTCAAAATACGAAAAATCGTTATACCAACGAATAATAGTCCCGGCTCTAGCATCGTCAGTAATTCGCTCATCAACAAAAAAGCTGTCGAACCAAATAGCAGGTTCACAAAATTTGGTGTTGAAGTAGGCAAAGGTTTTGTCTATTGCTCTGTCTGATTGAGAGCGGCTATAGCAAGGTGAGTTGACTGTCTCAGTTTCAGTATCAACTTCAATTTCTGACTCAGTCTCTATTTTTGTTGCTGTTATATCGGTTAAGTCAGTTGCTGTTTTTACAACATGAGTATGTTGTACTTCTGCAGCATAAGTATTGAAAGACAAAAATAAGACAGTCTTAAGCAGGAGAGTGGTCCATAAGGTTGCATTTAATCTAGTTGTCATTTGAAAAGAAAACAACCTCATATCGTCCATTCTATTTGTATCATAATCGTATCACTTTAAATTTTAAAAATATCATTATTGAAGAGGTAAATATCTCTCATATTTGTCTTATAAATAAGGCCTGGTATGTTGGGGGGTTGTTAATTATTGAAAGTTTCAAAGAAATAATTAGTAGCAGAGCTTTATTAGGTAATTGTCTAATAAGGCCTCATTTTTCAACCTTAAACATCTAAATTCAAGGCATCTTTGTCGTAAAGTGTTGGTATTTTGTGATCTCAATCAAGTTGGTGTTCTACCTATTTGGTTGTAAGTGGTTTTATTGATCTGTATCAATATTGTTACTGGGGTTTTCTGGCAGTGTAGCGCCAATTGTTAAATGTGTTTACGTAAAAACACTAATTATGTTGCATACATGGAGTCGTCATAATGAATAAAAAACTAGCCCTTAGTCTTGTTGCTGCCAGCCTATTATCTACAGGTGTTTCATCTACCGCATTCGCTCACCAAGCTGGTGATTTTATCGTTCGAGTTGGTGCCGTTGCTGTTGCGCCAAATGATTCAAGTCAGGATGTTAATACTCCTGATCTTGGTAATCTTGGCGAGTTTTCAGTTGACGACAATACACAGGTTGGGTTGAACTTTGGCTATATGATTACTGATAATTGGGCAGTTGAATTGCTAGCTGCGACGCCTTTTTCTCATGATATCTCGATAGCTGGTATGAAAGTGGCTGAGACTAAACACTTACCACCTACCTTAGTCGCGCAATACTACTTTGGAAATGCGCAGTCTAAATTACGTCCTTATATCGGTGTTGGTGTGAACTTTACTAACTTTTTCGACAATGAGATAACTGATGATGTCGGGGGAAGACTTTCGGATTTAAGCCTATCTAATTCTTGGGGAGTCGCTGCTCAAGTGGGTCTAGATTACAATGTCAATGAAAACTGGTTAGTGAACGCGTCTGTTTGGTATGCACAGATTTCTACTGATGCAAGTTTCAATTATTCGCCTGAAGGTGGTGATGTTTCGGTTCCAGTGACTATTGAAACTGATATTAACCCTTGGGTATATATGGTGAGCGTTGGTTATAAATTTTAAGCAGACTTAGTACTGATTCAGACCAATAAAAAACAGGAGCTAACGAGCTCCTGTTTTTATTTGGCTAAAGTAAAAACTACTTTTTCTTTTTTACTTTCCAATGGCGAGTATTGTATATAAATTCAGGTAAACCCAAAGTAAGCCATGCAACTAAACGCCAACGCTTGGTGACGTAGACTTTACGTTTTCCTTTTTGCATGGCTTTAATAATTTGATCTGCAACCTTAGGTAGAGGCGGCAGCCACAATTTACTCTGTTGCATGGCGGCTTTATCCAATAAACCTAACTGTATATCTGTGATGGTAATGGGTAGCTTTAAGCGCTGAGCATGCATGCTTAACCCTTCAAGATAATTTTGTGCATAAGCTTTTGAAGCATGATACGCCACGCTTGGCCCACCGCGTAATCCAGCAATCGAGTTAATGGCAGCAATTTGGCCGTAGCCTTGTTCGCGCATCAAACGGAATGTCGTATTACAAATTGCGGTAAAGCCGCTCACGTTGACATCAATAATATCTTGCTCTAATTGCCATGGAAGTGATTCGTGATAACCATTTAACCCAGTATTCACTAAAACGAGGTGAGCTCCATCCATACTGAGCCAAACTTTTTCTAGCTGGCTGATAATTGCAGCAGGACTTTCAATATCGAGTGGCAAAACATCAACTTTAGTAGGAAGTTGCTCAGCAAACTCCTTCATGTCATCAGGGTTTTGAACAAATAGCACCAAAGAAACTTTTTGCTGAGCTAATTTAGTCGCGATTTCTTTACTAAGGTGTGAGCTAGCGCCCACTATAATTGCGTTTGCTTGTGTCATGCGCTTTATGGCTTTGAAATGATGGCCTATGATAAAAACAACTGCTTTCGATAACAAGTAAGAATATTATTCAAGTAAGACGTATAGACTTCTAGAAGTCTTAATGTATGATAAGGAAATTAATTATGGGTTTAACAATGAATCGCACCCTAAGCAAATTATTAATGTCGTTTGTGTTATCTGTTTCGTTAGTCGTTGGACTGGGTGGATGTGCTTCACAAAGCGATCTTGTGACCATTTCAGGTGATGTGATGTATCGAGAGCGTATTGCATTACCTGAAAATGCGGTAATTAAGGTGCAGCTGAATGATGTGTCATTACAAGACACTAAAGCTATCGTAATGGCTGAGATGGTTACCGATAAAGTCACTACGCCACATGGTTTTGAGTTTCAGCTAGCTCGGGATCAATTTCAGCAAGGTCACACTTATGCTATAGGTGCGCGTATCGAAGTTGAAGGCAAGTTATGGTTTATCAATACCCAGTCTTACATTGTTAATATTGACGCAATTGAACCCGTCAATGTGCTCGTCAACAAGGTCGGTGGATAATCATTTCATACTATGGATAAGCTCAGCGATAAAGCTTATCCCGAAGGAAGTGATTGATAGCACCGAAAGTTTTTAGATTAAAAGGTGCCTTTAATGCCGGTTAGAATTCCAGATAATTTACCCGCTGCAGAAATTTTAGAATCAGAAAATATCTTCGTGATGTCCGAAACCAGGGCTGCAAATCAAGATATTCGACCTATGCGGGTACTTATTTTGAATCTTATGCCAAATAAGATTGAAACCGAAACTCAATTACTACGTTTACTGGGTAACACCCCGTTGCAAGTCGATGTTGATCTACTTCGTATTCACGATAAAGCCTCAAAACATACTTCTATTGATCATATGAATACTTTCTATCGTGATTTTGAAGCGGTAAAAAGTAAAAACTATGATGGACTCATCATCACTGGTGCGCCGTTAGGTCAACTGGATTTTGAAGATGTTGTTTATTGGGAACATATTAAAGAAATCATTGATTGGTCGCAGCAGCATGTCACTTCAGTACTATTTTTGTGCTGGGCAGCTCATGCTGGGTTATTCCACTTATACGATTTACATCGTAAATTATTAGATGAAAAACGCTCTGGGGTATTTTGTCATCGACGTTCAGCTAAACCACACCCGTTATTACGTGGTTTTGATGATGAATTTTTTGCACCTCATTCACGCTTTGCTGAAATGAATATTGAAGATATAAAACAACATCCAGATCTTGAAGTACTGGCAGAGTCTGAGCAAGCAGGCGCTTATATTGTATTAAGCCGTAATAGCCGAAACTTATTTGTGATGGGACATCCTGAGTATCAAAAGTCGACCTTGAAAGATGAATACCAACGAGACCTCGATCAAGGGCTTAATCCTTCAATACCTAGCCATTACTTTAGAAATGACGACCCAAATCAAGAAGCAATTGCAAGGTGGCATAGTCATGGCAGTTTACTGGTGAGCAATTGGTTGAACTATTATGTCTATCAGCTAACACCTTATGACCTATCAGATATGAGCGGTATAACACCATGGGAATCTGAGAGTTAAATAGACCTAAATTATACAATTGAAACATTACTTTGAGCCATTTAGCCTAGCTAAATGGCTCTTTTTGTTATGATATATAATATCAAAATACCCATATGAATTAGATATTAAGCTCGAAATAATACTTGGGCATGAAATGTTATCTCTACTATGTTGTGGATGAGTTTCTTCGGTTAGGATTTTTTAATACTTAGATAACGTAGCCGAGTCTTTCTGAGTAGAAAATTTCAAACGGAACTGAATTTCACATGAGGGTATTCAATTGAATAACACAAAATTTATCCCACTAGCTTTGGCTATTGCTGGGCTCTCAGGAAGCTTGCAGGCTGCAGAGCATGCTCATATACCACAATCTGGTGCTTTTGATTTGGTGATTGCTGATGAGCAAAAGCTAATTACAATGCTCAAAAACTCGGGAAAGATATCGCAATCAGCAAGCTTACAAGAAGCTGAATCAGCTTTGAAAATGTATTTGAAAAAGCGTCAAGCTGAAGCCGTAGTTAACGCAGCAGCGCAAGATGCCGAAATCACAAGTCATTATTCGATGACCAGCAGCATTAAAAGTAAAACCAAAATGGAGCGACGTCATCAAGCTTCAAAAGGCAGCTTAACAGGTCGCTCTATTCGAAACCGTCCAGCTGATGTTGTAGAAGAGCTTTATGATGGTCCGACTCGTGAAGCTAGAGTACTCGCCATCCTGATGGAGTTTCCTGACTTTGTACATAATTCAATACTGCCTGAAGAGTCAGGTATGTATTACGAAGATTATAATCAAGACCATTATCGTCAAATTCTATTTGGAGATGATGGTTGGGTGGCACCAAATGGACACCATGCCAATTCTTTTAGACAGTTCTATGAAAAACAATCTGGTGACAGCTATACAGTAACCGGTGATGTAGCTGGCTGGTACATGGCTTCGATGCCGGCAGCATTTTATGGCAATAATGTCGATGGAGATGCACGTAGTTTAATTCGTGAGGCGTTAACAGCCGCATCGTTAGATCCGACACTAGATTTAAGTCAGTTTGATATTGAAGATCGCTACGATCTTGATGGTGACGGAAACTATTGGGAGCCAGATGGGTTAGTTGACCATGTAATGGTATTTCACTCAGCTGTTGGTGAAGAAGCGGGTGGGGGACAAGTGGGAGAAGACGCTATTTGGTCACATCGCTGGAATTTAGGTGGTGTATATGGCATTCCTGGCTCGTCTACTGATATTCCATATTGGGGCGGTGTGATGGGGGCATATGATTATACCATTGCGCCTATTGATAGTGCTGTAGGGGTTATTAGTCATGAATATGGTCATGACCTAGGGTTACCGGACGAATATGATACCCAGTACACAGGTCAAGGTGAGCCAGTATCTATGTGGTCTGTTATGTCTTCAGGTAGTTGGGCTGGCGAGATTGGTGGAACAGAACCGGTAGGTTTCAGTCCGTTTGCCAGAGAATTCCTTCAAGCTTCCTTGGGGGGAAACTGGCAACATGGTGCGATAGTTAATTTCGATGATATTCCACGCCGTGGTGTAGTTGGCTTGCTAGATCAAGCATCAAGTAAGGGGACAAATCACGATGTGATAAAAATTGCCCTTCCTAATAAGGTTAAGGTTATTACTGAACCAACGAGTGGTGAATATGCCTACTTCAGTGGTTCGGGAGATAACTTACAAAACTTGATGGGAGTTGCTGTAGATTTATCTGATGCAACAACAGCCGAGATTAATTTCCAGACATGGTATGACATAGAAACTGATTGGGATTATGCGTATGTAATGGCTGTTGGTGACTTTGGGCAAGTGATGCTTGAAAGTAATATCACTTCTACAACTAATCCAAATGGTACCAATTTAGGTAATGGTATTACAGGGAGTTCTTCTGGTTGGATTAATGCAGAGTTTGATTTAACTTCTCTTGCAGGTAATGTTTTTAATCTTTATGTGATGTATCAAACTGATGAAGCAGTGTCTAATCCAGGTATGTACATTGATGATATCCAGTTAGTCATAGATGAAGTTGAAAACTTTACTGCAAATGCTGATTCTTCTCCTGAAAACATGATGCTTGACGGCTTTGAAGTATCGGCTGGAACCTCTGAAACTGAGCATTATTACTTGGTTGAGTGGCGAACTCATCATGGTGTAGATAGTGGTTTAGAGCATATTAATGTCGGAGGTCAACCAATGACCTACGAGAAAGGCATGCTCATTTGGTACGTAGATAACCAATATTCTGACAATTGGGTCGGTATTCATCCAGGGGATGGCTTCTTAGGTGTAGTGGATGCAGATCAAAATACCTTATCTTGGAGTAATGGCAATACTGCGACGACTCGTTATCAAATTCACGATGCGACGTTCAGAATAGATAGGCCAGAAAAAATGTTTATCGACTTATCTGAGCAATATGGCATCACTATGTATGATTATCGTACCCGCGCACAACGTACATTTAAAGATTCTCGTGATTATTCTGGTGGAGATTTACCTGATGCAGGACGTAATATTCCAGAGTATGGTTTAACCATTCGCTTAATAAATCAGAGTGAAGATAGAAGTGTTGGTGCTGTCATGATTAGCAAATAGCGTTTAATAAATGAAAAGTTAACTAAACATCTTAAAAAAGCGCTGAATTCAGCGCTTTTTTTATTTTAATTTTTTTAACTTGAATTTGGCGTTTTCTGCCGCTTTTTTACTATTTACAGAGGAGTTAAATGCTAAAGGTTAGGATCCTAGAACTTATGACTAAGCAAAGTCTTTAATAAGGCTCATTTAGGTTTAAATAAGCCAGAGACTTTTTCAGCGTTTATCGTACAGGGTGACAATTGTTGGTATATTGTTATGGTTAACGCATCTTAAAAGGAAGTACAGTGAACTCAAATTCCTTCATGTCTCAATTTCATATTTGGGCCGATCAATGTGTTTCAATTATTGCGTTTTTAGCCTTCATAACTTTTAGCTCCCAAGTAAGTGCAGAACCTGTTGATTTAAAAAGTATTGAGAATGCTGTTGAGCAAAGCCCTGAATATGTTACTGAATTTAGCTCTGAATTTAGCCCTGAACTTATCTCTGAACTAAGTGCTGAATCTAACAATGAACCAAGTCATGTAGAAAATATCGCTGTCATTTCAGAAATTGAACAATTAAAGCTGGCGTTATCAACTCTAGAAAACTCCCATGAAGGTGTAGAGCTTATAACTGTAAAATTGCAAGATGTCGCTGATTGGAGTAAACAGCAACAAGCTGAACTCTACCTTTTGCTAGCGATAGAGCAAGAAGCCATTGAGCAGCTCGAAGACGCTTATGATAGCTATAGTCATATTGTTGAAATGCTTAAATCAGAGCCTGTTTCTGACATGCTGGTGGTGAGTTACATTGAACGCTCTTATATTAGATACCTGCAAACCAATTCTCAAGCAGACTATTGTCCAGACAGGGAATACGCACTTGTTCTTGCTCGTCAATTAAACTCCCCAGACACCTTAGTTAAGTCACTGACTCAAAGTGCATTTTGCTATACTGATGTAGATAATTTTGAAGAAGGGTTAAGTCGCTTAGATGAAGCATTAGTGCTAGCAAGAAAACATGAGTTTACCCCTAACAGACAAGCAATGATTTATAATTCTACTGGAGCGATATACCGCTCTAATGGCTTGCATAAATATGCCTACGAATACTTTCGCGAAGCATACAATTTATGGCGCTCTGTTGATGATTATCAAGATATGTTTAACATGCTGCACAATATGCTCGGCGAGTCGATTAAGGTGTCGGATTGGGAATCCGCTGAAATAAGTGTCAAAGAGTTATTTGATTTAGCAGAGCAACATCCTGAGTTCGAAGACTTTCTGTTTTTTGCCTATGTAAATGCCGGCCGTAATAAGTTTTTCCAACAAGATTTTGTTCAATCCATTGTTTATTTCGAAAGCGCCTTGTCAGTTAAAGATACAACCAATGAAACCTATTTTATCGATACGGTCTATGGCTTTTTATCCTTGAGTTATATGCAGCAAAATGAGGCAACCAAGGCATTTGAAATGGCCTCTTTGTTTATTCATTCAAACAGTTACCAAGCTGCTCCCGCCTTTTTAAAAACATCTGTGCTGGCATTGAATAAGTTCGCTGAAGAAGAATATCAAGATAGTTTTAACCTGTTACTTAAAAGCTTAGGTAATGAACGTAAAACCTATGCCTCTATTATGGATAAAGATGTGATTTATTCATCACTTGAACACAGCGCAAAAGTCGCGGAATACGAGATCCAAATTCTTGAAAATCAACTATCAATAAACTTATTAAAACTGAAATCAGAAACCGATAAGCAACAAATTTCAACTTTGAGTTTATTGGTCACAGCGCTAATTATTGCAGTGTTATTAGTGATCATGGCTTTTTTAATTCAATCACGTCGCTTTTTTAAACGCCGTTCTCAAACAGATTATATGACGGGGATTTCTAATCGACGCTACACCATGGAGCAGGGCAGCAAGTTATTTGCAGATGCCAAAAAGCGCAATGAACCTCTGGCAGTGATTATTTTTGATATCGATAAGTTTAAAACAATTAATGACACATACGGACATGCTATTGGCGATCTCGCGATTAAAGCAACTGCTAGCAAAGCCCGCAATTGGTTTAAAAAGACTGACATTCTTGGCCGTATTGGTGGCGAAGAATTCTTGCTCATTCTACCTAATACAGATTTAGATCAAGCTGTAGAAATTGCTGAACGATTGCGTACGAGCATTGAGCAAAATCAATTTAATTTTAACGATATAAAACTGCAATTTACAGTAAGCCTCGGTGTCAGTGTTAGACATACCGAAACTGGCAGTTTAGCCGATATAATTAAGTGCGCTGATACAGGCTTATATAAAGCTAAAAATAGTGGCCGAAATCAGGTCTTCTCTGCATGAGAGGCTTTTTCGCATAAGGGCGTCTTTGCATAATAATCAAAAGGCAACTCGCCAGTTTTATCGGATAAGCGCTTATATCAGCTAATACTGACTTTCATACGACAGAGTATGTTAAGAGACTTTGATAAAACCATTCGGACTTCAATAAAACCATTCGCCTTTTAGCATTCTCAAGCAACGAATGAAAGAAGAGGGCAATAGCCTCTGCAGCTTGGTTAGTGTGAGTGGCTCTTGTGAGTCGTTACTGTAACTCGCGCCCTAATCATATTAATACTGGTCAATGATTTGCCTGCTAAAAAGTAAAATATAGCTTAGTTTGACTATAGATAATGTGTATATTTCAGGCACTTAACCTTTATGTAAATTTTCAATGACAGCGTTTTAGAAATCTTAATGCGAATTTAACTGATTTTTCTTGCTTTACGTTAGCGTAAACGTCACAGTGTGATTATTGAACTAGATCACATTTTACTGTGTATTAATCTCGGCCGAGTATAAAGCCGGTTTACAGAGGAGAAGTTATGAGCACTACATCACCACAAGATATCGTTATCGTTGCAGCAAAACGTACCCCAATGGGGGGATTTCAAGGCGCACTATCAGCCGTGACATCACCAACATTGGCAGCAACAGCGATAAAGGGCTTAGTCGAACAAACTAATATCGATACCCAACAGATTGATGAAGTGTTAATGGGCTGCGTATTACCTGCAGGTTTAGGTCAGGCTCCAGCACGCCAAGCAAGTTTAGGTGCAGATTTGCCACTGAGCGTAGGTGCAACCACAGTGAATAAAGTCTGTGGTTCAGGCATGAAAACAGTGATGCTTGCGCACGATTTAATCAAAGCGGGTTCAAGCGAAGTTGTTATTGCTGGTGGCATGGAAAGCATGACTCAAGCGCCTTACCTGTTAGATAAAGCCCGCGGTGGTATGCGTATGGGTCACGGCAAAGTACTTGACCACATGTTTCTTGATGGCCTTGAAGATGCTTATACGGGCGGTGCAATGGGTACATTTGCTCAAAAAACCGCAGATGATTTCGGCTTAACCCGTGAAGGCATGGATCAATTTGCCTTAAACTCACTTGAAAAAGCCAATGCTGCTATTGACTCAGGTGCTTTCAAACAAGAAGTTGTTCCAGTGACAATTTCAAGCCGACGTGGTGATGTCACCATCGATACCGATGAACAGCCAGGCAATGCCCGCCCTGAGAAAATTCCAGCTTTACGTCCTGCATTTGCTAAAGATGGCACCATCACTGCTGCAAACTCAAGTTCAATTTCTGATGGCGCAGCTGCGTTAATACTTATGAGCCGTGAAAAGGCTGAGTCTTTAGGACTAGATGTGATGGCAACCATTAAAGGCCATACAACTCATTCTCAAGAACCATCAATGTTCACCACTGCACCAGTGGGCGCGATGAACAAACTATTCGATAAGGTGAATTGGTCAAAAACCGATGTGGATTTATTCGAAATCAATGAAGCGTTCGCCATGGTCACTATGTTGGCGATCAGCGAATTACAGCTTGATGAAACCAAAGTGAATATTAATGGTGGTGCGTGTGCACTGGGCCATCCTATCGGCTGCTCTGGCGCACGTGTTCTCGTGACCCTCATTCACGCCCTTAAAGCCAAAGGCTTATCGAAAGGGGTTGCATCACTGTGTATCGGTGGTGGTGAAGCGACTGCAATGGCTATTGAAGTTTAATCAGTCTCAAGATTTTATAATCAATCTCAACAGTTTATAAGCAATACCAACAGTGAAAACTGTAATTCAACAAGACACACGTACCAAAACAAGTACTGGACTCGCTAGGCAATTTAATAGCCACATAAAAAAGCAGCCAGTACTTAACTTTTATCAGTACTTTACTAATAGATGAGCTTTGGGGCTCAACAGGGATTTAGGAAACGACATGACTGTTCAAGTTAAACATTATATTAATGGCGAGTTCACCGAAGGTGTTGGTTCACAAGTTATTTCTGTCACTAACCCGGCGGATAACCAAGTGATTGCGAACATCAATGCTGCGACTGCTGATGAAGTTAATCAAGCTATTCATAGTGCAAAAGAAGCATTCAAAACATGGAAAGAAGTCCCAGTTTCTGAACGTGCACGTGTGATGCTACGTTACCAGCATTTGTTGAAAGAGCATCATGATGAACTTGCTACCATACTTGCTCAAGAAACCGGTAAAACCTTTGAAGATGCAAAGGGCGATGTTTGGCGTGGTATTGAAGTTGCTGAACACGCATGTAATATCGCTTCAATGTTAATGGGTGAAACGGTTGAGAATGTTGCACGTAATATTGATACCTACAGCTACACCCAACCACTAGGCGTTTGTGCTGGCATTACACCGTTTAACTTCCCTGCGATGATCCCATTGTGGATGTTCCCATTAGCGATTGCATGCGGTAACACCTTTATCCTTAAGCCATCAGAACAAGATCCAATGACACCACAACGTTTAGTTGAACTATTCGTTGAAGCAGGTGCGCCAAAAGGCGTATTGCAATTAATTCATGGTGATAAAGCTGCGGTAGATATTTTGCTAAATGATGAAGCCATTAAAGCTATTTCGTTTGTGGGCTCTGTCGGCGTTGGTCAATACATTTATAAAACCGGTACTGATAACCTTAAACGTGTTCAAGCCTTTGCTGGCGCAAAAAATCACTGCGTCATTATGCCTGATGCCAATAAGCAACAAGTGATTAATAACATGGTTGGTGCATCTGTCGGCGCTGCTGGTCAGCGTTGTATGGCTATTTCAGTTGCAGTATTTGTTGGCGCGGCAAAAGAGTGGATCCCAGAGCTAAAAGAAGCATTAGCTAAAGTGCGTCCAGGTTTATGGAATGATGAAAATGCGGCTTATGGCCCAGTTATCAGTCCTGCTGCAAAAGAGCGTGTGCTTAAGCTTATTGCCCAAGGTAAAGAACAAGGTGCTGAGTGTTTACTTGATGGCAGTGACTACACTGTTGAAGGTTACGAATCTGGTAATTGGATTGGCCCAACTATGTTCAGCAATGTCACCACCGACATGGCAATTTACAAAGAAGAAATCTTTGGTCCAGTGTTGTGCTGTATGGAAGCTGATGATTTAGATGAAGCGATTGAATTAGTTAATAACAGCCCTTACGGCAACGGCACTTCAATTTTCACAGCATCTGGCGGCGCTGCTCGTAAGTATCAACATCATATCGAAGTGGGTCAGGTTGGTATTAACGTACCTATTCCTGTGCCATTACCATTTTTCTCATTCACTGGCTGGAAAGGCAGTTTCTATGGCGATCAGCATGCTTATGGTAAGCAAGCGGTGCGCTTTTATACCGAAACTAAGACCATTACTTCACGCTGGTTTGCTGATGAAGTGGTAAGCGGCCCGAATATGAGTATTGACCTTAAGTAATCACAATATAAATGAGCAAATAGGCCTTCTTTTGGGAGAAGGCTTTAGATAATGCCAACGCTTGTAAGATAAACATTCCAATCGTTGGCAATTGCCGAGACATGTCATTCAGCAGGACGCTGAATAATGCGCCATAAAGCAACAATAACCACGCCTAGGTATCAGCAATCAGAGCAAAATAGCTCACATAATTAATGCAGAACTCAGGCTTAAGTGACCGTTTAAGTGACCATAGAGTCATAGTAAAAAAGGATTCATACCATGGATTTTAATCTCAACGAAGACCAACGCCAATTCGCCGATCTTGCCCGTCAATTTGCAGCAGAAGAGCTAGCGCCATTTGCTGCAAAATGGGATGAAGAACATCATTTTCCTAAAGATGTTATGCAAAAAGCGGGTGAACTCGGATTCTGCTCACTTTATTCACCAGAGTCAGAAGGTGGCATGGGTCTATCTCGTCTTGACGCCTCGATTATTTTTGAAGAGTTATCTCATGGCTGTACAGCCACAACGGCAATGTTGACCATTCACAATATGGCAACTTGGATGGTGACAACTTGGGGGACAGATAGCCTTCGTCAGCAATGGTCTGAAGGGCTAACAACGGGTCAGCTATTAGCATCTTACTGCTTAACAGAACCTGGGGCGGGTAGTGACGCTGCATCACTGCAAACTAAAGCAGTTAAAGATGGTGATGATTATATTATCAATGGCTCAAAAATGTTCATCTCGGGTGCAGGTGAAACAGAGTTATTAGTGGTCATGTGCCGTACTGGTGAAGCTGGGGCGAAAGGTATTTCAGCGATTGCAATTCCAGCTGATGCACAAGGTGTCACTTATGGTAAAGCTGAAGATAAAATGGGCTGGAATGCTCAGCCAACTCGATTAATCAGTTTTGAAAATGTTCGTGTACCACAAGCAAATTTATTAGGCGAAGAAGGCCAAGGTTTTACCTTTGCGATGAAAGGACTCGATGGTGGTCGGATTAATATCGCCACGTGTTCAGTGGGTACAGCGCAAGCCGCATTAGAGCGTGCAACAGAATACATGAATGAACGTAAGCAATTTGGTAAACCCATTGCTGCATTTCAAGGGTTACAGTTTAAGTTAGCGGATATGGCAACAGAGTTAGTTGCGGCGCGACAAATGGTACGATTAGCAGCGTTTAAATTAGATCAAAGCGATCCTGAAGCCACAGCATATTGCGCAATGGCGAAACGCTTTGCTACTGATATTGGTTTTCAGGTGTGTGATAGCGCGTTGCAAATCCATGGCGGTTACGGATATATCCGTGAATATCCATTAGAGCGTCATTTTAGAGACGTACGTGTGCATCAGATTTTGGAAGGCACTAACGAAATTATGCGTCTGATTATTGCCCGCCGTTTGTTAGATGAAAACGCGCACGCAATTCTATAACTGTCACCATTTAAGGAACGAATAATGACAAGCTCTGACTTAATGCAAAATGATGCAGAACAGGCAATTATCGAGACCATCAATGGTCATACAGCGATATTAACCTTAAATAATCCACCTGCTAATACGTGGACTGCTGATAGTTTGGTGTTGCTGAAAGATATCGTGCAGCGATTAAATGAAGATAACAATATCTATGCACTTGTGATCACTGGGAAAGGCGACAAGTTCTTTTCAGCGGGCGCCGATCTTAAATTATTTGCCGATGGTGACAAAGGTAATGCAGCGACAATGGCCAAATGTTTTGGTGAGGCTTTTGAGACCTTAAGTGCATTTCGCGGAGTGTCGATTGCAGCCATTAATGGCTATGCCATGGGCGGCGGTCTAGAAGTCGCACTGGCCTGTGATTTACGCATTGCAGAAAGTCAGGCCCAAATGGCGCTGCCAGAAGCGACTGTTGGTTTATTACCTTGTGCTGGCGGTACGCAAAACCTAACCGCACTTGTTGGGGAAGGTTGGGCGAAAAGAATGATCCTTTGTGGTGAAAGGGTTGATGCGGCAAAAGCCGAGCGAATTGGTTTAATTGAAGAAGTTGCCGAAAAGGGTGAGTCTCTGGATGCTGCAGTTGCATTAGCGGCAAAAGTAGCCCGACAATCTCCAAGTAGTGTGACTGTGTGTAAAAAGCTAATTCAAGCAGGGCGCACTATGCCACGCACACAAGCATTGCCATTAGAACGTGAACTATTCGTAGGCTTATTTGATACAGAAGATCAGGCAGAAGGCGTAAATGCCTTTTTAGATAAACGTGCGGCAAATTGGAAGAACTGCTAATGACTCAAGATGTAATATTTCAGACTTTAGGGACATTATCTGGCAAATCAATTGGTGTGGTTACGCTCAATATTGAAAAAGCCTTAAATGCATTAAATCTTGATATGGTGCAAGCCATGACCAAGCAATTACAAGCTTGGAAAGACGATAATGATATTGCTTTTGTGGTGCTTGATGGTGCTGGCGAAAAAGCATTTTGTGCTGGTGGCGATGTAAGAGCTATTTATCATGCTTCTATCGCAAATCCCAATACTATGACCGACGAGGCATGTGACTTCTTTACTCAAGAATATCAGCTTGATTATTTACTACATCAATTCGGTAAGCCTGTTGTTATTTGGGGGGACGGTATTGTCATGGGCGGCGGCCTTGGCTTAATGGCGGGTGGTAGTCATCGCGTTGTCACTGAGCGCAGCAGAATTGCCATGCCAGAAGTCAGTATTGGTTTATACCCTGATGTTGGTGGCAGTTATTTCCTCAACAGAATGCCAGGCAAACTGGGATTATTTTTAGGGTTAACAGCCTACAATATGAACGCAGCAGATGCGTTACATGTGGATCTGGGTAATCACTTTTTAGGCAGCGATGAGAAAGAGCCTTTGTTCGATGCCATTGCCGAAATTAGCTGGAGCGATGATGCTGCGTTAAATCATCAACAGCTGAGTATTTTACTTAATAAAATGCAGGCGAGTTCCACTAAAGAGATTGGCGAAAGTCCTCTTGCGACTTTTCAGCCACAAATCGATCAATTAATGTCAGGTGAAATTGAAGAAGTCCATCATCAAATAACGAGTTTAAATACTGAACTTGATTGGCTTAATCGAGCTCAAAAAACGGCGTTATCAGGTAGCCCGTTAAGTTGGTTTTTAATTTTTGCACAAGCCAACCTAGGCACAAGTAAAACCTTGGCTGAATCGTTTAAATGGGAGCTAGGTTTGAGTGTTAATTGCTGTTCTCATGGCGATTTTTGCGAAGGCGTTCGTGCATTATTAATAGATAAAGACCGTCAGCCACAGTGGCGTTTTAGCCATGCAAGTGAAGTGACAGCTGAAGCGGTAACGCAATTACTGACATCACCTTGGGACGCTGACAAGCATCCATTAAAAGATCTTTAAAAGGAATTTATCATGGCTACAGTAGCATTTATTGGTTTAGGTAATATGGGCGGCCCGATGGCGGCAAATTTAATCAAAGCAGGCATGACTGTGACTGTATTTGATCTGGTTCCTGCTGCGGTTGAAGCATTAACAGCTCAAGGTGCACTCAGTGCTAAAACCGCTTGCGGCGCAGCGGCATCTGCCGACTACGTGATCACCATGTTGCCAGCAGCCAAGCATGTTCATCAATTGTATATTGGCGATACTGACAATAAAGGCTTGTTGGACGTAGTTGCTAAAGATGCCGTATTGATTGATTGCTCAACCATCGATGCTGGCACAGCGCAAGTGGTAGGCTCCCATGCTGCCGAGAAAGGAATCGAATTTATGGACGCGCCTGTTTCGGGCGGAACGGCAGGCGCTGCAGCGGGTACCTTGACCTTTATTTGTGGTGGTAGTGATAATGCTTATGAGAAAGCGCAAACCGTATTAACGGTAATGGGCGCTAATATTTTCCATGCAGGTGCCGCCGGTGCAGGGCAAATCGCTAAGATTTGTAATAATATGCTGTTATCAGTATTAATGGTCGGAACTAGCGAGTCATTACAATTAGGTATTGATAATGGTTTAGACCCTAAAGTGTTATCTGATATCATGAAAGTCAGCAGTGGCGGCAATTGGACCTTAGAGAAATATAACCCTTGTCCAGATGTGATGGAAAGTGTGCCTTCATCTAACGATTACCAAGGTGGCTTTATGGTCGACTTGATGGTCAAAGATTTAGGTTTATCTCAACAAGCGTCGGTAGCATCAAACTCAAGTACACCTATGGGAGCGTTAGCACGCAGCATGTATGTTAATCATGCGCGTCAAGGCAATGGTCGCCGCGATTTCTCAAGTATTTTTGAACAATTTGCCCCAGTGGCTAAAAAGTAATGGGTCTAATAGACTCAAGAGCAATAATCTCGGTTTAAATAAGAGTAGAAAGGATCCAGTTAATGGAAATTAAAGATAAGGTTGTGGTCATTACTGGCGGTGCTGGTGGTTTAGGTTTAGCCATGGCGCAAGACTTTGCTGCACAAGGCGCTCGTTTGGCGCTTATCGATGTAGACCAAGAGAAATTAGAACGTGCATGTGCTGATTTAGGTGCTTCTACTGAAGTACAAGGTTATGCGCTAGATATCACAGACGAAGAAGATGTGGTTGCAGGTTTTAACTACATCCTAGAAGATTTTGGCCAAGTAAACGTATTGATTAATAATGCGGGTATTTTACGTGATGGTTTAATGGTGAAAGCCAAAGAAGGCAAAGTCACAGACCGCATGTCTTACGAGCAGTTTCAGTCAGTCATCAATGTAAACTTAACGGGCACATTCTTGTGTGGTCGTGAAGCGGCGGCTGCGATGATCCATTCACAGCAAGCTGGCGTGATTATTAATATTTCGAGTATTGCTAAAGCCGGTAACATGGGCCAGTCAAACTATTCGGCTTCTAAAGCGGGTGTTGCTGCGATGAGTGTTGGCTGGGCAAAAGAGCTGGCGCGTTACAATATTCGTAGTGCTGCAGTTGCACCAGGTGTCATTGCTACAGAGATGACCGCTGGGATGAAACCAGAAGCGTTAGAGCGCTTAGAGAAAATGGTGCCAGTTGGCCGTTTAGGTGAGGCGCAAGAAGTGGCCGCAACCGTTAAATTCATTGTTGAAAACGACTATGTTAATGGCCGAGTATTTGAAATCGATGGCGGCTTAAGCATGTGATATTGAAGTGAAGCTTGATGTTTAAGCATTAAGCTATCTTCAGACTTCACTCTTACTTACTTGGTGAGAGTGAGTTATCGAGAATAACTTAGCCACTGTCATCAACATCTTGTAATACAATCGATGTACGATAGTTGAAGTAAAGTAGTTAAAGCCAGCCTGTTAAATGGTTGGCTTTTTTATTAATGATGTTATTGTTACCATCTTTACGACGGTAATTGTGTGGTATCACACAGTAAAATATAAAAGATATTATTAGGGATAAGAAATGGATAGGCTGGAAAAAGCAATGAGGGTGACGATGCTAACTGTGGGTATTGCAGGTATAGCCGTGATCTATTTTGGTTTTTTCTACTTACAGTTCAATGACCAGCTTGGTATGACTATGCCTTGGTACTTCCTACTTTCACCGTGGATCTGTGTTTTTTTCGGCTTAAGCCAGCAGCAACAAGTCGACACGATTAGTTGGTTTACTAAAAAGTTTAGCTTTAAAAAGTAACCACCATACTAGCACTGCTTTTGCTGCAATAATGGCCGACCTTGTTGGCTATTTTTATATGTAAGTTTACAGACACATTAAATTCATCAATTTCCCATCTATTTATCCTCCTAAAAGCACTAAGTTAAGTTGAAAAAATAAGCTGAAATGCTATAGTACGCCGCCTAATTATTGTGACCATGCTTATTATTTTAAGGGTGGTTTAAAACCAGTGCTATTTACGTACAGCCGCTATACTCGTTAAACAATAAATAACTTGTTAAACGCAGCAGCTAATAAAGTCGGCGCTGGTTTTTTGTTTTTGTCATAACTTGAATTTTGGAATCTCATTTTGATTACTACAGCTAACATCACCATGCAGTTTGGTTCAAAACCACTGTTTGAAAATATCTCAGTTAAATTCGGTGGCGGAAACCGCTACGGTCTTATCGGAGCCAATGGCTGTGGTAAATCCACCTTCATGAAAATTCTTACTGGCGATTTAGAACCTACAAGCGGTAACGTGTCGATTGATCCAGGCGAGCGCATGGGTAAATTGAACCAGGATCAATTCGCCTATGAAGCTTTCTCAGTGGTTGACACTGTGATCATGGGTCATAAAGAGTTGTGGGAAGTTAAACAAGAACGTGACCGCATTTATTCTTTACCAGAAATGAGTGAAGAAGACGGTATTAAGGTTGCTGAGCTTGAAATGGAATTTGCTGAGATGGATGGTTACACCGCAGAATCTCGTGCAGGTGACTTACTCATGGGCGTAGGTATTGGTGTGGACCAACACTTTGGCTTGATGAGCGAAATTGCACCAGGTTTCAAGTTACGTGTACTTCTTGCACAAGCTTTGTTCTCAGATCCTGATGTATTACTACTTGATGAACCAACCAACAACTTGGACATCGATACCATTCGCTGGTTACAAGAAATGCTGAACCAACGTAACAGCACCATGGTTATTATCTCGCACGATAGATACTTCTTAAACTCAGTATGTACTCATATGGCTGATATCGATTACGGTGAGCTACGTGTTTACCCAGGTAACTACGATGAATACATGATGGCAGCGCAGCAAGCCCGCGAACGTCTACAATCAGACAATGCTAAGAAGAAAGCACAAATTGCTGAGCTTCAGGGCTTCGTTGCACGTTTCTCTGCTAATGCCTCAAAAGCTAAACAAGCAACGTCACGTGCTAAGCAAATCGATAAGATTAAGATTGAAGAAATTAAAGCGTCTAGCCGTGTTAATCCGTTTATTCGTTTCGAACAAGAAAAGAAATTGTTCCGTAATGCATTAGTAGTTGAGCAATTAGAAAAAGGCTTTGAAGAAAAGCCGTTATTCACAGGCTTTGACATGATGGCTGAAGTTGGCGAGCGTATTGCTATCTTAGGTGAGAACGGTGTGGGTAAAACCACCTTGCTACGTACTTTAGTACATGACTTGCCGCAAGATGCCGGTACTATCCAGTGGTCTGAGAATTCAAACATTGGTTACTATGCACAGGATCACGAAGCTGATTTTGCTAACGATATGACATTATTTGACTGGATGAGCCAATGGCGCAAACCAGAAGATGATGACCAATCAGTTCGTGGTATTTTAGGCCGTATGCTATTCGGTTCTGACGATATTAAAAAGTCAGTTAAAGTACTATCTGGTGGTGAAAAAGGTCGTATGTACTTTGGTAAGTTGATTATGCAAAAGCCAAACATTTTGCTGCTCGATGAACCAACTAACCACATGGATATGGAATCAATCGAGTCATTGAATAACGCCTTAGAAATGTATGAGGGTACCTTGTTATTCGTTTCCCATGACCGTGCATTTGTATCATCGCTTGCGACACGTATTTTAGAAGTGACGCCAAACGGCATTAACGACTTCAAAGGGACTTATGATGAGTTCTTAGCCAGTAAAGGCGTTGAAGGATAAGTTAAAGTTTTTACTTTAGATGTCGATAAAAACCTGTAAGGCTAATTAATTAGCTGTTACAGGTTTTTTTTGTGCAAACGCAACACAGTTACTAATTTGATCTAGAATTAAGTCGCCTTAATTACATCAAAGCATGTAATTTAAGCGAAATTGCATGGAGCACTTACTCTATGGGTAAAGATACAATGAAATGGATTACCGATCTTAAAACGCTACACAAACTTCTTTTGCTGATTATTCCACCTCTGTTTATTTGTCTCATTTATGGCGGCATGTTTGTTCATAATAAATATGAAACTAAATCGGAATTAACCACAGTACTTTCTTTAAGTGAGCTGGCAGTTATTAATAGTGCGTTAGTACATGAATTACAAAAAGAGCGCGGCATGAGTGCGGGTTACATTGGCTCACAAGGGAAATCTTTTGCTGATTTACTTCCAAATCAGCGCGCTATGTCAGATCGACAAATCAGTACTTTTAATAATATTCCCGATATGGATGATTTTCCTGTCCAAATTACTTCGACTTTACGTCAAATTCAAAATCAATTGCAGCAGTTACAATCCATTAGACGATCTGTTGATAGTTTAACGATTTCTGTGGCAGATGAAGTTAAGTACTACACCGAGCTGAATAGTGCACTTTTGTCCGTTGTAGATGAAACGGCTATGCAAAGCACCGACAGTGAGTTGTCATTAAAGCTGGCTTCATTTGGTGCATTTTTACAGCTAAAAGAACGCGCCGGTATTGAGCGTGCTGTATTGAGTACCACGTTTGGTCAGCAGGGTTTTAAGGACGGTGTTTATGCCCGTTTTGTAACCTTAGTGTCAGAGCAAAATACCTATGGTGAGCGTTTTAAGGCGCTAGCCACTGGGGATTGGATATCGCAATTTAACCAAGTGAATCGCTCACGTGAAATCAGTGAAGTAGACCAGTTCCGTCAAATTGCTTTTTCACAGGTGACTAAAGATATCAGTGAGCAAAACCCTGAAAATTGGTTTAAGACTTCAACAAACAGAATTAACATATTGACTGATTTCGAGCATTTTCTTGCTGATGATTTAATTAGTTTAACTCAGAGCCGCTTGAATACGGCAAGCCAGTTAATGTGGACATCTTTGTTGGCATTAACGATTTCCATAAGCTTGTTAGCTTGGTTAAGTTTATCTGTATCTAAGTACCTTAATCGCAGTTTGAGCCATTTATTCAATAAGGTAACTCATGCAGGAAATAACTTTGATTTAAGCACCCGAATTGAACATCAATCGGAAGATGAATTTGGGCAACTTTCTGATGCGTTTAACGCCATGATGAATGACTTTGAAACCATTATCTTGCAAGTGCGTCAGAGTGCGACCCAAGTTGTGACTGTGGTGGAGCAAGTTAATGGTTATACCCATACCATGAAACAAGACGTTGAGCTTGGTTACCTTGAAGCAGAGCAAGTCGCATCAGCGATGACAGAAATGAGCGCGACAGTAACTCAAATTGCCGCCAATGCAGTGCAAGCCTCTGATGCATCAACTTCTGCCAATAAAGAAGCACATATTGGTAATTCTGAAGTGTCTAAAACGACAGTCTCAATTAAACATCTTGCTAATGAAATAAGTGAGGCATCTAATGCTATTGAAAAACTTGATCTTGATGTTCAATCGATAGCCACAATTTTAGATGTGATCAGCGCTATTTCTGAGCAGACAAATTTACTGGCATTAAATGCTGCTATTGAAGCGGCAAGGGCAGGTGAGCAAGGTCGAGGTTTCGCAGTGGTTGCCGATGAAGTCAGAACGCTTGCTCAGCGGACTCAGTCTTCAACAGATGATATTAAACGCATGACAGACAGATTGAAATCTGGCGCACAATTGGCGGTTAAAACAATGCAACGAGGCATGGTTAGCGCAGATGAAAGTGTCGCAGAAGTGGAGCATGCTGGGCAAGAGTTAAAGCAAATTGTTGCTGATGTGGACGTTATCGATAATATGAATCAACAAATTGCGTCAGCAACCCATGAACAAGCTGCAGTGGCTGAAGAGGTGAATCAAAACGCAATGAAAATTAGCGAAATTTACAGCCAGACACAACAGATAGCAGAGTCCTTAAGCCAGTTAAATGAGACGCTACTTGAAGATGCGGCGGCTATGTCGGAGCAAGTGCAAAAGTTTACCTTAACCCAATAACCATCAACAGAGCCTCAAGCTATGAAGTTAAAAATAAACCGACCTATTCATGGTCGGTTTTTTTATGAGCAAGCGAATAGTAAACTTGAGCTGAAAATGTGAATCTCGAATTTACTTTGCTAATATACTGGCAGAATAAATAATATGTTGGATTAGCAATGGATTACATCAATATCAATAAACATGCTTGGAATGAACGCGCCAAAGTGCATTTCGATTCCTCTTTTTATGATGTGCCAAGTTTTTTGGCTGGTAATTCATCGTTAACTGAAATTGAGTCAGCCGAGTTGACTGAAGTTGATGGTAAATCACTATTGCACCTTCAATGTCACTTTGGGTTAGATACCTTGTCATTGGCAAGGTTAGGGGCCAAAGTGACAGGTGTAGATTTATCGGATGCAGCCATTAACAAAGCCTGTGAGTTAGCAAACCAATGTCGCATCGATGCAGAGTTTGTATGCGCAGATGTTTATAGCTATTCAGCTTCGAGTCAGCATAGTTTTGATATTGTCTTCACCTCGTTTGGCGCCATTTGTTGGTTACCTTCTCTAACGCAATGGGCACAGGTTATCAGCGATAATTTAAAGTCCGGTGGCACATTTTATATGGCTGAGTTTCACCCAGTACAAGATGTATTAGATGGCTATCCCTATTTTCACAAGCCAGAACCCGATGTTGTCGTTGAAGGGTCTTATACTGAAGCGGATGCTGATGAGCAAACAATGGTGACATGGGCGCACTCATTAAGTGAAGTGATTAACGCCCTCATACAAGCGGGGATCCGCATTGATGCTGTTAATGAGTTTCCTTTTAGCCCGTACAATTGTTTTGAAAATCTTATTGAAAAGCAGCCAAATCAATTTCATTCCATAGTAAAAGGCCAATCAATTCCCTTGGTGTTTTCTATCAAAGGAACTAAGAGCTAATGCTATTTGAATCACAACAAAGGCTTGGAATAGGCAATCGTTGGGGCCGTATTTTTATTAAAGTGGCTGCGGGCTTAACTACTCTAATTGTATTAATGTATTTGAGCTACTTTTACGTTAGTCCAAGTGTCACTGTAAAAAACAATTCTGAATTCGTTATTGATTCTGCTGTAATCAATCTACCGTTAAGTCGTTTGGATTTCGGTGAAATTAATACATCTGGCAAAAATACTATTTATTATGATTTAGCGCAGCTTGATGGCCAGTATGAATATGAATTATTACTGAACAGTGGTGATAGCCTAAAAGGGAAGTGTGGCTATGTGACAAATTTTGAAATTAATAAGCGTGCAGTACTTATTTTAAATGACATTGGCGAAATCCGTTGTAACTTTTGATGTTTGAAACTGTAATTTGAACAGTCATTTTATCTTAGTGCTTTAAATAATAAATGTCTTTGTCATCATTTCTTAATACATCTGCTGTAGATTAGATTATCAAGATATAATCACTTTGTTTTATTAGCTGCTAAGCTAGTTATCCTAAATCTACTTCATATTGCCAGTAATATATCCTTAATCGACGAATGTTACTTTTGATACATGTGTTACCCTTTTGTCTGCTTACCTGTATGCGCTGTTAAGTGAGTGACTGCCGCTGTTACGGTTTTGGGCAGACTTTAAACCGCTTCATTAGAATTATTTCATGTTAAAGCTTTTTAAGTTTCATTTAATATTTTCTCACTATTATCCTCCCTCCTCAAATTCCGCTGTTTATTTTATCTACAACTGTTGGGCTAAAGTTGATCCTATGCGGAGCCATTAAAAGTTAAATTCAACTCATAGAACCCTTTTGAGTTGTATAAGGATTTATTGATCTAATGCTAAGAGTTTCCTCGATTATTCTTCTATCAGTTTTCAGTCTTTATAGTCATCTTGTTATTGCTGATGATGCGATTGAAGTGCCACAAAAATATGAGCGCGCATTTCCTATTTGGGCCCAAGAAGCAATTGATTTAGGTCATGAACTACCAAAGCCTTATGGCTTTACTATTAACTATATGTCGATGGAACAACCGTTAGTGGTTGATGGCGTTACCTTTTCAGGTATAGGCGATATTATTGATGATAAAGTGAGTATTAATGGTAGTGAAGCGATGCAAGATTCAGAAACCATTACTTTAAGAGCTGATATGTGGGTACTACCATTTCTAAATCTTTATGGGGTGATTGGCCAAACAAAAGGCAGTAGTGTCGCTAATGTTCAAGTTGAAGTAGAAATGCCATGGCCTTGGCCGCCAGGGGTTTCTGACCCATTTGATTTTGAGCTGAATTTTAAAGGTACTACATACGGTGCGGGCGGCACAATTGTGGGTGGCATAGGCAATTGGTTTGCTTTATTAGATGTTAATTACACTAATACTGATCTTGATATTCTTGATGGTGAGATCAGTTCAATTGTTGTTTCACCGCGTGTAGGTTACCGCACCACTGTTTATGGCCATGAAAGCCAGTTCTGGGTCGGTGCTATGTATCAAAATGTTGAACAAACTTTTAGTGGTTACCTTAAAGATATCGGCATTCCTTTAGGTAATGCAAAATTTGAAGTTACCCAACATCTTGAAGATAAGTGGAATAGCTTAATTGGTGCCCAAATAAACTTAGGTAAGGGGTTTGACTTGTTACTTGAAGGTGGTTTTGGCACACGCACAAGCTTTATGGCTGGCATTGGCTATAGGTTCTAACCATGATGCGACTACTGAGTCTTAGCGTATTTATTTTCTTCCTAGGTGGCTGCTCAGCAGTTTCTATGGTGGATAATTATCAGCAAAACCAATTAATGAAAGCGGGTTTTGAAAGGCATCAGTTGTCGCTAGAGAGTCAAGGGGAATTTCACTACTGGCAAGGTGGAGATAAGAGTGCTCCTGCTGTTATCTTGCTTCATGGTTTTGGTGGCACAGGGATGACCAGTTGGTATGAAATGATGCAAGATCTTGTGTCTGATTATCACGTTATCGTACCTGATTTACTGTGGTTTGGCGCATCATTCAGTAATGCACCAGCAACTATCAGTAGCGAAACTAAAGCTATTCAACTCTTGATTGAAGAGCTTGCGCTTGAAAATGTCAATGTGGTGGGTATTTCGTTTGGTGGGTTTATTACGTTTGACCTAATGATCAAAGAACCTAGCGTCAATAAAGCTATTATGTTGGCAAGCCCAGGTATTGTGTTTGGCGATGAAGACATGGATGCAATGAGTCAACGTTTTGGACAAAGTGTGCCAGAAGCTGTGTTTGTGCCTGAGAATAAAGAAGGTGTAAGACATTTACTTGAGCATACGTTTGTTGATCACCCTTGGTACCCAAGTTTTATCGATGAGCAAATCTATCAAAGCTACTTTGCAGATTTTCATGCACAGAAAAAATCATTGATTACCACTTTACCTGCCTATCGAGATCAACTTAACCCTGTAGAATTTAAAGGTAAGCTTCCGCCTTCATTATTAATTTGGGGCGAAAATGACAATGTGTTCCCACTTGAAAAAGGCATTGAATTTTCTGAGTTTTTAAATGCTCCAATCATAGTTATCCCTGATGCATCCCATGGACTTAGTAATGATTTTCCTGAGTCAATTAGCCAAATGATAAGAGACTTTATTCAATGATGTTCCATTCTCAAAAACGCGTCATCTTATTGAGTGTAGGGTTAATGGTTTCGCTAGTGTCAGCATGCTCAAGTAGTGAATGGCAGGTGAGTGCAACTCCATCTGATTCTGCTGTATCTGCGGCGTTAGATAACCAACCCGATCCTGCTCTATTACGTGATATTGCATTACCTCAACAAGCGGCTATGACTTTACCGACAAGTGTTCGACCTTGTTGTGCATTTGGTAATGGTCAGAAGGTAAAACTTGGTGCAATGACCATCCCTTTTTATCGTCATGCCAATACTATCTCGTTAGAAGATTTAGGTGCTCACGCTTATGAAGCTGGAAGTTTTAGCCATCAAAAGTCGGCACCTGATGAAGGCCGTAGTGGCGAGAACAACGGTATTATTTATACCAGAAAGGGCGGCTTTATAGATTTAGCCCATGTAAGAGACACCGCAGACAACGCGGTAGCGCTGTTTTACCAAATCCACCCGAACCTTGGTGAAAAGCAATCTATTGCATTGCCATTTGAAATTGGTCCTCGAACTATTGAAATTGATCGTTTTGAAGTAAAACATTTGACCGCGACTCAACGTTGGGAGTTGGCAGCGGCAATGGCTGTGCGCCTTGCCTATTCGATGGCTGAAGCTCATGAAATTGCTCAGTATCACGGTTATCGCAGTTTTGGACCGTGGACTGAAGATGTTTCGGCATACTCACCAGAAGATCTTTACTCCAATATGCTAGGTGCAAAAATTGCGCTTGCAGTACTGACCAATAATTTGGCCATGACTCGACTGCAATTTAATTATCATATGACGTCATGGATTGCCGCAACATTAGCTTGGTTAGAGCCTGTCACTGCAGCAGAAACGGATGCACTTTTTGATGTGATTGATGGCTATTGGTGGGACTCAAATGAACCTATGCCTAACAAATTTATGTTACTTAAACGTCATTACGAACTGGGCGAGCAACAATCCCCTTATTTAGTGCCGATTGATATGGCGAAAAACAGTGATACTTGGTCCGATGTTGTAAGTGTTTATGAAACACCTAACGTCGCTCACGACTTAAGTTTAGCCAATCATGTCCACGGAATCACTATCGATAATGTCGCTAAGCAATGGTTACATGTAGATGCAAAATTTGAATCGCATTTTGAACATGTACCTGAGTCTTTGTGGCGTGATGGTTTTACCCAGCAATCATTTTTAGCGTTAACTCGATATAACGAAAAATTGGATGAGAAATTATTGAGTGAGCATTTATCTCAACATTCTCACTTACCGTTAGCGATAGAACAAACATCACAAGGGAAGTTGAAATGAGTTTTTTCAACGGAATTAGAATCGGCTTTTTCTCGATAGGGGTATTGGCTTGTGCAGCGTCATTTGCTTCAGAAAAAGCCAGTGTTGATCAAACAACTGAGACGCTAGCTTCTGATGAAGAGTTGAGCTGGATGGAAAGCTTTTTACAAAAGCTTGGTGCAGATGGCGAGTTTGACGCTGATAAATTGATTGATTTTAGTTTTCTGCCTGGGCCTTTTTATAATCCAGAAATGGATTTAGGTGTGGGTATTTCGGCTGTTGGCTTATATCAAGTCGATCCAACAGATGAAGTTAGCCAGCTGTCATCTTTGGTGATTAATGGCTTAGCATCTATTAATGGTGCGTTAGGTGTTTCACTTGAAAATAAAACCTTCCTAAATGAAGATAATCAGCGATTTTATTTAACTGCTGAAATGTTCGATATACCTGATGTATTTTATGGCGTTGGCTATGATGAAAACCATCAAGACGATAACCGAGTTGATTTTAACGGTCAGTTAGTCCGAGTGAATCCAATGTTTTTACATCGGTTATCATCAAATGTTTTTGTTGGTGCAGGTTTTGACTTTAATTACGCTAAAGCAAGCAGTATTGATCTGCTTGACTCAGATGTTGACGTTGACCCACTACTGGAAACTTCACGTAGCGTTGGGGTTAACTTTTTAGTGAGCTACGATAGCCGGGATAATGTGTTAAATCCCGAACAGGGCAAAATTGCTCAAATTGATACGGGGATTTACCGTAAAGACTTAGGCAGTAAAACTGATTTTGAAATCGTGAATGCTCTTTTCAGCAGTTATCATCAAATTGCCGAATCCGATATTTTAGCATGGCAGGTGCGTGGCCGATTTACCCATGGTGATGTCCCGTGGGATCAACTCTCTAAAGCGGGTGGTGGTGACTTACTGCGAGGTTATACCTCTGGTCGTTATCGCGATAAGCAAATGTTGTTAGCGCAAGTAGAGTACCGCCAAAACCTATCTGGTCGTCATGGTTTGGTTTATTGGGTTGGCGCTGGGGTAATTTCGGAAAAATTCAGTGAGCTGACTTCGGCGAGTGTACTACCCAATACAGGTATAGGTTATCGATTCGAAGTTAAGCCACGCGTAAACTTAAGATTAGATTTAGCCTTTGGTGACGGTGATACTGGTTTTTACTTTAACGTAAATGAAGCCTTTTAATTTCCACTTGGCATTAAGTTAATCAGCCAAATTGAATATGTTACTCTAAAATACCTGTTGAGATAGGTTGCTTAATTAAGTGACTTTATGAGTTACTTTTATGAGTTACTTTTGTGAGGAATTATTGTGAGTAAAGTAGTCATTTTTGGTAATTCAGGCTCGGGTAAATCGACACTAGCAAAACAACTTGCGGCTAACAAAAGTCTGGCACACCTAGATTTAGATACTATTGCTTGGTTGCCGGTTAATCCTCCTCAAAGAATGCCAATAGCAGATTCAAAAACTGTAATTGATGAGTTTTTAAACCTTAATCAATCATGGGTGATTGAAGGCTGTTACAGCGATTTGCTTGAATTAGTCTTTCCACAAACCGATGAGGTTATCTTTCTCAATTTACCCGTTTTAGCGTGTATCGAAAATGCTAAAAAACGTCCTTGGGAACCTCATAAATATGCCAGCAAACAAGCTCAAGATGAAAATTTAACTATGCTTATCGATTGGATTGCGCAGTATGACAGCCGTAGTGATACCTTCTCTAAAGTTGCGCATGAAACATTATTTGAGCAATTTGCAGGCAGAAAAACCATACTCACTTCGAATCGATAATATCTTTACCACTAACAGCAGTCAGTAAACCTTAATTGCTACCTTAATTGAGGTAGATAAGACAATTAGGGTGATGGGAATTTTCCATTAGCTATTGTAGTATGCCAATGGTTGCCGATACACAAGTTGTGTCTGGCATCATTCCATAAAACAATAACTTATAAATGGACTGTGAATGAACTCCCCAGATCAAACCCCAACCTCTCCAAATAGCAGTATTTCAAATGCTAATAACAACACACGGCAAATGCCAGATACGCTGGTTATCATATTCTTTGTTGCATTAGCGGCCGCATTATTAACGTTTGTTGTTCCCATTGGTTCTTTCTCTACTCAAGATGCCAACTATGTCATCGACGGTGTTGAGAAAACCCGCAGTGTGATTGACCCAACGTCTTTTCAGTACGCCTTGAATGAAGCTGGGGAGCCAAAACTTGATCCCATTTCATTATTCAAAGGAAATGGCGAAATTGGTTTTTTCAACTTTGCTTTTGAAGGCATGGTATCTGGCTCAAAATGGGGCAGCGCCATCGGTGTGATTATGTTCATGCTGGTGATCGGTGGCTCATTTGGTGTCGTTATGGCTACAGGCACCATTGATAATGGTATTTTACGCTTAATCGATAAAACACAAGGCAACGAAAAACTGTTTATCCCAGTGATATTCAGCTTGTTTTCATTAGGGGGCGCTGTGTTTGGAATGGGCGAAGAAGCCATTGCCTTTGCAATTATTATTTGTCCATTAATGATCCGCCTAGGTTATGACTCTATTTGTACGGTAATGGTGACATACGTGGCAACTCAAATCGGTTTTGCCAGCTCATGGATGAACCCATTTAGTGTTGCTATTGCTCAAGGGATTGCGGGCGTGCCTGTGCTATCAGGTGCAGGTGTACGTTCAGTGATGTGGCTTGGTTTTACTCTGATTGGTATAGGTTTCACTATGCGATATGCCAGCAAAATTCAACGTAACCCTACTGAGTCGTTTAGTTATCACACTGATCAGTTTTTCCGAGATAATCAGCAAGGCAGTGTTAAAGAGAGCCGTTTCAACCTTGGCGATATTTTGGTGCTATTGACTATAGTTGGCACTATTGCTTGGGTGATTTTGGGTGTTGTGGCTCATGCATGGTTTATTCCTGAAATCGCCAGTCAGTTTTTTACCATGGGCATTATTGTTGGCATCATAGGGGTGGTATTTAAGCTCAATGATATTGATATGAATAAAGTCGCTGTCAGCTTTAAACAAGGTGCTGGGACGATGCTGGAACCTGCCGTTCTGGTTGGCTGTGCATCAGGCATTTTACTTTTACTGGGCGGTGCTGGTGCGACTGAACCCAGTGTATTGAATACCATATTACACAGTGCTGGTAATGTGATTGGCCAGCTTCCTACCGCTTTGTCTGCATGGTTTATGTTGCTGTTTCAGTCTGTGTTTAATTTCTTTGTCACCTCTGGCTCTGGCCAAGCGGCATTAACAATGCCACTTATGGCGCCACTGGCTGATATTGTCGGTGTGACACGCCAAGTGGCGGTATTAGCTTTTCAGTTAGGTGACGGATTTACCAATGTTTTAGTACCCACTTCAGCTTCATTAATGGCAACGTTAGGGGTGTGTCGTGTGGATTGGGGTAATTGGTTTAAGTTTATCTGGCGCTTTTTACTTGGATTGTTTGTGATCTCAAGCATAATTGTGGTGTCGGCTCATTACTTTGGGTTTAGCTAAACTAAGCTGCTAATATCAAGGTCATGCGGTTAATCTTGACTAACAAACTTGAGCGATAAAGTAGAGATGCCAAAGCTGAGTCAGTCTATTTTTTCCAATAAAAAGCGGCATCGAAAGGTGCCGCTTTTTATTGGAAAAAATAGACTGACTCAGCTTTGGC
>NZ_VKHR01000035.1 GCF_009663145.1 Shewanella sp. TC10
AAAGAATCGACTTCAGAAACAAAAACAGGCGGCAAAAATGCCRCCTGTTTTTGTTTCTGAAGTCGATTCTTTTCGACTAGACTTAATTTCCAAAGCGTTAATCCTTCAGTTCGAACCTTATCTACCCAATGCAATTAGCCGTTGGTGATGGATTAACCCTATTCTTTATTTTTTGGCTTATGCCTATCTATTTCAAAGGTGAATGCTGTGTCTAAACGTCGCGTCGTGATTACAGGCCTAGGACTAGTTACTCCAGTGGGTAACGATGTTGATTCTTCTTGGCAGTCTTTATTAGCCGGTAAAAGTGGTATCGCACCCATTACCAAATTTGATGCAACTGAATTCAGTACACGTTTCAGTGGCTCTGTTAAAGATTTTGACGTCGAGCAGTACTTATCTCGCAAAGATGCCCGTAAGATGGATTTATTCATTCAATATGGCATGGCTGCTGGTATTCAAGCTATGAATGATGCTGGTTTGGATATGGAAAAAGAAAACCCTGCACGTGTAGGTACCGCGATTGGTGCTGGTATGGGTGGCATGCCATTGATTGAGCAAAATCATGCAGCTTTATTAAAAAGCGGCCCTCGCAAAGTTTCTCCATTTTTTGTACCTAGTACCATTATTAATATGATTTCTGGTCATTTATCGATTAAGTACGGTATGACAGGACCTAACTTTGCTGTGACTACCGCGTGTACAACAGGCGTGCACAATATTGGTTTTGCTGCACGTACAATCGCTTATGGTGATGCAGATGTGATGGTTGCTGGCGGTGCAGAAGATGTGACTTGCCCTCTTGCTGTGGCAGGTTTTGGCTCTGCTAAAGCTTTATCAACTCGTAATGACGACCCAGCTGCTGCAAGTCGCCCATGGGATAAAGACCGTGACGGTTTTGTTATCGGCGACGGCGCTGGTGTGATGGTCATGGAAGAGTACGAACATGCAAAAGCCCGTGGTGCCAAGATTTATGCTGAATTGGTAGGCTTTGGTATGAGTGGTGATGCATTTCATATGACGTCACCTCCAGCAGATGGCGCAGGCGCTGCTGCAGCGATGGTGAATGCCATAAATGATGCTCAAATTGACAATGAAAAAGTGGGTTATATTAACGCACACGGTACTTCGACACCTGCGGGTGATAAAGCAGAAGCTGCGGCGGTTAAATCTGTATTCGGTGCTCATGCTTATGATTTATTAGTGAGTTCAACTAAGTCAATGACAGGACATTTGCTAGGCGCAGCAGGATCAGTAGAAGCCATTGTGACTATTTTGGCTTTACGAGATCAAATTGTACCTCCTACCATCAACTTAGATAACCCAGATGAAGGATGTGATTTAGATTTTGTTCCTCACAAAGCTAAAGCTCACTCTTTTGATTATGCGCTATGTAATTCATTTGGTTTTGGCGGCACAAATGGCTCGCTTTTGTTTAAGAAAGGCGATGTTTAAAAATTGCTCTAGCAATGTGTCTTAATACGTTGAAATTAGCATGTACATGAGTTTTACAAAGATTAAGCAGTAACTTAGGTTGCTGCTTTTTTTATGCTTAAATATTTGCACATTCAAATATTTAATTTAAAAATTTACTCAAGATTAAATTATCGATACTGCGATATATCGAAATTTAAATATATATTTACCAATGTAATGACTAATTTATTACAAAGCTGATTTTTTTAACGTTTTAGGCTTAAAAATATCGTAAACTGAGGCTAGATAAGTCATTGAGGAGGCTGTATGGCCGGTGTTGATAGAGAGATTACGTTACGTTTTTTGGCAGAACCTGCAGATGTGAATTTTGGCGGTAAGGTCCATGGCGGCGCAGTAATGAAGTGGATCGATTTAGCGGCATATGCTGGTGCAGCAGGGTGGAGCGGTAAATACTGTATTACCGTTTATGCTGGCGGTATTCGTTTTGTTAAGCCCATTCATGTGGGTAATATTGTTGAAGTGAGTGCCAAAGTTATTTATACCGGTACTTCTTCAATGCATTTAGGTATTGATGTTAAGGCTGGCGACCCTAAAGAGCCTGAGCGTCATTTAACGACACATTGTATTGTCATCATGGTTGCAGTTGATGATGATGGTAAGCCTACCTCAGTACCTGAGTGGATCCCTCAAACTGACGATGATATCCGTTTAAGAGATTCGGCACTGAGGTTAATGGATATGCGTAAGCGTATTGGCGCCGAAATGGAAGCGCATGTTAAACCTGCACTTTAAGTCACACCTGCACTTGAATGAGTAGAGTACGAATTTACAAAGCAGTTAATCGCATTTAATGAAGGCCAGCTGTTTTTAACCATTTTTAAGTATGAACAACGGGCCCTAAAATAATAAGAAGGAAATTATGGCGAAGGTAGCATTTATCGGACTTGGTGTGATGGGATACCCTATGGCTGGTCACCTTGTAAAACAAGGTCATCAAGTCACTGTTTTCAATCGCACCACTGCAAAAGCTGAACAATGGGCAACAGATTATCAAGGAGAGTTTGCGTTAACACCTGCATTAGCTGCACAAGGACAAGATATTGTCTTTACCTGTGTCGGAAATGATGATGACTTAAGACAAGTCATTCTTGGAGAAAACGGTGTTATCCACGGAATTAAATCCGGTGCGGTTCTAGTTGATCATACTACGGCATCCGCAGATGTTGCTCGTGAAGTTGCAGCAATACTCGCTGATAAAGACATTGAGTTTATGGATGCGCCTGTTTCAGGTGGTCAAGCTGGTGCTGAAAATGGTGTGTTGACCGTTATGATCGGCGGTAAAGAGAGTGTATTTAATCAAGTAAAGCCGGTTATTGAATCATACAGTCGCTGCGCTGAATTATTAGGTGATGTTGGCGCTGGTCAATTAACTAAAATGGTTAATCAAATATGCATTGCAGGTGTAGTGCAGGGCTTAGCTGAAGGACTACATTTTGCTAAAAGTGCAGGACTTGATGGCTTAAAGGTTGTTGAAGTGATCAGCAAAGGGGCTGCACAAAGCTGGCAAATGGAAAATCGCTATCAAACCATGTGGCAAGGTGAGTATGACTTTGGTTTTGCTATAGATTGGATGCGTAAAGATTTAGGTATCGCTTTAGAAGAAGGTCGCCGAAATGGTAGCCATTTGCCTGTGACCGCCTTAGTCGATCAATTCTACTCTGAAGTACAAGCAATGAAAGGTAATCGTTGGGATACCTCGAGTTTATTAGCGAGACTTGAAAAGAACCGTTAATTTGAAAGAAACGTTAACTTGAAAAATCGTTAACTTGAAAAAATCGTTAATAATACGGCTGTTAGATTAGCCTTACTTTTGCTATGAATTAAAAAAGCTCGTCACTTCAGTGACGAGCTTTTTTGTATTGAGTTATAGCTTTGAATACAGCCTGAATTCTTAGCTCAGATTTAACGTTAAACTAAAATTAGTATCTGAACTATATTTTCAATCCAATCATTAACTTATCAAGTTCTTCAGCCGTGCTATTTAGCTCATTACAACCTGAAACTGATAAGTTAGCCGCTTCTTCAACATTATGAGATTGGTTTCTAATCTCCATTAAATTTGAGGCAATTTCGTTAGCCACTGCTGACTGCTCTTCTGCTGACGTGGCAATTAACACACTCATTTCAAACACTTTGCCACTGTGATGGGCAATGCTTGCTAAATCTTCACCTGTTTTAAGTACATGTTTTTTGCCTTCTTCAGCTTGGTCAACCGTTCGTGACATGACTTGAGTAAGGTTTTGAGTGCCTGATTGTAAGGCTTCAATCATGGTTTTAATCTCAACGGTCGCTGATTGAGTACGTCCAGCAAGCGTTCTCACTTCGTCTGCAACAACAGCAAAACCGCGTCCTTGTTCACCCGCACGCGCAGCTTCAATAGCAGCGTTAAGTGCTAACAGGTTAGTTTGTTCTGAAATAGCATTAATAGTCGTGACCACCGCATCAATTTTACTGGCATTATCGTTTAATTCATTGACGGCATCTGAGGCGTCAGCAATTTCAGTTGACAGTAAATCAATGGCTTGCACTGTGGTTTCAATGTCGTTAGACCCTGCCGTAACTTGGTTGTTTGCTTCTTGAGTTTCAGCCGAAGAATGCTCTGCATTACGGGCGACTTCTTTTACTGCTGCTGTCATTTCTTCCATGGCTGTAGCCAGCGAGTCTAGATGTTGACGCTGGTTAACGGCGACGGTTTGACCATCTTCTGCTGTGGTTCTAAATGAGTGTACAACATGTCTAATTTGCTCTGTAGCTTGAGTCATTTGAACGACAAGCTTGTGCTGCCTTTCAACTAATTGATCAACACTAATAGCAAGCAAACTGAATTCATCGGGTACTTCAAAAAAGTTTAGTCGACTAGTTAAATCACCATCAGTTGCTCTACGTAGTGCCATAACAGTGGTATATAGCGCACCGCCGATGAAAGTTGAGATGTAATAAGAAAATAATAGAATAATCGCAATAACAATCACCATTAATAAATAGGCTAAATTATTGTCATCACTGGTTTTATCATCGATAGTTTGGTGTGTTATCAGGGTGCTGATAACGATATCGTGCGAATTGACATTACTAAAGACGTTAAAGCCTTGGTTGGTTTCTACGGAACCGCCTCCTTGACGTGCAATTTGTTGCGCTTGGCGAGAAAGCGTCTCAATATTCACAGCACGGCTTGAGCCATCTAAATCGGAAAGAAAGGCTTGCTTTTTATCCTCATCTAATAGATTTAATGCAACCTCAACAGCATGGTTATAGGTGTTATTAAGTAATACGGCTTCTTCAACTTCGGCTTCGGCTAAAGTGGTTTTAAAACTTGATGTTAACGTAAATGTAAGCAATAAAATCAATATAATAGGGACAATTGCTAGGATGGTGAACTTTGCTTTGATGGTTAACTTAATCAAATACTGATCAACCCACCTAAATTTTACTTCTTTCATTATCGCCTCATATTTTTATACTTGCTATAAGCTTATATCGGATATGAGTTGATAAACTTTAGATTGATTTGTATCAATCTTGGTGCAGTTTCAGTGTTAATCTCAAACCAAGTTAATTTCGTATAATCACTGAGTACGAGTGTTGAATAGCGTTTGAATATTTTATTGTTTTAATAAAAATAACTAAGATGAAGCTAACTCATGATAATGCAGGAGTTTACTGGCTTTAATTGCAATAAATGCTAGTAAAATTAGCCTAGGTCACGTAAAATCCCATCTTTTGTTTTAACCCCATGCTTTAGGTCTAATTTAACATTAATACCTAAACTAATATGTCGTCTGAACCTAGACGCCCAAACGCATTTGATATGCAAGAATGCAGTGGAAAATATAATGCAGCAGTTAACTGAGATCGTAGAACAAGCCTTAGAAGTAATCGCTAAGGCCAGTGATCTAAAGACATTGGATGATATCCGTGTCGACTACCTTGGTAAGAAAGGTAAGATCACTGACATGATGAAATTGATGGGTAGCTTAAGTCCAGCAGAAAAACCTGCCTTTGGACAAGCAGTCAACAAAGCTAAACAAGCGGTGCAGAAAGAACTTTCTGAGCGTATTGAAGGCTTAAAGTCTGCTGAATTAGAAGCACAACTCATCGCTGAACAAATTGATGTGACCCTACCAGGTCGTACAATTGAATTGGGTGGCTTACACCCAGTGACACGTACTATCGAACGTATTGAAACTTTCTTTGGTGAATTAGGCTTTTCTGTTAAGAACGGTCCTGAAATCGAAGATGATTTTCATAACTTTGATGCATTAAATATTTCAGAGCATCATCCGGCTCGTGCTGATCATGACACTTTCTATTTTAACCCTAAAGTGATGCTTCGTACGCAAACTTCAGGTGTTCAAATTCGTACTATGGAACACGAAAAACCGCCTTTACGCATTATTTCTCCAGGCCGTGTTTACCGTAATGATTACGATCAAACTCATACACCTATGTTCCACCAAGTGGAAGGGTTATTAGTTGACGAAAAAGTTAATTTTGCCGAGTTAAAAGGCATTTTGCATGACTTTTTACGTAACTTCTTCGAAGAAGATTTAGAAGTACGTTTCCGTCCATCTTACTTCCCATTTACTGAACCTTCGGCTGAAGTTGATGTGATGGGCAAAAATGGTAAGTGGCTAGAAGTGTTAGGTTGCGGCATGGTGCACCCTAATGTACTTCGCAGTGTCGGTATCGACCCTGAAAAATACTCTGGTTTTGCTTTTGGTATGGGTGTTGAGCGTCTAACAATGCTGCGTTATGGCGTGAATGACTTACGTTCCTTCTTCGAAAACGATTTACGTTTTCTTAAGCAATTCAAATAACGGAGCAATATAAAGATGAAATTCAGTGAATCTTGGCTTCGCGAGTGGGTTAACCCTTCAGTAAGTCGTGACGAGTTATCTCACCAAATTACTATGGCTGGTCTTGAAGTAGACGGCGTAGATCCTGTGGCGGGTGAATTTAGCGGTGTGGTTGTCGGTGAAGTGGTTGAATGTGGACAGCACCCAGACGCAGACAAATTACGTGTGACTAAAATCAATGTTGGCGCAGATGAGCTAATCGATATTGTTTGTGGTGCTCCAAATTGTCGTTTAGGCCTTAAAGTTGCCGTTGCTATGGTTGGCGCTGTCCTTCCTGGTGACTTTAAAATTAAGAAAGCCAAACTACGTGGTCAACCATCATTTGGCATGTTGTGTTCGTACGGTGAGCTAGGTATCGACATCGAAAGTGATGGCATTATCGAATTGCCAACTGACGCACCAATTGGTAAAGATGTTCGTGAATACCTTGACCTTAACGATGCGGTGATTGACGTTGATTTAACGGCAAACCGTGCGGATTGTTTAGGTATGGCAGGTCTTGCTCGTGAAGTCGGTGTATTAAACCGTGAAGCGGTAACTGAGCCAACTTGGGATGCAGTGACAGCAACAATCGACGATAAAGTTGCGATTAATGTTATCGATGCACAAGCATGTCCTCGTTACTTAGGTCGTGTGGTTAAAAACGTTAACCTTGCTGCGCCAACACCGCTATGGATGCAAGAAAAACTGCGCCGTAGTGGTATTCGCTCAATTGATCCAATCGTTGATATCACTAACTATGTATTAATTGAATACGGTCAGCCAATGCATGCATTTGACTTAGCTACCTTAACAGGTGCGATTCAGGTGCGTTTGAGCGATGGCGTTGAAAAGTTAACTTTATTAGACGGTAACGAAGTTACTGTGCCTGATGACACTTTAGTTATCGCTGATGACAGTGGTTCTATAGCGTTGGCTGGTGTGTTTGGCGGCGAAAAAACTGGTGTGACTGAGAAGACTCAAGACATCTTGTTAGAGTGTGCATTCTTTGCGCCTCTTGCGATTATGGGTAAGTCACGTCGTTTAGGCCTTCATACAGACGCATCACACCGTTTTGAGCGTGGTGTTGACCCTGAACTACAACATAAGGTCATGGATCGTGCGACTCGCCTTGTATTAGATATTTGTGGTGGCGAAGCCGGCCCAGTAGAAGAAGCTGTTACAGAAGCAAATTTACCTAAGCCAGTTAACTTAACCCTTCGTCGTAGCAAGCTAGATAAGATTTTAGGTCACCATATTCCAGATAGTGATGTGACTGAAATCCTCGAACGTTTAGGCTTCACTGTGACTGCCAATGCAGAAACATGGGACGTTGTGACTGCAACTTACCGTTTCGATATGGCGATTGAAGAAGATTTGATTGAAGAAGTGGCGCGTATTTATGGGTACAACAATATCCCAAACATCGCACCTGTAGCTTCGTTAACCATGTCTGACCATAAAGAAGCTGATATTTCGTTACGTAAAGTTCGCAATGTTCTCGTGGCTCGTGGTTTCCAAGAAGCTGTGACTTATAGCTTTGTTGATCCTAAGCAACAAAATCTGGTTCACCCTGATGCGCCTGCGATGATTTTACCGAATCCAATTTCGGTAGAAATGTCAGCTATGCGCCTTTCAATGTTCACTGGATTATTGACGTCAGTAGGATATAACCAAAGCCGTCAACAAGGTCGTGTACGTTTATTTGAGACTGGTTTACGCTTTGTACCTGATGCAAAAGCAGATTCTGGTGTTAGACAAGAAGCGATGATTGGTGCGGTGATTTCTGGTGTTCAAAATGATGAACATTGGTCAATGGATTCAAAAACTGTCGACTTCTTTGATTTAAAAGGTGATTTAGAATCAATTATCGGCTTGACAGTTTCAACTTCTGAATTTACTTTTAGAAGTGCAACACATTCAGCTCTTCATCCGGGGCAATGTGCTGAAATACTAAGAAATAATCAGGTCATTGGTATCATTGGTGCTGTCCATCCTAGTTTGGAGAAGCCTTTTGGACTAAATGGCAAAACAATTATTTTTGAGTTAGAACTGGACGCTTTACTGCATGCCAGTTTGCCGCTAGCCCAGACTGTATCTAAGTTTCCTGCAAATCGACGTGATATTGCTGTTGTTGTCGAAGAAGAAGTTTCTGCAACTAATGTTATGAATTTGATAAGAAAAGTTGGCGAAAATCAGTTGGTTGGCTTAAACTTGTTCGACGTATACCGAGGTAAAGGTGTTGAAGCAGGCAAAAAGAGCCTCGCAATAGCACTTACATTACAAGACATTACTCGTACGCTTGAAGAAAAAGACATAACTGAAACTGTTGATTCAGTTGTCTCTGCACTTAAGACCGAGTTCAACGCATCGTTGAGGGACTAAAAGTATGGCACTTACCAAAGCCGAAATGGCAGAACATCTTTTTGAAACGCTAGGCATTAACAAACGTGTTGCCAAAGAGATGGTTGAGTCTTTCTTTGAAGAAATTAGAGAAGCACTCGAAAGTGGTGAGCAGGTCAAGTTATCTGGCTTTGGAAACTTTGATCTGCGCGACAAGAATCAAAGACCGGGAAGGAACCCAAAAACTGGTGAAGATATTCCAATTTCAGCTCGACGTGTTGTGACGTTCCGTCCAGGGCAAAAGCTGAAAACTCGAGTCGAAGAATCAAACTCGGCTAAGAAATAGTTTCGCTTTATTAAAAAAGCCACTCAATTGAGTGGCTTTTTTGTTTTCTAAAATTAATTAATCACTACTCAGTGTGTGGGAGGAGTAAAAATATCGTGCTGTGAGTAGCAGAAAATTGTTATTATATGTCTTTGGCACCGCTATTCATTTCACTGCGCTGATGTAATTTTGAGGTTTCTTTTGGCTAGACAAGCAAAACATTTCGATCGTCGATTTACTCTTTCTTTGTTACACCCTAGATATTGGGGCACTTGGTTTGTCATTCTGATTTTATTCATTTTTGGCATTATGCCGGCTTGGCTACGCGACCCCATCTCAAGACTGCTTGCCAAACTTGTAATGTCGATAGCTAAAAAGCCAATTAATATTGCACGAATTAATATGGGTACTTGTTTCCCTGAAAAGTCGGAAGCAGAAATTGATGCCTTGATTAAAGACAATGTCGATATGTTTGTCCTAACATTAATGTCGCAAGCTGAGTTGTTATTGCGCTCTAATGAGCATATTAAACGTCGTGTCGCCATTGATGGTTTTGAGCATGTCGAAGCTGCAAGAGAGGCAGGGCAACCGATGATTTTCATCATGCCTCATGTTTGGCCGATAGATTATGCTGGGATCAGGCTTAATATCGAACTGCCGATGGTGACTATGGCTAAAGCTCACAGGAATGGCTTGTTTAACTGGTTCAGTAATCGGCTACGTAGTAGTCAAAACGGTCGAGTTTACATGCGAGAGGCGGGCATACGTGCTCTAATCAGCGAATTAAGACAAGATAATAGTTTCTTTTATCTACCAGATGAAGATTTAGGCCCTGAGCAAAGTGTGTTTGCGCCATTGCTTGGTACGGTAAAAGCCACTTTGCCAGTGGTTGGCCGTTTAGCTCAAGCAGGCAAAGCGCAAGTGTTGCCAGTTAAAATTGGTTATGATAAACAAGCACGACAGTTTAAGTTGACGATTATGCAAGCTGTTGCACCTGAAGACATGCAGGGTAAAGATAACGAAGCGATTGCACTTAACAAAATGGTTGAACAAGTTATCAATGCTTACCCTGAGCAATACATGTGGTTTTTAAAGTTTTTAAAAACTCGTCCAGCAGGTGAGCCTGAACTCTACTAAGTTCTGATGAATCAAATTGCTTAGATGGCAATGATAAAAAAGGCACTAAAGAGAATATCTTAGTGCCTTTTTATTTGGGTTTATTTCAATGCAGAATTACTCAGATAAATAATACCAACCTTGATTGATAAACTGAGTTAACAATATCATTAGAGCAGGTTGTTGACGCCAAGTTGATAAAATTGCTTGTTCAATAAAGTGCTCATTGGCAATTATAGTAACAGTGTCAGTATCGATACCATCGACACTGACAACCTCACCATTTACATACAATTGTGCTTGATTGTCAGCTTCTAATTGCAGAACTTTCAAACCACCAATGCGCTGGATATTGGCACCATCTTCAATGGCTTCAATAACTTCTGTTTCAGAAATAGCTTGTTCAAATGGGTTAAGGTCTAGTTCAAAGCGGTTTTGACTAAGAAGCTTGCCTAATACGGTTTGGTATTGAGTTGGATCCTGTGCGAGTTGTGATAACAACGCCATCATGCCTTGTTGATGCTGTTGGCTAACTTGGCCTTTATTGGCCACTTCTTCAGTAGACGTGAAACGTTGTTTGCCGAGGTTATTATCAATTAGTGAGTCAGCCAGTTCTGTTAATAGTTCTTGCTGACTAGGCGCTCTGAAACCAATTGAATAACTTAAAGCAAGGGTTAACGTTTCGCCGCAATGTGGGAAACCTGGCGGGATATAAAGCACATCGCCTTTGGTTAATACCACATCAATAATGGGTTCAAAGTCATCGACTAATGGGCTGTTTTTATCGCCACCTCGTTGTTGATGGTTGCCAATATCACCCACTTGCCAGCGACGTTCACCTTCGCCCTGAATGATAAACACATCGTAATTATCAATATGAGGCCCAACACCACCTTTAGGGGTTGCAAATGACACCATTAAATCGTCAAAACGCCAATCTGGTAAGAAACGAAATGCTTCAACTAATGGCTGTGACTCCGGGTACCAATGGTTAACGGCTTGAACTAACAGTTGCCAGCCATCTTCACCGTATTCATCAAAATCTTCGAAAGGTCCTTGAACCACATTCCAACCCTGAGATTGCGTTTGCACAATACGTGAAGAAATATCTTCCTCCATTGCTAAACCGGCAAGCTCATCGGCAGAAATAGGATCTTCAAATGCATTAAAAGCATTTTTAATGACAATCGGTTTTTTTTGCCAATATTCACGGGTGAATTTTGCAGTATCAAAATTTAATGTATACATAGTATTAAAAAAGGCGACAGCTCATACGAGGTGTCGCCATTCCTTATTTAGTGAGCAATACAGCTCTAAAGTGATTGTTGAATTACTTTAATTCGTCAACAAACGCTTCTGCACGGCCAATGTAGTTAGCTGGCGTCATTGTTTTAAGCTCAGCTTTTACACTGTCTGGAAGCGCTAAACCATCGATGAATAAAGCAAGTTGCTCACCATCAATGCGCTTACCACGGGTCAGCTCTTTTAATTTCTCATATGGCTTTTCAATACCATAACGACGCATAACTGTTTGTACTGGCTCAGCCAATACTTCCCAGTTTTTGTCTAATTCAGCAAGCAGGTTTTCTTGGTTAACTTCTAGTTTGCTGATGCCTTTCATTGTCGCTTGATAAGCAATCAATGAGTGAGCCATACCAACACCTAGGTTACGTAAAACCGTAGAATCCGTTAGATCACGTTGCCATCTTGAAACTGGTAACTTAGCGGCTAAATGCTGCATAAGTGCATTTGCAATGCCCAAGTTACCTTCAGAGTTTTCGAAATCAATTGGGTTTACTTTATGCGGCATGGTAGAAGAACCAATTTCGCCAGCAATAGTACGTTGCTTGAAGTGACCCATTGCAATGTAACCCCAAATATCACGATCGAAATCGATTAGGATGGTGTTAAAACGTGCTACAGCATCAAAAAGTTCGGCAATGTAATCATGCGGTTCAATTTGAGTCGTGTAAGGGTTCCAGTTAATGCCAAGACTTGTCACAAAACGTTGTGACAACTCATGCCAGTTAACTTCAGGGTAAGCTGAGATGTGTGCATTATAGTTACCTACTGCACCATTGATTTTACCCATGATTTCAACTGCGTTGATTTGGTTTAGTTGACGTTCTAAACGCACAGCAACGTTAGCCATCTCTTTACCTAAGGTCGTTGGTGAAGCTGGTTGACCGTGAGTACGAGACATTAGCGGTACTGACTTGTTATCAGCTGCTAATTTTTTAATAGCATCAACAATTTCTAAGCACTGTGGTGCTAACACTAATTCACGCGCTTCTTTAAGCATTAGTGCGTGAGACAAGTTGTTAATGTCTTCTGAAGTACAAGCAAAGTGAACAAATTCGTCAATAGCCACTAATTCAGCGTTATCAGCAATTTGTTCTTTAATGAAATATTCAACCGCTTTAACGTCGTGGTTGGTGGTTCTTTCAATTGTTTTAACGCGTAATGCGTCTTCTTCGCTGAAGTTATCCTTGATGCTATCCAGTAAAATTAATGCTTCTTCACTGAATGGCGGAACTTCTTCAATCTCTGGGCAGCTTGAAAGTAGTTTTAACCAGTTAATTTCAACTTGAACACGGTATTTAGTTAAACCGAATTCGCTGAAAATGCCTCGTAAAGAGGTGGTTTTGCTACCATAACGACCGTCTATCGGAGAGATAGCAGTCAGTGCAGAAAGATCCATTTGAAGCTCCTTGATGAACTTTTGTTGTAGGGTGATACGATTAATTATTTTTACGGCTGCTAATAGCAGTATCCACAATGGCTTTACGAGCAAAAACCAGATGACGACGTTTGCCACCTAATTGACGCCATAAAACAGCACTGCGCATAGCTGATAAAAGTAAAGCACGGATTTTTTGTTGTACTTGCGGTTGTTGCAAGCAAGCTGGATTACCAGAAATTTGTAGTTTAGGGCCAAGTTCACTGATCACATCGCTGTAGATGCTCGCTAAACTCGCAACGATTTGCTCATCAGTAATGGCAAAATGATGCAGCTGTCGGTGAACTTGGTTAATACGCTCGGCTAACATGCCTAGACCATTGGCCGAACGTGCCAGTTTGCGTTCTAGTGCTAACATGCCAACTAAATAACGTGTTGTTTCAACGTCTTTGCTATTACCATCACCTAATTGATTTTCAATTAGCTGGTAGCCCCTATTGAGCGCTTGTTTATCTTGATAGATATCAGAAATTGAATCTGGCTCTGTCACCATAATAGTGTTTAAACTTGCCGCCATGGCTGCTTCGTCTGACTCCCCATGACGGGCGAGGTGTTGAACTTGAGCAATAGCTTGTAAAATACCTGCGAACGCCATTGTGCGTTCAAATAATACTTGGCTCACGCGCTATCCTCTAATTAACGTATCGATAATGCCGCCGCCTAAACAGACTTCACCATCATAGAAAACCGCTGATTGACCTGGTGTTACCGCGGCAACTGGCTCATCAAACATCACTTTAATGTTGTCTTCGCCTTCTGTTGTGACAGTACATTTAACATCTTGTTGGCGGTAGCGAGTTTTAACAGTAATGGTTGCTGGCGAACTAGGGCCCTTTCGGTCAACCCAGTGCAATTGGCTCACAAGCATGCCATGTGACATTAGGCGAGGGTGGTTACCGCCTTGAGCTACAATGAGAACATTACGTAATAAATCTTTCTCAACCACATACCAAGGGTTGTCATTACTATTTTTTAAGCCGCCAATCCCTAAACCTTTACGCTGACCTAGCGTGTGATACATCAAACCTTGGTGAGTACCAATCACTTCACCTTCAGCGGTTTCAATATCACCTGGTTGAGCGGGTAGGTAAGTGCCTAAGAAATCAGTGAATTTGCGTTCACCAATAAAGCAAATACCTGTGCTGTCTTTTTTGTCGTGGGTGATTAGACCCATTTCTTTAGCGATATCGCGTACTTGGAATTTTTCTAATTCGCCAACTGGGAATAAGCTCTTAGCAACTTGTTTGTCGCTTAATGTATAAAGAAAATAGCTTTGGTCTTTATTGCCATCAATACCACGTAGCATTTGAGTGGTGCCATCTTCGTTGTCGCGGCGACGAACATAATGGCCCATAGCGATATAGTCAGCATCTAGAATTTCATCAGCGAATTCTAAAAATGCTTTGAATTTGATTTCTTTGTTGCACATGATGTCTGGGTTTGGTGTACGACCCGCTTTGTATTCTTCAAGGAAATGCTCAAATACATTGTCCCAATACTCTGAAGCGAAGTTAACCGTATGCAATTTTATGCCGAGTTTGTCACAGACTGCTTGTGCGTCTTTTAAATCTTCAGCTGCAAGACAATATTCATCCGTATCATCTTCTTCCCAGTTCTTCATAAATAATCCTTCAACCTGATAGCCTTGCTGCATAAGCAGATATGCTGAAACTGAAGAATCTACACCGCCGGACATGCCTACGATGACTTTATTACCATTTGAATTGGGATTGATTGATGTCATAAAACCTAAAAACCAGTGAATTTACGGATACAAGAGATGATCATGTGGTCGGCGTCAGTGCTTTTCAAGTCACTAGATAATTGCCACCCAATATTGATGTGTAAATCGATGTTTAAAATTAACCTTAAAAATCGATGAAAAACATCACGAAAATCTCAAAAATGTGCGGCGCATATTCTATCATGCATTGTTGTTGTCGGCTATCATCTGCAGGTCACTATTGATCAGTGATAATGGGCTGTGAGCTTTATGTAAATAGTCCTCGATGCATTTAATCACCAAAGGGCTTCTAAGTTGATGTTTACGAGACTTTATTTCATCTAAAGTAAACCAGTGACAAGCTTTAATCGCTTCATCTAAAGGCTGGCAATCTATCAGGTTTTCAGACTCAGCTGCGAAGGTAAACCGTACAAAAGCCAGTTGCTCATCTGCGCTGAATTGATAGATACCAATCAAGCCTACTAATTCTATGTCTAATCCAGTCTCTTCATTAACTTCTCGTTTACAAGCCTGTGGAATTGTTTCTAGTGCCTCAATATGCCCTGCAGGTTGGTTAAAGCAAACTTGTCCATCAATGATTTCTTCAACTAATAAAAACTTCTGTTGGCAATGGATTACGCAAGCCACAGTGGTATTGGGTTTGTAGCGTTGCTGAGTCATTGAGTTATCCTATTTTAGCGGTAAGTAGCTAATGATAATGTCGAGTGTAATTCCTAATTACAAACACGCTGAAGCACATTGGCATCAATCTAATAAATCGAAATTTTACTGAGCAATCGTCTTGTACTGGCCATTTTCAATGTCATCTAAACTCCATTGACCTATTTTATAGCGAATTAATCTTAAAGTCGGATGGCCAATGTGCGCTGTCATTCTTCTAACTTGTCGGTTTCTACCTTCACAGATTTGGATTTCTAACCAAGTGGTAGGAATAGATTTTCGTTCACGTACTGGTGGAGTTCTGTCCCAGACTTTGGGCTCATCCATAATGGTAACTTTAGCAGGAAGAGTCATTCCGTCTTTTAATTCAACGCCTTGGCACAAATTCTTTATCGCTTGTTCACTCGGAACTCCTTCGACTTGAGCCCAGTAGGTTTTAAAAGTTTTCTTTTTTGGCTGGGTAATTTGAGCTTGGAGCTTACCGTCATTAGTGAGTAACAATAATCCTTCGCTGTCTCTATCGAGTCTGCCTGCAGCATAAACATCTTTGACCGGAATAAAATCTTTTAAGGTTTGTCTTCCTGACTCATCAGTAAATTGACATAACACATCAAACGGTTTGTTAAATAACACTATTATTGGATTTTCCACCGCTTTTTTTACAGGGCGTTTTGCCATTTTTCTGTTATTGTTGGCTGGCTTTTTGGTTGTTCTGGCAAATGCCGGTTTAGTACTAAATCGTTTTGCTTTGTCATTTGCTGGCATACATAAGCCTTTTTATGGGCGAAATTGAATTATTTTGCATAGTTTACTTGGCATTGGGCCTTAGTGGAATTTGAATCTGCGAGATAATGATCTATGATGTTGGCCTAAAAAATGTGATCTGTGCCCACTTTTGTTACCACAGCCACAGTTTATTTTTCTATTTTCATATGGATTTGTGCCGCATATAAATAGACTTCGACAACAAGATTGAAGCTATTTTAGGTAGTTACTTATTACAATAATAATTTATAAAAACTTTTTATTTCAATAATGTAGGAAAAAGCATGAAAGATAACTCTCCAACGATCATTTATACTGAAACTGATGAAGCGCCAGCATTAGCTACGCTTTCATTACTCCCTATCATCCGCACATTTACCAATGCAGCTGGTGTAAAAGTTGAGACCCGAGATATATCTTTATCAGGCCGTGTAATTGCAAACTTTCCTGAAAAGTTAACTGCTGAACAGAAAATCTCTGATGCATTAACTGAATTAGGTGAGATGGCTGGGACTCCTGAAGCCAATATTATTAAGTTACCTAATATCAGTGCGTCAATTCCTCAATTGAAAGCCTGTATTGCAGAGCTTCAAGCTAAAGGTTACGACATTCCTAATTACCCGGATGAGCCTGCAACAGATGCTGAGCGTGAAGCTCAAAGCCGTTATGATAAAATTAAAGGTAGTGCAGTAAACCCTGTATTACGTGAAGGTAACTCAGATCGTCGTGCACCGACATCTGTTAAAAACTACGCCAAGAAAAATCCGCACTCAATGGGTAAATGGGCAAGTGATTCTCAGTCTCATGTTGCACATATGAGCGAAGGTGACTTTTACGGTAGCGAGCAATCAGTAACAGTATCTGATGCCGACACGGTAAATATCGTACTGACTCAAGCTGACGGCCAAGAAGTTTCCCTTAAGCATGGTCTACCTTTGCTTGCGGGTGAAATCATTGATACTGCTGTAATGAGCAACAAAGCATTACAAGCATTCTATGAACGTGAAATTGAAGCGGCTAAATCTGAAGATGTTTTATTATCTCTTCACTTAAAAGCGACCATGATGAAAGTGTCTGATCCAATTCTATTTGGTCATGCAGTTAAAGTATTCTTCAAAGACGTCTTTACTAAGCATCAAGCATTATTTGATGAATTAGGTGTTGATGTTAACAATGGTTTTGGCGATGTGTACGCTAAAATTGCAGGTTTACCAGAAGCTAAGCGCACAGAAATCGAAGCTGATATCGCCGCTGTTTATGCTAAACGTCCTGCACTTGCTATGGTTGATTCTGACAAAGGTATCACAAACTTGCATGTACCTAGCGACATCATTATTGATGCGTCTATGCCAGCTGCAATTCGCTCATCAGGTAAAATGTGGGGACCAGATGGTCAACTAAAAGACACGAAAGCAATGATCCCAGATCGTTGTTACGCTGGTGTTTATCAAGAAACCATTTCTTTCTGTAAAGAAAATGGCGCATTTAATCCAACGACCATGGGCAGTGTGCCAAACGTTGGTTTAATGGCGCAAAAAGCGGAAGAATACGGTAGCCATGATAAAACATTTGAAATAGCATCAGCTGGTGTTGTTAAGGTGATCAATAGCGCGGGTGATGTGCTAATGAGCCACAATGTCGAAGTGGGTGACATCTTCAGAATGTGCCAAGTTAAAGATGCGCCTATCCGTGACTGGGTTAAACTAGCGGTTAATCGTTCTCGTTTAAGCAACACTCCAGCAATTTTCTGGTTAGATAGCAACCGTGCTCATGATGCGCAATTGATTGCTAAAGTTGATCTTTATTTGAAAGATCATGATACAGACGGCCTTGACTTACAGATCCTAGCGCCTGTTGAAGCGACTCGTGCGACACTTAAACGTGTTCATGAAGGTCTAGATACTATTTCAGTCACTGGTAACGTATTACGTGATTACTTAACTGACTTGTTCCCAATTCTTGAACTAGGCACAAGTGCGAAAATGCTTTCAATTGTTCCGTTAATGAATGGCGGTGGACTATTTGAAACGGGTGCAGGTGGTAGTGCGCCTAAGCATGTTCAACAAGTTGAAAAAGAAGGGCACTTACGTTGGGATTCATTAGGTGAGTTTTTAGCGTTAGCAGCCTCTTTAGAACATTTAAGCCAAACTCAGAATAACCCGAAGGCACAAGTATTAGCGGATACGCTTGATACTGCAATTGGACAGTTCTTAGATAGCAACAAGTCTCCTTCACGCCGTGTTGGTGAACTTGATAACCGTGGTAGCCACTTCTACTTAGCTATGTACTGGGCTCAAGCTTTATCAGTTCAAACGGTTGATACTTCTTTTGCTGCTGAATTTGCTGCATTAGCTGAGTCGTTAACCACTAACGAAGCGGCGATTGTTGCTGAACTGAATGATTCACAAGGCCCAGCTGTCGATTTAGGTGGTTACTTCCGTTTAGATGCAGCAAAAGCTGAAACTGCGATGCGCCCAAGCGCACTATTGAATTCGTTTATTACAGCATAAGGCTTTAGTAAAGAGTCAAACCTCAATATAAAAACAGAGACAATCGTCTCTGTTTTTTTGTTTTTGGTGCAAATAAAATTTTTACGATGAAAATTTGTGTAAGTAAATTTGTCATCAACACCTAACCTTGAGTGTTTTTTAGGCAAACAAATTACTATTTACATTAATTTTGATAAATAAAAAAGGCAGAGATTAAAATCTCTGCCTTTTTGTTTTATAGTTTCACCGACTATTTAGTTGGTGAAATGGCTGAAGCATGCATCCCTTTAGGGCCCTGCTCAGTTTCGAAATCTACAGGTTGGCCCGCTTTTAGCGTTCTGTAACCTTCCATTTCGATTGTTGAATAATGTGCAAATACATCTTCGCCACCCTGATCTGGGCAAATAAACCCGAATCCTTTGGCGTTGTTGAACCATTTAACAGTTCCGCTTGCCATACTTCCACTTCCTTCTGTTGTCTACTTACCAGTAAGATAGTAAAACTTATTTTAATCAGCGGTCTCTTTCGCCGCCTCAGAACAGAATGAAATTTGTACGAAAAGATGTCAAGTAAAAATTAACAATATGACAACATTTAATTAATTTAATAATATCAATTGGTCTTGTACCAAACTAGAGGCTAGTATTAACTCATGGGTAGATTAGGCAGCGTAGAGCACACCGAAGAACGTGTTGAATCGGAGCTACAACCACCTTCAATGTATAAAGTCGTGTTAAACAACGATGATTACACTCCGATGGATTTCGTGATAGAAGTGTTACAACGCTTTTTTAATAAGGATGAACAACAAGCCACCGATATTATGTTGGCTATCCATCACCAAGGTAAGGGAATATGTGGTGTTTATTCGTTTGGCATTGCTGAAACGAAAGTGTTACAAGTAAATCAATTTGCCAAAGAAAACCAACATCCATTACTGTGTTCTTTAGAAACAGCTTAATGAACATGTTGATTCTCGAACGGTAACTCTGCAGTTTATGAGTATTTTTAGGGGGTGCTTATGCTAAACAAAGATCTCGAAGTCACCTTGAACCTAGCGTTTCAACAAGCTAGAGATTCACGTCATGAATATATGACGGTAGAACATTTATTATTAGCATTAATCAATAATCCATCGGCCAAAGAAGCACTATTGGCTTGTGGCGCGGATATCACTCGTCTCCACGAGGAAGTATCTAACTTCATTCAACAAACAACCCCATTAATAGCCGAAAGCACTGAAGAACGTGAAACCCAACCAACCTTAGGTTTTCAACGTGTACTGCAACGTGCAGTCTTCCATGTTCAATCTTCTGGGCGTAACGAAGTCACTGGCGCTAACGTGTTAGTGGCAATTTTTAGTGAACAAGAATCTCAAGCTGTTTATTTACTGCGCCGCTGTGAAATTACGCGTCTAGATGTGGTGAATTACATTTCTCATGGCTTGCCAAAAGATGATGACGACGCTGAAATTAATAATCCCGAGGCTTCTGAAGAAGGCGGTGAAGCAACTGAAGATAGAAGTTTGTTGTCTCAATTTGCCACTGATTTAAATCAGATGTCCAAAGATGGTGTTATTGATCCATTAATTGGCCGTGACGATGAAGTTGAGCGAGCTATTCAAACCTTATGTCGTCGTCGCAAAAATAATCCGTTATTAGTGGGTGAAGCGGGCGTGGGTAAAACTGCCATTGCAGAAGGGCTTGCCTATCGTATCGTTAATGATCAGGTACCTGATGTCATTAAAGATGCAACCGTTTACTCATTAGACTTAGGTTCACTACTTGCTGGTACTAAGTATCGTGGTGACTTTGAAAAACGTTTCAAAGGTTTGCTTAAAGAGTTAGGTAAAAATGAACATGCGATATTGTTCATTGATGAAATCCATACCATTATCGGTGCAGGTGCTGCATCTGGTGGGGTAATGGATGCATCTAACCTGTTAAAACCATTACTGTCTAATGGCTCTCTTCGCTGTATGGGTTCAACAACCTTCCAAGAATATCAAAGTATTTTTGAGAAAGACCGTGCTCTTGCACGACGTTTCCAAAAAATTGACATCAATGAGCCTTCAGTTGCAGAGACCACCAAAATTCTATTAGGTCTTAAATCAAAATACGAAGAGCATCATGGAGTGCGCTACACACAAGCTGCGATTAGTTCTGCGGCAAGTTTATCTGCAAAACACATCAACGACCGTCATTTGCCTGATAAAGCCATTGACGTGATTGATGAAGCGGGCGCTCGGATGGTAATGCTGCCGCAAAGTAAGCGTAAGAAGACCATTGGTCAGCCAGAAATTGAAGCCATCATTGCTAAAATTGCTCGGATCCCTGAGAAGTCGGTATCGTCGACTGATAAGGATTTACTTAAGAACCTTGAGCGTAATCTTAAAATGTTGGTGTTTGGCCAAGACAAGGCGATTGAGGGGCTTAGCTCGGCAATTAGATTATCTCGTAGCGGTTTAGGTGCAGAGAAAAAACCAGTTGGTAGTTTCTTATTTGCAGGGCCGACGGGTGTGGGTAAAACCGAAGTGACAAATCAGTTGGCTTCTTGCTTAAACATGAAGTTGATTCGTTTTGACATGTCTGAATACATGGAGCGACATGCGGTTTCACGTTTAATTGGTTCGCCGCCAGGTTATGTGGGCTATGAGCAAGGCGGTTTATTAACTGACGCTGTGATTAAAAACCCTCATTGTGTGGTGTTATTGGACGAAATCGAAAAAGCCCATCCAGATGTTTATAACTTGCTACTGCAAGTGATGGATCACGGTACGCTAACCGATAATAACGGTCGTAAAGCTGATTTTAGAAATGTCACTTTAGTGATGACGACCAATGCTGGTGTACAGGAAACTATTCGCACCTCAATTGGCTTTAAGCAACAAGATAATAGTCTTAATGCTATGTCAGAAATCAATAAGGTATTTACCCCAGAATTCCGTAACCGTTTAGATTCGATTATTTGGTTTAATCATTTAGATATGACCATTATCGCGAAAGTGGTTGATAAGTTTTTAATTGAATTACAAGCACAACTTGATGAGAAACGTGTCACGCTTGAAGTCACTGATGAAGCTCGCACATTACTTGCTGAGAAAGGTTACGATAAAAATATGGGTGCACGACCTATGGGCCGTGTAGTCACTGAGTTGATTAAACGACCATTAGCCGATGAAATATTGTTCGGCAAATTAGAAGCGGGCGGCACAGCCAAAGTGGATGTTAAAGACAATGAAATTGTCATTAACTGCGAATGCGAAGAGAAAGTGTCGTAGAACGCAGATTGATTTAGCATCTAATTGTTAATCGTTCAATAAAAATGGCTATCTGAAATCAGATAGCCATTTTTTGTATCAACGTTAATCTTTAGCCAATAAAAAACCCGACATTTATGCCGGGTTTTTAAATAGATGAGGCAGTATTAACGTGCGCGGAAGACGATACGACCTTTACTTAAATCGTAAGGAGTCAACTGAACCGTAACTTTATCACCCGTTAAAATACGGATGTAGTTTTTGCGCATCTTGCCAGAAATGTGTGCAATCACAACATGACCATTTTCAAGTTCAACGCGGAACATTGTATTTGGCAAGGTCTCAAGGATTGTGCCCTGCATTTCAATGTTGTCTTCTTTCGCCATTAATTGGTTACCTTTATGCCTTCAAATATAAAAAAATTCGCCGTATCATGCCCCAAAAAGCGCTTGCTGTAAAGGATTGAAACACTATAGCGAGTGTTCTTTTTCAATATATTGCCAGCCATTTGCCGTTAATATTTGATATGGGCGATATAAACGTTTGTAATTCATTTTTCTATTTTCATCAATTTGATAGCCCAAATACAAAAATTGTTTACCTAACTGTTGCGCTAATTGGCATTGCACCAAGATCATATAAACACCTAGTGAGCGCTTGGCGTAATCAGGATCAAAGTAACTGTATATCGCAGAGAGGCTGTTATTCATCTTATCGGTAACGGCTACACCAATCAGTTTATCCTGCTGGTACACTTCGATGTAAGTAGCCTCTAACCAGTCACACAATAAAAAATCATTGAATTGATCTTCACTGGGTGGATACATGGGACCATCTGAATGACGGCCAATAATGTATTTTTCATATAAAGCATAATGCGCATCAGTGACGTGAGTGGTGACTTCCCAATGTAAATCTTGGTTGTTTTTAAGTGTGCGCTTTTGCCTTTTTGATATTGTAAATTCAGGTACTACAACTCGAATAGATTGGCATGCTGAGCAACTAGGGCATCTTGGTTTATAAATAGAATTGCCGTTTCGTCTAAACCCCATCCCTAAAAGTTGCTCGAATAGCGCACTATCCAATTGTGGTTCTTGGATGATGAGCAGTTGCTCTTTTAGTCCTTCGATGTAACTGCAATCAAAAGGGTGGCTAATACCAACACTGATACTTCTAGAGCTCAAAACATACCTCTTGTGCTATCCAAGCCTTGCTATCGATAACCTGATTACGTAATTGTTTTAGTGTTGATAAGAAATCTTCACGAGGACAAGGTTGAGCGCCTAAGGTTTCAAGGTGCGGATTCATAATTTGGGCATCAATTAGTTTAAAGCCATGTTTGACCAGATGTTGATTTAGCATTGCAAAAGCCGCTTTGGAAGCATTAGTTTGACGATGAAACATAGACTCACCACAAAATACACCGCCAACTGCAATCCCATATAAACCGCCTATTAATTGCTTGTCGTCCCAAACTTCAATTGAATGGGCTTTACCCAATAAATGTAGCTGAATATATGCATCTTGAATGTCCGATGAGATCCAAGTTTCTTTTTGAGTTAACCTTGGCTCAGAGCATGCTTTAATGACTTGTGAAAATGCATGGTTAATGGTGAATCGCCATTGGGTCTTACGAAGGAATTTTTTCATGGTTTTATTTAACGGCTTAGCCTTTGGCAAAAAGATTGCTCTAGGCTCAGGTGACCACCACAGGATGGGGTCATCATCATTAAACCATGGGAAAATACCTTGATAATAGGCTTCAACTAAACGTTGAGGTGATAAATCGCCACCAACAGCGAGTAAGCCATTGGGTTCATCTAGCGCTTGCTGTGGATCTGGGAAGTGCGGAAGATGATTTAAATAAGACAGTGAGTTCACAATTAAGTATATTATTTACTAAACCTTATGCATACGTTAGCGGAATTTTGCTTATGTTGAAACTCACAAACACCTCAGTGATGGCATTTAGTGCGCTTTTCGCCATATTAATTTCATTTGTTAGTCACTCAGCAGTTGCAGCTTATGAGCGTAATCAAGCAGTACCTGTTGAAAAAGTCATATATGGGCATGTTGCTTCCATTAAACATGTCACAGAAACTCAATTAGTCGAAGATCGAAACCTTGGTTGGAAAACGTTTGGCGGAGCGTTAATCGGTGGCGTTGTTGGCCATCAATTTGGTGGTGGTTCTGGGCAGGATGTCGCTACGGTTCTTGGGGCTTTGTTAGGCGGCGCTGCAGCGAATCGATACGGAAATTCAACCCGCACTCTTGAGTACCAGTTAATAGAGATGATGATTAACCTAGATGATGGAACTCAAGTCATGGTGATCCAGGACTTAGATCCAGGTATGACGTTCGTGGCTGGTGACGAAGTGCGCGTGGTGTACCTTACAGGTTATGTAAGAGTCGATATTGCTATGTAGTTATTATTGAGTAGCTATATTGCTATGTCATTAGGGCTAAGCAAGCAGTGTTTTGGCCGCTGTAACTTGAAAACACAGTAATAACAGTTAATAAAAAAGGAGCCTTTGGCTCCTTTTAGTTTTATCACTATTGTGAATATATCAAGTGCAAATATTAGAAGCCGCGCGGTAAAGTATTTTTACCTGCATTGGCTAATTTTTCACGCCATAATTCTTTTGGCGTTTTACCACCAGAAGTATTGGCTTTTTTGGCCGCTGGCTTTTTAGCTACAGCTTTCTTGGCTGCAGGTTTAGCAGCAGACTTTTTTGCCACTTCTTTTTTAGCGGCAGGCGCTTCTGCTGCTGGCTGACCTTGAGTTGCTTCAAGGTGCATTTGCTCAAGATCGCTAAAGCGTAAAGACTTGCCGCCATCAATTTTATACCAACTGCCTTTCTGTTCAATTTCAACAGTTTTTGAAGTTTGCTTTTCAAGAGCAGCTTTTAATTCGGCGATAAGCGCTTCTTTAGTCAAGTTTGACATTTTGAGACCTATTTTTCTGTAATGAATAGTTTATTTAATGTTTTCAACATCCCTTAGGTCTAATTTTAGTGTTTAATGCACCCAAAAGTCCAATTTAAGCAAAAATAGCCTAGCAAATAATCAATCTTAACAAGGGTTTTTCAATAAGTATTGGACTGCGTTACACTGTTGGTATCAAAAATTTTAGGGTTAGTTTTATGTCATTAACGTCTGTATCTCGCCAGCAATTATCCAAATATCTAAATGATTTTCTTAATGTAAACCAATTTAAAGATTATGCGCCCAATGGGCTGCAGGTGCAGGGAACTGAAGAGATAAAAACGATTGTAACTGGTGTTACAGCTTGCCAAGCTTTGATTGAGCAAGCTGCAGCGCTGAATGCTGATGCTATTTTAGTTCATCACGGATTTTTTTGGAAAAATGAGCCAGAAGTGATAACAGGGATGAAATACAATCGAATTAAAGCCTTAATGACTCACGACATTAATTTATTCGGCTATCATTTACCTTTAGATGCGCATGATACCTTAGGCAATAATGCAGAACTTGCCAATCAATTAGGTTTAATCGATGTAGAAGTGTGTACTGAGATCCCGCAAAACTTGCTATGGAAGGGGAAATTGCCTAAACCATTGAGCGTTTTGCAAATGAATGAGCTGTTGGCTGCAAAACTGAATAAAGAACCACTTCATATCGGTGATGAAACCCAGTCTATTTCTACGCTCGCTTGGTGTACCGGTGGAGCGCAAGATTATATCGATCATGCTGCATCGCTTGGCGTCGATGCGTTTATTAGTGGTGAAGTGTCAGAACGTACATTTCATTGTGCTATGGAGCAAGGGATCCATTATTTTGCTGCAGGTCACCATGCGACTGAGCAATTTGGTATACAAGCTTTAGGGGAACATTTAGCGCAAGAATTCGGCATTACGCATCATTTTATTGATATTGTTAATCCAGTTTAACTTTCTGATATCGCTTAAGGAATAGCATTATGACTGAGTATTTCATCCAAGCATTTATCTACCTATCAGCTGCAGTTATTGCAGTTCCGATAGCACAAAGAATGGGCTTAGGCTCAGTGCTCGGCTACTTAATCGCTGGGGTGGTTATTGGTCCGATCGTTGGATTAGTTGGCAGTGAAACGAACACCATTCAGCATTTTGCTGAATTCGGTGTGGTCATGATGTTATTTTTAGTAGGTCTCGAGCTTGAACCTAAAATGCTGTGGTCAATGCGGCATCGATTAGTCGGCATGGGTGGCCTACAGGTAGGCTTATCGGCAGGTATTGTGATGGCCATAGCATTGATGTTTGATATGCCTTGGACGGTGGCGCTAACCATTGGTTTAATTTTCTCACTTTCTTCGACTGCGATTGTACTGCAAACGTTGAACGAGAAAGGGTTGACCAAAACCTCTGCGGGTAAAAATGCGTTTGGAGTATTGTTATTCCAAGATATTGCCGTGATCCCAATGCTTGCGCTTATTCCACTTTTGGCCCAGCCTGAATTAGTTGAAGCTGCGCAGACAACGGTCGCCAGTGCTGCTGAACATCATGAAGAATTGTCTCTAGTGGCAGATTTACACGGCGGTTTGTATGCGCTGATACTGGTTCTTTCAATCGGTTTAGTTGTATTTGGTGGGCATTATTTGAGTCGACCTGTTTTTAGATTTATTGCTGATTCTGGTGTGCGTGAAATCTCAACCGCTGCGGCTTTATTGTTAGTGATTGGTATTGCAACCTTAATGAGCTTAGTTGGTGTTTCACCAGCTCTTGGCACCTTCTTAGCGGGTGTGGTTCTCGCTAACAGTGAATTTAAACATGAGCTTGAAACACATATTGGCCCTTTTAAAGGACTCTTGTTAGGCTTGTTCTTTATTACCGTAGGGGCTGGAATCGACTTTGAAATTCTGTGGAATTATTTAGGGGCTATTTTAGGTATTACTGCAGCAGTGATGATTTTAAAAGCGCTGGTATTGCTCATGTTGAGCTTTATGTTTCGCATCAAAGGCAGCGATAGGTGGTTATATACCTTAAGTTTGGCGCAAGCAGGGGAGTTTGGATTTGTACTATTAAGCTTTAGCCAACAAAATCATGTCATTTCACCTGAAATAGCGCAGCCATTATCGATAGTCGTTGCTTTATCAATGTTCTTGACTCCAGGCTTATTCATCTTTTATGAGAAAGTCATTTTACCTAAGTACCAGAAAACATCGAATGACCGTGAGCACGATGAAGTAGATGAGCAAGGCACCGTCATTATTGCGGGTATAGGCCGTTTTGGCCAGATTGTGAACCGACTATTACTGTCTAATGGCGTTAAAACGGTAGTACTAGATCATCAAGCTACTCAAGTAGACAATTTACGTAGAATCAACACTAAAGCCTACTATGGTGATGCCACTCGACCTGACTTACTTGAAACTGCGGGAGTTGCTACGGCTTCGGCATTTGTTGTAGCGATTGATAACCCACAGAGCAGCGTAGAATTGGTTAAACACCTTAAGCATAAATATCCTAACTTAAAAGTGATTAGCCGAGCTTTTGACCGCGGTCACGGTCATTTATTACGTCAAGCAGGAGCAGATTATGTTGAATCTGAAACATTTCGTTCTGCGCTGAAAGTCGGTGCTGAGTCAATGAAAGCCATGGGGTTCTCTTCAGAGTTAGTCGAAAGGCAAAAACAGACTTATATGAAGGTTGAAAAAGAAGCTTCAGAAGTGCTGTATAATGAATGGGTCGGTCGTTCTGACGGTGAGAAGTTTGGCGGTGACTTTATTAATCTATTCATTGAATATGAAGAGCGTTTGAAAGAAGCGATTGAAGCAGATACTGAGGCTTATAAGAGTCAACGTTTTGCCCAAGAAGCGCCATGTGAAAATAAAGATTGTAACGAAGAAGATGGCGAAACTCGCGTCCACTCGTAATGTTGTAAATTACATGTATTAAAAAGGCCGTCATACGACGGCCTTTTTTACGAATTATTGCAGCTTGATTATGCTGATTACATCACTCGCATACCTGGTTTAGCGCCAGCATGTGGCTCTAAAATCCAGATATCTTTACCACCAGGGCCTGCAGCTAATACCATACCTTCTGATTCACCAAATTTCATTTTACGTGGTGCAAGGTTAGCTACCATGACAGTATGCTTGCCGATTAAATCTTCAGGGGCATAAGCCGATTTGATACCAGCAAATACTTGTTTAGTCTCACCGCCTAAATCGAGTTCTAATCTTAACAGCTTGTTAGCTTTTTCGATGTGCTCGGCTTTGGCAATAAGCGCGATACGCAAATCGATTTTAGCAAAGTCATCAAAAGTAATTTCCGGCGCTAATGGCTCTTTTTCAAGTTCTGTTTGAACCGCTTCAACTTTTGGTGCTTCTGTGGTTTGCGTGACTTGAAGATTTTCAGTAGAAGATTCGATAATTGCTTCAATGCTTTTCATTTCAATACGCTGCATTAACGCTTTGAATTTAGCTATCTCATGCCCTGCTAAATCTTGGTCTAAATTATTCCAAGTTAGCGTGATTTGAAGGAAGCTTTCAACGTTGGCTGCAAGAGTTGGTAATACTGGCTTTAAGTAAGTCACTAGAATGCGGAACAAGTTAAGTGCATTACTACAAACTTGATGCGCTTCTTCTTGCTTATCTTCTTGTTTAATTAACTGCCATGGTGCAGCTTCTGCTACATAAGCATTGGCTAAGTCAGCAAGCGCCATGATTTCACGCATCGCTTTACCAAACTCGCGTGTTTCGTATAGTTCTGCAATAGTATCTTGTTTAGCAAGGAAGGCTTCAGTTAACGATGTATCGTTAATTTTTGCTAACTTGCCATCAAAACGCTTACTGATAAAACCTGCCGTACGTGATGCAAGGTTAACTAATTTTCCGACTAAGTCAGAATTAACACGTTGGGCAAAATCTTCAAGATTTAAATCTAAATCATCAACACGGTTATTCAGTTTTGCAGCGTAGTAGTAACGCAAGTATTCTGGGTCTAAGTTGTCTAAATAAGTCCGTGCTTTAATGAACGTCCCTTTTGATTTAGACATCTTAGCGCCATTGACAGTGACATAACCGTGAGCAAAGATTGCCGTTGGTTTACGAATGCCTGCACCATCAAGCACTGCTGGCCAAAATAAACCGTGGAAGTTTACAATATCTTTACCAATGAAGTGATAAAGTTCAGCAGTTGAATCTTTAGCCCAAAAATCATCAAAATTAATGTCGTCTCTACGATCACATAAGTTTTTAAATGAGCCCATATAGCCGATAGGCGCATCTAACCATACGTAGAAGAATTTACCTGGCTGATCTGGAATTTCAAAACCGAAGTAAGGCGCATCTCGAGAAATATCCCACTGCTGTAAACCTTGCTCAAACCATTCTCTTAATTTGTTAGCGATTTCAGGTTGCATAGAACCTGATGAAAGCCATTCGCCTAACATGGTTTCAAATGCAGGCAAGTCAAAGAAGAAATGCTCACTATCTTTCATGACAGGTGTAGCGCCTGAAACTGAAGAGTATGGGTTAATCAAATCAGTTGTGCTGTATGTCGCACCGCAGTTATCACAGTTATCACCGTATTGATCTTCACTCTTACATTTCGGGCATGTGCCTTTAACGAAGCGATCTGGCAAGAACATTTCTTTTTCTGGATCAAAAAGCTGTGAAATGGTTTTGCTTTTGATGTAGCCGCCTTCTCTCAATTTTAGATAAATTTGAGTCGAAAGCTCACGGTTTTCATCGCTGTGAGTGCTATGGAAATTATCAAATTGGATATTAAAGTCTGCAAAATCTTGTTCATGTTCTTTTTGAACTTGTGCAATCATTTCCTCAGGAGTGATACCCATTTGTTGAGCTTTGAGCATGATTGGTGTGCCATGGGCATCATCAGCACAAATATAGTGACATTCATGTCCACGAAGCTTTTGGTAGCGAGACCAAATATCAGTTTGAATATACTCAAGCATATGACCTAAATGGATTGGACCATTTGCATATGGGAGGGCACTTGTCACCAGGATTTTACGTTGTGAATTTGTCATTTTGTCTCAACAATCGATTACACTAAATATATGGTCAAGATACTAACCGATCAAAGTGATTATTTCATCAAACAACAACAAAAACGGCTAAATTAGCGCTCATTTTTCTCTAATTCTGGTACACTTGGGCAAATTTATTGCTGGGAGTTCTGCTTTTGTCTACTTCGCATACAGATTATCAATTAAGTGATGACCTTCTTGGTCCAGTATTGAGTATTTTAGATGCATTTCAAGATCCATATTTAGCCGAAGGGTTAGTGTCTGCGGGTTGCGTTAACAAACTAGCCATTGAGGGCAAACGTTTGTTATTAGGCTTGGTTTATCCATATCCTTGTATGACGCAGTACCGTGATACCGTCATGGATGTGACTAAAAAATTAGCCGTATTAGATGCTATCGACGAAGTAGAATGTGAAATTGACTTCCAGCCTCGCGTATTTTCAGCTATTGCTTCTGTAGAGCCTATTCCGAACATCAAGCAAGTGATTGCTGTCGCTTCAGGAAAAGGCGGCGTGGGTAAATCAACCACAGCCGTTAACCTAGCGTTAGCGTTAAAAGCTGAAGGTGCTGAAGTTGGTATTTTAGATGCCGATATCTATGGCCCATCTATTCCAATGATGCTTGGGCTACAAGGTTTTAAACCGACATCTCCAGATGGCAAAATGATGACAGCAGCTTCGGCTCACGGCATTGCTGCGCAATCAATTGGCTTTATGTTAGGCGATGGAGAAGCGGCTGTTTGGCGTGGACCGATGGCTGCAGGTGCTTTAAACCAATTATTAACAGAAACCCAGTGGCCTGAACTGGATTATTTAGTGATTGATTTGCCACCTGGAACAGGTGACATACAATTAACCTTGTCGCAAAAGTTTCCTGTAAGCGGCACTGTCGTGGTGACAACACCGCAAGATATCGCACTTGAAGATGCCAAAAAAGGTATCACCATGTTCCAAAAAGTTGATATTCCAGTATTGGGTATTATCGAGAACATGAGCTTTCATTTATGTCCGGAGTGTGGTCACAAAGAACACCCATTTGGCACCCACGGCGGTAGCAAGATAGCAGAGCGCTACGAAGTACCATTATTGGGGGCATTGCCGCTTAATATTAATATTCGTGAATCAATGGATGAAGGTAACCCTGCGGTTGTTAGTAAACCAGATTCAGAAGTTGCAGCAATTTATCGTGAAATAGCCCGTAAAGTCGGTGCTCAACTTGCGAAGCAGCAAAATAAAAACACAGTTTCAATTAGTATTTCAGACGACGAGTAAGGTTAAGTAATGAATTCTCAGCAATGTGTCATTATTGGTATCGCAGGTGCTTCAGCATCAGGCAAAAGTTTAATTGCCCAAACGATTTTTGAAGAGCTTAAGCGTGACCTAGGCACAGATCAAATCGGTGTGATTAATGAAGACGCTTATTACCGTGACCAAAGTCATATGACAATGGAAGACCGTGTTAAAACTAATTATGATCATCCTAAAGCACTGGATCATCAGCTATTAGCTGAACACCTTAAGCAATTAAAGAAAGGTGAGCAGGTTAACATCCCTTGTTATAGCTACAAAGAACATACTCGTATGACTAAAACCCTTGATATGCAACCTAAAAAGGTCATTATTTTAGAAGGGATTTTATTGTTAACCGATCCGAAACTACGAGAACTGATGGATGCCAGCGTATTTATGGATACGCCATTGGATATCTGTTTCTTACGTCGTTTAACACGTGATGTTGCCGAGCGTGGTCGTACTATGGAGTCAGTTATTGCACAGTACAAAGCCACTGTTCGCCCTATGTTTTTACAGTTCATCGAACCATCAAAACAGCACGCTGATATTATTGTCCCTCGAGGTGGTAAAAATCGCATTGCAACAGATATTCTTAAAGCAAGAATTCAGCATCTGTTAGCGAGATAATCTAAAGATAACAAGGATGTGATCTCAGATTTTCTAGATAAGGGCTCCATTATTTTGGAGCCTCAATTCTTAACTGAGGCCACTCTGGCATCAGTGTCTATATACATTTTTATTCACGCTTGTCAGTATCTACAATCACTATTTTGCAATGTTTGCTATTAGCTGCGAATATTGAATCAATAGTTAGTTAAGAATATATAGTTAGTTAAGAATAAATAAGCCTGCCTATATTATTTTACGAGCTTATTTAACCATGAGTTAAGGAAATCATGTCTTCGGTATTTGTGAATGGACAATCTGATAATACGATTCAAGCTCTCGATAGGGGACTTGCCTATGGAGATGGGGCATTTGCCACTATGCGAGTCTGTGATGGTCAGATTTTATTTTTGACTGAACATTTACTAAGACTGCAACAAACCTGTCAAAGATTAGGCTTTAGCATTCCAGATATTAATTCAATATCGCAGCGTTTAAATGTTCATGCTCAAACACTAAGACAAGGCTGTATTAAACTACTGCTTAGTCGCGGAGTCGGCGGACGTGGATATACTGCTCCTGAATCACCTAATATTTCCGAAGTTATTTCTTTGCATGATGTACCCGCTTCGTATGCAAACTGGCAAGCTTGTGGAATATCTTTAGCACTTTCGCCTGTTTTATTAGGCAAACAGCCGTTACTTGCTGGAATGAAGCATCTTAATCGTCTTGAGCAAGTACTGGTGAAGCAACAAGCACTTCCAGAAAGCGTTGATGACTGGTTAGTTTTAGATGCTGATAACTATGTTGTTGAGTCTTCAATGGCGAATATATTTATTGTTAAAGGTGAGCAGGTGATAACACCTGCGATGAATCAATGTGGCGTATCAGGCGTGATGCGCGAACAAGTGATCGATGCCTTATTAACGAACAATATTGTGGTAATGGCGAAAGCGATAAGCTTGACTGATTTACAAAATGCTGAGCATGTATTTATCACTAATAGTTTATTAGGTATGGTGAATATCAATAGCATTAATATGGGTGTGATTAATTCAAATTTAAGCTCAAGCCATCATTATAAACCGTGGGCAATGACCCATAACGTATTAACTCAGCTTAACCTTTTATACTAGAGCCCTTATTTAAAATAATATGAAAAAAACCATCACCATTTTACTTACATCCTTGATGACTCTGACAACAGTAGCCTGTGTTGTTGGCTTTTTAGGATATCAGCAGATTATTGCTTATCCAGAGCAAATGTTATCAATTGATGAACCAACAGAATTGACCATAGCTCAGGGCATGAATGTCACCAAACTGGGTTCTGACTTAGAAAACAAGCAAATCATTACTGATAGTTGGAAACTTAAGTACTTACTTAAAATCAAGCCTGAATATGCTCATATTCGCACTGGTTTATATCAAATTGCTCCAGGAGACTCTATCGGAAGTTTACTGACCAAGTTAAATCGCGGCGACGAAATGACATTCTCAATTACGTTAATTGAAGGCAAAACGATTAAAGAGTGGCATGAAGCGTTAGCGGACTTACCTCATTTAACTTTTGATGCTGAAGTTTTTAACCGTGTTTTGCTTAAAAATGGAGATGAATCAGGCTTACCTGAAGGAAAATTCTTCCCAGAGACTTATCAATATCAAGCGAATGACTCTCTCGAATCGATTTTAAATCGTAGCTATTTAATGATGCAAAAAACACTGGAAGCGGCTTGGAGTGAGCGAGATACCGATCTTAAGTTAAAAACACCTTATGAGTTACTCACAATTGCGTCAATTATTGAAAAAGAGACCGGTAAGCCTTCTGAGCGTGACTGGGTGGCGGCTGTATTTAATAATCGCTTGAAGTTAGGCATGCGCTTGCAGACAGATCCAACCGTTATTTACGGAATGGGTGACCGATATAAAGGCAATATTACCCGTAGCGATTTACGTGAGCATACCCCATTCAATACATATCGAATCAATGGTTTACCGCCAACGCCCATAGCGGCACCGAGTAAAGCTGCAATTTTTGCTGCGGCAAAACCAGCAGATGTAAACTACTTATATTTTGTCTCACGCAACGATGGCAGTCATGTGTTTTCAGAGACATTAGCGCAACATAACCGCGCAGTAAACGAATACCAGAGAAATAGAAAATGACCCAAGAACAAGCTAAGTTTATCGTGATTGAAGGACTAGAAGGCGCAGGTAAATCAAGCGCTATTGAATTAGTCAAAGCAATCATTACTCAACATACTAAACAAGCACCAGTATGTACTCGAGAGCCTGGCGGTACGCCCCTTGCTGAAAAAATGCGTGATTTAGTAAAAATTGCCGATGAAACTGACCCTCTTTGTGATGAAGCTGAGTGCTTATTATTTTACGCGGCTAGAGCACAACTGATTGCCAATGTGATTAAACCAACCTTAGCGAAAGGCACTTGGGTATTAGGCGATCGTCATAACTTATCTTCATTAGCCTATCAAGGTGGTGGCAGAGGCTTAATGCCTTTAGTTAAATCAATCAGTGATATTACCTTGAAAGGGTTTAAACCTGACTTAACCTTATATCTAGATATTGACCCGCAATTAGGGCTGACTCGAGCGGCGAATCGTGGTGAGTTAGATAGAATTGAAACTCAAAAGATAGAGTTTTTCGAGCGTGCAAGAGCAACATTTTTGTCTTTTGCAGCAGAAGACGAGTCAATCATTGTTATAGATGCCAGTCAAACCATTGAGCAAGTGCATGCGCAAATTGCTCATGAATTATCGGCTAGGTTAGGTTAAGTCATGATACGACAAATGATTACAGCAGGCTTATAATGCAAGCATTTGGTTTACATCAATTACCTTGGTTAGATGCGCCGTTTGAGCGCTTTATCAATGAGCGTAATAGTGGCCACAGTGCCCATGCTCAACTTGTCAGTATTGACCAAGGCTTAGGTGGCCATATTTTAGCGAATGAAATGGCAGAAGCGGCAATGTGCACAGCTTTAACCCCTGTGGGTGCTTGTGGCCAATGTAAAAGTTGTTTGTTATTTAAGGCTGGTACACACCCTGATTGTCATGTGATTAAGGCTGACGGCACTCAAATTAAAGTCGATCAAATTCGCGACTTATGCCAAAAGCTTACCGTCACAGCTCAGCAAGGTGGTCAACGAGTTGCTATTATTTTAAATTGTGAGCAGTTTAATTTAGCGTCAGCGAATGCGTTACTAAAAACACTTGAAGAACCCGGTAATAATATTTTAATCATATTACAGACAGATGTTCCTTCTCGATTACTAGCAACAATTAAGAGTCGCTGCCAAAAAGTGGCTTTTCATACACCCGATAGAAGACAAGTGTATGACTGGCTGCAAGCTTACCAGATGCTGCCAACTGTGAATCCAGGTGAAAAGCCCCATGATGTCACTTGGTGTTTGAGTATGATTGGTGGCCCACTGAAATTAGCTGAAAGCCTCAGTAGCAATCATTATCAGCAGTTAATACAGTTTCGTACTGATTGGGCGTTGAGTATTAAGTCAGGCCATTTGACGGGTAGTTTAATTAAGGTTTCTGAACATCAAATTGTTGATGCGCTTAATGTTTTATATTTGTACTTAAGGCAATATGTGTTAAAAAGTAAAGAGCTAGACGCTTTAGCTATAAGTAACATTATTGGTTTGTCTTCGAAAGTGGCACAAATGTGTCAACGACTAGCAACAATGGCAAGTATTAATGCTCCGGCTTTATGCCAAGATTATATACTTGAATTTAGACAACTTATTCATCTTAAATAATAGACTGAGATTATGACCGATCTTGTTGTAAATTTTGATACTCTGCACCAATTGTACAGAGCTTATATGCCATTTATTAAACCAGCAGGTTTATTTATTTCGACTACAGAAAGCCACTTTTTAGGCCAAGAACTGTCGATATCATATAAGTTACCCGGTACATCGCAAATGACAGACTTTAAAGGTGTTGTTGTTTGGATTAATCCCCTAGGTGCTTCTGGTGGAAGGCCTGCAGGTATTGGGGTTAAAATTAAAACCGATCCTGAGAGTCATAAACATCACATAGAAAAATTACTTTCGAGTGAACTTTCTTCAAGTGATTTGACCTGCACTATGTAGCTAGGTATTCTTGCTGGCTTATTTTAGCTTTAGATAGAATTTCAATGTTAATCGACTCTCATTGCCATTTAGACCGTTTAAAAGCGGCTCCTGATCAACCTAGTTTACAAGCCATTATTGATGGCGCTAAATCTCGTGGTGTAGATTATTTGCTGTGCGTCAATGTACGCCAGCAAGGATTCGAATCTATGCGTGAGAAAATGGCACAGTTCGATAATGTATTCCTTTCTTCTGGTGTTCACCCGTTGGATGTCCAAGACGGCTTAAATGTTGATGAAATAAAACAATTTGCCACTGACAGCAAAGTCGTTGCTATTGGCGAAACTGGTCTTGACTACTTTTACGCCCCTGAAACTAAAACGCTGCAACAACAATGTTTTGAACAGCAAATAGCACTGGCAGTGGATGTTAACAAACCTCTAATTGTACATACACGTGATGCAAGAGAAGACACCATAGCGATGCTAAAAGCCGGCGGTGCAGATAAAGTCGGTGGAGTATTACATTGTTTTACTGAAAACTGGGAAATGGCCCAAGCAGCAATCGATTTGGGCTTTTACATTTCAGTATCGGGCATAGTCACTTTCAAAAATGCTGGTGAGCTTCGTAGCGTGATCCGCCAAGTTCCACAAGACAGACTATTGGTTGAAACAGACTCGCCATACTTAGCGCCAGTGCCACATCGTGGCAAAGAAAACCAACCTGCCTACGTTCGTGATGTTGCTGAGTTTGTAGCAGAGTTACGTGGCGAAAAATATGAAGATTTGGCCCATTACACTTCAGAAAATTTCTTTAATTTATTCACAGATGCAGCCAAACTGATTGGACGCTAGTTTCCAGTAACATTGGTGCTTCCCTTTATCCAAGCCAAAAAAAAGACCCAAAACTATCCAATTGTTCTGGGTCTAGGGGAATGGCTCTTAATAAAAAGAGCCCTGCGCTACTGTGTTGAGAGGCTATTCTCAGTAAACATGAATGAGAATGAAGCGTCTCAGGGCTTTACTCTCAAAACTAAATCGTCTGCACACATTATAGTTGTCAATTGACATATTGCACATTTATTGCTCGTTATATGCTTGGTAAATGGTGTTTAAAGCTTGTTAGCTTGTCTAGTATGAGTTTTATGTGCTAAATATTTAGCAAACTAAGTGACTTATCTTAGTGACTTATCCTAGGTTCAACTTTCGTATTAATTTGTCATTTAGTTTCAATTTTATCTTTTACCAATTCCCTTGGAAGGTTGTTTTTAAGGCGATGTCCGAGGTGTTTTACGACGCCAAGTGGCTTATTGTGAAAGCTCACAATCATCTCACCTGCAGGTTTCACGTCTAAACCTATTATCTCATTGGTTGGAATATCACGGCCCATTAAAAACTCAATTGCTTGCTGGCGGTTAAGCTCAATAACTCTATCTTGATTCTCAATTGAATCACTCAATGCAATGATAGCTTCATGTTTGACTTTAAAACCTTTTTTAAGCACATCAGCAAGTTTGAAACCGATGCGTTGAAAGCGCATTAGTCCGATGAATTGACTGAACTTTGCTGGAAATAACCAATATTCCTCGTCACGTATCATCACGTTAAATTGTTCGGGTATTATGATATTGAATGTTTTGAGTAAATATTCGGCGACAGCATTAGTTTGCTTTTCATTGGCGGAGACAAAAGGAAAGTTTCGTTGCTGTTTAGGGCACTTTTTTAATCGTGGTACTGAGGTTTTCTTATGAATTTTAGCGACAAAGAAACCCTCGCTATCAAATATTTGAGGCCAAACATGCAAAAAACCTTCAGAAGTACAGGCTTTTTCAGCGTTTTCAAATAGATGGTTGAGAGCAATAAATTCAACCGAGTCTGGATATTGCTGTTGTATGTAATGACAAATGTGTTGGTTTTCAATCTGGCTCAACGTACAGGTTGAATAGACTAATGAACCGCCAGGCTTTAAGGCTAAAAAGGCTGACTCTATTAACTGTTTTTGGGTTTCGGCAATTTCAGTTACGTCATCAAGTTGCCAGTTTTTAAGCGCATTAACGTCTTTCCTTACAGTGCCTTCGCCGCCACAAGGAGCGTCTAATAAAATCGCGTCAAATTTTTCATAAAGATACTCACCAAAAACGTTACCATCAAAATGGGTTAAAGCAGTTTGGTTAACGCCCATACGTTGAATATTGGCATGAAGGATCTTGACTCTGCTTGAAGAGTATTCGTTAGCAATTAATAAACCTTGGTTATGCATTAATGCTGCAAGTTGGGTGGTTTTAGAACCTGGTGCAGAGGCCACATCTAATACTATAGGGGCTTGTTGACCTATGTCATCAGTTAACAGCTCATTAAATAACGCTTGTGGCGGCAGCATAGAGCTTGCTTCTTGTATATAAAAAAGCCCTTGAATATGTTCAACACAATTACCAGGTTGTTGACTGTCATCATGGGTTATCCAGAATCCTTCTTTGCACCAAGGAATTGGCTCAAATTTCCATTCTTTTGAATTCATAACCTGTTTAAAGTCATCAACAGTAATCTTTAAGGTGTTTACTCTGATTGATTTTCTTAAAGGTCGGTGACAAGCCGCGATAAACTCATCCATATTAAGATGTTCAGGAAGCTCGCTGGCAATGTGTGTGAGGTAATCTGGATTTATTTGAGCCATAGTAAAAAATTCGATAAAACAACTGTGTAATAATGAAATAGATTATATCATGCATTAATAAAGCTTAGGCTAACTATGCCGACAAAGCTTGGAAATGATAAAAGCTTGGAAATGATAAAGGCATAAAATGCTGGGTTGATGTCGGTCAAGATAATGGAGTATTAAGTGCTGAATAGAGTTTGGTTATTGTTTTTTTTAACGGCAGCTGTCGCCATCATAGTTCAATTATTCAATGGGCATGTTGAGGTACTCAGTGATTCGGTCAATGCCATATTCAGTAGTGCGAAACTTGCCGCCGAAATATCAATAGGTTTGATTGGCGTATTAGCGTTATGGATGGGCTTGATGCAAGTCGGTGAAAAGGCGGGAGTGGTAGCGGTATTTGCTCGGCTATTTGAGCCTTTATTATCTAAACTCATGCCAGATGTACCAAGAGGGCATCCTGCTTATGGCAGTATGTCGATGAACTTAACAGCTAATATGCTTGGACTTGATAATGCTGCAACGCCTCTTGGTTTAAAAGCAATGCAGGATTTACAAAGTTTAAATCCTGAAAAAACCGTTGCCACCAATGCGCAAATCTTATTCTTAGTCCTAAATACCTCTTCTGTCACCTTAGTGCCTGTCACGGTCTTTTTATATCGCGCCCAGCAAGGTGCTGCAGCTCCTGCTGACGTGTTTTTGCCTATTTTACTCGCTACTGTTGCATCGACATTAGTCGGCCTAACTGTTGTAGCTGTGGTACAACGAATTTCTTTATTCAATAGTGTCGTGCTTGCCTATGGCGCAACGCTAATTAGTGTGTTGATTGCCAGTGTATTTTATTTAATGACCTTATCAGCAGAGGCAATTGGCACTTTATCAACAGCCTTAGGTAATGGCATTTTATTAGTACTAATTTTAAGTTTTATTCTCATAGCTGGACACAGGAAGGTCGCCATTTACGATGAATTTGTAGAAGGGGCGAAGGGGGGATTCTCGCAGGCGGTGATGCTCATTCCTTATTTGCTAGCAATGTTGCTGGCGATTGGCTTATTAAGAGCGTCAGGAGCGTTAGATTTTGCTTTGCAAGGCTTATCAAACTTAGTTGCTTTATTGGGCTTCGATAACCGTTTTGTCGATGCTATGCCTACTGCGCTAATGAAGCCTTTTAGTGGCTCAGGAGCAAGAGCTATGATGCTTGAAACAATGGACCACCATGGTGTCGATTCTTTTGCTGGACGATTGTCTGCAATATTTCAGGGCAGTACTGAAACCACATTTTATGTTTTAGCGGTGTATTTTGGTTCAGTAGGTATAAGGAATAGCCGCCATGCATTAGGCTGCGGACTTGCCGCTGATGTGGGTGGCATTATTGCCGCTATTGGTGTGTGTTACTGGTTTTATGGTTAGGTGGGTATAGCCGTTTAAACCTAGTCGTTATAAATTTAGTCCTTGTAAATCTAGCCCTTGAGATATAGTCGTTGTAAATCTATTGCTTTAACATCAAGTCGTTCGCTTTAAAGCAACAAAAAAGTCGGCCATGGGCCGACTTTTTATTTTGAACTATTAACAGCGAATTATTGATGATGAATTGTGTTAACTATTAAGGTTTGACTTGCTCTGGTTGCCAGCTACGCCATTCTTCTTTCATCTTGTTATAAAGATTAAAGCTGGCACCTGAAGACAACGCATTCACACTAGTCGTGACATCTTCGGTAACAACCGAAATACCACCAGAGAGTAGGGTTTCTAATGAGCCTGTTTCAATTTGGGCTCCTGAGAATATACCCACTTCTAATTGAATACCCGATGCATCCCAGAATCGACTGCTTTGATTAACAAGATGGGTATATTGTTTTTCAATGTGTGAATACATGAGTACTTTATTACCGTTATCAGACAAGGTGTAACCGTCAACTTGCCCAATTGAAATTCCTCTGAAAAAGATGGGGGTTCCCACTTTAATCGATCCAAGTTGGCTGTCTTCTAAAATCAAGGTTAACGCATCATCGTCAATATCAGCATCATATCGAGCAGCTAAATGTGCGTTAAATATATCTGAACTATCTGAATCTTTACCTGGAATAACACCTATATATGGCCCTGTAATGAGCGTTTCTGGTGCTTTAATGCCTGTTAAAGAAATTTGCGCATCGACGACAAAATATTCAGTGTCAGATTTAGTGAAGTGACTTGCATAATCTCCATAGAGGTAAGCCGTTGCAGTTAATGTTTCTAAATCTTGATTCAATTTTACTTGTTGAACAACACCGATCTGGTGACCTTGGTAACGTATCGCAGCCTTAGCAGCCACCTTAGCTTCAGCTGGTAAAGTAAGCGTTATGGTTTGAGCTTGTTTAAGCGCTAGTTCTTTAGAATCGTACAAACGCTGCTGGTTACCTATTTGATCATCACTGAGTAAGCCTAAGCTGATACTGCCTTTAAGTGCACCTTCAAGCGGCGCAACGTTAACTTCAACACCAGATAAGCTTGCGTTAATGCTCGCAGCGTCATTTCGCCAAAACACACTATTGTCTCGAACTAACTGGCTAAATTTATTTTTAATAGCAAGATCAATTGAAAACTGATCTGTTTTATTGTCCCAGTGAACATTGCTCACAGCGCCAATCTGCATTTTTTTATAATAAATTGGCGAGCCTACAGATAATCCGGCGCCATCAACACTTTCAAGTGAAAGGCTAGTGATATTGTTTTTTGCAATAGATTCGACTGCATGTTCTGCTGAATGATAAAGCTCAAAGCGGCTATTTGGCGTCACTAAAGCTTTGGTATTGCCTCTAACTAGTGAAACCGCACCTTCTATGGCAGTACTTAAATCTCGGGTGGTAACCGTTACGCCATCTAAAGACGCATCTACCTTTAAAGCTGACTCAGAAACAAAATGGCTATCGGTTGTCAGCAAATTTTTGTATTCAGGTAGTATCTCAACCAAATATTCCACACCACTAAAATCTTCTGAAAAATTAACTTGAGTGATTTCACCAATTGGCATTTGCTTGTATCTGACTTCAGCTCCTGTATTCAAGCCACTGTGTTCATTTGAGGTCAGTTTAATATTGAGTTTACTGTCACTTAGTAGGTCAGGCGCCTGGTTTTGTAGAATAAAATCTTGAGGTAATGCGTTATCACTTAATCCAGGCAATACATTGACAACACTACCAGTAAGTAAACGACTCGCGTGCTTAACGCCATCCATTGAAATATCTGCGCCAGCAACCCAAAACTGACTGTCAGCATTAAGCAGTTGTTGATATTGAATATCAAATTTCGCTAAAAACTTAACCCCGTTTTCGGTTAATTTTGTTTGGTGAATTTTACCGACTTCTACGCCACGATAAACCAGTGCAGAGCCTTGGTTAATTTCATCGGCATTATCTGCTGTTAATACAAACTCAACCCCTTTAACAGCGCTTTCTTCATCTGGGTATAAAACGTAATTATCGCCGGTGACTGCTTTGTCCGCTTTAGTATAAGAGTTAAAACTAATCCCGCCTGCTAATAAGGATGCAAGACTTTCTGTATTGACTTTAATTCCTGACAAAGAGGCATCAATTTTAAGGCCTGATACATTCCAGAATTGAGACTCTTGATTCACTAGGTGTGAATATTGCTGCTCAATGAAAGTACTAATAATGATAGTGTCACTATCTATCAAACGATAATTAACGACTTTACCGACAGGTACTTGGCGGTAAAACACTAAAGAGCCTACATCTAATGAACCTAAAGTTGGGGTCGTTAGCTTAACAACGATACCTTCTTCTTCATTGGGGATCATTGAAGGAGCTTCAGTGGATGCAATGAATTCAGATGTTGAACTACCATCACCCGGTTCAATCGCAATATAATTTCCTGAAAATAGGGTATCTAGCCCTTCAATTCCCGTAATACTAGCTTTTGGCGTAACCAACCAAAAAAGGGTGTTCTTATTTAGGAAAGGATCAGAGCGATAATCCATCACTATTTTGACATTTACCCCTGATAGGTCCTTATCAAGGCTGATGTCAGTGACTTTACCAACAGTTAGCCCTTGGTATTTCACTAAAGTTTTACCAATATCAATGCCAATAGCACTTGGAAAATGAACTTGAATTTCAATTCCAGACTCTTTGATACTTTTAACTCCAAGCCAAGCGCCCAGAACAAGCGCTACAATAGGCAATAACCATATAGGAGAAAAGAGTTTCTTTTTAACGACTTTTGGTGATTCAATTCGTGTCATTGTTTTTTTCCAAGCGATCCCAAAGTAAACGTGTATCAAGTACCTTTGCAGCTAACTGAGTCAATAGAATGACCAGCGCGAATGCTGTAGCTGCAGGAGCAGGTTTTGCATCTAACAGTTGTCCCATATTCACCACTGCAACAGTCAGTGCAATAACGAATAAGTCGAGCATAGACCAGCGACCAATCCACTCAATGATATGAAAGCCTACCATGAGTTTCTTTTTAGAAACCGGTAAATTAAAACTGATAGCTGTTAAATAAATTGCAAGCCCTACAATTTTTAACCAAGGCACTAAAATACTGGCAGTAAACACAATAATAGCAATAGGGATCATATCTGAATGAACCAAATGCACAATGCCAGTAAAAATAGTGTCATATGTTACTTTGCCTTGGTTAGTTAGCATAGTGATAGGGTAAATATTGGCAGGTATTAATAAAATGGCCGCGGTAATCAGCAATGCCCAACTTTGTTGTAGACTTTGATAATTGCGAGGCTGAATTTTAGAGTGACAGCGACTGCAGTGTAATTGGTCAATAGGGTTTATATTACGGCACGTACCACAAAGCGTCATGCCTATTTCTTTGCCTTGTTGGGCTGAATCTAGCCGAGTCTCTTTCGATTCATTCATTACATCGTCTGCAGGTGTAGAGCTATTCGTCATGAACCATTCTCCACATATGTTCTAAATTGTACTCACGTTGCAAAAATAGAATCACTAGAAATAACATCCCAAAACAAAAAGTGCCCATGCCTAAATAGATATCTGAAAAGTCAGATAAATTGAATGCTGCGACTAAAAAGGAAATGACATAGATTTCTAGCATAGTTAACTGCGAAAGTACGCCATGATTTTTGAGCAGTTTACGATAGGTTTGTTGCCAAAATTTAGAATGTAGACGGCGTTTAACAATGATGATTTGTAATAATATCGATAAAATTAATAAACCTGGTGCTATCACTGCCGCTGCGATAACAGCGACTGCGACAATCCAATAGCCTTGAACCCAGACTGCAAAAGCACTTTCATAAACCGTTGTGGTACGAATACTGCCCAAAAAATGAATTTCTAAAACGGGTAAGAAATTGGCAGGAATATAGAAAATAATGGCAGCAATACATAACGCAAGCATGCCGTTAATTGAGCAGTAAGGCACATCATATAAAGCAGTATGACAACGAGGGCAAAGCGCCCGAACATTAGAGGGCAGTGCTCGTCGCTGCACTGCTAAATCACAAGAGCGGCACAAAATAATGGTGTCTTGATCTAAATTTTTTGGCATATAAAAGCTAAAACCATCCATTTAGTAAATAATAGCTGCAATATCCTGATGCAACTTGAGACATATTAATCCCTTTAATTGGCACTAAATATGACCTCGAAATGAGTTTATTCATCACGATTCGAGTTACAATGAAATGAGATAATACCAGAATAATCAGAATACTTGCATCAGAAGTTAGTTCTATGACACTCTATGCACTGTATATAAAAACAGTAAGAGGTTAATCATGGCGGTAATTACAAAGTTTGTCGTGGTCAGAGAAGGGGTGGAAAAGATGACATTCACATCTAAAAAAGAAGCCGATGCCTATGACAAAATGCTCGACATTGCTGATAACTTAGTTCCTTTTATTACTAGCGCTGAGTTAGAAATTGATGAAAATAGTGTAGAGAAACTTGCATTTTATCTTGCATCTAATAAAGATGAGCTTGCAAATTTACTTAAAGGCGTGGTCAAAGCAAAACCTGCTGCGACAAAACCAGCAGCTAAAAAGGCAACAAAAAAAGCGGCCGCAGAATAAAATAATTGTTAGGAAGTAAAATGAAAGCTGATTTATATGACACCTTAAACCGACAAGTACTGGCTTTAATGGAAGGTGAGGATGACCTCATTGCGGGTATGGCAAATTTTTCTGCATTGTTAAATGATAATTTGGACGATATTAACTGGGTTGGCTTTTACATTAAGCGAAATGACCAATTAGTGTTAGGTCCATTCCAAGGAAAGGTCGCTTGTACACGTATTGTCATTGGTAAAGGTGTTTGTGGAACAGCTGCGGCATTAGATCAAACTCAATTAGTTGAAGATGTGCATCAATTTGAAGGACATATTGCTTGCGATGCAGCGAGTAATTCTGAAATAGTTGTTCCTGTTCATCATGGTGAAAATATCATCGCAGTGTTAGATATTGATAGCCCTTCTTTAAATCGTTTTGATAAAGATGATCAAAAAGGACTCGAAAACTTAGTTAAAAGCTTCGAATCTTGCTTATTTGCTTAATTTGCGAACAAATAAGCCAAATTGCAGGTCGCAATCGCTGACATGAGCTTTATAATACTGAGCTGCACGCATTACTATGTTTAAAATTTATTTACTGTAAATATGCAGGCAAGTAAGTTAATTTGTTAAGGCATGTTTCTACTGCTTTAGCAATTATGTAGGAAATGCTAATTTGAACGTTAAGCAAGACTCTGTTTAACGAAAGATAAACGACTGTATCTAGCTAAGACAGCTATTAACCAGTCCCCTTATATAACGTGGAAGTAAAAATGGAATCAACAGACAAGTTGACCGACACCAACGCAGTTTTAGCGTATTTATATGAAACATTTCCTTTATGCTTTATTGCAGAAGGTGAAACTAAGCCATTAAAAATTGGGTTGTTTCAAGATTTAGCTGAAAGGTTGGCTGATGATTCTAAAGTAAGTAAAACACAATTACGTGTTGCACTTAGACGTTATACAAGTAGCTGGCGCTACCTTAAAGGTGTAAAAGCTGGCGTTCAACGTATTGATCTAGATGGTCAAGACTGTGGTGAACTTGAGCAGGAACATATTGATCATGCTCAGCAGACCTTAAAAGAAGGTCAAGAGAAAGCTAAAGCTAAGCGTCAGGCACAGGCTGCTAAAGCAAACCCTAAGAAGCCAGCTAAAAAAGCACCAGCTTCGAAAGCAGCTGCGGTTAAAAAAGACCGTCCAGCTAAGGCTAAAAAGCCTGCTGCTCCAAAAGTTAATTATGTACCTGCAAAATTTGACGAGCTTAAACAAAAACAACGTGTTAGTGTCAAGTTAGGACAAAATCCTGTAGCTGGCGTTATCACTGACATCAAAAAAGAAGATGTCCATGTACAGCTTGATTCTGGTTTAGTCGTTAAAGTACGTGCAGAGCATATCTTATTATCGTGATCATTTAAGGAGTAACTTGTTGATGCGAAAACTCACTTTGGCTGCGTCGATTGCCACTTTATTTGTCGGTTTTTCGGCTTGGGCAATTTCACCAACTATTCAAATCAACGAGTTACCTAAACTTGAGCAAGAGCCTCAACACAAGGTTGCGAGTAAGAGGGTAACGAATTTATTCACTCGCTCTCATTACCATCGCTTTGAACTTGATGATGCTTTTTCTGAGTTGATTTACGATCGTTATCTACAACAGTTAGATTTCAGACGTAATGTACTTACCCAGGCAGATGTTGATAGTTTCAAACAATATCAGCATCTGTTCGACGATATGGTCAAAACTGGCAATATCGAACCTGCCTTTAATATGTTCTCTTTATTGCAAAAACGTCGATATGAACGTTTTGCCTACGCATTAACGCTACTAGACAAAGAATTCGACTTCACAGAAGCCGGTGATGCTTATGAGTTTGATCGCGAAGAAGCTGCATGGCCAAAAGATGAAGCAGAATTAAATGAGCTTTGGCGTCAACGTGTCAAATATGATGCATTAAACTTAAAACTTGCTGATAAAGACTGGGAAGAAACAGTTGAAATACTCGGTAAGCGTTATAACAATGCGATTAAGCGTCTGAGTCAAACTCACAGTGAAGATGTATTCCAAGGTGTAATGAACGCCTTTGCTCGCACTGTAGAACCTCATACAAGTTATTTATCTCCTCGAAATGCTGAACGTTTCCAAATGGAAATGAACCTAAGCCTTGAAGGTATTGGTGCAGTATTGCAAATGGACGATGACTACACAGTGATTAAAAGCCTTGTAGCTGGTGGACCTGCTGCAAGCAGTGAGAAGCTATCTCCTGAAGATAAAATTATTGGTGTTGGTCAAAAAGACGGTGAAATAGTTGATGTCATCGGCTGGCGTTTAGATGATGTTGTAGAGTTAATTAAAGGCCCTAAGGGCAGTGAAGTTAACTTACAAATTCTGCCTAAAAAAGGCGGCGCTAACGCTAAAACATTCGAAGTGACAATTGTTCGTGACAAAATTCGCTTAGAAGATCGCGCTGCAACGTCTAAAGTTATCGAACCAACAGAAGGTGAATTTGCTAACCGTAAAGTTGGTGTGATTCAAATTCCTGGTTTCTACATGAACTTGTCTGTAGACGTCGAAAAAGAAATTGCCAAACTTAAAGAAGATAAAGTCGAAGGTATTATCATTGATTTACGTGGTAATGGCGGCGGTGCTTTAACGGAAGCAACCTTATTAACTGGTTTGTTTATCGATATGGGCCCAGTGGTTCAAATACGTGATGCTAACGGGCGTGTTACACAAAACCGTGACAATGATGGAAAAAGTGCTTATAGCGGTCCATTAACAGTGATGGTTGATCGTTACAGTGCTTCAGCTTCAGAGATTTTCGCAGCAGCATTGCAAGATTACGATCGAGCATTAATTGTGGGTGAAGCGAGCTTTGGTAAAGGCACGGTTCAGCAACATAAAAGCTTAGGCCGTATTTACGATATGTACGAAAAACCCATTGGTCACGTACAATATACAATTGCAAAGTTTTACCGTATTAATGGTGGTAGTACCCAACTTAAAGGGGTTACTCCAGATATTAAATTCCCTAGCGCCTTAGAGCCTGGTGAATACGGTGAGTCTGAAGAGAAAAATGCTTTACCATGGGATAAAGTTCCAGTAGCTCAATACGGCACTTTGGGTAACATTTACCCTGAATTAATCGCTAAACTGGATACCAAGCATCAGCAACGTATTAAGACAGACGTAGAGTTTGGTTATATCTTCGATGATATTGCTGAATTCAAGAAGCATCATGACGATAAAACTATTTCGCTAGTAGAAAGTGAGCGAATCGCATCGCGTGAAGAAGATGAAAAACGTATTCTTGATCGTACCAATGAGCGCCGTGTTAAAAATGGTCTTGAGCCTTTAGCATCACTTGATGAAGAAGATGAAGAGACAACTGAAACTGAAGCAGATTCTACCGAAGTTGCTGATAATGATGCAGCGGATACTGAAGAGTCTGAAGAAGATGAATTAGAAGTGCCAGATGCGTTTTTAGAAGAGACAGCATTAATTACCTTAGATATGGTTGATGCTAAAAAATTAGCAGTGAAATAAATCCTATTTTATTGCCAAAAAACGCGCTTTAAGCGCGTTTTTTATTATGTAAATTTTATGCCTATAAAGTGCTAAGTGTTATTCAAGGATTATTTATGACTCAAGCTCAAGCAAAACATTTAAAAGACTACCAAGCACCGACTTTCACAATAAGTCACATCGAATTAGATTTTAATTTAAAAGGTTCGGATACTGAAGTTATCGCAACAAGTAAAGTTCAGAGGGTTGGCGATCATAATGAAGCTTTAGTACTGGTAGGTGAGCAGATAAATTTAGTTTCAGTTGAAATAAATGGTCAGCCAGCAGATTTCAAAGAGCAAGATAGCCAATTACTGGTGACCACAGCATTAAACGATTTTGAATTGAAACTCGTCACTAAACAAGATCCTGAAGCTAACTCAAGCCTTGAAGGCTTATATATGTCTGACGGGGCTTATTGTACTCAGTGTGAAGCTGAAGGCTTCAGACGAATTACTTACTTTTTAGACCGCCCAGATGTCTTAGCTATTTACACAGTAAGAATTGAAGCAGATAAAGCAGCATTTCCTTTTTTACTCAGTAACGGCAACTTAATTGAAAAGGGCGATGTTACTGAGTCTCGTCAATTTGTTCGTTGGGAAGATCCATTTCCTAAACCAAGCTATTTATTTGCTTTAGTTGCTGGTGATTTTGATTTACTTGAAGATAAGTTTATTACCCGCAGTGGTCGAGAAGTGAAGCTACAAGTATTTGTGGACAAAGGAAACTTGCACAAAGCTAACCATGCAATGGTATCGCTACAAAAGTCGATGGCATGGGATGAAACTCGCTTTGATTTAGAATATGACTTAGATATTTACATGATTGTTGCCGTTGATTTCTTCAATATGGGCGCGATGGAAAACAAAGGCTTAAATGTCTTTAACACCAAATACGTATTAGCTGACACCGCCAGTGCCACAGATGAAGATTATCATGGCATCGAGTCTGTCGTGGGTCATGAGTATTTTCATAACTGGACAGGTAACCGTGTCACTTGCCGTGATTGGTTCCAATTGAGTTTGAAAGAAGGCTTAACTGTATTTAGAGATCAAGAGTTCAGCTCTGATTTAGGTTCGCGCGCGGTAAACCGTATTCAAGCTATTCGAGTTATGAAGAACCAACAGTTTGCTGAAGACGCAGGCCCAATGTCTCATCCGATCCGCCCAGAATCTGTTATTGAAATGAATAACTTCTACACAGTAACGGTTTATAACAAGGGCGCTGAAGTTATTCGAATGATGCACACCATCTTAGGTGAGAAGAACTTCCAATTAGGTATGAAGCTTTACTTCGAACGCCATGATGGACAAGCGGTAACCTGTGATGACTTTGTCAACGCGATGGAAACGGCGAGTGGTATTGACCTGACTTTATTCAGAAATTGGTACAGTCAAGCCGGTACGCCAGTTGTCCATGTTGAAGACAGCTATGATGAACAGAAACAGCAATACCATTTAACCGTGAGTCAATCAGTGACTTCACAAGGTATTAAAGGAAAAGCATTACACATTCCTTTCAGTGTTGAGTTACTGGATTCTGAAGGTACGTCGTTAACCAATCAAGTTTTGGACGTAAAACAAGCTCAGCAAACATTCACTTTTGACAATATTGCCTCGCAGCCAGTGCCGTCTTTATTACAAGACTTTTCTGCTCCAGTGCGCTTGGAGTACGACTTTAATGTGGATCAACTTGTACACCTGAGCCGATTTGCATCGAGTGAAGTGGCTCGCTGGGAAGCATCAGTGGGCTTATTTAGTCAAGCGGTATGGCAAAATGTAGCAAGTCTCAATGCTAAAGAAACTATGCATCTTGATGCTAGAGTGATTGAAGCTATTAGAGGTATTATCTTAGACGAGAATATTGATAAAGCGTTAGTTGCCGAAATCCTTGCTTTCCCAAGTGCAGCAGCGCTTATCGAACAAGTCGAATCAGTTGACTTAGACTCATTACAGGCGGCGAGAGAGTTTGTAGTCGATGAACTTGCAGAGTCATGTTTAGATGAACTTGTGACACGTTATCGTTCACTTATTCATTTAGATGATGCCGCTTCAAGAGCCTTTAAAAATATCTGTTTAGTATTGTTATCACGTGTTTCTTCAGAATACGAAGCTTTGGTCACTGAGCAATATCATTCTGCAAACAATATGACAGATAGTTTGGCTGCATTGAAATCAGCTGTATCGGGTCAGTTAGCTTGTAAACAAGAATTAATGGCAGATTTCGAGAAGAAGTGGGTTTCAACGCCTTTAGTCATGGATAAATGGTTTAGCCTTCAAGCGTCGCAAAACACGCCTGAAGTATTAGCTGAAATTAAATCGTTAACTCAACATGAAAGCTTCAGCTTTAATAATCCAAATCGTGTTCGGTCTTTGATTGGCTTTTTTGTTGCAGCTAATACTTATCAATTCCACGACATCAGCGGTAGCGGTTACAATTACCTGACTGATATATTAATTAAATTGAATGAGTTAAATCCGCAAATTGCAGCGAGAATGATTACACCGCTAATCCAATTTGCTAAATTTGATGCAGAACGTCAGCAAAAAATGAAAGATTGCTTATTAAGATTAAAAGCATTACCAAACCTTTCTAAAGATTTGTTTGAGAAAGTCGACAAAGCGTTAGAGCAAGCTTAACTCTGTTTAACTGGCAATGGTTTTGTTTTAATACAAGCCATTGTCAGTTAGTTGTGTCATTTTTATAATTAAATAATCAAGCCATGCAATTTATATTTTCGATGTATATTAGTTTCAATGATTTCCTTCCGTATTACCAAGGCACAGTTAAGAATGTGGAAGTAAAGGATGTGAATGGCAAAATATTACATATTAATGGTAAATATTTTAGACCATATGTAAGCTCAACAGGTATCCACGGACAGTTTGTTTTGCGTTTAGAATCTTCTGGAAAATTTATTTCTCTGAATAAAATTTAGAGCAATTACTTCAAACGATCAATTGATTGTTAAATGGTAATTTAGCTTCACTTGGTTTTATTTAAGTTATTGTAATTAAATTATTTTATTATTTTTATCTCTCTTTGTAGTCCATTCGTGTGATCTAATTCAAATAAGCGTTCGTTTATTCTTCCTAAATTTCTCCTAACTACACCATTTCGTTAACAAATTTAATGTTTTTTGAACTTGCTCAATGATGTTAATTGCTGTAACAATGGAGTTGCCTGCAGGCTAACAAAATGTTGGTTCAAATCCTATAACAACGAATCCGGCAGGTTACGGAGAGAAGCAAAAATGAATATTGTTAAAAGACGCTTTAACAAGTCGGCACTCGCTTTGGGGGTGGTGTCGGCATTGACTTTAGGGATGAGCAGTAGCGCTAATGCTGTTTCATTTGATTGGGGTGAAGTACGAGGCACCTTTGACTCGACTTGGACTGTTGGCGCAAGCTGGCGTGTTTCTGAGCGTGATTGGGAAGGGCAAATCGGTAAAGTTAACCAGCCACAGTTTGATTGGTCTGGTTATTCTGGTTTCGGTGCGCCATTTGGACAAACTCCTATCTACTCTTCAGCTCAAATTTGGGGCCAGCCTGGCTCATACTCAAGTAACAACGACTTAAGTAACTTACTCTATTCTCAGGGTGACACTACCTCTGAACGTTTTAAAGGTTTGCATGAGCTATCTTTAGAATATAAGAACTTCGGTTTGTTTGTTCGCGGCATGTATTTTTATGACCGTAAATTAAGTGATGGTGATTTTGATTATAATGATCCACTGACCGGCAAAGAATATGATCCTTGTGAGGATAGCCGAGCAGAAGAGGTTCAGTGTAAAGACATTCGCTTATTAGATGCTTTTGTTTACGGTAACTTTAACTTAAATGATGGTAAAAACCCATTATCAGTCCGTGTCGGTAACCAAGTTGTTTCTTGGGGTGAAAGTACATTAATTCCACACGGTATTGGTGTCATTAACCCAGTTGATTTAAATATCTTAAATACACCTGGTGCAGAACTTAAAGAAGCTTTCCGTCCGCAAGGAATGGTATGGGCATCGTTAGGTATTACTGAAAATTTAAATGTTGAAGCCTATTACCAGTATGATTGGGAACCAGTTTGGGTTCCATCAGCAGGTTCTAACTTTGCTACCAATGACTTTGTTGGTTTCGGTGGTTATAACCAAAATGCACAGCTAGGTTTCAACTCAAACCCTGATATCAATCTTGAATTCTTAATGTCAGAGTATGCCGCACTTTATGGTGCAGCAGCTGCGGCAAATTTTGATCCTGCATTCGCAGCTTACATGGTGCCATATGCTACTAAAGTAGCTTTACTGCAGGATGAGGCTGAGCCAAGTGATGATGGTCAGTACGGTATAAAGTTAGGTTATTACGCGCCGAGTCTTGGTGAAACTGAGTTTGGTTTGTATTACATGAACTATCACAGTCGTCGTCCAATTATCAGTGGTACAGCATCTAACTTTAGCAGTGAAGCTTTAGCAAGAGACTATGGACGTTTAGCTGCAAGTGGCGGTGAAATTGACCGTGAATTAATGCTAAGCATGGAATCGTTTACTAAAGCTCAAGTGGTATATCCTGAAGATATTCAATTATACGGCGCAAGTTTTAACACCCTAGTCGGTGACACATCAGTTGCGGGTGAAGTTTCACACCGTGTTGATGAGCCATTACAAATTGATGACGTTGAGTTGTTATTTGCAGGTATGCCTCAGCAGCTTGCTAATGCAGGTTTACGCCCTGATTTAGATGGTGTGTCGCAAATTGAAGGTGTAGAAGCTGGTGAAACAATTGATGGTTTCATTCTATCTGATACCACTCAAGCACAGTTTACATTGACTCATTTATTTGGACCTACCTTAGGCACTGATAACTTAACTATGCTTGCAGAAGTCGGTGGTGTGTGGATCCATGACATGCCAGGCTTTGACGAGCTACGTTTAAACGGTCCAGGTACCGCCCGTTCAGGTGGTAATCCTGACATGCCAGGTATTATCGAAGCACTTCATGATGGTCCTGAAACTAATCCGTTCCCAACAGATTTTGCTTGGGGTTATCGCTTAGTTGCGAAAGCTGACTACAATAATATCTTTGCTGGTGTGAATATGTCGCCACGTGTGATTTTCTCTCACGATGTTGACGGTATTACGCCTGATCCAATGTTCTTATTTACAGAAGGTCGTAAGTCAGTTGCTGTAGGCGTTAGTTTTGATTATCGCAGCCGCTGGGGAGCAGATATTTCTTACAACAACTTCTTTGGTGGTGTAGGAACAACTAATGCAATGACAGACCGAGATTACGTCTCGTTCAACGTCAAGTATTCTATCTAGAAGGATAATAATAATGAAGAAACTGACGATATTATCGGCTGCAGTAATTATGGCGTTTAGCGCACCTGCAGCGATGGCGAAAGTATCTGAAGCTGAAGCAGCTAAATTGGGTAATGAACTTACTCCCATTGGCGCTGTTAAAGCGGGTAACGCTGACGGTTCAATTCCAGCTTGGGATAATGGGATTACCTCTCCTGTAGCTGGCTATGAAAAGGGTATGCATCACCCAGATCCATTTCCTTCAGATAAGATCTTATTTACCATTACGAATGCAAATAAAGCCCAGTACGCTGAGTTTTTAACACCGGGTCAAAACAAGCTTTTTGAACTGTATCCAGATACATACAAAATGAATGTTTATGAAACTCGTCGTACTGCTTCATTACCGCAATATGTATATGATGCAACAAAAGCGAATGCATTGAATGCTGAGCTTGTGGCAAATGGTAATGGTGTAAGTGGCGCATCTATTAGTGTGCCATTTCCTATTCCTAATAATGGTTTAGAAGTCATTTGGAACCATATTTTACGTTATCGTGGTGTTGATATTAAAACCGCACGTAGCCAAGCAGCTCCTACTGCAGGTGGTGCTTATACCTTGATTGAAACTGCTGAAGAAATTCGTTTCAGCTATAGTCGCCCTGAAGTAACGTTAGATCAGTTAAAAGAATCAAATACATTGTTCTTCTTTAAACAAGTTGTACGTCAACCAGCGCGCCTTGCTGGTACGGCACTTCTTGTAAAAGAAACTATGGACCAAGAAGCTTTACCTCGACAAGCTTGGACTTATAACACAGGTCAACGCCGTGTTCGTAAAGCGCCGAATGTCGGCGCTTTAC
>NZ_VKHR01000067.1 GCF_009663145.1 Shewanella sp. TC10
GTGGCAACTTGATAACCTTGATTTGTCATCATTACTTGATGGTGAACTCACGCTACGTGCATTAGCTGTCGATGTAGAAGGTAATCCGAGCATTGGCAATAACACAGTAGCTAAAGATACAGCTGCCGATATCACTGTGGAAATTATTGATAACGAAGGTGTTATCAACGCCACTGAAATGAGCCAAGTGGTTATTCAAGGCAGCGTCACAAACATAGAAGATGGTCAAACAGTTACGGTGAACCTCTCTGATAACCAAGGCCATTCACTGACTGTAACCGCTATCGTTACTGGTGGTGTTTGGATTCTCCCAGCACAAGACCTATCAAGCTTTGATGATGGCTCTTTAGAAGTCACAGCAGAGGTTAGCGATGTCGCAGGCAACCCTGCATCAGCCACCACACAAATGCTTATAGACACAACCGCATTAATTGACATCACGATTATTGATAACGATGGTGTTATCAATGCTGTTGAAATGACCCAAGTGGTTATTCAAGGTAGCGTCACAAATGTTGAAGATGGCCAAACGGTTACGGTGAACCTCACCGATAATCAAGGCTATTCACTGACTGTAACCGCTATCGTCACTGGTGGTGTTTGGGTTCTCCCAGCACAAGATTTATCAAGCTTTGATGATGGCTCATTACTTGTCACTGCAGAGGTTAACGATGTCGCAGGTAACCTTGCATCTGCATCCGCACAAATGCCTGTGGATACTACCGCAATAGTCACTGTCGAAATTGTCGATAGTAATAGTCTCATTAACCAAACTGAGCTTAGTGCAGTCATTGTCAGTGGCACTGTGACTAATATTGAAGCTGGTCAGCAAGTCAAAATCACATTAACCGACGCCAACAATGTATCAACTACCGTAACGACCACAGTCAATGCTGACGGTACTTATAGTATTACAGCTCAAGACCTTGCTGCTTTAGGGTTTGTTGATGGCACGCTAACGGCAACCGCCACAGCAATAGATATTGCAGGCAATAGTGCAACAGCATCTGATCAAGTGCTAATTGATACTCAAGTGACTATTGATATTGATACTGGAGTCGATGGTTTTGATGTCGGTTTATTCACCTACGGAAGAGAATCGTCTCTTACGGGAACCACCACAGGAGTAGAGCAAGGCCAAACTGTCACGCTTACATTAACCGACGGTATCACGACCAAGACATTTACCACTACAGTCAATGCAGATGGCAGCTGGCTATTTGACGACACTTTAAATGTTGATGGTTTAAATCAGCGAATGAGCTGGCAAATGGAAGTCAGCGTTAGTGATTTAGCCGGTAATACTGCTGTGGATGATATGCCTAATTTGGATATACCCAATGATGGCTATCTCTACGAGTTGGCATTAAACATTAACAATCAAACTCGTGCAGAATTTAGTTTTGATATTCCCGATGCGGTACTTTCTTTATCAGCGGATCAATCCTTTTTGTTACGAAGCCAATCAAATGGGCAAGAGTTAAGCATTGTCATTGCGCCAGATGGTTTATCGTTCCAAGTCTTTAGAGATGGCGATAACGAACTTGTGCTTGAGGCTGCGTTAACGGGTACAGATCTGCAAGTCACTCTTTTTCAACCACTTGATAATCCTGCAATTGGTAAACTATCCACATTTATTCGACTTGAAGGAGTCCAAACAGATACCGATGGCACCACAGAAGAAATAATTACCTATGCCATTTTACACGTCAAAGACACACCAGAATTGGCCATCGATGATCATTTTACTGTTATTGAGGATACGTCAATTACAGGCTCTATCACAGGTAACGACTATACAATTGAAGGGCCACTGATTGTTGAAAGCATCAACTTTAACGGCACTGATTATGCTGTTGCAATAGGTGCCCCAGCCGTTATTGATACAGGCAAAGGTGAGTTAACCGTATTGTATAACGGCTTTTGGCGGTTTGTAGCGAGTGATAACCTCGACAATACGATAGAACAATCAATTAGCTTTGATTATACAGTGACAGATTTTGACGGCAGTATTGCTACTGCTACCAGTACAATCACTATCAATGATGGTGCCATTGGAATAATGGCAGATGCCACATTTACGACTTCAGAAACTGTAATTACTTCGCCTAATTCTGATGCTCAACTATTTACCATCACCGCAGGTTCCGACGCGATTAACGCCAGTTCAGTGGTTTTTAGTGCTTTATCTTTAATCCCATTAACAGCGCTAGGGCTAACCTCAAACGGAGATGCCATCAGTTTTGCCTTGAGCGGTGACGCTAAATCAATTATTGCCATAGCGAATGGGGTGACAGTATTTAGTCTGTCGCTATCTGCCATTAATAGTGGTGACGATGTTAATGTCACCGCAACAATGAATATTGAAAGGCCACTCGATCATAGCTCGTCAGATTCACTCGAGCTGGCCACATTGATCGATGCTGTCGATATTGATGGCAGTCATATTGACTTAGGCAACCTTAATTGGGTCATTAATGACGGCAGTAATGCCCTTATTGACAATATCAGTACTTTAACCTTTGATGAAGCTAATCTCATTGGGACACCTCTGGTTCAAACAGGTCAGTTTGATATACAGGTTGGCGCAGATGCGATAAACACTCTAGGGTTTGATGCTAATGAGCTGCCGGCTCTCACTGCCGGTGGCGAGCAAATCATGTTCGATATTTCAGTAGATGGTTTAACCTTAACGGCCTATGTAGGGGATATTGGCCAACCTATCTTTACCATTGAAATAGACAATAACTGGAACTTAGAAGCCGATACACTATCGCATAATTACACGACTACTTTATATCAACCGTTCGACCAAGTTGGCAGCGATGAGGTCAATATTGGCCTGTTTATCACTGACTTTGACGGTGATACCACTCAAGCCAACATGATGTTAATCGTCCAAGATGACGACCCAGGTGACATCACAGGTATCAGCTTAGAAATAAGTGAGCTTCCTAGCATCACCCCAGGGGTCAATAACCGAGTCAAAGGCTTAATTGACATAACGACCAAAGGCGATCCAATCGTCGAGATTAAGTTTGATCTCTATGATTTTGATCCAGTATTAGATTCCGATGGCCAATTAGTCACTCAGAATGGTTCGACTGTATATTGGGTCATTTCTGATAATGGTGCCACAGCCGAGGGGCAACTATCCGACGGCACCTTAGTCTTTAGAATGGCACTACCAGCCGATATCCATATTGATGCAGAAAGTACCGCTCAAATTGATTTTGCCATGCAAATGTTTGGCCCTATCGATAATCAAACTGGCGCAGGAACCGAAAACACCATTAATGTCGATATCGTCGCGACAGATACTGATAACACAGATATTAATGCCGTCATTTCAATCGATATCTATGACGGTATAACCCCCAATTTACCTGCTTCATTGAGCATAGCAATCAATGAAGGGGAGCTGATAGATAATATTAGTGTGTCAAGCAGCGCCATACTCAATATAGATGGTGGTAGTGACGATATCAGTAATATTCAACTCGCTACAGGGTTTAGCTTTGGCAGCTATACCAGTGATGGTCAGGCCATTGTATTAAGTAATTTTGCCGATGGAAGTGGCTGGTACAACGCCATTCGAACTGGTGATAATAGCGATGTCTTTAGAATTCGATTTAATGCAAATGGCAAAGTCGAGTTTGAACAATTTGCCGCCGTTGATCACCCAGATGGTAATGGCGAAAACAACCTAACAATGAGTTTCGAAGTTGTAGCTACCGACGCTGATGGCGATCAGTCCAATAATCAAACCATTAATATTAATATACAAGATGATGTGCCCATCCAACATGACTCATCACTCACCTTCACTGAAGAAAATAATACCGAATACAGCGTCAATTTATTTAACCAAAAACAACAAGGTGCAGATGGCGCTCAGGTCAGCAAATTTATTTATGATGGCACAGAGTATTCAGCTGGGGACTCCGTTGAACTGTTCACTGACACTGGTGTTAAATATGGCACACTTGTCATCACAGCTGATGGTAAAGCCACCGTTACCAGTGTGGTCTTTGATTATGCTGAGCTATTTTATAGCGAAGATGTGCAGGTTTATGTCACCGATACAGATGGTGATACTGTCATTAATAACCTCACGATTACGGCTAATGATAAAGCTGGTTCAATCAAGGTGCTCAACCCTAACTTCACTGAAGATACACCTGGCCTATTAGCCATAGTCGCGTTACCGGGCGATATTGATGAAGGTGAAATTATCCAAAGCATCATTATCAATAAAGCCTCCCTTGCTGGCGGCACACTCACCTTAGACGGTCAGCCCGTGAGCCTAGATGCTGATGGAAATTATATTTTACAAGGAAATGACCTATTTATCAGTAATTTAGGCATTGCTATTCCAAGTGGCGATTTAGTGTTTCACCCTCCAGAAGATGCATCAGATGCCACCTTAGCGATTTCTGCGCAAATCACGGTCAATATTAATAATAAACCGTCAATCACCACCGAAGTGCCTTTCTCTATTGCCTCTGTAGCAGACACGCCAGAATGGGAAAGTAACAGCCAGTTCAGCTATGACGTCAACGAAGACGCTGGCGCCATTGATATTAGTATTAACGCGACCACAAAAGATATTGTTGGGGCAGATCCACAAGGCTCAGAAGTTATTATTTATGCCATAACCAATATTGCTGCCGGCATTACCATTACCAGTACCAACAGCGACGGTGTTGAGTTTTCTATTGCCAACGGACAAGAGATAAGCGCCGATGAACTCGCCTTATTGCAAGTCACTGTCGATGACAATTTGGCTGGTGAATTTAGTTTTGATGTCACTGCACTATCAACCGAGCCTGACAATGGCTCAACCGCGCCAAGCAGCACTGAAACCGTGGTTATTAAAGTCACGCCTGTTGCAGATACGCCCACACTTGTTACAAGAGACATCACTAGCCAAGAAGATGTCCCCATTGCATTAAACTTGATACTTTTTGGTTCACTTACGGATAATTCAGGCTCAGAAAATCTACACTTTGAATTAACCTTACCCACAGGCTGGGCGATTGATGCGCCAAGTGCAGTTGATTTGGGCAATGGGGTCTGGACCGTCTCTTTTGAGGATGTATTCTCTGCGCCACCAGCAGAGGCGACTCTCATCCCACTGGCCGATGCCAGCTCTGCCAATTTAGGGGACTTTGATATCTCGGTGCGAAGCTATGCTACTGAATCATCCCAAGATGGCATCGATCCCTTTGATAATCCACTGAACCCTAATCCCAACTATAGTCAGCCGCAAAATGTCACCATTTCACTGACAGGCGTCGCTAATGACGCACCGACAATTAATTCAGATCCCAATGTATGGGAAATCACTGACTCAGGCGATATTAATTCAGTAGTACCTTTTAACGAAGATAGCGATATTCCTTTATCGTTTACAGTTATCAGCTCAGACGATGATGATTCCGAGAGCTTAAGCTTACGATTAGTCGGCTTACCGGATGGCGCCAGTTTTATCGATTCAAATGGCCAAACAGTCAATTTATCAGTGGTCGATTTTGACAATGGACTGCCCGTGTATAGTGTGACTGCAACTGAGCTATCGACATTATCAATCCGGCCCCCTGAAGATTTTAGTGGCCAAATAAACTTGACGTTATTTGTTGAAAGTACCGAATTGGACGGAGACATAGCTGAGTATGAGTTAAACCTCAATATAGATATTGCCCCTGTCATTGATGAAACGTCCGACTCTCTAAAAACCACCAGCTTAGGTAAAGAAGATCAACCCATAGTGCTTAATTTAATGCCTGCTCTGTTAGCTGATACGGACGGCAGTGAAACCATCACAGGTATGACAATCTTCCCATCAAGTGAAGGTATGATTTATCTATTTGACGGTGCAGAGATAGCGGTCAGTAGCTTCGGATTATTGTTGTCAGAACTGACTGATGAGTTTAGCCCAACACTGACCGAGTTATTAAATTCAGGTCGCTTAGCCGTATTACCGCCACAAGATGCCGATGGACCGTTCACATTAGATGTTAGTTATCAAATCACCGACACATCGGAAACTGGCGCGACAACAGTACAAGAAATAAGTAGCCAACTCTCAGTCGAAGTTGATGCGGTGGTTGAGGTCATAACCCGCTTACAAATTAATAACACCGTCCTTTACAGCTCAGATGGTCAGCCAATTACGCTTACCGATGACATTGTCTTTTTTGACGGTGATATAGACGGCTCTGAAGTCATCGATTACATCGTCATAACGATGCCAAGTGCTGATGGATGGTTTGTTACCCATCCCAATGGGGCCATCAATGATGGTGACGGCCGTTGGATTATCCCCAGCAATAATATGACCAACGATACAACTCAAGAACAAGCATTATCGATTTTAGAGGGGATGACAATATCAAGCGATCATGCCACTGTTTTGCAAGGCATCATCGTTGAAGCAAGAGTGTTAGACAGAGATGATCCTGAAATCATTACTGCAAATATCTTCGTTACTTTCGATCAACCCACTTCAACATCTACTGCCTCTACGGTAACGGCACTGCAAGCCAGTGATGTCGATGCGACAGAAGACAGCACCATCAATTTTGCCGGTCATCTCAATTTATCCATCACCAGTGATAATAATGATGTCATAAGCTTTAGAGTGCTCGCCAGCGACTTACCTCAGGGCGGTTATTTTACCGGTAGTGACGTTATTGCACTTTATGATGCCAGTGGTGAAAACATCATCGAATACGTCTTTACTACAGCATCCTTAAGTAACTTAGCATTACATAATATTTCTGAGGATTTTTCCGGTGATTTGACTATTCCTATTCGAATCATTGCCACAGACTCATTAAGTGGTGATACCAAAATGGATGATTCTCAGAATCTGGAAATTAATATTAGCCCAGTGGCTGATGGTGTCACTCTGGAGTCATTAATTGATACCATGGATGAAGATGACCCTAAGGCCTTAGGGTTATTTTTAGCCTTCGCAGACACAGATGCCACCGCTAACACTGGCGGTGTGGAAAAAATAATATTAGATGATCCTGCACAGCTATTTACCATTACCCTGCTGGATGGTGGAGAGCTCATTGATAACTCAGGTTTATTCCAGCTAAAATCTGGTACTGATGATACTTGGGAATTTACAGGTAGCACCAATGTAGCATTAAACAATGCCCTAGCCTTATTGCAATTTTCACCACCAGAACATCTAAGTGGTGACTTTAGACTACTGATTTCAGGCGCTGTCAGTGACACTGCAGATATTGATTCTGTTGATGTTATTGACACGACAAACTTCAGCGATACCCTGACCATTCATGTCAATCCAATTACTGATGCGGCAGATGTCCCAGCAGATCTTATTATCATTCACGGTTCTGAAGATACCAATATAGCGCTAGCAGGGATCGATAGCTCTGTGATTGGTCTTATTGATTTAGATGGTTCTGAAGTGCAATACATCACCATCCAAGGAGTCCCAGAAGGTGCCACTGTTTATTACCAAGATGCTGGTGGTAATTTACAGCTTTTACCCAACAATGGTGCTGATGGAGGTCAGTTTAATGGCTCTCCAACAAGCTACTGGACTATTACCCCAGACCAACTCGATAGCATTGTCATTAAGCCACCGCAAAACTTTAATGGCGATATACCACTGTCACTTTCAATCATTACTCAAGAACTTGGCACTGATGATTTTGTTACTACTTCAATGGACTTTTTAATTGGCGTCAGCCCTATTGCCGATGGTGTACAAATCATATCTGCTCCAGAGGATTACTCTGCAATTGAAGGCGATGTCATTAAAGTCGAAATTGCAGCTGAATTACTCGATTTCGAAAATAATGAAGCCTTTATCGTCGATTTCCTTATCACTTCCGCTGATGCTTCAGCATTGATAGATTTAGAAGGCATTGAAATTGATGGGCAATTTGTTGCATTAACATCTGATGGCAATGGCGGATTTATTGCCAGTTTAACTGTAGCTGGGCCAAGTCTGAGTGAAATAAAAGTATTCCCTGGCGATCTAGCCTTTGGCACGCTCAATGTAGAAGTCGCCATTTCAAGTGTAGATATTGCCGAAGTACTAGGCTCAGAAGAAATTGACCGCAGTGACAGCCAGACCATTAACTTTGATATAGAGTTAACACCAGAAGTCGATCCGCCGATTTGGACACAATTTGCTGACTTCACCACCAATCAAACTGACAATATTGCGTTGAATTTAGGTTTGGAACTACAAAACCCTGCACCAGGTGAAACAGCCACTTTAACCATATTAGGGTTAACTGACGGCATGACATTATCAAAAGGTGAAAAACAAGGAAATAAATGGATTGTCGATATTGAAGATGTCGCAGGTCTCACTTTAAGTGGTGCCACTGATGGCGTCCCTATTACTTTATCACTCGACCCTATCGCTACTTTAGGCAATGATGTCATCGACGGCAACCTAGAAACTATTACCATTACAGTTGACTCTAATGCTGTGGTCTCAAACGCGTTTGTTGCCAATGCCGCTTATAGTGCAATTTATAATAATGCAATGGCAATGACGGTAAAACCACCAGCAGAGCCAACCGATTATGAAATACTCGATATCATGCAATCCATGTATGAAATTGCTCAGTTTGAGCAAATCAGACACTTAGACTACGGTAATAGACACATTTCTCCTATCAGTCTTGCCGCAATTACTGACACCGCACTCTTGGAGCAACGCGTAGCCCAATACCAAACAGTGCGAGTTCACAACCCCGTGCTGGCTGAACCTATTGATGCTATTTTACCAATTGAAGACGCTATCAGTTCAGATGTTCCACCTTTAACTTCTAACCAAGACGACAACCCGTTGCAATTCAACCAAACTTTTGTCGTTAATGCAGCTGAAGAACAGCAAGAATTGCCTCAGCATCATCAGCCAATGTTGAGTGATAAACCTGAATATGGCTATCGAGATCCGCAAGCGATAACTGATGCCGAATTCGAAACGCCTTCAGAAGGTATACCTGAAAATACCCTGACAGCAGATGCTTTTGCCCATATCGATAACACAAGCTTTCCACTTTCAAATGTGGCTCTGCCTAGCTCAAATATTGATATGGCTAATATAGAACTAGCCAATGTTATTAGTGAGCAAACTAGCATTCTATTGACTGAAGCCGTCGAAATAGGCACACATGAAAAACTGATATCTCCACCTGGTTTTGGTGATATTCAGCCCGTACCGGATAGCGTTTCGGCCACCGAAGATTTAGGTTTACTTGCAGACACAGATACCTTGTCGTCTCTTACTGAAGCCATCAAAGAATCAATCACAAAACAACAGCATTCATCTGCAATGGATATATCTGCCGATGCATATTTAAGCCAGAGTGAACTCAACGAAATCAATCAGTTAACAACGCAACAAGCACTATTGAACCAGAGTTAATATAAATATTGAATCGCTAACATTAGCCAAGGATATGCAAACTAGCCTATGCCAGAAATAGACACAGCAGCGAAGCAAGCAAAACAGCATAATGCTTTAGTTAATATTTTATTATTAGCCAATAGCCACTTTGCGTTAGCGATAACCCCAGAGCAAGTGCAACAAGCATTGCCGCGCAAAGGTGACCTCAAACAAAAGCTCACTGCAGCAATGGCAAAAATAAACATCGATGCCGCCCTGCAAAATATCGGTAATAAGCATTTAGCCTTACCAGCCCTGGTTATAGACCAAGAAGAACGTGCGTTTATAGTGACTCACCAGCAGCAAGGTCATTATCACCTCGTCAGTGATACTGGTGAGGACTCCGTTCTAGATGTTCGAGATTTTACTCAGCAATTTAATACTAAGCTCAGCTTATGTTGGTATATCAAGCCACTTGAGCAACTCGACACTCGTGGTACTGAGCACCATAAAGACACTAAAAGGCATTGGCTTTTAGCGGCATTTGATGAAGTAAAACCCTTTTATGGCAGCTTTTTAATCGGTTCCTTGGCTATTAACCTACTGGCACTCGTCACGCCGTTATTTACCATGAATGTGTATGATAGAGTCGTACCTAATCAAGCTATCGATACTTTATGGGTACTGGCTAGTGGTGCCTCAATTGCGATTGTTTTTGACTGGTTATTGCGTCAAGCGCGAACCCGCTTAGCGGATGTGGCTGGCAAACAGGTTGATATAAAACTCTCCTCTGTCTTATTTGAAAAAGTCATTGGCATGCGATTAGAAAATCGCCCAGCTTCTTCAGGGGCATTTGCAAAACAGCTGCAAGAATTTGATAGTATCCGTGACTTCATTACCTCAGTGACTCTCGTCACTGCAGTGGACTTACCCTTCACCTTATTATTTCTCGTGTTAATTGCTTGGCTTGGCGGTGTCATGGTGTTTGTGCCACTGACCTGCATGCTTGTGCTCATTTTACTGAGTGTTTTCATGCAAAAACGATTATCCGTCACTATTGAAGAGTCATCTAAGCTCTCTACTCAACGCCAAGCCCATCTCGTTGAAAGCTTAAACATGTTGGCTGAAATTAAACAAAATAATGGTCAAACTAAAGCATCACGTATCTGGCATGAAACCGTTAGCAGCCTAGCTGATTGGCAAAATGAGTCCCGCATTAGCTCCAATACCCTTAGCCATAGCGTAATGAATTGTCAGCAATTAGTGTCTATTGGCTTAATCATTACTGGGGTATATCAAATTCATCAAGGCAACTTAAGTATGGGTGGGTTAATTGCCATTGTAATGCTGAGCGGCAGAGCTTCAAGCGCAATCAATCAAATTGCGATGTTGCTGCTTAAATATCAACAGACTCGCTCAGCTATTACTTCAGTAGAGTCAATTTTAGACTTACCGCAAGAGAACCAACAGCAATCTGTGAGTGTGTCACAATTTCCTTTTAATGGCAGTTTGCACCTTCGTGGAGCCAGCTTCAGTTACCCTGAGCAACCTCTCGCTGCTTTTAGCAATATCAACCTTGATATAAAAGCAGGCGAAAAAATTGGCTTTTATGGCCCCGCCGGCGCGGGAAAATCCACATTAATGGCATTGATTGCGGGTCAATATCAACTCAATGAAGGCCAGCTATTTTATAACCAGCTAGAAGCCCAGCAATGGTCTATTAACCGTCTAAGACAATACATTGGTTACATGAGCCAACAACCCAATTTAGTCTATGGTACTGTGCTAGATAACCTATTGTATGGACTCGATAATGTAGATGAAGCCTTACTTGCCCAAACCATGATGACCACAGGTATTGATAAACTCATGGACAGATTAGGTAGCGGGCTTAACAGCCAGGTTGGCGAATTTGGTAGGCAACTTTCGGGTGGTCAGCGCCAAGCCATAGCCCTATGTCGCACTCTGCTGAGGCAGCCAACGTTATTAATTTTAGACGAACCGACCAGTGCAATGGATGAGCGCAGTGAAATGCAAATCATCAGTAGTCTGAAAATGAATACAACTGATTGCACATTACTTATTTCTTCACACAACCCCAAAGTTTTAAGTTTATGCGACCGAATTATTGTCATGGACAAAGGCAATATTATTGGCGAAAAGTCAGCAAGCGAATTACTTGAACCGAACAAGCGACGAATAAAAGCTGTCAATGTCCGTCAACATAGCGTTAAAAAAGAGGTGAAATCATGAGTGCCAGCATGCATATCAAACACCTCGAAGGCGCCAAACGTGCCAATATCGTCATTTTACTCAGTTTCGCCCTGTTATGCGCCACTGTTATTTGGGCTGCGTTCGCCACTTTAGAAGAAGTTGTCGTCGGTGAAGGTAAAGTGGTACCTGCCAATGCGGTACAACAAATAGAAAGCTTAGATGGCGGCAGCTTGAAAGAAATCCTCGTCAAAGAAGGCGACAGTGTCACCGCAGGACAAACACTATTAGTGATTGATGAGCTACGTTTTGCATCGGCCTTTCATGAAGCCAGGCTCAACAGTTTTGCCTTAAAAAATCAGTTAACTCGTTTAGAAGCCTTACTAGACAGTGTTTACATTGATGACGAGCAACCTCTATGGTTTTCACAAGTACAAATAACCCCACAAACCTTTGAGGTACTTGATCCTTCAGCCAATCGTCGTGCTCAAGCTATTTATTCTTCGCAACTGTCTCAACTAGCGTCGCAGCTGGATCAAACAGCCCAAATCGTTGAACAAAAGCGCCAAGCTAAAGAAGAAGTCAATATTAATATCGATGCACAGCGCAGCGGACTTAGCATGGCTAAACAAGAGATTCGAATGACACGTGAGGCGGTCAGTGAAGGCGCTGTTGCAGAATTAGAACTATTAAAATTAGAACGAGACGCGGTAAGACTACAGGGCGAGTTATCGGCGTCTCAAGCAAGTGAGCGACAACTGCAAGCCGCGATTAGTCAAGCAGTGGCAGAACGCAGAAATGTAGCGCTAGACTTTATCAATCGCACAACAGACGAACGTAACAAAACCAGTAACGAACTATCCGCTTTGACCGAGAATATGAAGGCCCTCGCCGATAGGCTTGAGCGAACCCAAATCACCACCCCTGTTGCAGGCAGCGTATCCAACATCTTAGTGCGCTCAGCAGGACAAGTGGTTGAACCGGGACAAGTCATTATGGAAATTGTGCCTCAAGATGATCAATTGATCATTGAAAGCCATATTGCCCCTAAAGACATCGCCTTTGTTCACAAAGGCTTAAAGGCCATGGTGAAGTTTACCGCTTACGACTTTGTCATTTATGGTGGCATTAAAGGGGAAGTGATTTATGTCAGCCCCGATGCTCAGCAACTTGAGGATGGCACTACCTATTATGAAGCTCACATACAAACCGATGAAAACCAGCTCAATGGTTGGCCGATTATTTCAGGTATGCAAGCTTCCACGGATATTTTAACTGGTCATAAAACCGTATTAAATTATTGGCTTAAGCCGTTACTACGAGCCAAAGCAAATGCGCTAAGAGAACCGTAAGGTTACTAGAAGGTAAGGATACTATGCAAAAACTGCTATTCATTTCTGCTTTAGTGATGTCAACTCAAGTTCAAGCAATGACGCTAGAACAGTCTGTGGCTGAAGCAATAAATCATCACCCAAGACTGCAGCAAAAATATGCCAGTTTTGAAGCGGCTGTTAGATACAAAAAAGCCGCTGTCGGAGACTACCTGCCACAAGTGAAACTCTATGGTGGAGTTGGCTATGAAGAAGTGCGCTATAACAGCGGACAACGAGTAGACACAGATTTAAACCGCACTGAACTCGGTGTAAAGGTCTCGCAACTTTTGTTCGATGGTTTTAGAACTACATCTGAAATAGACCGACTTGAATTTGAACAAGAAGCAGAACGTTTCGGATTGATTTCTGAAGCGGAAAATTTAAGTTTAGATGTGGCGAATGTCTATTTAAATTTAATGCTATCTAATCGAGTTGTCGGCTTGGCTGAACGAAATATTGCTGAACACGAAGATATTTTAAAAGACATTATATTACGTCAAGCCAAGGGACTCAGTAGCGAATCAGATGTTGCTCAAGTCAAAGCTCGAGTAGCAACCAGTCAATCAGGCTACCTTGCTGCCCGAAATGAGCAAATGGATTTACAAGCAAGATACTATGACCTTGTAGGCCAGCTTCCCACTGAGCTTCACGATGCCAAGCCTGACTTTACCTATGTGCCTACCTCTTTAAAACTTGCCCTTGAGCAAGCCGTTAAAAACCACCCTGAGATAGACGCCGCCATCAGTGATACTCAAGCAGCTTCGTCACAGTATGAGCGGGAAAAGAGTGATTATTGGCCTAAGCTATCTATCGAGCTACAAGCCAATAAAAATGACAATATCGGTGGCATCGAAGGCCCAGATGAAGACGCCCGAGCCATGCTAATGCTGAGCTATGATTTATATAATGGTGGCTCAACCAATGACCGCGCCGAAGCCGCAGCGTGGCAAGTTCAGCAAGCTAAATCCATTCGCCAGCAAACCGAAAAGCAAGTCATTGAAGGCACTCGTCTAGCTTGGAATGCTTACGAGTTTGTCGGCCAACAGCGTAAGTTCTATCAAGTGAATGTTGACCAAGCTGTTCAAGCAGAGCAAGGTTACCAACGCCAATTTGAATTAGGCAGACGCTCATTACTGGATGTACTTGATGCGAAAGTTGAAGTTTATCTTGCACGTAAAAACTACCTCAGTGCCTATTACAATTATCATATCGCCTCATACCGTTTGATCAACGCAACAGGACAGCTAATTGAATCATTTAGAGTCGACACACCAACACAATGGCAAGAGGAGAAGTAATATGAAACTCATTAACCTACTACCTCTTTGCCTCATGCCGCTTTTACTCACGGCTTGTATTGAAACCCCAAAACCTGCAATGGTTGAGCAGCAAAGCAGAGATTTAACCGACATAGATGCCGACGGCGTAATCACAGCACGAGATCTTTGCTTAACCACCCCTTCAGGTTCGGTGATTAACAATGATGGTTGTGAAAATGCCACCACTATTGAAAAGAAAGCCAGCAGAGTAGTGATGTTCGAGTTCGATGAGCACACATTAACGCCATACGAGTCACGCAGATTAGCAAAAATGGTCAATGCCGTTAAACATCACCCTGACGCAAAAATCTATTTAATCGGTGACACCAGCCCTGAAGGTAGCGATGACTATAATCATGAGCTTGCTAAAAAAAGAACGGCTGAAATTACCCGCTTAATTGTGGCTCAAGGGATCAGCGAGCAGCAAATTACCTCGCAAGTGTATTTTGAAGACAACATGATCCCAGCCTCAATCAAAGGCCGACAACATAGGCTGGTGGCAGTCGCAAAATGGCAAGAGTCAGGTATTGAGCAATCTTGGCACATATTCTCTAGTGAAAAGCAGCCTCATGAACGTCAAAGCACTGCATCGGGAATATGATATGCGATAAGATTCTTATCAATGTAACAGTAGTTTTCACTCTTATGGGCAAGTTCAAATTTCTCTTTGAATTATTGCCTATGTGAGTGATCTAGCTAACAGCTAGCTCATATTCAACTTCCCTAACTTACGTCAAAATGATTGAATAATTGCATTCTTCTTTCATGAGACTTTATCATGCATAAAACTGTTAAAACATTATTAGCCACAACCGCCCTTTTCTTTAGCAGCCAATTGGTTGTAGGTTCAGCCTTAGCAAGCAGCGGCTGTGCATTTGATGAAGAGCAATCAGGCTTCATGGCGACATGTAGCGAGGAGAAACAAGAAGTGATTATCACAGGTATTGTTGAAATTTCAGCATTAGAAAAAGATTTACCAGGATATGCAGAAGAGTTTGAAAACTATCAAACAGATGCCGCGACTATCTCTGAGTTAAAGGCCATTACCACGCCAACGAATGTTGTGGTGATTATTGGTACTTGGTGTCCAGATTGCCACCGTGAAACACCACGTTTCATGAAGCTAATCGAAGAAGTTGCTAACCCAAATATCACTGTCACCTACATTGGTGTTGATCGCAGCAAGCTTGATCCAGAAGGCTTAGCAGCTAATTACGAGTTCACTCGTATCCCAACTTTCATCGTTGAGCAAGACGGTAAAGAAATTGGCCGTATCGTAGAACGCCCTGAAGTGACTTTAGAGCAAGACTTATTGAAAATCGTTAAATAATCAGTATTTAAGCATCTGATTTATTGATAATAAAAAGGCGCTAACGTTAGTTAGCGCCTTTTTTGTGTACTTTTGCTGCTTTTGAGTAACTAAACTCTAAACTCTAAACTCTAAACTCTAAACTATGAAATAGCTTTTTCAGTTTGCTCAACTCGTTCAGCTAACATGGCTAATACGCCTTCTCGCAGTGCACCGCCAGAAAGGTTAAGTGATTCGATATCTAGCAGTTCAAACAAGGCGATTAAAATCGCAATTCCTGAGGCAAACGTTGGAGCTTTCTCTGCTGACAACCCTTGAATATGGTGCAGCGACTCATTTTTTTGCGCCAATACTTCATCACGAAAACGGTATAACACTTTGAGGGTGATGATTTCTGATAACTCACGATGATTTAATACTGAGACTACAGATTGTACTGCGCCAGAGGCACCTACAACGCCTTGCCAGCCTAATTCTCTCAATAACTCACTATGCGGTTCTAGTGCCTTTGATACGGCTAATTTGGCTTGTTCAAAATGATGAAGTTGATAAGGGACTTGATTAAAAAACTGCTGATTAAAGCGAACACAACCAAAGTCTAAACTGGTTTTAAATAGCACTTGATTGCCATTACCGATAATAAACTCAGTGCTAGCACCGCCAATATCAATCACCAAACGTTGACCATCACCTTCTGTGGTGGCTGCCATGCCTTGGTAAATGAGTTCAGCTTCACGCAGGCCGCTAATCACTTCAATAGGATGACCTAAAATCGGTAACGAGCGTTGATGAAATTCGTCAGCATTAGAAATAACGCGTAGGGTTGCCGTTGCAAAAACAGCGACATGTTGCTGAGCGACCTGATGCTTTTCAAGCATCTCAGCGAACATGGATAAGCAATCGAGACCACGTTGTAATACGACTTCAGCTAAGCGATTATCCTCGCCAATACCTTCAGCCAAACGCACTTTTTGCTTATATTTAGCAATAATCGTTGGTTGGCCATCCAATGTTTGGGCAACCAACATATTAAAGCTATTTGAGCCAAGCGTTATCGCGGCGTAACAAGGTAATGTAGCTGAACCAGTCATTTACGAGTGTCTACGGTTCCTTTGTGGTGGACGACCACCGCTGCGGTGTGCACCGTTACGATTACCACCATCACGACCACGTGTCGTTGGGTGTTTACGATGAATACGCACTGGAGGCGGTAAATCATCAAGTAATGCTTCACGGTCGTAATTCGTTACTGGAATTGAGTGCTTAATGTAAGTCTCAATTGCAGGTAAGTTCAATGCATACTCTTCACATGCAAAGCTCACTGACACGCCTTTTTGACCGGCACGGCCAGTACGGCCAATACGGTGAACGTAATCTTCACAGTCATCTGGTAAATCATAGTTATATACATGAGATACATCAGAGATGTGCAAGCCACGGGCAGCAACATCCGTCGCCACTAACAAATCGAGTTTGCCAGAAGTGAATTGCTCAAGAATACGAATACGTTTCTTTTGCGGCACATCACCAGTCAGTAAACCAACACGATGACCATCACCTTCTAACCATGACCATACCTTTTCACAGCTGTGCTTGGTATTTGAGAAAATAATGGCTTTTTCAGGCCAATCTTCTTCGAGTAAGGTCAACAACAGACGCATTTTATCTTCTGTTGATGGATAGAAAATTTCTTCTTTAATGTTCTTAGACGTTTTTTGCTCAGGGGCAATTTCAACTTTCTCAGGATCATTCATATGATCATAAGCAAGCTCTTGCACCTTCATCGACAAGGTTGCCGAATAAAGCATGTTTAAACGTGACTTAGCATCTGGCATACGTCTGAATAAGAAACGAATGTCTTTAATGAAACCTAAATCAAACATGCGATCTGCTTCATCAAGTACTACCGCCTGAATTGAGTTCAGACTGATCACACCTTGACGAACGTAATCGATAATACGGCCTGTTGTACCAATTAAGATATCAACACCAGCATCAAGCACTTGACGCTGTACATCATAACTTTCACCGCCATAAACGATACCGACTTTAAGGCCAGTATGTTTTTCAAGTAATTTGGCATCTTTTGCAATCTGAATCGCTAATTCGCGAGTCGGCGCCATAATAATTGAACGTGGCTGATTGACTTGTCGCCCTTCTGGTACGGCAACAGATAAAAGGTGGTTAAAAGTAGCCACTAAAAAAGCCATTGTTTTGCCAGTACCTGTTTGTGCCTGACCTGCAATATCTTTTTGTTGTAATAAAATGGGGAGAGATAACGCCTGAATTGGCGTACAAAATTCAAAGCCATTTTCGTTTAAAGCCTGAAGTACCTCTGGTTTCAAAGGGAAGTCAGCGAACTTTTGGGTAGATAAATGTGTTTCGCTCATAGCACAAGCATACTCGTTAGTGTTGCAAAAAAAGACTCAATCGTTTGAAATAGCCCACACGTTTACTTGAAAACTATTTAACCGCCCCAATATACATGGTAAGCCATTAATAAACTAGCAATGGTGCCAAATCTGGAGATTTACATGAGCGATAAAATTGTATACCTAAGCGATGACAGCTTCGAAAATGACGTCATTAACTCAGAATTGCCTGTATTGGTAGACTTCTGGGCTGAATGGTGTGGTCCTTGTAAAATGATTGCCCCAATCTTAGACGACGTAGCTGAAGAGTACGCGGGTAAGATTACTGTAGCTAAACTTAACGTTGACCAAAATAATGTATCACCTGCTAAGTACGGCGTACGTGGCATTCCTACATTATTAATGTTCAAAGGCGGCGAGTTAGTTGCCACTAAAGTAGGTGCATTATCAAAGACTCAATTAAAAGAGTTCATTGACGCAAAAGCTTAATCAAGCCTCTTATTAAAATCACAGCTTATCGGTTTAAAGTTGAATTTTATTCATAACGAGCTAATCAAGTTGGCTCGTTATTGTTTATAAACTAACAATATTTAGTTAACTCAACCGACACACCACATGGTAAAGCTGCGCATTTTAAGCTTGAATAGTGATTATCGGCACAATATGTGAACAATTTGTGCCGTTATTTCGCTAAAATTCTGGACGCCCAGTCCATATAGTGCTAATTTATTCAGCAGATTTTTTCAACTAAACTCCTACTCGCTTATCAATCACACATTTCAACATTGTTATACCCTATGATTGATTGCGGTAAGCATCGTCGCGTAATACAAGACCCCCAACATGAATTTAACTGAATTAAAAGACACGTCTATATCAGACCTAGTTTCACTAGCAGAAAGCATGAAATTAGAAAATATGGCCCGTGCTCGCAAGCAGGACATCATTTTCTCCATTCTGAAAGCCCACGCCAAAAGCGGTGAAGATATCTTTGGTGGCGGTGTATTAGAAATCCTCCAAGATGGATTCGGATTTTTAAGAAGTTCAGATGGTTCTTACTTAGCTGGCCCAGATGACATTTATGTCTCACCAAGCCAGATCAGACGCTTCAATATGCGTACCGGTGATACCATTTTTGGTAAAATCCGCCCACCGAAAGACGGTGAACGCTATTTTGCTCTGCTAAAAGTCAACGAAGTTAACTTCGACAAGCCTGAAAATTCCCGCTCAAAAATCTTATTCGAAAACCTTACCCCACTGCATGCTGAAGATCGTCTGCGAATGGAACGTGGTAACGGTTCTACTGAAGACATCACTTCACGTATTCTTGATTTATGTTCTCCGATTGGTAAAGGTCAACGTGGTTTGATCGTTGCTCCGCCAAAAGCAGGTAAAACCTTACTGCTACAGAACATGGCGCAAAGCATTACCCATAACAACCCAGAAGTGGTGTTAATGGTATTGCTAATCGACGAACGTCCTGAAGAAGTAACCGAAATGCAGCGCATGGTTAAAGGTGAAGTTATTGCTTCTACTTTCGATGAGCCTGCATCACGTCACGTACAAGTGGCTGAAATGGTTATCGAGAAAGCCAAACGTTTAGTTGAGCATAAGAAAGATGTCGTTATCTTATTAGACTCAATCACGCGTCTTGCTCGTGCTTACAACACGGTTATCCCATCATCAGGTAAAGTACTTACCGGTGGTGTTGATGCTAACGCACTTCATCGTCCAAAGCGTTTCTTTGGTGCAGCTCGTAACATCGAACACGGTGGCAGCTTAACTATTATCGCAACAGCGCTAGTTGATACTGGTTCTAAAATGGATGAAGTGATTTACGAAGAATTTAAAGGTACAGGTAACCAAGAGTTACACCTTTCTCGTAAAGCAGCTGAAAAACGAGTTTTCCCAGCGATTGACTTCAACCGCTCAGGTACACGTCGTGAAGAAAAGCTAACAACGCCAGATGAACTTCAGAAAATGTGGATTTTACGTAAAATCCTTAATCCAATGGATGAAGTATCAGGCATGGAATTCCTTATCGATAAATTGGCAATGACCAAAACAAACGATGAGTTCTTCACTGCAATGAAGCGAGCTAAAAGCTAACGTACTTTTGCTTTCAAAAAAAACCACCTTCTCGGTGGTTTTTTTATGTCTATTTTCTGCCAGCTTAGAGCATCGATAATCTAGCACACTCTTTGTGACATCCAATATGAGTAACGATTACTAAGATCACTTGTGATTGCCTTTGGCAAAAATCACTTGTGATTGTCAGTGGCAAAGGTCATTTGTAAAAGTCACTTGTAAATAGCAACAAAAATGCCGCTGACTCTATAAAAGCAGCGGCATTGTTTTTTAATGGTGCTGACTAACTAATATAACTTTGACCGGCATACACCACAAAGTGCCTTAGAGCTAACACCCCAAGAATGGTGCTACATGAAACTGTAATTAAGAACCCTTTAGTATGACGCCATGACTTGGGTGCAACCGTGCTAGCAAGTACTGGCACAACAAGCCCTAAACCAACAACTCCTAACCAGAACACACTTGCCCAGGTTCCTGTAGTGATGGCTGATGTTGCAGCTTGCGCAGCAGGGCCTGAGAAGTTAAGGCCAACAAACAACAAGACTAAACATAAGGCTTCGTTAAAGGCCACTGGATATTCAATACGGTGAACTTGCTCGATACAATCAGACTCTTTTTTACTGAAGAACAAGGTCGCCACTAAAATATTACCCGCAGAGCCCACCGACAACGCCGAGGCTAAAAACAGTGCAGGCAATACTGCAGTGTTTAAAATCGGGTAACTAATTAGCGCAGATAATAAGAAGCCTGTGTAAACCCCAACCCCTATCGCCAGCACAAAAATCAGTTTATTTAAGCTATTTTCGATTTGACGGCATACCTTAACCACACCAGATAACCATGGCGCATAATGAAGTAATGGTTTTTCAAATACTAAGCCTGCAAATACAAATACCAGCGGAATATAAAATAACAGTGCTAACACACCCCAAGCCATCACCGAGGTAAAGTTATAGTTCAGGAGGATATGATAAAACTCAAATGGCTTTGTTAAATCAAGCACTAACAGCGCCATCCCTAAACAAATTGCCCCAGGCCCTACCACTGCAGCGGCTTTGATGACAGGTAAGCCTTCAGCGGGTAAGCCACGGCTTTGCTTGTACCATTTGAGCCCTATTGCCACCAGCATTGAACCTGCTGATAACCCAGCCATAAATAAATACACTGCGATTATCCAGTTCCAGACGACTGGATCGTATTGCTCCATTGAGCCCCAGATATTATTCATGCTTTGATCCCTCCTTTACGGCTAGGAATACGATAAACCCTTGGCTCAGTGCCTAGATTCACTTTTTGTTGATAATGGTTTTTGGTGTCTAGCAACTGACTCACTTCAGAACTTAAGTCATTCGCATCACCAAAGGTCAGTGCTTGAGTGGGACAAACCGCGACACAAGCTGGCTCTTCGCCGCGAGCTAAACGAGTCTCTTTACAGAAGTCACACTTATCTGGCACGCGGGTTTCAGGGTTAATAAAGCGCACTTTATAAGGGCAAGCTGCTACACAATACAAGCAACCAACACACTTGCCTTCATTGATAGACACAATGCCATCATCATTAACGTAAGCCGCGCCAGTTGGGCAGACTTTCACACACGGAGCATTCTCACACTGCTCACACGATACGCGGTTATATTTAAAATGAAGGTGAGGGAAATTACCGTAAGGCCCCTCGATTCTCACCTGAATACGGGTCACCGACTCAGGGACATTATTTTCACTGCGACAAGCGACATTACACGCTTGGCAGCCAATGCACTTGTTTTCATCGTGCACAAGGACATAACGTTTAGTCATAATGAACTCCGATTAAATCTTGGCTATTTTGACGCCGGTAGTGTGCAAGTTCATGCCAGTAACCGGAGAGGTAACGTGAGGAAGTAAGTTGCCGCAATGAATACCTTTACCGGTAGCACGTGCAAGCTCTTTGTTTTTGGAACCGCAGCCCATATAAGCAAATACAGTGTCAGGGCGAATACCTGGCGTAACCAGAGCATGACCTTCTTCACTACCTGTATCGTTATAAATGCGAATTTTATCGCCACTAGAAATACCCATTAATCCCGCTGTAATAGGGTGGATCCACAAGGCGTTATCAGACATAAGATTGGCTAGCATTGGTACATTTTGCGTCGCACCATTGGTATGAACCGCCACTTTGCCTTGAATGAAAAATAGCTCGTCTGCTTTTTTCATATTCACTTCGCGGTATTTAATCACCCCGCGCCCTGGCGCCATTTTTTCAACTTTGCTGGAACTTAATTCAATTTTCCCTGAAGGCGTTTTGAAGCTCATATGGCTGGCATAAGTGGTATCTTCATCAGGAGTAATGGCATTGGGGTACTCAGACACAAACGTATTGACCATGCTTGGTTCACGCAGCATCAGCGGCTTACCGTAGCTGACCCAACCATCACGCTTAATCTTGTCTAATAATTTAACGTCTTTATTCACTTGGAACATTTGCAGGATTTGCATGTTATCCCAAGGGAAATACTCACCTTGGCCTAACTTGTCAGCGACCTCTTTCCAAATTTGCCAGCTAGGTTTGGTATCACCAATGGTATCCACTACACGCTGACGCACATAATAAGCAGGATTTTTACCTGACTTATCTTTAATCTCTTCATCACGTTCAAGATAGGTGGATTCAGGCAAGAATACGTCAGCGTAGGCTGCGCTCTCAGTGATGTACAAATCACACGCCACCACAAAATCCAGCTTCTGCATTGATTCAACAATGCGCGCTCTATCAGTCATGGTTTGCATTGGATTAGTACGGCTCATTACCCAGCCATGGAGCTGATAAGGCACAGCGTTGAGTGTGGCGTCTAGAATACTTTGATAAACGCCGCCAGATGACCATAACAAGGAGTATTGTTCATCCACCATATCAATACGTTTAGCATCTATTTGGGGCAGATTTTTAACCCCAGGTTTAGACAGCGTAGGAGCTACATTTTCACCAGCAAACTTATTATATTTGGGTGCTTTTTTACCAAAATATAAACCGCCCTTACGTTCAATATTACCCACCAATACATTGGCAGCGTATAACGCGCGGCGCATTTCAAACTCTTCAGTTGTGAACGAAGCCCGGTGACCAAAATCCACTAACGCATGTGGCGCTGCAGCTGCGTATTCATGGGTTATGCGGCGAATATCTTCAGCAGGAACATCACTAATGGCTTCAGCCCACTCTGGGGTGTAGTTTTTAACTTCTTTAGCGAACTCATCGAAGCCTTCAACGTATTTCGCGACAAAATCTTTATCGTACAAATCATCGTGAATAAGCGTGTGACACATGGCCAACGCAACCGCGACATCAGTGCCTGGCTTAATCGCATACCACTCATCGGCTTTGTCAGCCACGATAGAAAAGCGCGGTTCAAATACCACTAGCTTTGCGCCTTTTTCCATTTGAGCGTTCATCATGCCGCGAGTTTCGGACATGTTGATGCCTTCATATAAGTTATGTCCGAAGTTGATGATGTACTTTGAATTGCTTAGATCGCGTTTGATTTTGCCACCGAATATGGCTTTTGCTGCAACCACATAACCCGCTGGACAGGTTGATGCGTGAGTAAAGGTATTAGGGCTGCCAAATGTTTTCGCAAGATGGAAAAGATGACCTTCAAGAGAACCTGACTTAGACGAAAATGCTACTGACTCTGCCCCATGCTTAGCTTTAATTTTATTGAGGTTTTCAGCAATCAGACTATAAGCTTCATCCCACTCAATTTCAGCCCACTTGCCTTCACCACGCTCGCCCACTCGCTTCAGTGGCTTAACAATACGCTGCTTATCGTAAAGTAAACTATGGCCTGCACCACCGCGAGCACAAACAGCACCACCAAATGATTTGGCATTTTTATTACCGAGAATGGATACGTTTTTGCCATTTACGACACGGGCAGAGATAGGACAACGTGTAGAACACATTTCACAGCTACTTGCGACAGACGTTTCACTACCTTTGAGTGAGACATTGCCCAAAGCTGCAATTGAGCCTGGCAGCGAAGCAAGGGCACAACCTGCGGTGCCTGCTCCTGCGCCTTTGATAAAGGTTCGCCGATCTAGTTTCATGGTACTTCTCCCAATTGACAACGATTCCCAAGAGCCTTAATCGACGTACTTCCAATCCTATAAACTGAATTGCATCGCGGTTAAGTAGTTCTAAGGTTTTCATCATTCTCAAACAGGAGAAGCCAATTGAATATTGTGGTAAACCACATATCGATAGCTTGGTATCTTGGTTTGTGACTATGTTCACGGTTTAAAAAACCACCAACACAGCCTTATTATTTTAGCTATTGTGGTAAACCACATTTCGAATAAAAATAAAAAAGACCGCCAAACTGGCAGCCTTTAATATCCAAAAATCATTTCCTTAATTGCACAATCTCATTTAAATAATCTGAAAATAACAAGCTCGAATTAGCTAATTACTTTTTGCTCGCAGCCTCTTTTTTTCAAACTGATTTTTGCAATAGAGCCAGATTGAACATCTTGACGGTTTTTAAGACTGAATGCGCCCTCATGCTCTTTAATAACTTCATTGCAAATCGCTAACCCTAACCCTAAACCGTTCTCTTTAGTGGTGTAAAAGGTAGCCATTAACGCATCTGACTCTGCGGGTAACCCGGGACCATTATCAATAATCGACACATCCACTTGCTGCTCTTTAAAGTCCATTGCGATGACAATTTTTCTGCGCTTAATCTCTTCCGTTAGGTTAGGGTCACTGATTGCATCGATACTGTTCTTGATTAAATTTATCAGTACTTGCATCAAGCCCACCCTGTCTGCAGTAATAAAAAATGGCTCTCCTTTAGTGCTATTTTCGATACTGATGTCATGCCTTGCTAATTCAAGTTTTAATAATGAGACACTTTCATCCACTAAACTTAAAATATTGACGTCCACCATCACCGCTTCTTTACGCTTTAATAGTCCACGGATTCGATGTACAACTTCCCCAGCTCGGGTCGACTGTTGATATATTTTAGTGAGCAGTTCAGTGGCTTTTTGTTGATCAAACGGCTGCTGATTTTCCATTCGCATTAACGCGCCTTCGCTATAACTGGTTATGGCTGCTATCGGCTGATTTATCTCATGAGCGAGCCCTGCACCAATCTCACCAATAATGGCAGCGCTTTGCAGTTTTTCTAAGGCGAGTTCTTGCTGTTTTAACTGACGCTCAGACTCAATTAATGACTCACTTTTTTGATGAAAACGATATTCGATCCATAAGTGATAAATGGTGGCGACAAGAAACAACAGCACTGCTAAACCACCCCAGTGACGGTTGTCATTTAGCCAGCGCAATAAGGTGTCCCAGCGATTCACTTCAGAATTTTCAACATGTAATTCACTGAATAATTGAATCACTGCTAACTGACTTATTGGCGATGTCCACCCCTTGAGCTTTGCTTGTATCGCTGCAGGATGTTCTGAAGGTAAATCCATTAACGCTTGGGTGATTTGCTTACTGAGCCCAATATCTACGCTTTCGTTGGCTGCAAACGACCAATTAGGATAAAGGTGGGTGCTGCACTGACAATCAAAACCTTCAGGGCGACTAGGGTTTAATATTCGAAACTCGTCCTCTTTAATCAGCCCTCGCTCCACCATATCTTCAAAGGTACATAAAGGGGTTATTGCAGCAGCTACATTGCCATCGCGTACTTGATATAAAAGCGGATCCAATGGAAACCCTAGAAACTTTACATCTTTAAAGTAGTTTTTAGTGTCCATACCTAACTTATGCATTAGGCCAATGGTCGCCTGATACCCGCCCAAAGCATGGGGGTCACTGGCTGCAATAGTCTTATTCTTTAAATCATATAAGGTGCGATAATCGCTATCTGCTTTAACAATAATGGCCGAACCAATGGCCGACGTTGCCCCGTTATGCCGGCGCGAGCGCATGGTCGCTAGCCACGATAAAGGGAATTGGTTCGATAAGAAAAGGTACTGGCCTGGATTAGTGATAATAAACTGAATTTTTCCGGTTTCCATAGCCTTATTAAGCGCCTCAAAATTACCGGGATAAACATGAAAGTTTGTTCCTGGAACCTGCTCATTCAAATAATCCATCATGGGTGTCCACCTAGCAATCGCTTGCTGATCTCCCCAATTAGCTAACACGCCCACATAAAGCTCTTGTGGCTTAGCGTGAACAGGCGATAAAAAACTGATGGCTATAAGAACTAATAATATCCGCAGCACAGTAAAAACCTTCATTAGAAAAGTATAATAAGCTTACGACGTGCCACTCTGGCGCAACGTGATGCATTTCATGCTTTGTATAAATTAGTTCGCTTATCGGCTCAAACTGAGATACTTATCAATTAAGCATTCGTTTCTAGCAAGGAATTACTGTGCAGAAAAATAGTATGGGACCTGTTTATCTGGTGGATGATGACGATGCCATCATCGACTCAATAACCTTTTTAATGGATGGTTTTGGCTATCAAATCGAAAGCTTTAATTCCGGTGACCGCTTTTTAGCGAATGTTGATTTGTCGCTGGCAGGTTGCGTTATTTTAGATGCCAGGATGCCAGGCCTCAGTGGCCCAGAAGTGCAGCAATTACTGATTGAAGCTAAAAGTCCATTATCGATTATTTTCCTCACAGGTCACGGTGATGTACCTATGGCTGTCGATGCATTTAAACAAGGTGCTTTTGATTTCTTTCAAAAACCAGTCCAAGGCAAAGTCTTATCTCAGTCAATTGAAAAAGGCCTTCAGTACAGTACGCGCCAGCATTGGAAAATGCATAATTTGGCTTTGATTGATGCCCTATCTGAGCGTGAACATCAAATTTTTAAACTGGTTATTGCAGGTAACACTAATAAACAGATGTCTAACGAATTATGCGTTGCGGTCAGAACCATCGAAGTTCATCGTTCAAAACTAATGGATAAACTTGGAGTGCAAAATATTGCTGAATTAATGAAGCTCGCACCTTTGGTTTAGTTATATCTACCAAGGTCTTCAATGGATAAAGTTTGAAAGCTTATTTTTGGACAGAAATTGAATAGAGTCAAAGCTCTTAAAGTGATGAGCCTCAGTAGTGAAAATATGGCAAGCGGATATTCGGTAACGCCTCAATCAGCCGACGCGTCAGCGGTCGGCTGGATTGATTTGTTATGTGTTTCTGATTGTTCAGCGGGATCAATTGGATGGTAGGGAGGTAAATAGGTTACAGCCATAGGAATAGAGCGTTTACCGTCCAGAATATCCACTAAACCTTCCCGTATTCGAGTTTGTTCTCGTTCTATTCGACCATGCGCAATTGGACTGTAGCAGTCTCTTTTAAGTTGAACTTCATCGAAGTCATACCCCAGCGACTGTGACATCGCATAAAGTAGGCTTGTAAATAACTCGTAGCCTTTCTCCGTCCACGCATCAAGTCGTTCATCAGGAACCCTGTTATTCAAATGATCGTTATATACTTTCCAAGCATTTGTGACTTTTTTATCCGCTTCGGATTGCCAGCGCTTTCCAAACAGTGATCTGCCGTAGAACTCCAAATCAATCATATTCAGTGCTGAAACGTGAGACCCAGAAAGTCTGGTAGCTCTAGTCTCCATAAGAGTATGGAACAATCTAAGCTTTCGTTCTTTTCCCTCTTTGATGCTTTCAATGAGCTTTTGTGCTTGTACAGCTAAGATTGGGCCAGCTATTACCGCACTGATAGTAATCCAATCTTTAATATCCATATTTAATTCCATAAATTACCTCTCAGTGGTGACTGACACATAACATTTGTATAGTGCGCCATGCGCGTTTATTTGGCAAAACGCACATGCACATTTAATAAACCTATTATTTAAGCCTTACTAAAGTAAAGCTATTGATTTATAAGCACTCTACCAGAGTGGTATTGGATAAACGAGCACAAATATGTACAAAGTGAGCATTGAAATTGATGCCTTATCAGAAGTAATCAGCAGTAGTCACTTATCGATTAGAAAAAGTTGGTCTACTGGCTGTTACTTATCTTTACTACCTATCATTTGAAACACGTTTTGGGCTGAAAAGAGTTACCCGTTTATGTTTTGTACTTCATCTATATTGGCTCAATGACTTAAGACCATCACTTCAATCTAATCCATTGCCTGCCGCAGGCTTTTGTGCAGATACAACTGCGAGACGCTGCAAGTACGTCCATGTAAGCTCTGCCAAAACATCCATGTTTTGGAAGCTCGCTGCTGCATCTACACTGGGTTTATTGTCTCTTCGATTTGACAGCATTGGTGATAATTTAAAGAGCTAAAGCTAGTAGATCTTACATTTAAAAGACTCCATTTGAATTGAGGACGTTGAAGAAAATAGCGTGAGCCTGACAGGACGTCAGGCTAGCTTTCGTGGTGCAGGGATGCACCATCGGAAGCGGTAGCATTTTCGAATAAGGCCGAAGCAGTAATCAAACGAAGTCTAAAGCTGGATCAATCCCCGTTGAAAATATGCGCTTTTCAGCATTTTTCGTTTGGGGCGGCAGGGATATCGAAAAGGGAAATGCTGTTGTTTCCCTTTCGTCTGGTGTGGGCGAAGCGCCACGATTTTGATTCAATCCAAACGGAGTTTGGAAATGAAACGACAAAACCACCACCTTTAGCAACTAAACCTCTACTAGATTCTCCCCTGATAGTGATAAAATCTCCGCATCAGAATTATCGAGAAACTAGGTATTTATAAACAATGTTTATCCATCATGTTAACGGCATTGACTGGCTGGTGATTACAGCTTTTGAAGAACTGAAAACGATGTTTATCGAAGAGGCTGGTGCTATCCCATCTTGCTTCTCTAGCGCCAGTGAATTGAGCCTAATTGATCAAGCCAAGCGCACTTATGGATATTTGCCTACACTCAGCGGCGTAATCACCGATACTGGTACATTTAAAAGTCAGGATAACGAAGAAGATTTGAACCCACAGCTTGCCTGCCTAGTTGAGGGACGAGGTCGAGTCTTTATCTATTACGACGGCTTTGTGGCATTTGTAGATGACGAACAAACCTTTATTACACGAATGGACTGAAATTATTCAATAAGCTGAAACTCGCATCCTTAGCAAGAAAAAGAGTAAAAGCGAGTTACAACCTCTAACTTTATACTTCATTTATTTTAGCTCTATTACAGAAAGGCATGGCTTCAATCTAAACCATTACCTGCCGCAGCGTTTTATGCAGATACATCCATATTTTCGAGGGTATTAACGCATCTACGCTGGGATTAGTGTCTCTTCGATTTAACTGTATTCGTCACTAATAGACACAGAACAAAACCTTTCAGAATCAATTTGAATTGAGGTCATCGAGAAAAGGACGTGAGCTTGGCATGGATAATGGAATGGACCCATCCACTTTTAATCGGCCTCGCAATGGGCCACGATGTAGTTGCTAAAACTCATCAGAAAGAGGACGGGTCCACTATGAACATTACTACAATTGGTCTTGATATCGCAAAGTCTGTTTTTCATTTTGTTGGCGTTAATAAAGCCGGAAAGCTYGTCAAAAAGAAGATAATTAAGCGAAAAGAGTTAGTACTTTTTCTTGCTCAAATAGAACCTTGTCTTGTTGTGATGGAAGCCTGTGGTGGCGCAAATTACTGGGCTAGAGAGTTTGAGAAAGTGGGTCATCAAGTCAAATTGATAGCGCCTCAGTATGTCGTGCCCTACAGACAGGGAAATAAGAATGACTATAACGATGCACTTGCGATAGCTGAAGCAGCGCMACGACCTAAMATGCGCTTTGTAGAACC
>NZ_VKHR01000046.1 GCF_009663145.1 Shewanella sp. TC10
CGCTGGGCAACCGCACTTGCAGAAAGACGTGGCTTTAACAGAGCTTGTGTTGCCGTCGCGAACAAGCTTGCACGGATAGCGTGGGTTATAGCAGCAAGAGAAGATGAATATCGTATCGCTGCTGCATAAAAGTAATCATTAACGCGCTAACAATTAGTTTTACCAACCACCAAGTTGCCAAGATAATTRAATTGATGATGAGACAGTCAGACTGTTCTACTTAAAACCTTCGCCTGGCATTGGCTCTAAAGAAGCCGTAAGGATGATAAGGAAAGTAGAAGCAAATATCCATCAGGGCCAGAGGAGTACCTCAATAACAGGCCGAATATATGGGTGCAATGAACTATTCTCAAAGTCGATATTAAATATCTTGCAAACCGGATGGGTCCATATATGCCAAGGAGTGACCATGGCCCGACGAAAGCTAGCCTGACGTCCTGTCAGGCTCACGCTATTTTCTTCAACGTCCTCAATTCAAATGGTGCCTTTTAGATTTTTATATTTAGATTTTTTTATGCTTATCATTGCCACAAATACCGTCAAATCGAAGAGACAATAATCCCAGTGTAGATGCAGCAGCGAGCTTCCAAAACATGGATGTTTTGGCAGAGCTTACATGGACGTACTCGCAGCGTCTCGCAGTTGTATCTGCACAAAAGCCTGCGGCAGGCAATGGATTAGATTGAAGTAGTGATATAAAGCAACCTTGCCAATAAAAACTAATAAAAAATTCTCGGGTTTACCAATCAAACAATCCTATATCATTGAAAAGTTAGCGTTTTGGCTTAAAAGAAGTTTACATAACGACCCAAGATAATTCTCGGTTATCTCAATTCTCGGTTTTATCCACTATTTAGTCGATTGATTTAAATTTTGATGGCTGTTAAGTTATTAAAATTATTAATAAATTATGCTAAAAAGTGATTGGGTTTTGGTAAGTCGCCTTGGGGTGTTTATCGGAATTCTCGCTAATAAGCTGTTATAAGCTCTTAGAACATGGAGTTAGTCTATGGCTGAAGATATCGAACAAATAAAATGGATGCTATATGGGATTTACCTAATTCTCTTCGTGTTAGGTGGAGTTATTTTTTTCAATTATCGTTTAAATAGCAATCGAATAAATTCGTCGTTTCGTGAAGATTTTTTCAATGAAGCTCAAAAATTGGATGACATGGGTCAGCTAAGGGAGCTTCAGGTGTTATCTGAAGCTCGTTTAAGTGAGAACAAGTCAGATTCATTTGCATATTACTATTTAGGGATCTCTCACTTTAAACAAAAGCAATACAGTAAGGCTCTTAAAGCATTTACTGATTTACAGTCTATTGATCCGGCTTGGGAAAAGGTTGTTATTCAACAATATATTGATGAGATCAAACTCCAAATGAACGGCCCTCAAAGAACGGTTCCATAATTGGCTTATAACAAGCTGCTGAATTCAGATTCACCAAGGCTGTCACGCCATTTGCTGAGCAAATCGCCCGCCAGCACATGGTTCACTTATTAGCAGGGCGTTATGAGTCAATAGGAGGGGGAGTTGAGTTCATCTAAAAAGGAAATGCCTCTGAGCTTAATGTTTGTCATTTTATTATATGTAATCTCAGGTTTTTCCTCTCTCTTAGCATCTTTGTCAGGAAACGGGGTTGATATTGTTGGTATTGCAATGCTGCCCGTCGGCGTACTATTGTTTTTGAGGAAGTCAGAAGGAGTATTGGGGGCTAAAGCTCTTGGTGTGCTGTACACAGGAATATGGGTGCTCAGTTTGGTTGTGGGTTCTTTTTCAGAAAGTGGAACCGCTCAACTGTCGGTATTCAACTTTTCTATCTCAGTAGCTCCTGCTGTGGCTATATTGCTATTTGGTATATTTTCGTTAGGTCAATTATATGTGGCGTTTATTGTTGCCCCGGTCTTTTTCGGTAGTAAATCAAACTCATAACAAAGCTATGTTGCACCGCCAGCAAGCTGGCTGGACAAATTTTCCTTGGTTCGTTTTGTGCTTATACGCTACGCTAGCACAAACCGCTCCACTCCAAATTTGCCGTAAATAGCGGCGTTAGCCAACTCACTTACTGTCCAAAAGTGAGTTTAAAAATGATTAAATTTTATTATAAGCAAGTGGCTTTCATTCTTAGATAAGTTATCAAACATCGTTATGGAATTAAAACAGCGCCTATTGGCGCTGTTTTTGTTTTTTAGTTGCAGAGTTAATGCGGTTTAATAGCATCGCTTAAAAGTCATTGTCGTCAAATGCAGCAATGTTTGCGCTACTCATTTCTACTTGTTTGCGTAAGCTTCGTGTCTGACAACCCCAATAGTTCATGTAAAAGCTGGCTGTGTTTAACTTAGCTTGATAAAAAGCTTGTTCATCAGTTCCAGCTTCAATGGCTTCAAGAGAAGTAGCAGCAATGCGTGCCCACATCCAAGCGAGAGCAGAGATACCAAATAACTGCATATAAGGCATTGAGGCTGCACCAATCATATCTGGGTTAGTGGCGGCAGATTTAGCAATAAAGCCAGTGGCTTTTTCTAAATCACCAGCAGCATCCATTAGCCCTGCAATATACGGCTTCATTGCGTCATTAGTGCTGTGCTCACCAATAAACTGTTTCACCATGTCTGACCAAAGGCTTAATGTCGCTCCTTTATCAGATAACAATTTACGACCCACTAAATCTAACGCTTGAACACCGTTAGTGCCTTCATAAAGCATGGCAATACGAATATCACGGACAAATTGCTCCATGCCCCATTCGTTGATGTAGCCATGACCGCCATAAATTTGCTGCGCATCAACACAGGCTTTAAAGCCTTGGTCGGTGACAAATCCTTTAACAATTGGGGTAAATAGTGCCGCGAGAGCAGAGGCCTGTTTTGCTTTAACTGTATCGGTATGACGTTCTGCTTGATCAAGCCATAATGCCTGTTGGCCCATTAATGCACGGGTGCCTTCATTGAATGATTTTTGCGACAGCAGCATACGGCGCACGTCGCCATGAACTAAAATTGGATCTGCGGCTTGGTCAGCTTGCTTAACGCCAGATAGTGCTCGACCTTGAATACGCTCTTTGGCGTAAACCAGTGCATTTTGGTAGGCAATATCTGATACACCCAATCCCTGAATTCCCACACCGAGTCTAGCTTGGTTCATCATAGTGAACATGGCTTTTAAGCCTTGATGCGGCGCGCCGACTAATTCGCCTACGGCGCCATCAAATAGCATCACACAGGTTGAGTTACCGTGAATACCCATTTTGTGTTCAAGGGCGGTGGCACTTAAGGTGTTTGCTTCACCAAGGGAGCCATCATCATTGACCATGAATTTAGGCACGGCAAATAGCGAAATACCTTTAACGCCATCAGGTGCGTCAGGCAACTTTGCTAACACTAAGTGAATGATGTTTTCAGCTAAGTCGTGATCGCCAGATGAGATAAATATCTTTTCGCCGCTAATGGCAAATTTATCATCACCCAATGGTTTTGCTTTAGTGCGCAGTAGGGCTAAATCGGTTCCAGCATGAGACTCTGTGAGGTTCATGGTACCTGTCCACTCGCCACTGACTAATTTTTCTAAGTATTTTTGCTTAAGTTGATCGCTGCCATGAACATGAATTGCCGAATAAGCACCATGGGTTAGTCCTGGGTACATGGCAAAGGCCATGTTAGTGGCTGTTTTCATTTCGGTGGCAAAGGTGCCAATGACTTCAGGTAAACCTTGGCCGCCGTATTCAGGATCGCAGGTTAGGGTGGCCCAACCATCATCAATGTATTGCTGGTAAGCTGCTTTAAACCCCTTTGGTGTTATCACTTTTCCGTTTTCTAGCTGACAGCCTTCAAGATCGCCAGAGGCATTTAATGGCAACATGATATCAGTGGTGAAGTCTGCCACGCCTTGTAAAATCGCATCGGTCAGCTCGGGGTCTATTTCATCAAAACCTTTGAGGTCAGGTTGCTGATAAATATTGAGTAACTCAGATAAGATGAACTGATAGTCACGAAGGGGAGCATGATAAATTGGCATAATACGGTCCTTTGTTGTTTACACTCTGTCAAACTGCCGATACCACCGAAGCAGGATTAACAGAATCCATTTCTGTTCTATTTTGTAGTTCTCGTTCTAGTTCTAGTTCTAGTAATGGGCTACTAGTGATTGAGAATTTAGCCTTGATTACATTAGATTTTTTAGAGTGTTATTTAGCTTAATCATTAAGCAATAAAACTACCTTAACCAATTTCGAGTAAAAACTCAGCATTATTTATTCTGAAATTTCATCGCTGATGATTTGGTGAGATCTCCAAAAAGCGAAAGCGTGCTCGAGCACAAGTTCTGGTGTTTCAACTTGAGGATAATGTCCCACTTCTTCAAGGCTAACGGCATCAGCTTGGTAAATCAGTTCTTGGTAGCGTTTTAACATGTCTCTACCCGAAATAGGGTCTTCTAAGCCATTAATAAATCGCATTGGTTGTTGGTTATTGATTAAAGCTCCCACCCAGCGATCACGGTGCTTTACTCTTTCTTTCATGTATTGAATCAATTTATGAAAGATACGGTCACCTTGATTGTGTTGGATCAATTGCCAATATTTACGCAACTCTACTTCATCAATAGGAATATGACAGATATCATCGAAGTTACGTTTGAAGGCTCGATAACTCATCCCTTTCGCAACGATAAAACCTATTGGGCTGAGTAATAACTTTTGGATCAGGATGGGATGGATAACTTCTGGGAAAATACCGCCGTTAAGTAATAAACTGCTCAATACGTCAAACGGACGTGAGTCGTTGTTTTGCTTTGCATCAGCTTGTCTTGCCAATAATTCTTGAGTAACGGTATTGCCGTAGTCATGGGACAAAATATGGACTTGTTTAATCTCGATTGATGTGAGGACATCTTCAATAAGGTTGGCTTGAGCAGCAAAAGAGTAGGGAAAGTCTTTGGGTTTATCTGAGTAACCAAAGCCCATCATATCTAAGGTCACTAAATGAAAATGTTGAGTTAACTCATGCCAAATTGGTTGCCAGTCATAACTGCTGGTGGGAAAACCATGGATTAGCAGTAAAGTGGGTTTAGTCTTATCTCCAGCTTGTTTTACAAAGACATTATTCTCAAAGTTTTTAGCAAATGAGTGTTTATGAAAATATCCTTCATTCAACCACTTAGTTAACGTCTGCATATATAATCCATTATTTTTTTATTTAAACTTAACCTGATTAGACCAGTTTGTAAAACCATGTATCAATGACTTGTTAACCATTGTTAGGTAAAGAGTCCTGCAAAAATACACCGCAATATGAATGTTTAAATAAGCAGGAGTTGAATAGAAAACAAGCTTTAGGCGGTCTTAATATTTGCAGTGCAATAACGCTCCCCATTTGCAACTTTATTAGGATTGAATATTTATGACATACAGTAAGGACAGTGCAGTCAGTCAAACATCAGCGAGCGTTTTAAAATGCTCTGTAAATTCCTCGGCGGACATTGGATTATCAAGTGTAAACTTGCTGCACCGAGAGTTACTAGGGGTAGTCATGACCTTTTCAACGTTGGTTTTGTTATTGGTATTTTTCTCTGCTGGCGTGCACGCTGATGATTCTCAATTCACTCCTGAATATCAATTCCCACAGGCGAAACCTTTTACTCTTAATGATGCACAAGGTAATGAATGGTCATTGGCTGAACATGCTGGTAAACCGGTTGTGATTCACTTTTGGGCTACCTGGTGTCCTTATTGCAAAAAGCTGCAACCGGGACTTGAGCGTTTAAGGTTAGCCAACCTTGATAGTGACCTTGAAATGATTGCAATAAGCTTTAATGAGGATAAAGGTGCTGAGCCTGCTGAAGTATTGAAGTCACGTGGCATGGGTATGAATACACTAATAGAGGGTGACAGTGTTGCTGACCTCTACGGAGTCACAGGTACACCAACAACAGTATTCATTAACCGTGCAGGGCAATTAGTATGGCTAACACGGATTTCTGATCCTGATTCACCAAAGCTAGACCAAGCGATTGAATTTTTGTTATCTGAGTAATTAGGGACTTTGTATCTTGAAGTATTAAGGTTATAGCGTATCACCCCGCAAACAAAAGTATTGCGGGGTAATCGGCTACTAGTCCAGCGCTGAGCTAGCAAATGCCAGTTATGAAGTGATAATAGTAGAAGCTGGGGTATCGGTTTCAGCCTCATTAACTGACATGCTCAGTGGCAGCTCTCTAGCTTGTTCACGCAAGTAATCCATGCCAGCTAAGAATCCAGAAAACATCTTAAGTGCAATAAATTGACCTTCGGTAGTTGTTTGGTAATTACTGCCTTGTTTAGTCAGTGCACCAGCTGAAACCAAATAACTCATCTCTAGCGGGAAGGCTTGCCAAAGTGATTTCCCTGTATGAGCTTTGAACTGCTGATTATCTAGTAAGCCATGACCCATCATCATCATTAAGTGATGTTGCAGTAAGGCTTTGGTTTCTAATGGTTTGGTATAACAGGTACCAGTTTGCCCTGATTCGATTCGACTAATATAGTCAGGAATATCAAAGCTTGAAATTCTAAACTGTTCACCAAAACGACCAAAAGCACCTGAGCCAACGCCAAAGCAATCTTCGCCATCTAACACATATTTATTTTCTACCGGCTGACCAAAGTTGCGGCTGAATGTCCAAGGGAACTCCATGATGTAACGTTCACCCATTGCTTCTTTTACCGCTAAGAATTGTGGCCATAATTCTTCAGGACTACCAGCTAAACAACCGGCTTTTTTGCGGTTCTGGCCTATGCCTACTGTGAGCGGGTAAGTGGTAATTTGATCTGGGCTCAGTCGTATCGTTTGCGCTAAATCACTGGCAACGGTTTCTGGCGTTTGCATTTTAAAACCGTACATCATATCTAGATTGACGGTTGGGATAACTTCAATAGCACGGCTAACGTATTCAGCTTGTTGCAGTCCGCTACCAAACTTTTCAAATCGGCCACTGGCTTTTAAGATTTTATCGTCAAAGCTCTGCACGCCAATCGACATGCGATCGACTAAACCTTTAAGTAAATGTGGATTACCTTCTTTAAAGTAGATTGGGTCACTTTCACAGGACACTTCACGTACTGTGGTAATAGACTTAATCATCTCGATGGTTTTAATCAGTTCGTCTTCTAAAATCGTCGTGGTGCCGCCGCCAATATAAACTCTATTAAAGCGATATCCTTGGGCGATGACGGTACGGATCTCTTGTCTCAAGGCTTTGAAGTAAGCCTTAGCAACACCTTCATTGAATTTAATCTTATGAAACGAGCAAAAGCGGCAAAGGGTGTGACAGAAAGGAATATGGATATACAGCGTCTCAATAGGTTTATCTGGGATCGCCAATTTGGTTACATCATTTAATGCCACTGCATCCTTTAAGCTTAAAGACTGCTTAATTGTCATGCCCATTACCCAGTCAAGGCTGTTAGTGGCTAGGTTCAACCTTGAGGTAGATAGATATTTTTTCATGAGTTGCCCTTAGTCATTTCTGTCACCAAACTAAGCAGCTCATTAAAAGAGCCTGCGAGTTTAGTTTGTCAATTTGTTGTTGAGTATCAGACTAATTGAGCTTTTTTTCCCAAACTGTTGCTTAAAGCATGAAAATACAAATATCTACAAATAATGAACAATTGAATGGCTAAACTTTGATGCCTATCACTTGTTTGTTGGCAAATTCAATCCTTTATCTAAATAATTATTTTATTTTATGCTTTTCAATTAATAGAAAAGCCAATAGTGATGACCAATTTAATGTGCATTTTGAATTAGTAATATTGAATATAGTGACATATTTGAATATTTATACGCTGCTTTATTCATCAAAACTGGGACTAGATCGCTTTTGTTTATCGGCAAAATAGCGTAAATTACTTGATATTGTGCAATTTAAAGAACGCTAAGTTTTTTAATGAAAACTATAATCAAGAGGTTAACTATGGAACATCGTTGGCAAATAGCTATTTCAGCTGGATTACTCGCCGCATTATGGGCAGGGGTTGCAGATGTCTTTCAATTAGTCACTTGGGTAGGTTTTTTAAGTTGCAGTACCTTTTTTGCACAATCTGAAACCGGTATCAAAGGCATGTTTATGGCCATGAGTACTAACTTATCGGGTGTGTTTTGGGGATGGTTGATTATTTCAGGCAGTGGCTTCTTTATATCGCCTATGGTTGGCTATGCGTTTACTGGTATTGCTACTGCTGCTATGTGCTTACAAGCCAGTTATCAAAAGCTCGCTTTTATTCCTGGTGCCTTTATTGGTTGCTGTATTACTTTTGCATTAGGCGCTGACTTAGTCGCAATAATACCGCCATTACTGATAGGTGCCATGCTAGGTTACAGCATGAGCTTACTGACAGCTCAGTTGATTAGTATTACGCCAAAAATACAAAGTCTATTTGCAGGTAATACTGCCAAAGAGCTTTAACATTGTTATTCAATATTGAGGCTGAAAGTTGCGACTATCGTGATGATAACGCTTTATCAGTAAGCTAATTATTGTCGATAAGTAGCGTACAACTAAAGTACTGCAATTAGGCCTGTTAATCTAACGTTTAACAGGCCTTTTTTGATCCATAACAATGGGTCAAACTTGTAATATCTACGTCAGTTTTTCTTGCAGAATATTTTATGTCAACCTTAAGTATTCATTTTTTATCTATACTCATCAAAAGCTTGTATCACTTTAGGTTGACATTTTTTATCAGAGCTATTTGAGATTTCAATCTAATAAACTGAAAAGACTCACGTTTACATTTAATCATGCGTTTATAGCCCATTTGGCTATACTTTCTATGCACATTTGGCCGCTATGTCGTGACCTAAATGATTGCAAAAGGAGTAAATGACATGAACAAGAGCTTAATATTATTGTTATGCGTTTTAGTAAGTGGTTCTGCATTTTCAAAGGATAGACTAGAGGTATTTGAAGATTATGATCTTGGCACCGAAATAATGATGATGACGACTGTACGTGTTGATCCGAACATGGGTGATATTTACCTAGCGGGTTTGCGCAATAGTTGGGTTAAAGCTGTAAAGCTGCAAAAGGAGCTTGGTTATATTAAAGATTGGAAGATATACGGCAGTGATTTACCGACGAGCGGTGATTTTAATATGCTGCTGGTGGTCAGTTTTGCTAATGCTGCTGATATCGAGCCGAATAAAACTAGGTATCAAGAGTTTATGAAGAAATGGAGTGAGTCAGACGAGAAAATGTCTAACGAAATTTCAGCCAAATACCCAGAAGTTAGAACCTTAACCGGTGAATATAGAATGCGAGAAATTATCTTAAAGTAAGATAATCGGAACTAGTTCATAGATTGAGATGTATTTGAATCGGTTCCGTACTCGATATTATATTGAGTACTGTTTGATAAGCAGTTACACAAAGTTAGTTACAGTCTCGTTAGTTACACTCTCTTAAAATTAACTCTAGCTATTTCATTCAATCTCCCAACAGCTTATTTTAGCGCTATTATTTTTTCACAACCCATCTTGTCACAAGCTATCTTGGCATTAATAGGCTCATTTCAGACGGACTTTACTTAGCTTGATGCTATTGCGCTATCAAATGGTTATCAGGTTTGGAGCTTTATTATAGAAATATGTTCATAAAACGAAGAACAGGGCTTTCTAATTTACACTGATATGCAATCTCGCTAGGATGACGCCTTTTCAGCATCTAGCAAGGATATTCATGAAGTCTGCGACACTGTTTACCTCAATCATCATTTTAATCACCATAATGGTTTCAGCTCAAGCCAAAGCGGCTCCAGAAGTGGGACTAATGGTGGGGAGTGACTCAGGTATTAATATCAAAATGGATAATTATAAATTTGGTGTTGGCTTTGATGATTTATCATTTACCTTAGATAAAACTTTTAACTTCCAAGGTCAGCAACATTTTTACTGGGGCGTAGGTGGTAAAGTTGCTGACTCTAAAAATAATGACATTCAATTAGGCGCTAGAGCGATTTTTGGTGCTCACACTATGGTAGAGCGATTTACCTTTTTTATCGAAGCACAGCCAACCTTGTATTTATTGGATGACGTTAAAGTCGAGCTAGAAGCAATAGGCGGCGTTAGATATCATTTTTAAAGGATATTTAATGTCATTGGCTGATAATGTAGCTTCAGTTAATGAAGTATAAGTTAGCGCCCTTGAAAATAAATTCAGCTCGTTATTAACAAGTTAATAGCGAGCTGAATCAGATTTATACCTATGCCATTATCAATATTGTTAATTTGCTCTGTTTAAATTCGTTGAAAAGATATTTGGGTATCAATATCACCATCACCATCCTCATCAATTTGTAAAAGTAAGGTATTTCCTTGTGCTGTCATGGTAAAAGTTGGACCATTTTCACCGACAAAATCGGTTAGGCCAGTATCACCATTACTATCAAAGGTCTGTGTAACCGTGACAAGGTTTGATTCACTATCGATACTGTAGGTTCCCCATTCCATGCCTGAATCTTCAGTTTGATCATCTTGATCGACCTCAGCATGAATATAAGTGCCATCAGCGTTAAATATGAACATCAGTAAATCATTTTCATCTGTAAGTTGATCATCAACCGCTTTCACAAGCCATGTGCCAACAACACCATCATCAACTTGACCATCAAAGTTAAGAGTTTCATCGACTGTCTCGTCAGCATCTTCATCTATTGATAATTCGAGCATATCCTCTACCACGGCAGCGAATAATTGAGGCGCACCGGTTTCATCTGTAAAGTCAGTTAGGCCTGTATCACCATTCTCATCAAATGTTTGCGTAGCAATGACTTGGTTAGTATCTACATCACGAGTATAGGTACCCCATTCCATACCGGAATCTTCGTCTTCGTCATCAGTATCGACTTCAAAGTGTGTGTATGTACCGTCATTGAAAAACACTAGAGTAAGTAACTCATTTTCTTCACCTGTAAGATCCCACGTACCCACAATACCGACCTGAACACCATTGGCGGCAACCTGTTCTGTTAAGTGATCAACTGCATCGCTTTCATCAACTAATTCAGTTACTGCAGTATCTTGGCCGCCATTTTCAATAGTGGCTGTTACGGCTGCGCTTTCAGCGAAGTCACTTTTACTTAACGTAAAATCTACTGGTTCAGCACTGGCTATAGCGGTTTCGGTAATAGTAATACCATTTTCGGCATCGCCATCTTGATCGAGTGTTTGCAGAAGCCTTGCGATATTGACCACTTGGTCATCATCGACATTTTCAGATGCCGCAATGTTGAAAGGGGTCACCACGCCAGATGCTGGTGTAGCAGGGAACTCTAAATCACCGATAAAGAAGGTTACTGTTTCACCTTCAAGGTAGTCATAGTTACCTTGTTCATCTGTAACGCCTGTTTGTGTTTCTGTGCGATAGCCGATACCGATGACAGCACTATCAATGAAGATACCTTGAAGAGCTGTAGGGGCTGGGTCTTCAACTTCTGGCTGAGGGACGACGGGTTCTGGAGTGGGAGTTTCAGGATCATCATCACTACTTCCACAACCCAGTAATAAAGCTGATATGAGCAGTGCTATTAGTTTCTTTGACATTTTTCTCTCCTTAAAAAATTGTCGAATTACTAGATATAAGTCATTTAAGACCTGCCATTAAGCCTAATACAAAATAACCAACCTGCATGTTTTTTGAACACAAGAGTATTAAAGTCTTAGGAAGTTTTTTGTGTGGTGTTTATTCTTACTTATAGTTTACTAAGCAGTGATTTTAACTGGGTTGTAGTGCTTTTAGATTGGTTTCTTATTTCGAATCGAACAGCAATTTCCCATCAATTCTAATGAGATTTTAGCTGCATAGTTAAATCATAAGACTGATAACTTAAATGGTAATTTAAGGATCGCTATTTTTTGCTTACTGATTTTGGTTGCCCACACTATGGTAGAGCGATTTACCTTTTTTATCGAAGCACAGCCAACCTTGTATTTATTGGATGACGTTAAAGTCGAGCTAGAAGCAATAGGCGGCGTTAGATATCATTTCTAGTCATTGTTATCTGAAGTTTTATGTCACTAATCAACAATAAAGATAAGAATTCGACAAACTGAACTTGAACCTGAGGGGAGGAGTCTTCCCTCAGTTAGATGTATTTATGCCGTCACAAAAAAATATAGCGTTATAGCGCAACTCATTAGAATGACAAACGTTCTCATATGCTGCTGAGAAATACGTTTTGATATATGAGCTGACATATAGCCGCCAAATAACGTACCTATCAGCACAGCACTGCCTTCAAACCAAGCAATAGCATCATGGTAGATGAACAGCACAATTGCGATTAATGAGACTGAAGATGAAATCACCAATTTAATTCCGTTCATCGCATTAATATTTGAATGACCTGCCAAGGCTAAGTAACTCAATGCAATAATCCCAAGCCCTGCATTAAAAAAGCCGCCATAGATACAAATTGATAAAAGAACTAAGAATAAAAGTACAGCGCCAAGTTGGGATGCGTATTTATGTTTACCAGATAGCTGACTGACGAGCTGATTAATCTTTGCGCCCCAAATGAACAGCACAGTAGCAAAAAGTAGCAGCCAAGGAATGGCTTGTTGAAATACGGCTTCTGGGGCTAACAGTAATAGCCATGCGCCTAATCCACCACCTAAAAAACTGGTTAGCAGGATAACAACCAACTCTTTTTTATGCGCCTTGAGTTCATGCCTAAAGGCAAATGCACCACTAAGGTAACCCGCAAATGAAGCAAAGGTATTGGTGGCATTGGCCATGACAGGTGGTACGCCGACAAAAATCAGTGCTGGAAAGGTAATAAAGCTGCCGCCTCCAGCGAGTGAATTTAGTACTCCGCCAAAAAATCCTGCTAGTAACAGCAGTATCACTTCAAGTGTCATTTAATAAGCCAAAAGATAAAATAGGGCTTGAGCCTAACGTGTTGTGCTTAAGCGAGCAACAGGTGCGATCCGATTTGGTTGATAAATGAAATTTTTGCTATTTAAATAGACTTATCGATTAAAGGCACGTCTTAATTTAGTGACGATATTCAGTTTCATGGCCTGTTTACTGGTGAGCAAATCGGGCTGAAATTGAGCAATTAAACGGTATAAATGGTAGTGAGTGACTTTTTTAGCTACATACCAATCGAAGCGGAAGATTGAACGACGTAAAGTGGAACGTTCAAAATCAACTACACCCAGTTTATTACTGCTATCAACTATAAGATCTCTTATGGGCAAAGCATGACGAGCGACACCAGCATCAAGCATTTTATTCACGATGACGGTTAAATCGAGTAAATTTTGCTTATTTAAACGGGTAGGGGTTTGCCCAGGCAGTTTAGACATTATCAATACTTTTTGTCGGTCATCATTACTAATTAAATTCGGTACACCTTTAATTCCTTTAAGGAGAATTAATGACTCTTTTTCGATGTTATAGCGGCTGATATATTTACGATACGGTTTAAAGTGTTTTTCTACTGAGTTGGCGCCAATGGTGAGGTGCATTTTTTCTGTTTCATAAATGCCGTTGACTATTTCTGTCTGGGTTTTCATTTAACTTGTTCTATTTGAAGCGGTTATTAAAGCATAGTTTAGTTAATACAATGAAGGTATGGCACTTTTGACTGAACATTGAGTGAGAGTTTTACGCTGAGCAAACCAACATTTGGTATCTTGGTAACAAACTGATGACCTATAGGATACGATACACAAAAGTTATCAATCTTTGGTGTTTTATGGTTAAGAGTGAAACCAGATACCGAGCGAGTCTTAGAAACTGTTTAAAACTTTCAATCACCACGAATAGGGTTACTAACTCAGCGGTTGAATTGGGTATAAGAAAGCTGTGACTTAAATGGCCGAGACAAAAATAAAACAAAAACAAAAACGGAAACGCCCAAAGTTATTAGCTTTGGGCGTTTCTTCTAACAAATTTGGTTACGACAAACCGAACGTTATAAAGTCATGTGCAGAATTGGAAATGGTTTTCCCATATCATCAAGTGGCGAGCGTGAAACAACCTTGAACCCCATATGTTTATAAAAATCGACAGCTAATGGGTTTTGCTCATTCACGTCAACTTTGGTTGCGCCTAATTGCTTAATGGCATATTGCAGTAGCACTTTACCAACACCTTTTCCTCTTGCTTCATTTAAAATGAATAGCATTTCAATCTTTGAATCGTGGATTCCCACAAAGCCAATAATTGAACCACTTTCGCTTTTAACGCATCTCAAGATCACTGCTGGAAAAGCTTGCTCAATGATGATTGGTTTAAAAAACTCAATATCTTCTTCTGTAATGAAGTCATGAGTTGCTCGGACTGAGTTCTCCCAAACATTAAGCATTTCAGCATAATTTTCAGGAAGCACATTTTCTACAATCATTGTATTTTCTCTAGAGTTGACTGAAATTGATGTGCAGCCGCGAGTCGTTATTTTAGCGTTTAGTACCGTGAAGTGTCCATCATTCCCACAGAGATACTTATTATAATACTTTCAATGTTGAACTCTTGCTAATCAGCAGTTAGCAGTCAGTTTCAAGTGGCTAGTGAGTTTAATTATTATGGGCTAGCTATCTTTTTTGCTAAAGGTGGAAATCTTTAACTTATTTACAACTGATTATCATTCTCAATTAGCGATTATTGTTTTAGTATTCCCTAACTTTGCACAGAGACTGCAAGTTCTAACTATTTTGAAAGGGAATAACATGACTAATTTTACCAAAATGATCGCGATAATGGCTTTAACTTTAACGAGCTTGCACGCTCAAGCAAACGAATGTGAACTGACCATAACTGCAAATGATGCAATGCAGTTTGATAAGAAAACGTTATCAGTTCCTGCTACATGCAAAGAAGTTACATTGAATCTAAAGCACTCAGGTAACTTACCTAAAACTGCCATGGGTCATAACTGGGTATTAAGCACTGCAGAAAACGTACAAGCGATTGCAACAGATGGCATGAGTGCAGGAGCTGACAAAAGTTATATTAAAGCTGGGGATGAAAGAGTACTGGCTTATACCGATGTGATTGGTGGCGGTGGGGCTACATCAATCACCTTTAGTATTGAAGGTTTGGACAGCACTGCTGCTTACCGGTTCTTTTGCTCTTTTCCAGGCCATTGGGCGATTATGCAAGGCAGCTTTGTGATAGAAGCTTAGTTTTGACAGGCGTTTGATTGAGAAGATTCATCATTAGCTATATTAAGTGGGGGATGAAGACTGTTTACTCAGCCCCTACTTAATATTAATTCAACCACGATATAATCCTATTACCTGACTTATTCAGACTACCCCCTTAATCACAATGTGCTATAAGATACTAAGTAGTGATTTACTGGGGTTAGACAAAGCATGCAACAAAATCAAGGGTTTTCACTGATAGAGCTTGTAGCTGTGATCATCCTGCTTGGTGTGATAGCTGTGATTGCTGCACCTCGATTTATCAATCTTAGTCAGGATGCCAAAGCCAAAACTATGCTCAGTGTAGGCGCAGGAATGAAGTCAGCGTTATCAATTTTGCATAGTAAAGCGTTAATTGAAGGGAAAGATAGCGGCGAAGACGAGATCACCATAAATGGAGTGCAAGTACCACTTCTAGCTGGTTATCCATCTGTGAATGGCGGTGATTCTTTCGAACAAATAAACGCTCAAGTGCAAGTTTGGTTCAATATCGACTCAGTTGGAAAAAACATCATTGTGAACAACCCTAGTGCAGCTCCCTTCTTTATCGATAAGGCGTCTAATCGCAACCAAATTTATATTTTCTTTAGCGGTGCGCCAACTACTGGCGATCGCACTGAATACGGATGTCAGGTGCGTTACCAAAACCCTCAGGGTGAAGGTCCTTCTGTTCGAGTGTTAACTGACGCTTGTTGATTCATCAACATAGGGCTTACTGATTTACATGATCTAGTTAGAGAAAGTTTGAGCTGACCCCATTTATTGGTTGTTTATGACCTTCGGTCACTGGGATGAAAGTCGTGGTGCTTCGCCCACACCAGACGAAAGGGAAACAACAGCATTTCCCTTTTCGCTGATTCATATATAAAGACTCTTGCCGCTCCGACAAAGTGGTTCTTGTAAAAAAATAGGCCCGTACTTATTAGCGAATTAACTACCGCCTCAGATTCGTACCTTAGCTTTAACGCATTCGGACACTTCCAACGGAGATCATTGAATCAGCAAGTTAAATTGGAGTCTTTCGAATAAGTATACTCTGACGGATGGTTGGTTATGACCTTCGGTCACTAAGATTTAAAATCGTGGTGCTTCGCCCACACCCGACGAAAGGGAAACAACAGCATTTCCCTTTTCGATATCCCTTGCCGCTCCGACGAAGTGTTGATCCTCATGCTTAATTAAGCGAATTTACTACCGCCTTAGATTCGCCATCCGTGGCTCAATCTAAGGCTATGTCGGCGTCCTGCCTCCATCACGTAAATTAGCTTAACGCATTCAGACACTTCCAACGGAGAACATTGAATCAGCAGGTTCAACTATTGGTTGGATAAATAAAGTTTACTCTGATCCTACTTAATAATAAAAAGTATTTATATTCAATAAATTTAGGTAGATAATAAACTATTATATTTTTGTATTAGCAGGATTTTATGCGAGTTCAAGTTCTAGATACAATTGAGATGGTTTTCCAATTCGCTACGCGTTTTGTTCCCAGCAATCATTGTATATTTCGTGGTGTAATTGATGAAAAATATACTCTTATTCCATCTGTAGGTAGATTACCTATATTAAAAAATGTATTTGAAGAATTAAGTAGAGAAAAAGAGTTATTAAAGCAATTTAAAATGCAAACAGCTCTGAAGCTACCTTGCTTGCCTCAAAATGATTGGGAGTGGCTTAGTCTTGCGCAACACTATGGATTACCTACTCGCTTATTGGATTGGACTATAAACCCGTTAGTCGCGTTATATTTTGCAACTAATCATAAACCTGAAGAATTGTACAATAATACAGAACTTAGTGACTGTGCTGTTTATCTTTTGATAAGCCACATCAACATAGATTCTTTTTATCCTCAAAGCCCTTTTTCAATATCAGAAACTTTAGAGTTCCGAGCACCAAATATCTCTGAACGTGTAGTTAATCAATCAGGTATATTTACAGTACACCATAATATAAGGGCAGATTTTGATAATGAAAAACTACATAAGTTCATTATACCAGGGCAACTCAAGCATCTTATTAAAGACAAATTAAATGTACTAGGTGTTAATGAGTCAGCTATATATCCTGGTCTTGATGGAATTGCAATGTCTATAAAGTCTAATTGTTTCAATGGTATATCATATGACTTGGATGTCGAAAATACTCCTAATTTTGCGAAATCACAAATCAATGGGTTATGAAAAATAACCCTAAGTAATTTATTTGAATTTTGAATTAAGATAATTATTGTCTATAAACAACAAACCAGCAGGCTCAACAATCTCCATTCGAAGTTGTTGTGGTCGTTGAAGAAAATGACGTAAGTCCAGACATGGATGTCTGGCTAGCTTTCGAGGGGAAGGGACGCCCCATCGTAAGCGTTAGTTATTTTCGAATAAGAGCGCAGCTTATTCGCTTTTCAGAATAACTTCGTTGGAGCGGGTGGGTGTTCCAAGAGGGAGTTGCCGTTCACTCCCTTTTGGTCTGGGGTGGGCGAAGCGCCACGACGTTAATCTTTTAATTCTCAATCAATCCAAACGGAGTTTGGTGCTCTTAAATAAACCTCAAATCACACCAAACAAAAAAGCGAACCTCCAATGAAGCTCGCTTTTGATTTTAAAAAGGCCAACACATTAACTTTTGGCTAGAAGTTAAAACACCATTTCTGGTACATGCTCTGGCACCACCAACTTACCTGCAGTTTTAGATTGGATCTCTTCAACCGACACTCCAGGAGCACGCTCTAACAAGTGAAATGCGCCGTCTTTGATTTCCATAAAGGCTAAGTCAGTCATCACGCGTTTAATACAGCCATAACCCGTTAATGGCAGCTCACACAAAGGCAGTAACTTAGAGTTACCTTTTTTATCAGCATGCATCATGGTGACGATAATATTGTCAGCGCCAGCCACTAAGTCCATGGCGCCGCCCATGCCTTTAATTAACTTGCCTGGGATCATCCATGATGCGATTGAACCATTAACATCGACCTCAAATGCGCCAAGTACGGTTAAATCAACATGGCCGCCGCGGATCATTGCAAAGCTCTCTGCTGATGAGAAAAACGATGCGCCATCAACAGCGGTGACGGTTTGCTTACCAGCATTGATAAGATCTGCATCTATGGTGTCTTCAGTTGGGAACTCGCCCATACCTAATAAACCATTTTCAGATTGCAGCATCACGCTCATGCCTTCAGGGATATAGTTTGCGACTAAGGTTGGAATACCGATACCTAAGTTAACGTAAAAGCCATCTTGCATTTCTTGGGCTACACGTTGAGCAAGTTGTTCTCTTGATAATGCCATGTCTTGCTCCTTATTTTGCTGCCGCTGCGTTTGGTTTGACAGTACGTTGTTCGATGCGCTTTTCGAAACTTGCTTGAATAACGCGGTCAACGTAAATACCTGGGGTATGAATATGGTTAGGGTCTAACTCACCTGGCTCTACAATTTCTTCAGCTTCTACCACGGTGATTTTGCCAGCTGTCGCCATCATAGGGTTAAAGTTCGCAGCGGTTTTACGGAAGATTAAGTTACCCATAGTGTCAGCTTTCCAAGCTCGAACGAGGGCAAAGTCAGCCGTTAGTGAGTCTTCAAGTACGTAATGACGACCTTTGATTTCACGGGTTTCTTTACCGTCAGCTATCGGGGTGCCGTAACCTGTGGCAGTGAAAAAGGCAGGGATACCCGCGCCGCCAGCTCGGATTTTTTCAGCCAATGTGCCTTGCGGCGTTAAGATGACATTAAGTTCACCTGATAGCATTTGCTGCTCAAAAGTGGCGTTTTCGCCAACGTATGAGGCAATCATGGTGGCGATTTGACGTTGTTTAAGCAATAAGCCTAAACCAAAATCATCCACACCGGCATTATTTGAAATGGCAGTTAAACCTGATACGCCCATGGTGACCATGTGATTAATTAAGCCTTCTGGAATACCGCATAGGCCGAAACCACCGACCATGATGGTCATGTCATTTGTTAAACCTTGTAAGGCTTCTTCGTAGCTATGAACGACTTTGTTGAGTCCTGCCATCATCTTGTCCTTTTCAGTATTGTGCGAGTGGCAATTGATGCCAATCGCGATGTATTTGGTCTGCTATCTGCTTATTACTTATTAGCAAAAAGTTTATTGGCAAAAAGCTTATTAGCTAAAAAGTTTCTTAGCTAAAAAACTTATTAGCTAAAAACGGTTTATTCTGCGCAAATAGCTTGTGCCACTTTTGAGCCTGTTGTTCTGCCTAAAGTGTGACTTATTTGCTGACCTGTTTTAGCAAGCTTAGTTAAATCAATGCCGGTTTCGATGCCCATTCCGTGCAGCATGTAAACCACATCTTCGGTAGCAAGATTGCCTGATGCACCTTTGGCGTAAGGGCAGCCGCCAAGGCCAGCAACCGATGAGTCAATGACACTCACGCCAGTTTCTAAACATGCCTGAATATTAGCGAGTGCTTGGCCATAGGTGTCATGAAAGTGCAGCGCCAGTTTTTCAACAGGGACTAATTTAGCAACGGCTTCAACCATCTTACGGGCTTTAATGGGGGTGCCAACACCTATGGTGTCGCCAAGGGAAATCTCGTAACAGCCCATTTTGTAAAGTATTTCAGACACGCGGGCGACTTCGTTAATATCAATGTCACCTTCGTAAGGACAGCCAAGTACGCAAGAGACATAACCGCGAACAGGGATGTTTTTTGCTTTAGCTAGCGCCATGACTGGCTCAAAGCGGGCAATGGACTCTTCAATAGAGCAGTTAATATTGCGCTGACTGAAGGTTTCAGATGCTGCACCAAAGATGGCGACTTCATCGGCGCCAGCGTCAAGTGCAAGTTCCAGCCCTTTTAGATTGGGGGTAAGAGCAGAGTAGACCACGCCTTGTTTACGCTTGACAGTTTTAAGCACGTCATCTGAATCAGCCATTTGTGGTACCCATTTAGGTGACACAAAACTGCCTGCTTCAATACGTTTGATCCCCGCATCGGCGAGTTGCTCAATCAAGGTAAGCTTGTCTAGGGTAGTCACAGCCTTTTCATTTTGCAGACCATCACGAGCACCTACTTCAAAGATGCTCACTTTTTTAGGAAGACGAGATGCATTCATCATTAGGCTTCCTTGTCTGCAGCTTCTACATTAAGCGCTTCTACATTAAGAAGTTGGGCACCGTCGGTGACGAGTTCGCCGCTTTGGAAGTAAAACTCACTTACCACACCATCAAATGGCGCTTCAATGGTGTATTCCATTTTCATTGCTTCCATTACCAATAAGCCTTGACCTTCAGTGACGGTATCGCCCACTTCAACTAAGTGAGTCACCACAGTACCGTTCATTGGTGCATTTAGTTTATCTGCGCTATCGGATGCATCTTCTGCTTCTTGAGCTAATACCGCTTTAAAGTGGTAACTGCCGCTAGGTAAAAATAGGGTGAAGTCATCGCCTTCATGGCACACCGGTACTTTACTTTTATGACCGTTTATTTCAGCCAGTAGCACATCATCTTTAATAGAACCTGCAAGCTTTAATGCTTGACCGTTAAGCCCTAAGTGAAGTGCATCGCCCAAGTCGGTAATGACTAAGTTTTGCAGTGCTGGCTCATCATTGTCGCTGGTGCTTAAGTGAGAGGTGCTTAATTGAGTGCTGGCTTGGTCAGTCAGTAGTGATACATGATGAATGCTTGCGCTATTAAGTCTAAAGCCGCTCACTTGTCCCCAAGGCGAGTATGGATCGTCGCTATTGGTGGCGTTAACCTTTGCGGTCTCTTGACGAGAAAGCACTTGATACAGACCCGCTAAGGCAAGGGCGTTATCAAAATCATTGGTCACATCACCAATTAAGCTGCTTGAGTAGCGCTCAATAAAGTCAGTGCAAAAATCAGCTTCAGCAAAGGCTTTGTGCTCGGCAATGTTGGACAAGAATTCGATATTATGTTTAAGCCCACTGATTTGGTAAGAGCTTAATGCATGGGTTAACCGTTGCAATGCGCGTGAACGAGACTCGTCCCATACAATCAGTTTTGAAATCATAGGGTCGTAAAAGTTACTGATGACATCGTTTTCACGAATACCAGAGTCGATACGCACGTGGCGGTTTTGGTCTGGCTCACGCAGGAAGTTTAATTTACCTGCTGCGGGCAGAAATTCATTGCGTGGATCTTCAGCGTAAATTCGCACTTCAAATGAATGGCCGTGAACACTGACTTCATCTTGTTTAAGCGGTAGCTCGCTGCCACTGGCAACCATTAACTGCCATTTAACTAAGTCTTGGCCTGTGACCATTTCGGTAACAGGGTGCTCCACTTGCAAGCGGGTATTCATTTCCATGAAGTAGAAGCTATTGTCGGTGTCGAGTAAGAACTCAACGGTACCTGCGCCTACATAGTCAATGGCTTTGGCAGCAGCAACGGCGGCTTCGCCCATTTGTTGACGAAGTGCATCAGAAAGCCCCGGTGCTGGCGCTTCTTCAACGACTTTTTGGTGACGGCGCTGAATTGAGCAATCACGATCTGATAAATAGATGGTGTTGCCAAAGGTGTCGGCAAACACTTGTACTTCAACATGGCGCGGCTTGCGTAAGTAGCGCTCCATTAATAGCTTGTCGTTGCCAAATGATGAGGCAGCTTCGCGGCGGGCTGAGTTAATTGCATCTAGCACTTCAGCTTGGCTTTCAACAATTCGCATCCCTTTGCCACCGCCGCCATAAGCGGCTTTAATCAGCATTGGGTAACCGACATTTTCAGCTTCAGTAAGCAATGTTTCATCGGTTTGAACATCACCGTGATAACCCGGCACTAGCGGTACATTGGCTGCGCCCATAATGATTTTGGCAGCGCTTTTGCTGCCCATTGAGTCGATAGCGTCGCTACCAGGTCCAACAAAAGCAATGCCGTTTTGTTCACAGCTGCGGGCAAAGTCTGCATTTTCTGACAAGAAACCGTAACCTGGGTGAATCGCTTCAGCGCCAGATTTTTTGGCGATATCGATAATTACATCGCCTTTTAAATATGAATCTGCTGGGGCGCTACCGCCAATATGAAATGATTCATCGGCCATAGCCACATGACGGGCATTGGCATCGGCATCAGAATAAAGCGCCACTGTGCGCACGCCCATGTCACGAGCGGTGTTGATGATACGACAAGCAATTTCACCGCGGTTAGCAATTAATAATTTGGTAAACATTATTGAGCTCCTTGTGCATCAGACTTGGCGTTTTGTTGCTTAGTGGTCCAAGCTGGCGAGCGTTTTTCAAAGAATGCATTGAGGCCTTCTTGGCCTTCATCTGACACACGAATGCGAGCAATTTGCTCACTGGTATAGGCAAGGGTATTGTCGTCAATGACGCCATTTTCAAGGCTAGATACTAAAGTTTTAACCCAAGCCATGCCTTGTGGGCTATTGCCATTAAATACATCAATAAATGGCTGCGCTGCGGCATCTAAATCATCATTAATCTCATGGATCACTTGATGGGTCACAGCAACTTCTGCGCTAAAGCGCTCTGCCGTTAACATGTAACGACGAGCTTGACGGTTGCCCATGGCACGAACCACATAAGGACTGATGACCGCAGGAATAAGGCCGAGTTTGACTTCACTTAAGCAAAAGCTTGCACGGGTATTCGCAATGGCGATATCGCAACAACAAATTAACCCTAATGCACCGCCAAAGGCCGCCCCATTAACTAACGCAATGGTGGGCTTAGGAAACTTATCCAGCACGTGCATTAATTTAGCCAGTTCGTTGGCATCGCTAAGGTTTTGCTCAAAATCCATTTTAGCTTGTTTACGCATCCAATTAAGGTCTGCGCCAGCGCTAAAGTTTTTACCATTAGCACGCAAAATTAATTGCTGACATTGATCATTATTAGCAAAGGATTCAATGGCGGTGATCATTTCATTGATCATCACTTCATCAAACGCATTGTGCTTTTCTGCGCGATCTAGAATTAATTCTCCAACGCCTTGGCTTAGCTGGCATTGAATATATTGATATGGGTTGGCTACTGCCATGTTTGCATGCTCCTATTGATATTGACTGAATAACCGCATTTACATGCGGAACACACCAAACTTAGTATCTTCAATAGGCGCATTTAACGCCGCGGATAAAGCAAGACCAACCACATCACGGGTTTGCGCAGGGTCGATAATGCCGTCATCCCATAAACGAGCACTGGCATGATATGGGTGACCTTCTTTGTCGTACTGCTCAACGATGGGCTTTCTAAACGCTTGCTCATCTTCGTCAGACCATTGTTGGCCTTTACGGGCTAAACCGTCACGACGCACTGTGGCTAATACGCCTGCAGCTTGCTCGCCGCCCATAACTGAGATACGGGCATTTGGCCACATCCACATCATGGTTGGCTCAAATGCGCGACCACACATACCATAGTTACCAGCGCCATAACTGCCACCAATAATCACGGTGAATTTAGGTACGCTGGCACAGGATACAGCGGTAACCATTTTTGCGCCGTGCTTTGCGATGCCTTCATGTTCGTATTTTTTACCGACCATGAAGCCTGTGATGTTTTGCAAGAACAGTAATGGGATTTTGCGCTGGCAACACAATTCAATAAAGTGAGCGCCTTTTTGGGCAGACTCTGAAAACAAAATGCCGTTGTTGGCCACAATCCCGACAGGGTAGCCGTGAATGCGGGCGAAACCACACACTAAGGTGTTACCGTAATTGGCTTTAAATTCATCAAAATCAGAATCGTCAACCACACGGGCAATGACTTCTTTGACATCAAATGGTTTTTTAAGATCGGTGCCGACAATCCCATAAAGCTCGCTAATATCAAACTTAGGTGGTTTTACTGGACTTAACTGGGCTTCAATTTGTTTTTGATGATTTAGGCGGGCAATAGATTTGCGAGCAAGTTCTAATGCATGGTCATCATTTTGGGCTAAGTGATCAGCCACACCTGAAATTTTGGTGTGAACTTCAGCGCCGCCAAGCTCTTCGGCTGAGACTTCTTCACCCGTCGCGGCTTTAACCAGTGGCGGACCTGCTAAAAAGATGGTGCCTTGCTCTTTTACAATAATCGATTCATCAGCCATGGCAGGCACATATGCGCCGCCAGCAGTACATAAGCCCATCACGACTGCCACTTGCGGAATTCCTTTGGCTGACATTTGGGCTTGATTGTAAAAAATACGCCCGAAATGGTCACGGTCTGGAAACACTTCATCTTGGCGTGGCAAGTTCGCCCCGCCTGAATCAACTAAATAGATACAAGGCAGGTGACAACGGCTAGCAATATCTTGAGCACGTAAATGCTTTTTAACGGTAATCGGGTAGTAAGTGCCGCCTTTTACTGTGGCGTCATTAGCGATAATCATGCACTCAACGCCACTAACACGGCCAATGCCAGCAATTACGCCTGCAGCTGGTACGGCTTCGTCATAAACTTCATAGGCTGCGAATTGGGAGATTTCTAAAAATGGCGAGCCTGGGTCGAGGAGTTTTTCAACACGTTGACGGGGAAGCAATTTACCTCTCGATAAATGACGCTCAAGGGCAGCAGGGCCGCCACCTTGTTCAATCTTCGCGAGTTTGATTTTTAAGTCGTCAACGATGGCGGCCATGTCATTATGTTTGGCTTTAAAATCATCGCTACGGGAGTTAATACGGCTGCTCAATTGCGTCACAATGCATATCCTTATTTGATAAAGGGGAGCGATAACATGGCTGAGACAATGGGGGAACACCCAACCATGTTACGCAAAACACTTTCTATTTACCTTGGCTTTTGGGGCCAACTATTTTGTTTCGTTGAAAAGCTCACGACCAATCAGCATACGACGGATCTCTGAGGTGCCTGCACCGATTTCATATAGCTTGGCATCACGCAATAAGCGGCCAGTGGCATATTCGTTGATGTAACCGTTTCCGCCCAGCAGCTGAATCGCATCTAATGCCATTTTCGTTGCTAATTCAGCACTGTATAGGATTGCGCCAGCGGCATCTTTACGAGTCGTTTCACCGCGATCGCATGATTTAGCCACGTTATATACATAAGATTTTGCGGCATTCATGCCCGTGTACATATCAGCGATTTTGCCCTGAATTAACTGGAACTCACCGATTGATTTACCAAACTGCTCACGCTCGTGAATATATGGCACCACAATATCCATACAGGCATTCATGATCCCTAATGGTCCACCTGATAAAATCACTCGTTCATAATCTAGGCCGCTCATTAGTACTTTAACGCCATTGTTTAGACCGCCAAGAATATTTTCTTCTGGGACTTCACAGTCTTCAAATACTAGCTCACAGGTGTTTGAGCCACGCATGCCTAGTTTGTCTAGTTTTTGCGCTGTGCTGAAACCTTTAAAGGTTTTCTCGATGATGAAAGCGGTAATACCGTGGGGGCCTTTATCGATATCGGTTTTGGCATAAATCACCAAGGTGTCAGCGTCTGGGCCGTTAGTGATCCACATTTTATTGCCGTTAAGAATGTAGCGATCGCCTTCTTTGCGGGCATTAAGCTTCATTGAAACCACATCAGAACCAGCATTAGGTTCACTCATAGCCAATGCGCCAATGTGTTCACCGCTGACTAATTTAGGTAGGTATTTGGCTTTTTGAGCGGCATTACCATTACGGTTAATTTGGTTAACACACAAATTAGAATGAGCGCCGTAGCTTAAGCCAATTGAGGCCGATGCGCGGGAGATTTCCTCCATTGCGACCACATGAGCAAGGTAGCCCATGTTTGCACCACCAAACTCTTCAGGAACGGTCACTCCGAGTAACCCCATTTCGCCCAAAACTGGCCACATGTGATTAGGGAATGCATTGTCTTGATCAACTTGCGCAGCGATAGGGGCAATTTCGTTAGTTGCAAAATCATTGATGGCGTCGCGAAGCATGTCCACGTCTTCGCCCAGGCCAAAATTAAGGCTTGTGTAGAGTGATGTCATTGTCTTGTGTCCTGTTGAATATAGGTTACTGCTGCCGTAAAACTATGTTGTTTCTTTGGCTTATAATTTTTATGGTCTAACTGTTATTGCTAACATTGGTAAGCTTGGATTCTTAGTGATCCAATGCTTACCTTTTATGATGTGACGGTTTTCTATTAGTAAGCTTTAGTGATTATTTTTGTCTAAATGCTTATTTTTACTGCGTAAAACCAAAAGCGTCGATGAGTTTAGCTATTTGGACTTACTGCTTTTCTACTTATGTACTTTTCTATTGGGTCTAACCCGTTCAGTGGTTACTTTTCTTGTTCAAGTGCTGCTCGACATTGCTGCTCTGCAGAATTGAGCTCCATTAATACCACTTTAATATCGTCCATTTGCTGTTGCAGAGATGCTTTCTTTTCTTCAACTAAATCCAGCATGGTATGGAGTTGTGATGTACTGCTTTTATCAGCATCGTACAGTTCAAATAAGCGGCGGGTTTCAGCTAATGAAAACCCTAAGCGTTTTCCGCGCAAAATTAGTTTTAAACGTACACGGTCTTTAAGACTGTAAATACGGGTTTGCCCACGGCGTTTAGGCTTAATTAGCCCTTGGTCTTCGTAGAAACGAATACTTCGTGTCGTGATATCAAATTCTTTTGATAAATCACTGATTGAATATGTGGATTGTGGGTTCAAGTTTGCGCTCATCGTTTCACCAAAAGTACGTCTTTTGATGCAAGATATATGAAGTTTACGTAAAGGTAAAGTTTGATGCCAGTTTGTAATCAGTTTTTTGGCTGAGATTATTGTAAATCGAGCTTGCCAAGTGAGGTGATATTGCTACAAATTTGATGATGATAAAACTGGAGTAGTATATCAGTTATCACTGATTGTTGGTTATGAAAAATTATACGAGTGTTTTAATTTCAATGCGTTAGCTGTTTAAACTATGTCAAAATAACTGGTTTTGAGTGACCTAAAAGCTATATCCCTTGGTCTAATAGGGTTTATTTTTTAACCACGCCATAATGAAATAAAAATAATCGTTGTGATTAAAAATTAACTTACAAGCATGGTACAGGGGAGTTAAAGATGGCTGGATTAGGAAAGCAAATGCATCAGCAATCTTTGCAAGATAAGCAAGGGTTTTGGCAGCAAGCCGCACAAGCTGTGACATGGTTTACACCGTTTGAACAAGTGTTAGACGAATCTAATGCGCCATTTTATAAGTGGTTTGCAGGCGGTAAAATGAACACCTGTTTTAATGCTGTCGACAGACATGTTGAGGCGGGACACGGCGATAGAATCGCCATTGAATATGTCAGTCCAGTCACTCAAAACCAATACAGTATTAGCTATCAAGAGTTACTTTCTCAGGTCAGTCGATTAGCAGGTTACATGCAATCTATTGGCATTGAAAAGGGCGATAGAGTGGTGATTTATATGCCAATGGTGCCCGAAACAGCCTATGCCATGTTAGCTTGTGCGCGGATTGGTGCTATTCATTCTGTGGTCTTTGGTGGCTTTGCGGCCAATGAGTTAGCCACACGAATTAACGACGCTAAACCTAAATTAGTCTTATCAGCGTCATGTGGTATCGAGCCTTCGGGTGTTGTGAAGTACAAGCCTTTGTTAGATGAAGCTTTGAGTCAAGCAAGCCACAAAGTGAATCACTGCGTAATTCTAAATCGTCCACAATACAGCGCCGACCTTCAACCTGTGAGAGATGCCGATTGGCAGGTGGCAATCGCAGACGCGCCATTTGTTGATTGTGTTGCCGTTGAAGCTACCCACCCTTTGTACGTGCTATATACCTCAGGTACAACCGGACAGCCTAAGGGGGTAGTGCGAGACAATGGTGGACACGCTGTCGCCATGACGTGGTCAATGAAGCATATTTATAATATCGAAGCAGGAGATGTATTTTGGGCTGCATCGGATGTGGGTTGGGTGGTTGGCCACTCTTACATTGTTTATGGCCCATTAATGGCTGGCGCTACCACCTTGATGTATGAAGGTAAGCCTGTAGGTACGCCAGATGCGGGGGCTTTTTGGCGAATTATTGAAAATTATAACGTGAAAAGCTTTTTTACTGCACCTACAGCTGTCAGGGCCATCAAACGTGAAGATCCAAATGGCGAACTCCTGAAAGGTGTTAATTTATCTTGTTTAGGACAAGTCTTTTTGGCGGGAGAGCGATGCGATCCAGACACCCTTTATTGGGCGCAAGATAAACTTAGCAAGCCAGTTATTGATCACTGGTGGCAAACAGAAACAGGTTGGCCTGTCGCTGCTAATTTAATGGGAGTTGATCCGATTGAGGTTAAAGCGGGATCGCCTGCAAGGCCAGTCCCTGGCTATCAAGTAGAAGTACTCGATGCCATGGGTGATCAAGTGCCTGCCAATGAAAGCGGCAATGTGGTGATTAAATTACCATTGCCACCAGGCAACCTGACTACACTTTGGAACAATGATACGAGATATGTCGACAGTTATTTATCAATGTATGACGGTTACTATTTAACCGGTGATGCGGGGTATATTGATGATGATGGTTACTTGTACATTATGAGCCGTATTGATGACATCATTAATGTCGCGGGTCATCGATTATCCACTGGACGGTTTGAAGAAGTGCTATGCCAGCATGATGCTGTCGCTGAAGCGGCTGTGATTGGTGTGCAGGATAAACTTAAAGGTCAAGTGCCACTGGGATTAGTGGTGCTCAAAAATGGCGTTAATTTATCGGATGAACAACTTTATCAGGAACTGCTGGGTTTAGTTCGCCACGAAATTGGTCCTGTTGCTTCATTTAGACTAGTGAGCGCGGTACAAAAATTACCTAAAACCCGTTCAGGTAAAATATTACGTGCCACAATGCGCAAAATTGCAGATAACAATGAATACACTGTACCAGCTACCATTGAAGATCCAATGACGTTAGACATTGTCCGCAGTGCGTTAACGAAAATGGGGTACGCTGACTCGCTAACTAAGGAGTTGACGGTTTAGCTAACCTTTATCAGTTACCCTAGATCCTAGTTAAATGTTTAATGAGATAAAACGAGCCCGATGGCTCGTTTTTTGTTTATTAGGCTTTACTGTTAAAGATTGCGATTATTGAGCTGGATATGGTGTGTAATTGGGCTAAAATGGGAGTTAAGTGCTGATTTATAGTGTTATTTAATCAAACTTCGGCGATTAATGTTTTATAATCGGTACTGTTAACTATAAGTTCATCTGTTATTTTTATCTGAAATAAGACAAAGGCTTGATTTACGTTTATGAACAACATTAATGAATTACCTGAAAAGATTAATACGAAAACTAGCCGACTCTTTTGGTTAACAGTATTTACAGGCGGGATATATCCAATCATTTGGCTGTTTGCTAAATACCCAAAAATGGATGAAATTACTTCAATACGCACTGCCGATGATTCGTTTGTACTTTCAATTGCTGTGTGTTTTGGTTTTGGTGGTGTGTTATCCCATAGCGAATTTGGGTTTATCGGGGCAATAGGGACGTTATTATTAACTGCAGCTTTTTTCTTATACGTATTCTGGTCTTTCAGAGCGCGGGCAGCGTTGCAAGATTATGCCCATGTGAATTTTGGTATTGATTTCAAGATGAATAAATTTTTCACTGTGGTGCTGAATATCTTTTATATCAATTACTGTATTAATCAATTGCCGGAAGAGCAGCAAAAAGGTCACCCAAGTTACGGAAAAGGCTCAATCAAGATTACCGAACTTAAATAAATGGATTGACGTAATTAGCCAAAAAAAGAGAAGCAGTTAGCTTCTCTTTTTTTATGTGGTTTGTTTATTTTAGATGAACCGGCATCAAAATATTTATTGAGCGATACAGGTTGATTTTAGCTTGTTAAATCATCATTTTGTTGCTTATTTAACTCATTTTTCGCAAGATTTTATCAGGCAACACTCGCAATATTAGTTGGATAAATGCCCATGGATAACTTGGAACATAGCAATTAGCCGGCTCTTTATTGATAGCTTTGACCATAGCTCGACAACCTGTTTCTGCATCCACCATAAATGGTGCGCCATCAGCGTGATCGTTGATGTCTGTTTTGATATAACCTGGATGAACGCAAGTGACGTTTATCGGAGTATTCATTACATCTAATCGGATCCCTTCAGTTAATGATGAAAGTCCAGCTTTGGTCGCTGCATAGACGGTCATTGCGCGTCTAAACCCACGTAACGCACTGATAGATGAAACCGTGACCAGATGACCAAAGTTTTGTTGTCTGAATATTTGCATCGCCGCTTCACATTGGGCTAATGCCGCGACAAAATTAGTTTGTGCAGTTTGTTTATTGGCTTCAAATAACCCTGTACCAATTGAGCCACCTTTACCCATACCCGCATTAACAATCACTCTATCAACACTGCCCATCAGCGTATTGAACTGTTTAAATACTTCGAAAACCTGCTGGTGATCATTAACATCTAACGCCAATATCCACACTGTTACATTAGGGTAGGCTTGGTTAATTTGAGCTTTAAGTTCTTCTAAACGATCAGTTCGTCTAGCACATAAGCCTAAGTTTGAACCTTGTTTGGCGAATTCAAGTGCCATCCCTTGCCCTAAACCAGAGCTTGCGCCGGTAATAATAATGTTCTGTCTGTGCATGTTGATTCCATTCCTAACAATCGAGTATGAGTCGTTTTTTATTTTACTTGTAGTCGAATGTTATTGCGCAACTCATGACTTTATTTATGACAAATCAGAGCAATAACTCAAATTATCTTGCTGGCAATTAAGAGTGGAGTCAAATAAGTGAATTATTTAATAAAATATTGGGAATGTTGAATATGAGTTTAACGGCCTGAAAAGGTGAAATACCAGCCATCAGATGAGGCTGGTATTGTTTTGCCCTATCGTTCGAACTGACAAGTTTTAATACAACCATTTGCGCCTGTGGTAATTAATTCAGCGAGTTTGCTTTTAACGCAATCAGAGAGCTTTCTTTCGGTTTTACGAGTTTGCATATATAAGGTCATATTTGGCTTATTACGCATGAGTTCAGCCCGCTCGGTTTTTGAAACTATTTGTGCTCGGATAGAGTCATCATGGGTTAGGTAATCGACAGCGCCTTGGGATACCACTAACGTAATGGCATCAGTACCAGTCAAAAAATCAGAAATTTCATTGAGGTTGTTGGTTTTGGCCGCCACTTTTAGCTCGCGTTCTCTACCGTCAGCAAATTGTTTTAACGGGGTTGCTTCAAGCTCACTATTAAAGTGTAAAACTTCTGTGAGGATCACTGGGTAATTTAGCGCTCTATCGAGTATTGGCTTATAAATTTCGTCCCAAATTGGATGGTCTTGTCTGGCAACCACAAAGGTGTCTGTGACTTCACAGATTTTTGTACTCTGGATACCAACATGGATCGATGGGTTGCAAGTGATGACCACATCACACTGATTATTTAGCAGCATTTCTTCATCATTTGGACCATTATCTTGAAGCATTGCTGATTTAACACAGGTTTGACCGCATGCACTATTACATTGGCAATTATAGAGTTTTCTTAATATTCCATTGGTGAAACCAGATGGTGCGTGAATGGTTATGTCGTTATCAAGACTATCGATACTCTTATCGATTTCTTGGGCAAGATCGATATGGTTAATTTCGATTCTTTTTAGAATAGGGTATAAGCGCTGAGATTTATCCGTTATCTCTAGACCCGATACTTTTTTTACAAACAGGGGGTCATCGAAAGCATCTCTGAGTCGTGATAAACAGCGGCTTATTTTTGATTGAGGAACGTTAAATGATTCAGCTGTTAGTTTTCCGCTTTGAAATTCATACAACCTTAAGAACACTAACAAGGTCATATAGTCGAGGTTAAGCAGCCTTTCTTGTGTCGTTGTAGGGATCATTATGCTCGCTTATTATGGATTAACCTTGTAGTTAATGTACCAATTTAGAGGTATTTTAGGAGTGAGAAATAACAAAATTTATACCTCAATCACGCTTTTGTATGACTTATAAGGTTGAAGTGTTAACTCACGAATAATATTAGGGAAATCAATCTAAAGTCTATTTTTATTTGTCGGCGTATATTTAGCTCGTCGCTGACACTATTTGTCTCTAGAGTGTTTTATTGGGGAGTGAAGAAAATGCCAATCGTGTGATTGGCATTGGCATTGTTATTTCTCGGTTCAACCTTTAGTTTTTTACTTGTTTGGCTTTAAGCTGACCATTCAAAGGGATCGTGATCAGCTAAGACTTTGGCATAAGTTGTCGTCATGGTTTTGATAGAAAAGTAGTAACCTTGGGTGTCACTGTTGTTTTGCCTATCAAGTTGAAAGTGAATATCTTCACATCCCTCAGTATGGCTAAACTTTTCCTTTAATGTTGCTAGCTCAGTTTGCTCAAGATTATAGGGTGGGTGAGTAAAATTTGATGCCGCGACTAATTCACCCATTGAAGAATAGCGACGGATATAGCTGGCCATAGTTTCAATTAGCTTACCGTCTTTGACACCAACCCACTGAGTAGCATAGGTGCTGACAATGAACCTTTTTGAATAAAAGTAATGGTCTTTTTCACCCGCAATGATGGCGACGTCTTGATACTGAGTATCCTCAATTAATTGTTGGTGAGCGACTTCTACATCTTCAATTTCGAGATCAAGTCCAGCAACTGCAATGACCTGCTCGGCCGTCACAAGACGGCCGTCCTTACTTAATAAGCGAATATAGTCCACTAGTTCAATCATATGTGCATCACCTATGCTGGCAGAAGGGCTAAACTTTCTAGCTTATCTGCTACATAGCCCAGATTGAATTTCTCTAAGGTAGAACGAGTAGGCACACCAGTGTCTTTATCCCATCCCATTTCAGCGTAAAACATATCTAAGCCAATTTGGATATCGTCTCGGTCCATCTTGATAGTGCCTTCGTCACCAAAGTTCATGTCATGATCCAAATCGTAAACCCATTCAGATAGCACATCATGTTTATTGCGCTGATCGATTTCATTCATTTGTAATACTGTGAGTGCTCGGTGAAGTTGCAATACACTTTCGGCTTTAGCATCGAGCTCTGCTTCAGAGGTCTCAATCCCTGTGACGAGACTGAACATTTGCGCTTCGATGGAGCTATCGCCAAGGTAATTACGATTAGCGTCAGGTGATACGACTAATGGGAACATCCAGTTACATAGGGTGAGTGAATCATGCAATACATTTTTAACTAAACACCATTTAGCAAATTTAGCTTTTGAGGTGTTCATTGCTGTGTAGTGCTTAACGGGATCAAATGCGCCTTCTCCCCATAGTGATGCTGCTACTTCGGCAATCTTTGCATGGGGTAAACCGCAGTTAATTAAGTTGATGTGCGAGTGACATTGAGGGTCGCGGTTAAATACCGTATTTAACAGTGCGCCAACTTGACCTGCAGACTCGCTTGCATGATGAACACCGCCGACCATAGAGCGGTTAAACACTTTCATGTTTTTATCAAGGAATACACTGTAGGTTTTACCTACTAAATCGTAATTTGCATCAGCTTCTAATTCAAACGTGAGCTCTGCCATACGAGGGTTTTCAACTTCATTTAAAATATCTTCGACGTTGTATAGCTCACCGTCTTCATTAATAAACTCGTGTAAACCACGACCCAGACAGCGGCCTAATATATTAGAGGTAGGGTAATCTGTGCTGTAAGCGATACGGGTATAAAAATCTTGCATAAAGTGGGCGTCTAGATCTGCATACTGCGCCCAATTAATCGCTGCATATTCTTCAGCAGGTAGAATAATTTCCCAAAAACCACGTGCGGTAAATTCACGCATTAAATGAGAAAGTTGTCCGTATGCACTCCAGATACCATTATCATCCATATAGTAAGCACCAACGGTTTGAATATCGGTGCGTTTTTCACCGCTACTAGGCTTACCCATAGCGTACCAAGGGTCTAAGAACCCTAAACATACATTAGTGATGTTTTCTGTTGGGAGATTATATTCAGTTTTCATTTTTGGGTTTTTGATTTCACAAAAACAGCGAATAGGGCATGAATGACAACCACCTGGGCGTTTAAAGACCTTATTGGCTTCATCACGACCAAAATACATTTCAGCCATAGAAGTTCGCATCCCCACTTTTTGACGATCGTCCCATGGAGTTTCTTCTAATTCAACAGGGGTGTCAGCTGCGCCCCATTTTACGCCTGGCCCACCGCGCCAGCGGCTACCAGAAGAGCTGTATTCTGCCCAAGATTGCGGTTGGTTAGGTACAACCCCATTGTTGTTGGCACCAATGATCCCAAGAATATGATCGTCTAGTGCACGCAGTTGCTCATTGGTTGTGGATTCTGCAATATCTACTGTGCCGGTACCAATGATACCAATGGCTTTTAACTTTTTAGAACCTAGAACAGAACCATGTCCACCAGCAGAGTGACCACCTTGGGTTTGGATTGTTGATTGGGCAACGAGGTTTTCACCAGCAGGACCAATTGCTGCTACTTGGGCTTGCTGTCCCATCATTTTGCTAACAGCAGCAAAAGTATCGAAAATTCCCACTCCCCATAAAGATTCTGCGGGTTCTAATGTTACCGTGTCATCGACAATTTTTAACCAAACAGGCGTGTCTGATTTACCTTCAACGATAATAGCATCGTAACCTGCAAATTTAAGCTCGGGTGAGAAGTGCCCGCCAAAATGGCCGTCAGTAATTAAGTGATTACGAATAACAGGGTTGCGTGAAGTAATAGTTGTTCTTGCTGAACAAATAGCACCAGAACCACTTAATGGTCCTGCTGAAATAACTAATCTATTATTTTTGTCTGTGGCTTTAATTCCTTCTTCATGATCATCCCATAAAACTTTATAACCAATTCCCATCCCGCCAATATAATCATGGTAGGTTTCTGTTGTTTCTTTAGTAATTACTTTTGTTGTTAAATTAACTCTTAAAATATAACCGGCCCAGCCGCCATATGTAGTAGTCATAATTATTCCTTTTAGTTTTTATTTAAACTAATTCTAAATATTTTTCATGAAGCTCAACTTCAGCAACGGCGTCTTCCCAGGTGTAAAACTTAATGGCACCTGTAGGGCAAACTTGAGCGCAATTAGGATTACCTTGGCAAAGGTCGCACTTAAGTGATTTACGCGTGTTTTTATCGATAGTAATGACTTGCTGAGGACATTTATCTGCGCAGTAACCACAGCCAACACATAAGTCATCATTTACTTCTCTTGCACCAGTTTCTTCATTGACTGAAATGGCTTGTTGCGGACATACAGTCATGCAGACATCACACTGACGACAGGTAGATGGAACAATGGTGCTATCACCTTGTTCACCGCGCTGGTCTTGATAATTGGTCTGTACGCCATGAGGCCCAAAGTTTAAGTTTTTAGCGACTTTGATTCTTGAGGTGCTTGGACTGACAGCAGACTTTCCGTGGCTCCAACTACATGCAATTTCACAGCGGCGACAACCGACACACATGATGGGATTAACAACCATTAAGCCACCTGGTAATACTTCTACAATAGGGGTGTCATCACCACCATCATCACTGCTACCACAACCCGTCAGAAAACTTACTAAAGACCCTGCATAAACAGTACCAACAGCAACTTTAGCGCTATTAGCAAGTAGTGCTCTCCTTGTAATCATATTTGTTTCCTCTTAATTATAAATATTGCTTTTATGTTTATATTTATAATCTGAGTATTGTTTAATTAAATTAAAAACAAGTTGATTATGATCACGTTTATTTTCTTGTTTTGGTTGAAAGTTATAATATATATCTTGGGTCACACTTTTATAGCGTGACTTTCATTTATTGCAAGTTATGATTCTATTTGTCTTCATTGTCGTTTGAATGGTTTTGTTTTTTAGAATGTTAGTTTCTGAAGTATGAAATTTATAAAGTGAAATTTAGATGGTTTTAAAAGTATTTATATATTTTAAATGGTTTCATGATTTTTATCACAATAAGATTTTTATAAATAAATAATGATTAATAAAAATATAAAAGCCATGGATTAATAAAAGGAATAACAATGATGAGTAGATTGTTAACTAGGAAATATAAGAAGTGGTTAACCCCACTTGTTTTAATTCCAGTGGTCGCGCTTACAGCATGTTCCGGTGATGACGGAAAAGATGGAGATGATGGAGAACCTGGTGATATCAATATTGCGATATCTGCAGCAACATCGTTGAAGGCTGAAATTGAAAAAGTGACTATTGATGATGCATTACAAGTTTCTTTTGAGTTCTATTTAAGTAATGCCAATGGGGTTGCCGTAAGCGGTCTAGCTGACTTAGATTCGATTCCAACATTAGGTGCGGGTATTGCCAAACTTGGCGATCAACAAAGACGTATTAGACCGTTAAATGAAGCTGACAGTGCCAGCGTGCAAAGTACGGCTGAAACGGATTTATCTCCACAATGGACCAGTTATATTAATAACGTGGTTGAACCCGGAGAGGTTGATGATAATGATTTAGAGCCGGGCTGGGATGAAAATAAAGGCACGCAGTGGCAAGCAAGCATAGAGTCTACTTGTAAAGAAGCCTGTATTGAAGCCATAGGTAATGGTTTATATCGTTACACATTCTCGCAATCTTTAGACAGCTATTCGAATATTGATGGCATCAATACTGAGTACGTTGCTGAAAACATTCACCGTGTTTATTTAGAGTTGTTGCCTTATTCTGGGGCTACAATTGATACGATGTTGGTTAATACGACATTTGATTTTGAACCACAAACTGGCACAGCCGCTGCAGAAGCAGATAGCCGAGTGTTATTGGCTTCTGAGCAAAGCTGTTATCGCTGTCACACAGCCGATCTGTCTGCAGACAATAGCTTATTAATGCACGGCAGCAAACGCTTCGATTATGAAGGCTGTGTAATGTGTCATACCAGTTATTCTGGCGACCCAGAAACGGGTGTTAGCATCGGAATGGCAAGTTTAGTTCATAAAATTCATAAGAGTGATTATCTCGTCATTGGCTACAAAGGCTCAGTGCATGATTACAGTGATTTATCGTACCCAGGTGATATGCATCAATGTCAGCAGTGTCATATTGAAGATGCAGCGCCTCAAGCGGACTTTTATCAATACCCTGGTCAAGAAACCTGCTTAAGTTGTCATGAGAAATATGCACCAGAAGGCTGGAATGGCACCGCTGTTGGTTTATTCCATGATCGTGATGCATTTCCTGATGCGTGGGCAATGAGTTGTAGTGGTTGTCATCCTGATAGCAATAATCCATTAGGTTCAGCAATATTTCATAATGCAGCGGTTAGTGTGACGGATGCGTTAGCTGAGCAATATCAATTTGCTATTACTGATAGTGTGATTGATGAAGTGCAAGATACCCTAACGGCAACCTTAACCTTTAATCAATTAAGTGCTAGTCCAGAAGTCGACCCTGCAATTGATAACTTATGGATTGTGGCTTCAGGTAATACGCAGCAAACAGTGATGCCTGAGAATAACGGCCAGCGAAAAGTGTGGGATATTGTATCTGACGCTGATGATATTACGATGACTAGAGAAGGTTCAGTGGTCACTGTGATTGTCGAAAATGCCGGTGTTGCTGATTTTGCTTTAGATTCTGCAGGTACTCTATACGCTAAAGTGATGGCGTGCGGTGATAAGTCTACAGGTCTTGTGGCTTCTTGTGACGCGCAAGATATTGATTCAAATATTGTGATTGCAGAAGTTCCAGCCGATAGTGCTGTTGCATTAACGGCGAATGTGTCGGCTTATGCAGAGTTGGTGAACAACCAAAAATGTGTCGCTTGTCATGATGACCAATTCCAGCAACGTGTGAACGATGCCCACAGTAAAATTTCGACTCCTGATAATGGTGCTACCTGCGGTGCATGTCACTCACCACAAGTGGCAACCACACTTGCAGATGGCAGTTGTCAAAGCTGTCACACCAATGACATGGTTAAATACATGAATGCAACGCGCAAGCATACACCGGGTGATGCCAGTGTAAAGGCGTTCAGAACCATCAGTAACAGCTTAGGTTATCGTGAATTAGTGCATTCTTTACATGCTAATACTCGTACAACCGTAGGTTACAGCGGTAGCGAGCGAGAGGATATGACTTATCCTGCAGCAGCGAATGACTGTCAGGCTTGTCATGATGAAGGCCAGCTAACTATGGATACTCTGTCTGCGCAAAGCTCAGTTATTGTCGCGACGCCGAATGCGACAATGACGGGTGAAGTGGCTGAGTATTCTCCAACTGTCGCGGTTTGTGCTGCATGTCATAACAATGAAGCTAGTTGGGCTGCCCATGCTCAAAGTTATGGTGGGGTGTTCCAACAAGATGCGAGTTCAGGTGCGATATATCAACCTGGAGATGAATCTTGTCGAACTTGTCATGGCGAAGGTAAAGGCTTTGGCATTGATGTGATGCACGGCTTTAACTAAAGCAATTTAAAGCAGGGTAAGGGATGTAAAAGCTTAATCACTCCGATAGATGCGCTTTTACAACCCTGCTTTATCCGCTTTATAAATCATCAAGGTGATTATTTGTCAAAGGCTGAAGATTGTACTAATTTAGCCGTTTACAATTGACATATAATTTATAACTATCTGTGTTTATTAGATAAAAAAATTTTAATGATTGTTTTCCTATTTCTGCAATAGTGTGTGCACAGATTGCGACTGTAATTTTGTTACATAAATCCGTATAATCCCCCTTCAAATGGATTCGCTACGCGCGATTAATCTCTGTGACCTTTGGAAAATAATAATGAATACCCAATCATTTCGTTCAGACATCGGCGTTATCGGCCTCGGTGTGATGGGCAAAAATCTCGCGTTAAACATAGCTGATAATGGCTACCAGGTGGCAGCTTTTGATCTTGACAGTGAAAAAGTAAATGCTGCTATTAATCAAGAACAAGCGGAAAGAAAAGCCGACAAAGCACCCCGAATGCTTGGTTGTAATAATCTTACCGAAATGCTCGATTCACTGGCTAAACCTCGTGTTATTGTTTTATCTGTTCCTGCTGGTGGACCGGTTGATGGTGTGTGTAATGCATTAATCGAAGCTGGTATCGAGTCTGACGATATTATCGTTGATACAGGTAACAGTTTATGGACTGATACTGTTGAACGTGAAGCCCGTTTTAAAGGCAAATTTGTGTTCTTTAGTTCAGCGGTTTCAGGTGGTGAAGTTGGTGCGCGCTTTGGCCCATCACTTATGCCTAGTGGCGATAAAGATGCATGGCAATATGTTGCACCTGTATGGAAAGCCATGGCGGCTAAAGTCGACCCTGATACAGGTTTACCTATTGAACGCTTCGAGCCGGGTAACCCAGTAACTGAAGGTGAGCCATGCACTACATATATTGGTCCAGCAGGTTCTGGTCATTATGTGAAAATGGTTCATAACGGTATTGAATATGCCGATATGCAATTGATTTGCGAAGCTTATCAGTTACTTCATGATGGTTTAGGTTTGTCAGCTCATGAAATTGGCGATATTTTCCATAACTGGAATAAAGGCAGCTTAAACAGCTACTTGATGGAAATCAGTGCTGAGGTTTTACAACAAGATGATCCATTAACGGGTCAACCTCTAGTTGAAATGATATTAGATAAAGCAGGCCAGAAAGGTACAGGTTTGTGGACTGCTGTGAGCAGTTTACAAATTGGCTGCCCAGCGCCAACTATTGCTGAAGCTGTCTATGCGCGCGCAGTGAGCACACAAAAAGATTTACGAGTTAACTTAAGCTCAAAGCTTGCAGGTCCTGTAAAAGTGGCTTTAAGTGATGCTGAAAAAGCTGAGTTTATTGCCAATCTTGAAGATGCATTGTATTGCGCCAAAGTGTGTTGCTACGCACAAGGCTTCCAATTAATGGCTATGGCAGCAAAAGAGCAAAACTGGTCTTTAGATTTTGCTGAAATTGCTAAGATTTGGCGTGCAGGTTGTATTATCCGTGCGACTTTCTTGCAGTCAATTACCAAAGCTTATCAAGATGATGCAGCGCTTCCAAACTTACTGATGGCTCAAACCTTCAGCGACAGTTTATCTGCTAAGCATATGAATTGGCGCAAGACGGTAGCAGCCTCAGTAATGCAAGGGATTCCAGCACCGTGTATTAGCTCTGCTGTGGCGTACTACGATAGCTACCGTAGCGAAACTTTACCGGCCAACTTACTTCAAGGTCAGCGCGACTTTTTTGGCGCACATACTTTTGAGCGTACAGATAAGCCTGCAGGTGAAAAATACCATTTAGATTGGAGCGCTAAAGAGCGTATTTTATCTAAAGTGTAGATTTCTCTTATGTATTCGAAGCCCTACCACTAACGGCGGGACATGAACAAAGCGTCTTAATATAAGGCGCTTTTTTATTGCTCGAGTTCAGCGAATATCACTAGGGCCTGTTGATCTTTCGAGGTTGTTTTTTGCAGCGAATTGTTGGTCATTTGTACAAGGCAGAGACTTTGTGGTGTAGTTATTCTACATAAAAAGTTGATAACGCGGTAAAAATGACCTACAAACGCTGCCCGAAGGGTTCGACTATAAGCGTTTTACTCTTTGTTGAATGCATCTTTGTGAATAAAAGGTGCTTAGATGACTAGGCATCAATTCATTAGCCTCGATTAAAACGCTTTTATTTCGAACAAAACTTAACCAGCAAAGATCAACAGACCCTACTTATCGTTTAAAAACCTGTCTTATTTTCAATACTTACTCATTACCAAGCTTGAAGAAAACTTGTATATCAGACGTCTGTGCTATAGGTTCAGTTATAGGCTTTAAAATAATAACGGAGCAGGGTGCTAATATGGATAAGGCAGCAAGAGTTGATGAAGCGATTGAAACACTTATCGCTGAATATGAGAAATACAGTCAAGCCGCAGACAAAAAACTCCCCCCTTTAGATATCAAAGATAGTGAATCACTAGAGAAGTTATTAGAAATTGTTTTATTACGTGAATCCATGAGCCAAAGAACGACTAAGAAGGCACCTGCATCGGTGAAGTTAAGAGCTGCAATTGCTGATTTGATTTTACTGAATGATCAATTTGATAGAAAACAAATTTCCGCTAATGCTGCGGCGGCCAACGCTGCAGAGGTTGAGTAGTTCATCGTTAAAGCATGAGACTCTGGTTAATGAGACACTGGTTAATATCAGGAAATCGATTTAACTCATTTCAAAAAAGGCTTCCCTAGGAAGCCTTTTTGTTGATGTTAGTGAGGTAAGCTAAAAATTAAGCCGATGCTGAATAAGAAGCTAAAAATCATGGTCAATTTAGCTGTTCGGCCAAGGATAGGGTTAAGGGCCTCGCCACTAGTATGGCTAAACTCACCGCTAAGCTGACGTGCATAAACTAATGCAAGGCCTGCAAGTAATACTGGTATTCCTGGTAAAGCTCCCATCAAGAAACCACCGATGATAATGCCGAACGGTAAATATACTAATGCTTGATAAAGTACTCTAGCTTGCGCCTGACCAATTCTAACAGCAAGAGTATGTTTGCCGGCTTTGGTATCCGTTTGAATGTCTCGGGTGTTGTTAACGAGCATAATGGCCGCATTAAACAAACCAATAGCGCTACCTAACAGCCAAGCGCTGGTGCTGGTATCGCCCGCTTGAATGTAATAGCTGCCAACCACTGCCACTAGCCCGAAAAAAACAAACGCTGCGACTTCTCCCAACCCATGTGATGCAAGCGGGTAAGGACCACCGCTGTAACAAACGGCACCTAATAAAGCGGCTACTGCCAAAATGGCGATTGGCCAACCTCCGTGAACAATCAGTGCTGAGCCGACGAGCAACGCAAGTACAAGACATATCACCATTGCATTACGAACGCTGTTAGGTGAAATCATGCCACTTTGAGTGACACGAACAGGGCCCACACGCTCTTCTGTATCAATACCGTTTTTAAAGTCAAAGTAATCATTCGCTAAGTTAACGGCAATTTGTAATAAAACGGCACATAACATCGAAATACAAGCAATGGTAAAACTAAATTGTTCTAGGTGAAGGGCTAAAATATTACCCACTAATAATGGACCAATGGCAGCAGGTAAGGTGCGTGGTCGAATCGCTAAAATCCAAGATTGCATATAGTTAAGGCTTCAAGATGTTGAGTTAAATTAGGATTGCCTAATAGCATAGCAATTTTTTATGATTAAGTACGAGGTTGTGATCTCGCAATTAGGTAAAAAGTTGTTGTTATTTGTGCTGATTTTTAGTGAATTTTGTTTACATGTGCGTAAATTTAAGAATATTTTTACGATTGATGAGTCGTTCTAAGGTAACCTTAGACTATTAGTTTGCTTGAACAGCGTTAGGATATTTATGAGTCAGGTATTAAACGATTTACTTTCGTTACTTTCATTAGAACAAATAGAGCTGGGACTGTTTCGTGGTCAAAGTCAGGATTTAGGCTTTGGTCATGTTTTTGGTGGTCAGGTGATGGGCCAAGCGCTAAGTGCTGCTAAGCAAACTGTCAGCGAAGATAGACACGTTCATTCATTACATTCTTACTTTTTAAGAGCGGGTGATGAGAAATTACCAATTGTTTATGATGTTGAGAATATGCGCGATGGTGGCAGCTTTAGTGCAAGACGAGTCAAAGCCATTCAAAAAGGCCGTCCTATATTTTATATGACTTGTTCTTTTCAAACTCCCGAAGAAGGATTTGATCATCAAGCAAAGATGCCGCAAGTGCCTGGGCCTGATGGATTGCTCAATCAACAAGAACTTGCACTTACAATGCGAGATAAAGTACCTGCTAAAATACTTGAAAAGTTCATGGCTGACTCGCCAATTGAAATGCGCTTAGTTAACCCTATTCATCCTATTGCGCCAGACTCAACTGAGCCTAAGCGTTATACATGGATGCGTGCTAGTGGCAATATTCCAAGTGACCATAGCGTGCAGGAGTATTTGTTGGCATACGCCTCAGATTTCAATTTCTTAGTTACAGCGGCGCAGCCACATGGCGTCTCATTCCTAACTCCAGGCATGAGAATGGCTACGATAGATCATGCTATGTGGTTCCATAGACCATTTAATTTTTCTGACTGGTTGCTTTATAGTGTTGAAAGTACCAATGCAAGCGGTGGTCGTGGCTTTGTGAAGGGACAGTTTTTTGATCAGCAAGGGCGTTTAGTTGCTTCAGCAACGCAAGAAGGCCTGTTAAGAATGACGAAAGGATAATGTATATGAAGTATGGTGTTAAAGCTGCCATTTTTGCGCTAATGGCATTAATGATGACAGCCTGTGTGACTGTAGAGCCTGATAAACCAGTCATTATTAATGGTTATGCAGGATACCTTGAAAAAGTTACCTTACCCCAAGGCTGTAAGATCAATATTGCGATTATTGATTTTAATACCCCTGGATTAATCATCTCTCAAAAGACCTTTGATATTGCGCGGGCACCGGTACCGTTTAAGTTTACTTTGCCAGCAGAAGGTATAGATGATGATATTGATTATGGTGTAGTAGCTATGATTTCTTATCAAGATCAAGTCATTTTTCAAACCTATGAAAAATTCCCTGTGATCAGTAATGATAAATTTACTACTGAAGTGATAATGAAGCAGGTTCAGCGATAGTCTAGCTTGCTTTGATTTGGTTTAAAAAGTCTTATTTAGTTACGTCTTAAGTATTTATTCTTAGAATTTAAGACGTAACTCACATCTTCTTGTCACTCAATTTGCTTATGCTGAACAGCAAGTAATAATCATCTTTTCTCAAACATTTCATCGAGGCTTTAAGTTGTGCCTGATTTGCGTGCTAATGCTGTAAATGAACTCGGTCGATCTCGATCTGAGCTTCGCCTTATCTGGGCTTTGTGTTTAGCCTCTATCGTTGTCTATATCAACCTTTATGCTGTACAGGGGATGCTACCCTCTATTGCAGAGCATTTTCATGTGAGCGGCGCCAAAGCAACGCTTATTCTTTCTGTTACAAGCTTCTCTTTGGCTTTTTCATTATTAATTTACGCCGTTATTTCTGACAGAGTAGGCCGTCTAGCCCCAATTATGCTGAGCCTATGGTTATTAGTGGCATCAAATATTTTATTGATATTTGCGCAAGATTTTGATGCTTTATTAATGGTGAGATTATTACAAGGCATCCTATTAGCTGCAGTGCCAGCAATAGCCATGGCATATTTTAAAGAGCAATTGCCTGCAAGTTTTTTACTTAAAGCTGCTGGAATTTATATTATGGCCAATAGCTTAGGGGGGATTGGTGGTAGGTTGATGGGCGGTTTGTTATCTCAATACTGCACTTGGGAGCAAGCCATGACAGTCAATTTTGCCGTCACTTTATTAGGGATCTCAATTGTCACCTACCTGCTACCAAGGCGAGAATTGAAACCTGAGAAAACTCAAAGTTCAATCGGTATGATTGCGAAAATAAAGCAGGATGTTGGTGGGTTTATTTACCATTTAACTGATCATCAAATGCGCTTGGTTTACATCATTGGTGGGCTTGCCTTCATGATGATGGTCAATCAATTTAGCTTTATCCAGCTGCACTTAATGGATGAACCGTATAACTTTAGTCGTTTTGCTGCCACATTAATTTTTCTTTGTTACTTAAGTGGAACCCTAACGTCTTACTTGTCAGCAAAGTGGGTTGTTAAATTCGGGGCTTTAGGCTTAATTAAAGGCGCATTGGTGGTAATGCTCATAGGCACTTTGTTGACCCTAATGGATAACTTAGCTGCAATCGTTATCGGTTTTTTACTCACAGCAAGTGGTTTTTTCTTAACCCATAGCTGCTGTAACTCGTTTGTGGCCATCAGAGCGTCGACTCATCGTGCAAAAGCGACTTCGTTATATCTTTGCAGTTATTACCTCGGAGCATCGCTTGGAGGGCCTTATTTGATGATTTTTTGGCACCAGCTTGAATGGCAAGGTGTTGTGATTGGTTCGTGTGGAATTCTTGCATTACTCTGTGTCGCAATAATGCGCCTTACTTATCATCAATCAAAGGCTGATGACATAGCTGTACGAAGCTAAGGTTAATTATAACGTTTTATAAGAGGCCAATAGGCCTCTTTTTTTATATCAAGTGCTCGGTGTATCGTTTGACAAAGCTTTGGATAATCTAGGTTGCTTTGAATAATCCTGGTTGCATTTTAGATATGCTGTTGCTTTATCGAATGGAGATTGAATCTATAGGGTAATTGGGCAGCACGATTAAACTGAAACTATTGAAACACTAGTTTTTATTAATGGCACCTGCTTATGAATAGAACACCTGTTTCACGCTAGCTAGTCCAATAATTTAAATAATTATCCTTCATGAGTGAAATAGAAACCTTGATGCAGAATCATAGGTTGAAGCTATAGGAGGCGGAGCGGTAGAAGGTTAGTCATTGTTCTATAAAGTAAGGTGTCAGAACTGTTGTGCTAGTTGTTGGGGAAAGGCTTTAACGTTCGTTTAGAAAGGTAAGATCTAAATTTCAGACATAAAAAAACCACAATTAAGTGGCTTTAATAACTCTTAAAAAGAGAGTGGTATCCCCTAGGGGATTCGAACCCCTGTTACCGCCGTGAAAGGGCGGTGTCCTAGGCCTCTAGACGAAGGGGACCCGGACTGCATTAGACTCTGCAAAGAGTGAATACTCATTAAGTTCTGTAGGCTAAAACTTAACGCTTGCTTTAATTTCTCGAAATRMATCAAGAAAAATAAAATAGTGGTATCCCCTAGGGGATTCGAACCCCTGTTACCGCCCTTTCACGGCGGTAACAGGRGW
>NZ_VKHR01000099.1 GCF_009663145.1 Shewanella sp. TC10
AGATTTACAACAAGCAGTACCAGACTTTATTGGTATGAATATGATTGGCTATGATGCGATGGCAGTAGGTAATCATGAGTTTGATAATCCACTATCGGTTTTAGATAAACAGGCTGAGCTAGCCAACTTTCCAATGCTTGCGGCTAATATCTACCGAAAAGACACGAATGAAAGATACTTTGACCCATACAAGGTATTTAATTTAGGCAATATCAATATTGCCGTGGTGGGTTTGACCACCGATGATACTCCCAAATTGACTAACCCCTTACATACAGAATCTTTGTTATTCACCAACCCCATTGATGAAATGAAAAAGCTATTACCAGATCTTAAAGCTGATGACAGTATCGATCTGGTATTTGCTGCTACCCATATGGGACATTATCAAAATGGCGAGTTCGGTAGTAATGCACCTGGTGATGTGACGATGGCAACAGCGCTAAATGAAGGCGATTTAGATGCCATCATCGGAGGTCATTCTCAAAACCCAGTTTGTATGAGTGGGCGTAATAGTGAGTATGATAAAGGTTTCATGCCAGGTGATAAATGCCGCCCGGATAAGCAAAACGGTACCTATATCATGCAAGCCCATGAATGGGGGCGCTATGTAGGACGTGCTGATTTTGAGTATATTAATGGCGAGCTGTATTTAATTGATTATCAATTAATCCCTGTTAATTTGAAACGTATGGCTTTCGGTAAGAAATTAGCATGGCCAGTAGGTGAGCCGATAGAGCGAAATGCAGATGTTGAGGCAGCTTTATTACCTTATCAAGAAAAGGGCAGTGCTGAACTTGATGTGATTATTGGCCGCGTCGATGGCCTATTACAAGGCGAACGTAAAGTGGTCCGTGCACAGCAAACCAATTTAGGCCGCTTAATTGCTAAAGTTCACAGTGAAAAAGTCCGTGCCGACTTCGGCATTATGAATTCAGGTGGTGTCCGTGCATCGATTCAAGCTGGTGAAGTGGCTTATCGTGATGTATTAACTGTGCAACCATTTTCAAATACTATCGGTTTAGCTGAAATGTCTGGTGAAAAGTTAGTTAAGTACTTATCGAAAGTGGCGACAAATACCCGAACCAGTGGCGCGTATGCGCAGTTTTATGGGATTGATATGACGGTGAAGTGCCGCGATCAAGATGTTGAAATACACAGTATTAATAATCAGCCTTTTGATATTAATGAAACCTACACCTTCTCAATACCAAGCTTTAGCGCTGCGGGTGGTGATAACTATCCTAAGATTAATATTCTAGAAGCGGGCTATGTTGATGCGATTGAACTGTATGACTACATTAAACAACATGAGCAGATAAATATTGCTGATTATGCGCCTAATGGAGAGTTAAAGTTTGAGCAATCTAAGAGTAGTTTAGGCTGCAGTATCTATTAATTTAGTCTTCAAGCTAACAGAATTAATGAGATAACAACCAAAGGCAATCGTAAGATTGCCTTTTTTATTGGAATTTATTTTTTATTTTAAGTCTATGTATTTATTGAATTATAAAAGTTTTGCTACAAATAAATAAAAATAATTTTCGATATTTACTTGAAAATAAAATTATCGTTCTCATATCTAGTTATAAGTTAGGCACGCTCAATAGAGGTACTAACTTACATTACGCCGTAAGGGTAATGACCAACGCCAATAATGGCATATTATTTTTCACATATTGCTTTAGACAAGGATATGAACATGCGCAAATTTAACTTAACTCCAGATTTAACTCCTCTATACCGTAGTGCGATTGGTTTTGATCGCTTAGCAAAAATGGCTGAGCACGCCGCTGTGCAAAATGGTAATACAGGATACCCTCCATATAACATCGAATTACTTGGCGAGAATCGTTATAGCATCACAATGGCGGTTGCTGGTTTCACCATGGATGAGCTTGATATCACTAGCGAAGGTGACAAGTTACTTGTCAAAGGCAGTAAAGTTGCTGCAGTAAACGATGAACGTAAATACTTACATCAAGGTATTGCTGAACGTGGATTTGAACGTACTTTCCAATTAGCTGATCACGTTAATGTCGTGGGAGCAGGCTTAGAAAATGGCCTATTAAACATTGAATTAGTGCGTGAAATTCCTGAAGCATTGAAAGCGCGTAAGATTAAAATTAATAGCGCTAACGTAAACAATACCATCGAAAGCTAACCTTTCGACGCTATCTCTTACTCATCGCAATGAGAGGTTGTTGATGATGAGAGATAGCAAACATTGTAAGACATAGTTTCATCCGTGCTATTTAATTTCCCTTGCACTCATCATGCACTTTAATGAGCACAAGTTTCACATCTCCCCTGATTATTTTGCCCAACGAGAAGTTATTTCCTTGTTGGGCTTTTTAGTTTCTCACTCTTTATTCATCAATCATCACTTTGTTAGTCTGATAAGGCTTTATCTAATATTACTGAGCCAACGCCATCAATACCGAGTGCGTCCTCTGGGTTGTAAATTGGACAACTTTTCATAGATAAACAACCGCAACCAATACATCCATTTAGTGAGTCTCTTAGCTCAGTAAGGTAATGAATACGTTGAGTGAGTTTATCGTGCCATGCTTGAGATAATTTAGCCCAATCCTCTTTTGTTGGTGTTCGTTCATTGGGTAAAAAGCTCAAGGCTTGTTTTATTTCTTGTAAACTGACGCCCATTTTCTGCGCCGCTTTGATAACTGAGATACGCCTAATCACATCACGGCGATATCGTCGCTGATTGCCTTGATTGCGTAAACTGCTAATCAATCCTTTAGTCTCGTAAAAGTGCAAACTAGACACCTTTATACCGCAACGTTTTGCAACTTGACCTACGGTTAAATCCGCTTCATTTAACATATGACGCCCATTCCTTTTTTAGTCGCAGCTCGTTCAAATGACTGTCTCAATGAAAAATTAACCACTTTTTTAATAAAAACACTTTACCTCAACTTAGGTTGAGGTTTTATAGTGACTTCATCTTATATAACCGTTCACTAAATTGACAGGCGTTCATTTAATAAACCGCTATCAAGTCAACGAACAGACATTTGCAGGAGGCAGATATGAGTAAAGCGATGAGTTATTCCACAAGCATTAAAAAGAGTGCGATCAAGGACAACAAGCCATTCAAGATGACAAGTTCTGTAAGCGAGATAATCAAGCAAAAGCTAATGACTGATGAAGATACTCAGAAAGCGATTGAGGATGTGATAGCGAAAAGCCAATTACTTTTTTGTCAAACGATGAACATCAAATAACGACAGAATAGTAACGACATAACCAATGACTTGACCATAGTTAGGTATTTATAGAAAACAGCTAGTTAAATCAAAAATCAAAATTAAAAATAAGGAAATATTATGCGCTTAGAGCACTTAAATTTAGTCGTAAACGATCTAGACACCACATTAGCGTTTTATCAAGCAGCATTCCCACACTGGAAAGTAAGAGGTGGAGGCGAGGGCGAGTGGCATGGGGTACAGCGTAAATGGATCCACTTCGGTGGTGAATACAATTACCTTTCCTTTAATGATAATGGCAAAGGTAAGATACGCCCGATTGAAGGATACGATTTAGGCTTGGCTCATTTTGCCTATGTGGTAACCAATTTAGACAGCCTTATTAAAAGGCTAACGTCTGCAGGTTTTGAAATTGCGATTGTTGGCGGTAAAGATGCGAATTACAACAGTGTGTATTACATCGATCCCAATGGCTACGAAGTAGAGTTTGTTGAGTATTTAACGGATATCCCGAGTGAGCGTAATTGCTATTTATCTGTCTAATTGGAATGAATACTATGAGATTAAATCAAGTCACAATTACTGTTAATGATATGGCTAAAGCCTGTGATTTTTATCTAACCTTGGGGTTTACACAAATTGTCAGCACTGAAGCCAATGGCAACCATTATGCTCGATTTGCTTGTCCTGATGGCGAGGCGACATTTTCTTTGTCTTGTTTGGCTGGAGATTCTTTGCAAGGATCGGTTTCAATACAGGAAAGAAAAAATGCTAGTGTGATTTATTTTGAGCACCAAGATTTAGATGAGTGGGTTGAAGCGTTAATACAGAAAGGGATCAAATTTGAACAGTTACCCGTTGATGAATCTTATCTTTGGCGTGAAGCGGTGTTATTCGATCCCTCTGGGAATAAAATCAAACTATATTGGGCGGGAGAAAACCGATTAAATCCGCCATGGCGAGTGAATATAAAGCAGTGAACCAGTGCTAAGTGAAATCAAATACAATAGAAAGTTAACTCTAACTCTAACTCTATCTCTAGCTCAAAATCGAAAACAAAAAGCCTGCACTTTCAGTTTGAAGTGCAGGCTTTTGAATGTAGATTATTGCTTCCAAGGGTTCACACTGCCAGTTCCATTTGGGACTGATGCAGGTTTTGACTCAGATGAACCTTGTGGTCGGCGCTCATTGGAAGAGCCTTTTGTGCTTTTTGCGCCATAAGGTGAACTAGCAGCTTCTTCTTGATTGAATTTTTTAGCTTTATTTTTGTTGTAGTGGTTATTCTTTGGTTTATCTGACTTACCACGCGACATCTTAGGCTTATCTTGATCTGCTATAGGTTTCGGTGTTTTAGGATTTTTAGGCACAAAGTCTAAAATAGAAATCGGCACTTCTTTTCTTGGCGCAAAGCCTTCAACCTCTTTACGTTCAATGATGTGACCTAAACGGCGCTCGATGGCACAAAGGTTTTTAAAGTCATCTTTAGAGACTAATGAAACTGCAGTACCTTGTGCTCCAGCACGGCCTGTACGGCCAATACGGTGAACATAATCATCTGCTGGGAAAGGTAGGTCATAATTAATTACTAACGGTAAATCATCAATGTCTATACCACGGGCTGCTACACCTGTTGCGATTAAATAGGTAATTTTTCCTGATTTAAAGTCGGCCAAAATTTGCTCGCGTATCGGCTGACTGCGACCACTGTGAAATGACTCTGCAATAATGCCGCGTTTTTCTAGCTGAGTTACAAGCTTAGCTGCACCATGCTTTGTCTCGATAAATATTAACGCTTGTTTCCAATCGTTTTCTTGTATCAAGTGACTGAGTAATGCAGATTTTTTATCTTTATCTGCAGTAACAAGCCATTGATCGATTTTAGGCGCTGCGTCGGCATCAGCGATAACTGAGATTTGTACCGGCTTTTGCATTGCTGTTTTAGCTAATGCGCGTACTTGATTTGACAGCGTCGCAGAAAATAGCATGTTCTGGCGTTCATCAGGCAATAGCTCGATAATACGGTTAATGTCTTCGATAAAGCCCATATCAAGCATACGGTCTGCTTCATCGAGCACCAGTACTTCAAGCTCATCAAAATGAACTGCTCTCTGAGTGTATAAATCTAATAAACGACCCGGCGTTGCAACAAGGATATCAATACCTTCAATAAGGCGCTGCTTTTGCTGTTTACTGTCTACGCCGCCGTACATTACCATCGAGTTAATCGATAAATTTTTGCTGTATTGTTGAATGTTTTGCTCAACTTGAACAACCAGTTCACGGGTAGGAGCAAGTACTAATGCTTTAACGCGTTTACCGCGCACTTTACGAGGCTCTTTAAAACGCTCAAGTATCGGCAATACAAAGCTAGCAGTTTTACCTGTGCCTGTTTGCGCTGCGGCAATGATATTTTTACCCGATAAGGCCACAGGGATCGCTTGGGTTTGAATTGGTGTAGGTTGGCTATAACCTAAAGAATTCAGGGCGTTAATAATAGGATCGCTTAATCCTAGCTTAGCAAATGGCATGTGTTATCTCGGGTAAAGTGTCAACAGTGACTGCTAGCTTAGTGTTAGCAGCTTAAAGAGTAGAAGCTAAGTATATCAGAGAGGGAGTTTAGAATGCAGCTTAAGGATTAAATTTTAAGATGTTAGTGCGTGTGTGAAACATCAATTTAGCTTGAAAAGAAAAAGGGAGCGATGCTCCCTTTATACCCATGTTACCTCAAGATGCTTTGTCAGGCACAAGCTCGGATAACAATGCAAGGCGTAAGCTGAGGTAATTGTTATTCACTTTTCAAACCTTGTAYATATGGTTAGATCGGGAAGC
>NZ_VKHR01000039.1 GCF_009663145.1 Shewanella sp. TC10
TCCGGTTTTACCTGAAGGTTTCGCGACAAAACCAGCTGCAGAGCATCACCAGTTTTGGCAATCACAACAACCAGAATCAATCCCAGACTCTTGGGTTAAATTTAAAGACATTACAGAGTACTGGCTAGCTAAAGGCGTTGATGGCTTTCGTTATGACATGGCTGAAATGGTGCCTGTTGAGTTTTGGATGCTCAGGTTCAATGGCCGGTGATTCAATTGCCCAAGCGCGTGTCGCATTAATTGATATGCTCAATTTGTTAGATGCTCAAGACTATTTCAATATCATTCTATTTGGCTCTGTTCACCATCAACTGTTCAACGAATCTGTTATTGCTGATAGCACAAATATTAGTATCGCTAAGGATAAGTTACAGATACTTGCAGCCAATCTAGGTGGTACTGAAATGCAACCAGCATTAACTGCAGCCTACAACTCAAAAACAATACCCCATTTACCAACCGATATACTGCTCATTACCGATGGTCAAACTTGGAGCGAAGATGAATTACTTGCAAATGCTACGCATTCAGAGCACCGCCATTTTATAGTGGGTGTAGGAAGTGCAGTAAGCGAGGCCTTTTTGTCAAACCTTGCCAATCAAACTGGTGGAGCGAGTGAATTCGTTACACCAAACGAAGAAATGAACAAACGAATATTGCAACACTTTAAACGTATAAAGCAGACTCGTATTTACAACCCTCAATTTAGTCTTAGCGATAAATATGCTGCCCCACTGTGTTTTGAATCAGTTCCCGCCCATAATAGTGCTATTTTTTTAGGCGATACCGTTAACCTACTGTGCCAATATGAAGGGTACCCAGCAGCAATAGCTGATTTTTTCTTTGAGACGGAATGTAATAGCTTAGAAAATGAGAATGAAGTCTATGGCTCGACGATCACGTTATCTCAAAAAGTAAATGACCAAGGCTTACTTGCAAGGCTTGCAGCTCATGACCGTTTAGTGGGACTTGAAAAAACTGAAGCAATAGCACTGGCTGAAAAATATCAATTACTGACCCATGATACGAGTTATATATTAGTTAAACACAACGATAACTGTGGTCAACTTCCTATTCCTGAGTTACAACAAATCCCTCATCAACCTGCTGCCGGGCAAAGTGGATTCGGCTCTGTTGATATAAACAGCTCAAATACAAACCAAACTGTTTATGGCGCACCACCCGTAACTGTAGAGGCTGCAGACCCTTTATCAATACCTGCTTTCTTAAGAAAACAATCAGAAGTTGACGACTTAGATATTCCTGCATTTTTGAAAAACGAAAACAGTCACTCCATTTTATCAAAAGCCAAAAGCATGATTCAGTCATTCACTGATAACAAGAAAACCAGTATACGTTACTCGTCATTAGCTGACGCGCTCAATGAAGAGTTTACACCTGATAACCCAATAGCGCTAAGTGAGCTTGATATCTATGATATTGAAGAAATGGGTGAGACAGAGGAAGTAATAGAAATCCTATACCAGCTTGAAAATGCGGGATATAGCGAACAAAAACTAGTGGCAGCCTGGTTGAGCCTATATAACGAATTTAACTCTGACAACCAGCTTAGCCGCCATGTCACTCGTTTGATAAGAGTGCTATGTAAAGAGTTAGATGTGAATGGAAGTCTTGTTGAAGTTATCAGGATAGAAGTTCTACAGCAAACTGCCGTTGCTAGCCAATAGCAAGGTAAACATAATAGGTGTTCGTTCAATGCTGGCTAGTCATATCCAACTATGCTAGCCAGCCGAAAACGGATAGTGCCAGCCAGAGGTAGTACTAAAGTGAAATTAGAACTTAACGAACAGCAAATTCTTGAAAAATACATCCCCGGAATAAGCCTGCTCAACGAAGAAGATAAAGAGAAAGCACTAGGTGCATGCTCTTCTCTAAACATCTATCAAATCAATGCGGGAAAACAGAAAATACGTGGCAAGGGGCAAGACTACTTTTCAATACATGAACCCTGTCGTACAAGAACAAGCATCTGCGATTTCGCTGATTTGCTAAGCTACGACACTCCACATTGGCAGTATCAAAACCATCACTTCGCAAGCGGTAACGAGGTCGATAAGGAACGTTCCGAAGAACTAGCTGATGCTATGGACGTACCCAAATACTACTCTACTGCACCAGAAGAGTTTATCAGCCAATACAATGGTGATTGGGCGGGCTTATTTATCGAGAATACATTTTACTACGCATCACTATACTCAGCTGTTCACTTCATTCTTAATGCCATCGAAAAGACAGTGTTTTCCTGGATTGAGCAGAGGTATCCCTACCGAATACAAATGAACTCATACTTATGCCAAGAAAATACGCTACGTGAACCTTTATATAGAGTCGAGTTTACAACCAATAACCAAACTAATAATGATTGTGCCCATGACGCACGTATGGCGTATCGTAACTTCGAAAATAGCCTAAGACCGAAACTGAACCAGTACCTAAATACACAAACTCCCGCTACCTATATCATCTATGGCACTGACTACAATGGCAATCCAACAGTCGACCTGATCTGCAAGAATGACAATACGCTAGCATTGATCCGCCCAGCTAGGTTTATAGAAGATTTTATGCCAAAAACACAAAGCCCTGAGTATTTAGACTTCCTCTCAAGGAAACATACAAAGCAAGCCACTGACCGATTGTTAGACTTAGGTTTTTAATTAAGAGGTTTAAATATCACCAAGGTTATTGAATCGCAATAATGAACACATTAGGCTAAGTCTGCTTTTTTAAATAGCGACTGTCTATCAATAGCTATCCAATTAATCTTAAGCGAAATTTCTCGTATATCGGTGTGCAGATTCATTAATCTACAATAAGTATACTAATTAGATGTAAATGTGCTTATTTTATGAGGAGTATATGTTTTTAAACAGGTTCTGTAAGAGTAGGTAGATGTAAGAAAATTTGGCGGTGACGGAGAGATTCGAACTCTCGAAGGGTTGCCCCTTACACACTTTCCAGGCGTGCTCCTTCAGCCACTCGGACACGTCACCATTTCAAATTTTTATCTTGTAGCAATTATCACAAACGCCAAATACTGATTAGTCAATTTAGATATTGATATCAAGATGTTCGTGAACGGACGGTACTTTACGCAAATGCGCATAGTGGGTCAAGAGAAAATCCCCTATTCCCATTCTATTGCGCATTTGCTGCTCAAAATGGTTTTAAACTGAGGTGATTAACCTTGATTACGCCATCTTGATTACGCCATTAAGGTTGGGAACAAGCCTTTTAAGCCCGCAGCAACCACCTCAATGCCAATGGATAACATCAGAAGACCCATCAGACGAGTAATGACGTTAATGCCTGTGGTACCTAATATTTTAAAAATCACTGGTGCGAGCCTAAATAAACCAAAGCTCATTAGGCCAAAGACGACAACCGTTATCGACATTCCGATTAAATCAACCATCTTGTTGTGATCGGATGCAAACACAATCACCGAACTAATAGCACCCGGACCAGCCATTAATGGCAATGCTAGTGGCACAACTGCCACTGACTCCATACCAGACGCTTCACGATCTTCTTCTTGGTTTCGCTTTACTGGACTTAATTTACCTTGCAACATCGACATCGCAATAATCGCAATCAAGCTACCACCAGCGATTCTGAACGCTGACAGTGAAATACTGAACATATTCAAAATATGCTGACCAATAAATATCGTCACTAATAGAATCACAACAACCGCAAAGTTAGCGACTTTGCCAGTGTGGTTACGTTCTTCTTCTGTTTGGTGACTGGTTAAGCTTACAAAAACCGGTAATAAACCCACTGGGTTAATGATGGCAACCAGTCCTAAGAAAAACTTAACGTAAAGCATGAAATCCACAAGCAAATCCTCAAATTATATGGTTTTGTGGTCCAAAAAATAATCGCGCAACTTTACTGATTATTTGCTTTTTATCAAATGAGATTTTTTAAAACTTTGAACCAGTTAATAAAAAATCTAATCTATGAATATATTCGCTTTTTCGAATTAGATTTACTTATGAAAAAGTATGCCTTGAATCACATTTCACCCTTCATTTTCACTCTTGTACCAAATAAACAACGAAGCCCTAACGGTGAAATTTAATTTCAATTTAAGCCGAAAATTATTATTTTTCAGCCTACAGAGTGCAATATTTGTTATAATATTTCTCTTTCTGAATATAAATTACTGTTTAGCTTTTGTTTTCACTTTATTCAATACAGTAAATTGAGGTTTCCCATGGGTAAACGAAATAGAATCAGCCAAAAAAACGGTCAACGCAAAATTACTGGATCTAGAAGAAGGTTAGCTTATTTTCTATGGATAACAAAAAGCGGACATAAATGCCCACCTACCGAACTTAAAATGGCTGACAACAATAGCTAAATCTCCAACGCTATTTAACGACTCAATGATTAAACGGTGAGTTCCACGTTATAAAATCAGACAAAAAAAGAGATGCTTATTAGCATCTCTTTTTGTTTAATCAGAAGTATTCGTATAACTATTTTTTCTCAGTCCAACGATCCATCCAACCAAGTACGTTTTTGTACCATTGTTGTAAGTTGTCTTGGTTAAGGATCCAGTGGTTTTCATCTGGGAACATTAGCAATTCAGAAGGAATATCATTACGTTGCATGTAAGTGAATGCCGCTAAGCCTTGACCGTAAGGTACACGGTAATCTTTTTCACCGTGGATCACTAACATTGGCGTTTTCCAGTTTTCAACATAGTTTACTGGGTTAAACTTCTCATACAGTTCTTTGTTTTCAGTGTAAGTGCCACCAAACTCATATTCAGGGAACCATAGCTCTTCGGTTACGTGATACATAGAACGCATATCAAATAAACCAGCATGGTTAACTAAACACTGGAAGCCGTCACTCCAATTACCTTGGAACCAGTTCATCATGTAACCGCCGTACGAACCACCTAATGCACAAGCGTTATCAGTATCTAGCCATTTCTGTTGTTGACCAACAGCTGCTAAGCCTTTTTGTAAATCTTCTAAAGGCTTACCACCCCAATCTTTTGAGATTGAATCAGTAAATGCTTGGCCATAACCTGTAGAACCATGGAAGTCGACCATCACTACGCCATAACCTGCACCAGCCCAAAGCTGCGCATTCCAACGTCCACTAAATGAATTACCAAACGATCCTTGTGGGCCGCCGTGAACTAAATAAGCAACAGGATACTTTTTACCAGACTCATAATTAGCAGGTTTGATCCAGTAACCATGTACTGTCTCGTTGTTCCAGCCTTTAAAGTTAAACTGCTGGAATTCGCCAAATTGAATCTCGGCAAGCTTTTCTTCGTTAACATTAGTTAAGCGAGTCAGGTTCTCACCTTCCAAACTGATTTTGTATAAATCACCCGGTTCTACTAATGACTTGTTACTGAAAATAATACTTGAGTCAGTGACTGCCACTAAGCTGTTGCTGCCATCATTATAGATAGGACGCACATCACCAAACTGAGTGTTAACTTCAAAGATGCTGACTTGACCCACATCTTGCGCAGTGACATACAAGGTACGGCCATCATCGCTAAAGGTGAGTGAATGAGGGCTGCGATCCCAAAGTGGTGCCACTTCTTTTTCAGCGCCAGTTACAGTGTCACGTAACATAATACGGTAACGATCTGCTTCAAAACCAGGTTTGCTCATCGCTAAATATGCTAATTGACGACCATCTTTTGAATAGGTTGGCTGTGCATCCCAAGCTAAGTTCTCTTCAGTTAGGTTTTCAGCTTCACCACCAGTTACTGGCACTTTCCATAAATCGTAGTTAGTGGTCCAAGCTTGATCTTTACTGGGTGCTTTCGCGCTATAAACAATGTGTTTACCGTCAGCTGTGAATGTGACTTCTTCCATACCAGAAAACGGCTTTGGCGGGGTTTCAGTATCTAAACCAAAAGTAACATCAACGACTTCAGTGACAGGCTTACCATTTAATTGACCGACAAATAAATGATTACGGGCATGGTCTTCCCATGTATCCCAATGACGAACCATCAACTGCTTGTATTCACGGCCTGTAGTCTTTTTGTTTTCTTCTTCTGCAATACGGTCAACAGTACAAGCTAAGTCTTTGCACTCTGGAAAGACGCGCATGTTCATGACAACTTGTTTGCCGTCATTTGATAATTTATAACCATTAACGTCTAACGGTAAGTCTGTGACCTGTAAAGCTTCACCGCCTGATAAAGACAGGTTATAAAGCTGGCTTGAGCCATCGCGAGCAGCAAGGAAGTAAATAGATTTATCGTCAACACTAAAGTTAACGTCATGCTCAGTGCCTTTATGCGAAGTAATTTGCACTGGCTTAGCATTTTTATTGGTCAAATCCAGTAAATATAAATCTGAGCTACTATCGCCCTGCTCATCAATGTGTTTTACCGCATAAACTAATTTGCTGCCATCATTTGATACTGCAGCTGAATGTAATTTATTTAAGTTAACTAACTGCTGTACATTAAATGGGGTTTTAGTTGGCTCTGCTGCTTGGACAGAAAGCGCTAAGCCTGCTGTGGCAAGCGCGAGTAATAGCGAGGATTTTTTCATTTGATGAAGTTCTCTTGTTATTTTTGTGTTTTTTATGGCAATCACACCGCTTATAACATTCAATAAATTCCTAACGGGATCACACGCTAATGCGGCCCTGTTAGATTAGCGTTGTCGAACTGAAAGCACTGTGTTTAAAAATTACTGCTAAGCACAGTACCCAAACAAAAACGCTCAGGCAATAGAGTGAATCAAAAAAATGAGTCAATCTATTTCTGAGCGTGATTTTTTAGTCAATTTGTGCGTTTATACGGCAATAATGCCCATATAATACTGACTTGTTTTTATAACTAATTAGTCTTTAGCGTTAGCAATATTGACTTTCCATATTGCAGGACCCGTTTCATGCGCATTAATACCTTGAGTATCAACAGCTACAGTAACCGGCATATCTTGCACATCAAATTCGTAAATCGCTTCCATACCTAAATCTTCAAATGCGACAACGCGCGATTTTTTGATTGCTTTAGATACAAGGTAAGCTGCGCCGCCCACTGCCATTAAGTAAACCGCTTTGTGCTTTTTAATTGACTCAACAGTTTGTGGACCACGCTCTGATTTCCCGATCATGCCCATCAGACCTGTTTTTTCTAGCATAAGATCTGTGAACTTATCCATACGGGTTGCTGTTGTTGGGCCAGCTGGGCCAACTACTTCGTTACCTACTGGATCAACTGGGCCAACGTAGTAAATAAACTTACCGGTAAAGTCGACGCCTTCAGGTAAACCTTCGCCAGATTCGATTAGCGTTTGAATGCGTTTATGCGCTGCGTCGCGACCTGTCAGCATTTTGCCGTTTAGCAATAAGGTGTCGCCACTCTTCCAAGTTTCAATTTCAGCTTGGGTGACGTTATCTAAATCGACGCGATGGGTGTTTTCACCCGCTTCACGTGTAATCTCAGGCCAATCAGCTAATGATGGTGGGCTTAAATCTGCAGGGCCTGTGCCATCTAAATGGAAGTGAACGTGACGAGTCGCTGCGCAGTTAGGGATCATCACAACAGGTTTAGATGCCGCATGAGTCGGTACAGACTTCACTTTAATATCTAAAACTGTTGTTAATCCGCCTAAACCTTGTGCACCAATACCTGTGCTGTTAGCCCGCTCAAAAATATCTAAACGTAACTTTTCTTCTGTGGTTTCAGCACCGCGCTCCATTAACTCATGGATATCAACAGGATCCATTAACGATTCTTTTGCTAGCACAGCGGCTTTTTCAGCAGTGCCGCCAATGCCTATGCCAAGCATTCCAGGTGGACACCAGCCAGCGCCCATTGTCGGCAAGGTTTTTTCAACCCAAGCTGCAATATCATCTGAAGGGTTTAACATCACCATTTTAGATTTGTTTTCTGATCCACCGCCTTTAGCTGCAATCATCACTTCAACATGGTCACCAGGTACCATATCAATGTGTACTACAGATGGGGTGTTATCACGGGTATTTTTACGAGTACCAGCAGGGTCAGCAACAATCGATGCACGTAACGGGTTATCAGGGTTGGTATAAGCTTGACGAACACCTTCATCAACCATCTCTTGAACCGTCATGTCAGTTTTATCCCACTGAACGGCCATACCGATTTTAACGAAAGTGGTTACAATCCCAGTATCCTGACATAAAGGACGTTTGCCTTCTGCCGACATACGCGAGTTGATCAAGATTTGGGCGATTGCATCTTTTGCAGCAGCACTTTCTTCACGATCATAGGCTTTTGCCATCGCATCAACGAAATCTTTTGGGTGGTAATAAGAAATATACTGCAGCGAATCAGCAATACTTTCGATAAAGTCAGCTTGCTTAATCACGACATTCGCAGAAGAATTTGTAGACATATAGGGGCGCTCCAGCAGCCATTGCGGCATAACTTGTTTTATTTTTATATGAATACAAGATTGAGTTAGAACTGAAAATGTATCTTAATCAGTTAATTCAAAATTACATTCAATTAGCTATTAATCCTTTCAGGGACAATATGATACTCTTTCCAGCCTTTTTGGGCTACATGACATTTTAAATAGGTGTATTAATGGGACAGTTGAGCCAAGACTCTCTTGCTATAACAAAGCTAAATTGGGCATTAGACACCCACACGGTTTTCAGCGTGGTGAGCGATCAACCCTGGGCGATGTTATTAGATTCAACTCAAACCCCACATCAAGATGCCAATTTTGACATCATAGTGTTTAGCCCGATTGCTACCCTTGTCAGTGATGGGTCAAGCATCGACTGGTCAATAGTAACCACAAGACAAACTCAATCTGATATCAACTCCACTGCCACTGCTAATGTTTTTGAAACACTGCAAGCAATGCAAAGCAAGCTTTATCCAAGCCGCTTTAATTGTAAGCTGCCATTTAGTGGCGGCTCAGTGGGCAGTTTTAACTATGATTTAGGCCGAGTCATTGAAAAATTGCCCCAACAAGCCATGAAAGATATTCAACTGCCCGATGTCAACATTGGTTTTTATGACTTTGCTTTATTGTTTAGCCATCAAGAGAAGTGCTGGTATGCCACGCACTACCTTGGCAATAACGCCTTAAATATTGAAGTGAAAAAATTTGAAGCAAAACTTCATGAAGTACATAACACCAGTAAGCAATGCCAGCAGAACAATGCATTTAAACTAACCTCGACTTGGCAAAACCAAACCACAAAAGCGCAATATCAGCAAAGATTTGAACAAGTTCAAACCTACTTACATCAAGGTGATTGCTATCAAATCAACTTAACTCAGCGATTTAATGCCAGCTATGAAGGCTGTGAGTGGCAGGCTTATTGCGCTTTATCAGATGCCAACAAAGCCCCTTTTTCAAGTTTTATACGCTTAAAAGATCATTGTATTTTATCAATATCCCCTGAGCGGTTTATCCAGCTGACAGACGATAAAGTCTCTACAAAACCTATCAAAGGCACGTTACCGCGCGGTAAAACGCCGCAAGAAGATAATGCTAATGCCGCTAAGCTTAAAGCATCACAGAAAGATCGCGCCGAGAACGTGATGATTGTGGATTTACTGCGTAATGACATCAGTAAAGTCGCTACTGCAGGTTCTGTGAGTGTTCCTAAGCTATTTGATATTGAAAGTTTCCCAGCAGTACATCATTTAGTCAGTACAGTGGAAGCCACCCTTGCCCCTCAGTATGATGCTGTCGATTTATTAAAAGCGGCCTTCCCTGGTGGTTCAATTACTGGCGCACCTAAAATCCGCGCGATGGAAATTATCGAAGAGTTAGAGCCATCAAGAAGAAATATCTATTGCGGAAGTATTGGTTATATTAGCCAAGATGGCCATATGGACACGAGCATCACCATCCGCACATTAGTCACCGAAAACAATACCATCTATTGCTGGGCTGGCGGCGGCATAGTTGCAGATTCCGATGTGGATGCTGAGTATCAAGAAGCCTTTGATAAGGTCAGTAAAATTTTGCCCGTGCTTGAGCAGGTTAATCAATAACATCTTAAAACTATTGGTTATTCTCAATCAACTCATATTAATACAAGGCCAGCTAATCATTAATTTGCGGACCTTGATTTAACATAAAATTGAAAGCCGTGAAAATATCAAAGATAATTAAGCCTTATTTTACACAGTTACAAGATATGCAATAAAACGATTCTTCTAATCTAATTAAAGGCTCTCTAACTGCGTTGTTTTCAACAAGAACATTTAAAGAGAAAGAACAGTTAGCTGGCCATTATTTATTAGAATATTTTTATAAGTTTCTATGGGATACTTTATGATTAGTTGAGTAAATCTGACTCAATTCCACTTTCTTTTAGCAGGTTAAAAATAGGTCTTGGTAAGATAAACAAGGAAATTGCCCCCTCTTCAACCGATAATAATGCTTGCTTCGGAAACCACGCCATAGCCAAATCTATAATCTGCTGAAAGTAATCTGCAGTTTCATTGCTAAAAACCTCATCCAGATTAATCTCACCTATTACTTTTTCATTTAAACTAATCGTTAATACATCATCTTTAACTTCATCTTGGTAGCTAACACTATCAAGCTCGCCACGTAACTTAACTAACTGCTCTAAGGGGTCAATAAAAACTGAGTAAGGTGGGCGAATATTATCTAAATCCTCAATATCAAATAACGTAATCGTTTCGGCTTCAAAATACTCCGCTAAACAGTCTATGATTTCACTTCTATCTGTCCCATCAAGGAGTAACTGCTTAAGTTCATCTTCTACATTAATCTTATTGTTCTCAATATCCACTTCATCAGCTTCATCTTTTGAAAAGTATTCATCGTCTGTTAGGTACTTACCCGCCTTGGCATTCGCCCAAATGGTTTTCCATTCTGGGGCAATCTCGTCTGAATCAAGTTGCTTAAACCAAAGCTCTGCGATTGTTTGAAACGCCGCAGAATATTGTAGCCTTTGCAGGTAAAACTGCAGGCTAGTTGCCAGCATCCGCCCCAGTATGTCTTCAGAATCATCCCATCGCATTTGTCTTCTATACATTTCTGTAGAGAGATATTGACTTAAATGACAAAGATGCTGAATAGAGAAAGCATTAAAATATGGCGCGAATGGTTCACCCTCTTTATTATCTTTAATAATCCCCCCCAACTTATCAATAGAAAATAACGCTCCGCTATTTAACGGCCGAAGCGCTTCAAGCCGAGCTGGCTCAGCCTGTTTAACATAAGCGTCATCGAGAAACTGCTGATTTAAGAATAAAAACTGATAAAGTAGTTGCTCACGCTGTAAAAAAAGTGACTTTACATTTTCAGTCGCATTTAATGGCGTCGACAATCGACTTCTATTTTTAATTAATAAATAGCTAGTGCTGATACTGCCCAGCATTGATTCTTCACAGCGGGCTTCAGACTTGATGCGCTGAAACTCTGCAAACCAAACGTTAATATCATCTGATGGGTGCCACGCTAAACAGTAGATAAGCGGTACAGGTTCTGCCCATGCAATATCTTCTTGTTTACGTATTCCCTTTAGAAAATAGGGCTCCATATATTTAACTTCTTTTTTAGAGTATTGGTGCTCTAATAGGCATTTTTTTAACTCAGCCCATAATACCTTACGAGCCTTCATCCATTTTTTATCTTCCACTTTCCAATACATGTTCTACTACTCCACCGCGTTAATTAAGTCTTCCATACCTTCCAGCAAGTTATTATCTAAAAAGTCTTTCATTAACCTATTTGATTAAGGAGTAATATTGATTAAAAATGCCATTAAATCCCTTTTAGAAAAAGATTAATTTAAACATAACACCTATTTTAAAAATACAACCCAGAAATTGTTTTCAGGAATATCTATTGACGCTTTAATATTTGAAATATCGTAAGTTATCATCTGATTTCTGGCCTAAGTCACTCATTCTAATTAACATTAAACAAAATCGATTTATCGAAAAAATGGCAGCAGAATTTGCTTGACGATGTTTATCAAGCTTATCGGCTCATCTAAATAAAAGCGTAATTGTCTGAAAGACATTAGCGTGGGGGCCATGTTATTTATCTTCGCCAATGTTGTCATAACCTGCATATTATTTATTTTCGTTATGTTACTCGGTTGCGTATTGACTGGTTCTAACTTCTTCAACTCGATCCCTTAACGCTTGAGGCATTTCAGGTTCATTGATGGCATCAATAATGTCTTGCGCCAACTTAATCTGTTTGGGATGTTTTTCACCTGTTGAAGCTAAAAAAGTATCAAGATCTTCAATAAGCCACACGATTCCTTTTTCATCTTTATACTGTTCAAAACTTAACTTAACTGCAGATTTCCATATATCTATCTTATTCACACAGATATCGGTATCGAAACGTTCTTTTCTAGTCAGAAAATCCCCCCAATCATAGCAAGGATCCATACAAAACTTTCTAACAAGGAACTCTCGCTCGCATTCACCTTCAAGCTCAATATACTCCTCTAAGGTCTGAGGCATAAAAACTTGATCGATTACCCACTCCCGACCATTAAATAGGCTAACCCCTTTATAAGGTATCTTGTGCCTATGCTGCGCAGAAGAATAAAAAGTGTTTCTATCATTCATCCTATAGGCAGGCATATCTGAATAGATTTTTTTTTCTTCACAATGGCGATGAAACACTTGTTTTAATGTGTCCGTGTTTTCACTTGGATGCAGCCAGAGCTCAAGAAGTAAACCACTCCTTATCTTATAAAGTGTTTCAAGCGCATTGTTATCACCGGTGAGAAAGTAGCTTTTTAAACAGTTTAATTCTTCTTTAGATAAGTCTGTAACCTCAATCAAAGCCTCAGAAATATTAAACCGATACTGCGGCCACTCTTTTTTACGCTGCTTCATCCACTCTTTGTCGTCACACTTCCAATCACTCATTAAAACTCCACTTGCAGTAATTAACTCGTTTATTTCTCGGCATCTATCCCACCAAGCAGATACGCTTTTAGACAATTTTATATATACCCGTCACCCATTTAAAAAATAATTAACACATATCAACGACATCTTTTAATTCTATGGGCTCCCAAGCAAGCGCCCTATCGGACAGCCATTGTGGATCTTTTAATAACCATACTTCTTTATGAAAACTAAACTTTGCCATTCAACCCACCATAATCTAAAAATCACTTGATTTCGGATTAGCATCTTCCTAGAAGTTAATACTGAATTAAAACCAATTTTCAATAGCTTAATGGATTTACATTAAAGATTCGATAGCTCTTTTAGGTAGGTTTTAAGTCTTTACTGATTAAGTTTGATCAGGAAGAAGATAGATTGATCAGGATTAATATCAATGACTAACAGCCATGTGCTCAAGATGCAAAGCTCGCAGATTGTTATATGTGCGAGCTTTGTTTATCAAGCCTTTAGATAATTAACCTTAACTAGAGTAAAGCTTTTCTAAATACTCTTGCGCGACTTTGTGCCAAGTAAATCGAACTTCACTGGCAGATTGTCTCATGGCCAAATACTCATCTGGGTTGTCATTGTGCATGGTTAACGCTTGCTCGAGAACTAATAGCAATTGCTGGGCTTGATGTTGTAAATTATTGCCTTCAAATAACCAGCCATTATGTTTATCTGCAATCGTGTCCCTTAGGCCACCAACGCCATGAGCAATACACACTTGGCCATGTTTCATGGCTAATAATTGGCTTATTCCACAAGGCTCAAAACTGCTTGGCATCATAAACAGCTCACCATATTGATATAGGCTGGTTGATAAACTGTCATCGTAACCATTAAGAAATACAAAGTTATCGTTGTTTGCAGCGGCTTTTTGAAACTCTACGGCAATTTGTTTATCGCCACTGCCCAAAAGAATAAATATTGCTTTAGGTTTAGCTTGTTTTAGTCGCTGTAAAACTGATTGTAAAATGGAACCTGAATTACCGTTAGCTTGCCTTAGCAATAACACTTTTTGATCGGTTAAACGCCCTACTGATGTCATTAAAAAATCACAGGCTACACTTGGCTTTGATTGTTTTGCCATCAGCATTTGTAAGCGTGTTAAAGCAATTTGATCGACGGCTTTTACATACTCAGATTTACCAAGCCACTTGATAACGGCTTGCTGAGAATTTTCAAATACTTGTGCAATTTGTTTGCTGGAAACAGGCTTTACAGATTTAGCGACTTTCGACACTTTCGACACTGTACTTACTTGAGACGCTTGAGACGCTTGGTTATGAGACGCTTGGTCATGAGTCGCCTGAGTTTCATAAATACAGCCATTAAGTATGCCGACAACGTCACCTCGATGATGTTTATCCAGCAATGAGCCTTCTAAACCTTCACCGCCAAAAAAACCGTTTTGGTGATCGGATGCCATTAATACTTCATTGGCATAGGTCGGCGAGACTAAATGGACCTTATCACTGAGTTCAATGCCCATTTTCATCGGGTTAATACAATGAGGATAACGTGGGTCACTGATTTGCGTTTTCTGTGCTTGAGTTAATTTCATCGTTAACTCAGGGAACCATGCCGTAAATGAGGACACATCTTCTCGAATTGGACGAATGCCCTGTAAGGCTAAATTATGAATAGAAAACACACAAGGTAAGGCTTTAAGCTCTGCATATTCAGATGCAAAGGCACGAAGCATCACTAACATTCCAGCATGCCAATCATGCATATGCAAGATATCAACTGGGGCTATGACGGCATCGATATAAGCTTGTGCTACGGCTAAGTTAAACAAGGCAAACTTCGTGGCATCTTCTGCAAACGGACGGTCTGGAGCGCCTTCGGTATACACTTGGTTATCTGGGCTATTAAATAAATGATGATCAAACAAATAAACTGAGTTAGTTAACTCAATACTTTTGCCTTGCGTGCTTTTATCTTGCAAGCCAGTCGCTGTTAAAAATGGCGCAGGCATTTTATAGACATCGATTGTTTCAAGATTGGCGCCAAACTTTACCACGACCTTAGCAATAAACTCTGCGTTGTTGTCTTTGGCAATGAAACCATAATTAGGCATTGCCACATCAACACACACATCAACTTTGGCGAGTGCTGGTGGTAAGTCACGGATAACATCGGCCATTCCACCAACTTTGGCCCCTTTTATTGCATCGTTCTCTGCTGCGATCATCAACACTTTTTTCACGTTGCTGGTTACCTTTTCAATATTTTATTTGGAACTTATTACGTCGATAGCGATATCTAACTAACAAGCGGCTACTTAATTAAATAACCGCTTACTGAGTCAGATTTACTCGTAACCTACTGGCAGTCCGAGCATTTTACGGGTGACTAAAGTGATACCTTTTTCAGAGACTCTAAAACCACGGGCTAAGTCTTGCTCGCGGCTATAGCCTATTTCCATGCCTTCTGGGATCACGCAGCCACGATCGATAATCGCATTTTGAATTTTGCAGTTTTTAAGCACCACCACATCTGGAAGCAACACTGAATCTTTAACCAATGAATAAGAGCAGACTCTTACTTCATCAAACAGCACACTGCGTTTAACTTTAGCGCCCGAAATAATACAACCGCCAGAGACAATAGAATCCACTGCCATACCGCGACGATCATCATCATCAAAAACAAACTTTGCTGGTGGTAATTGTTCTTGATAAGTCCAAATCGGCCACTTGGCGTCATACAGATTTAACGCTGGGGTTGGCGAGAGTAATTCCATGTTAGCTTGGAAGAATGAATCTAAGGTGCCTACATCACGCCAATACGCTGGCTCGTCTGGTACTGCACTGGTAAACGGAAATGCAAACACATTGGCTTCTTTAATGATTGCTGGAATAATGTCTTTGCCAAAGTCTCGGTCAGAATTCGCGTTGTCAGCATCTTTTCGCAGTTGATCAAACAAGAATTTAGTATTGAATACATAGTTGCCCATTGAGGCTAAACAGAACTCTTCGTTACCCGGAATCGATTTAGGCAGCTCTGGTTTTTCTTCAAAACCAATCACTCTTTTATCTTCATCCACTTCCATCACACCAAATGAGCCTGCCGCTTCTGGAATTGGGGTTTCTAAACAACATACTGTCATGTCAGCACCAGATTCAGCATGGGCTGCGAGTAAACCTGCATAATCCATACGATAGACATGGTCGCCAGATAAAATCATCACGTATTTAGGTATTTCATGGCGAATGATATCGATATTTTGAAACACCGCATCGGCGGTGCCTTCATACCAATTTCCAGAGGTTTGCTGCGATGCAGGTAATATCTCTACTGATTCACCCAGTTCTTTTTTAAAGTGGCCCCAACCACGGCTAACATGACGTATCAAAGAATGAGATTTGTATTGGGTAACAACCCCAACACGGCGAATGCCTGAGTTAATGCAATTAGATAATGGAAAATCTATAATGCGGAATTTACCACCAAAATATAAGGCAGGTTTTGCACGCCAATCGGTTAACTCATGTAAACGAGAACCTCGTCCACCAGCTAAAATAAGCGCATAGGTATCGCGGGTAAGATTACTAATATAACGAACATTCGACATAAATATTAACTCCTAACTGTACGACTTTGGTTAGGGGCTGCAACTTGTAGAAAACGCATTTCTAGCAAGCTAACAAGCCCTTTAGCTATCTGATGATTATTTGGCTAGCCAAATTTCGTCACGATATGCACTAATAGTGTTGTCACTTGAAAAACGTCCGCTTGCGGCAGTATTTCGAATACTCATTTGAGTCCAATGCTGTTGATCAGCATATGCTTTAGACACTTGGTCTTGGGCAACTTTATAAGCTTCGAAATCTGCGGCGATCATCCATTGATCAAAAGGATCTTCGATAGCATGAATAATGCTGTCGAATATTCCCGGTTCCACTAAATTGAAATGACCACTCTTAAGCATGCTTAACACTTGATTAAGCGCGGTCGATTGTTGAATAAATTGTTGAGGGTTATAGTTTGTTTTAAGTTGGCTGACCTGGTCTGCATTAAGGCCAAACAGGAAAAAGTTTTCTTCCCCTACTTCTTCAAGCATCTCGATATTAGCGCCATCGAGTGTGCCAATTGTCATCGCCCCATTCATCATGAACTTCATGTTGCCAGTGCCAGATGCCTCTTTACCTGCCGTTGAAATCTGCTCCGACAAGTCGGTGCCTGGACAAATTTTTTCCATGGCACTGACGTTATAGTTTGGTAAAAATGCAAACCTTAGATATGGCGTCACTACCGGATCTGAATTGACCATATGGGCAACATTATTAGCAAGCTTGATGATTTGTTTTGCCATTGCATAGCCAGGTGCTGCTTTACCGCCGATGAGCACACAGCGTGGTTGTAACCCTTCGGTGTCACCGGCCACTATTCTTTGATATAAATGAATAACATGCAAAATGTTCAGTAACTGACGTTTGTATTCATGGATCCGTTTTACTTGCACATCAAACATCATGTCAGGATCAAACGAGACATCACATTTCTCTTGTACCAGTTTGGCTAAATCGACTTTGTTGTCGTATTTAACTTGCTGCCACTGCTTCATGAATGCTTTGTCGTCTGTAAAGGCATTAAGTGCAGTTAACTGGGTTAAATCAGTAACCCAAGTGTCACCTAATCGACGTGTGATTAAGTCCGTTAAACGGGGGTTACAATGTGCAAGCCAACGCCTTGGCGTTACGCCATTGGTTTTGTTATTAAACTTATGCGGCCATAGTTGATAAAAGTCTTTGAACAAGCCTTTTTTAAGCAGTTCGGTATGTAATCCGGCAACACCATTCACTGAAAAGCTCGCAACAATGGCAAGGTAAGCCATGCGTACATGCGGTTCAGGGCCTTCTTCAATAATCGACATACCAGCTAATTTGTCGTTATCACCAGGCCATTGATGGGCAACTTCTTCTAAGTAGCGTGCGTTGATTTCGTAAATAATGTCTAAGATACGAGGCAACATATTTTTTAGCATGCGTACTGGCCAGCGTTCTAGTGCTTCAGGCAATAATGTATGGTTAGTGTAAGCAACGCTTGTTGAGGTGATGTCCCATGCTTGCTCCCAACCTAATCCATAACTGTCCATTAGTAAGCGCATCATTTCAGGGACAGCGATACTTGGGTGAGTATCATTTAACTGCATGACATTCAGCTCACTAAACCGGCTAAAGTCTTGGCCAAATACATTAACGTAACGTTGTAATATATCTTGAAGGCTTGCTGAGGATAGAAAGTATTGTTGCCTTAAACGCAGCTCTTTGCCGTTTTCGCTAGCATCATTTGGATACAGCACCATGGTAATTTGTTCAGCTAAATTTTTACGGGCTACTGCTTCGGTATAATCACCATCATTAAACTCGGCTAAATCAAAATCATCGGTAGCTTCAGCTTTCCATAATCGTAAAGTATTAATGCGGCCATTTCTGAACCCTGGTACAGGCATGTCATGGGGAACAGCTTGAACGTCTTGGGTATCAACCCATACATAATGGCGATGTCCAAGGGTGTCGACATAGGATTCGGTATGGCCGAAAAATGGCACTGTAATGGCGTGATTTGCCATGCGCTCTTCCCAAGGGTTACCTTCTCTTAACCAACGATCAGGTTGTTCGACTTGATAGCCATCCACTAACTTTTGCTTAAACATGCCATATTCATAGCGAATGCCGTAACCCACGACGGATAGATCAAGGCTTGCACAGCTATCTAAAAAACATGCTGCTAGTCGACCTAAACCGCCGTTCCCTAAACCTGCATCTAATTCGGCTTGTTGTAGTGTTTCGAGTTCAGCAGAGTACTCTGTTAATGCTTGATGGGTTTCTTGCTCTAAATCTAAGCTAAACAACGCATTACCCAATGTACGACCCATTAAAAACTCTAACGATAGGTAAGCCACTTGCTTTTGTTGGTATTCATTGTCTTTAATACGTGTTTCGCGCCATTGCGGTAAAAGCTGTGACTTAACCGTTGATGCCAATGCACTGTACATATCATTTTCAGCTAGCTCGTCTCGGCATAATGCTCCATGAAATTGTCGCTTAAAGGTTGCAGCCAATGTGTCACAGGGATCGCAATCACTGGTGTTATTTTTTTGACTAGTCGATTTCTGGGAAGTCGCTTTTGCCTTTGAAACCCTTTTAGTCGTGCCTTTTACTGCAGGTTTCGGTTTGACTTTGGTTGTAGGCTTTTTCTTTACTTCTTCAACGTTATCTTCAGCGGCTAGATCACTTGCAGCAGCTTTTCCTTTAGTAACTGGCATCGATACACTCCTTTATTAAACCTGTTTAATTTCAATTCAAAAATTGGTTATAAATTTGGAATAACAATATTTATTGGTGTTATTAGTCTTGTTACCTTTCTATGTTTGATCTTTTGGTTACTCAACATGCTTAATGACATGCATGAAACAGCATTAAGCTTCTGCCAAGTAGCGTTAGCTGATGACTACAGGCGAAACTTGGCTGCTTATTATCGTCAGTAGCTGCGTCATCTAGAGCAGTAATGGCAACCTTAACTTTGCTTTGTTCAAGTAACTCTTCAATGTCGGCATTGTTAAGCTGCTGGGTATTAATCAGCGGTTGCCATTGGTTAAAGCCGTCAATCACAGGCAACACAAACTGATGAGATTTTTCATCAGCATTGAGTAAAAGAAGTAACGCTTTAGGATGTTGATGTGGTGGTTGGGTTTTACTGGTTAACACAACGGCAAGCGTACGAGCTTCAAATTCGCTCCACTGACGTTTAGCCATTGGCTCGCCATGACGGCTATACCAGATAAAACCATTATCGTACTGCGCTTCAGGCTGATGAATAAATTCACGATGACATAAAATCGGAAAACGCTTTCGTACCTTAATCAGTTCAGCAGTAAATTCCACCAGCGACCAATCGATGTTCTGCCAATCTATCCAGCAAATACGGTTGTCTTGGCAATAAGCATTATTGTTACCTTGCTGACTATGGCCCATTTCATCGCCACTCAATAACATCGGCACGCCTTGAGATAGCATCAAAGTGGTTAATAGGTTTCGTTGTTGGCGTGAGCGAATATTGAGAATGTCAGGGTTATCTGTTTCCCCTTCTACGCCATAGTTATGACTTAAGTTTTCATGATGGCCATCGCGATTATCTTCGCCATTGGCTAAATTATGGCGATGCTGATAACTGACTAAATCATTTAAGGTAAAGCCGTCGTGGCTGGTAATAAAGTTAATACTGGCAGATGGATTACGGCCGTGATGTTCAAAAAAATCACTAGAGCCATGAAAGCGCCTCGCAAACTCAGGCAACATGCCATTATCGCCACGCCAAAAACGGCGCATAGTGTCACGATAGCGATCATTCCACTCACTAAATGCTATTGGGTAATTACCTAATTGATAACCGCCGGGGCCAATATCCCAAGGCTCGGCGATTAACTTAACCTGACACAGAACAGGATCTTGAGATAAGGCATCAAAGAAACCGCATCCAGGGTCAAAGCCATAGGTTTCTCGTCCAAGGCAACTGGCTAAATCAAATCGAAACCCGTCTACTCCCATGACTTCTACCCAATAACGGAGTGAATCCATTATCAATTGGAGTACTTGTGGGTGATTAGAATTAAATGTATTGCCGCAACCTGTATCATTAATATACAAACGCTGATCATTTGAGACTAAGCGGTAATAGCTGGCGTTATCAATTCCGCGAAAGCTTAATGTAGGCCCGAGTCGATTGCCTTCTGCCGTATGGTTATAAACAACATCGAGAATGACTTCGATATTGGCTTCATGGAATGTGTCCACCATTTCCCTAAATTCAGCGACTGTGTCACCACTTAAATAACTAGGGTTAGGCGCAAAGAAACCAATACTGTTATAACCCCAGTAGTTACTCAGTTGCTTTTCGAGTAAAAATGGCTCATTAAAAAAACTATGTATCGGCAATAGCTCAATACAATTCACACCAAGTTGTGAAAGGTACTGAATCGCGCTTTTAGACGCTAACCCAGCAAAGGTGCCTTTAACATCATCATCCACTTCGTGGTTTAACACACTGAAGCCTTTTACATGTGCTTCGTAAATAATGGTTTTTTCTAACGGAATATTTGGACGATTAATAGGCTTTTGTTTTAAAGCGCTATCGTCTATTACCACACATTTGGGCATAAACGGCGCATTATCAATTTTACAAAAAGATAGATCTGATTCGTTACTGTCTAATACATAACCATAATTAGCATCGTTTGGTTCTAGTCCACCCAGTAGTTGCTTAGCATATGGGTCGAGTAATAACTTATGGTGATTAAATCGATGACCTAATAACGGCTCAAATGGACCATAAACTCGATAGCCGTATAAGGTTCCAGCTGTTATCCCTTCAATGAATCCATGCCAGATCTGTCTGGTTTTTTGAGTCAAACAAATCTGCTGCTCATTTAAGCCGAACTCATCAAAAATGCATAACACCACTTTAGTGGCGTTAGCAGAAAACAAGGCGAAATTTACCCCATTAGTGGCAACAGTCGCACCTAGCGGATAAGGCTTACCAGCTGATAAGTTTCTATTTTCTAGAGTAATTTCAGGATCTGCTTGAGCATGAACAGTAGACATAATCAGTCCTCTTCAAACTCAATGTCTTCGTTAACGGCTAACACAACGCAGCCAAGAGGCGGCACTGTAATTAACCCGCTGCCTTTCATTCCTTGCCATGGTTCATCTTGGTAGTGAACAATGCTATTAACGACATCGCTGCCGCCATAACACTGTGTGTCACTATTAAGCACTTCGATATATTCATTGGCACTAGGCAGGCCGACACGAAAATCTTGATGCACTTGTGGTGTCATATTAACGATAAAAATTAAATGATCTGATGACGTCTTTGCATAACGCACAAAGCTAAAGATACTATCTTGATTGTTATCGCAATCTAACCACTGAAAGCCTGACGTTTGATGATCTAATTCATACATACACGGATGCTGAAGGTAGAGATTATTTAAATCTCGAACCCAATCCTGCATACCTTGATGGGGAGCATATTGCAGTAAGTGCCAATCAAGGCTTTGGTTATGATTCCACTCATCGCGCTGAGCAAACTCAGAGCCCATGAAAATAAGTTTTTTACCCGGTTGCCCCCACATTAAGCCGAAATATGCCCTTAACGTGGCGAATTTTTGCCAGTCATCACCAGGAATTTTATGGAGTAACGAACCTTTACCATGAACCACTTCATCGTGGCTTACTGAAAGGATGAACTGTTCTGTATAGGCATATACCAAAGCAAAAGTCAGTTCGTGATGATGATGACTGCGATAGATAGGATCGCGTTTTAAATAACTTAAGCTGTCGTTCATCCAGCCCATGTTCCATTTAAAACCAAAACCTAAACCACCTTGGTCGGTGGCATTTGTCACACCAGGCCATGCGGTTGACTCTTCGGCAATCATAGTTGCCCCAGGGAAAGCAGCATAAATACGTTCATTGAGTAGCTTTAAAAACTCAATCGCTTGGATGTTTTCACGCCCACCATATTCATTAGGTAACCATTGACCAGACTCTCGGCTATAGTCGAGATAAAGCATTGATGAAACGGCATCAAGGCGTAATCCATCAAAATGAAATTCTTCTAACCAATAACACGCATTACTGAGTAAAAAGCTTTGCACTTCACCGCGGCCATAATTAAAGATTAACGTATCCCAATCAGGGTGTTCTCCTTGGCGTGGATCTTCATGTTCATACAAGCAACTACCATCAAACTTTGATAAACCATGGGGATCTTTCGGGAAATGCGCCGGTACCCAATCGAGTAATACACCAATATTTCGTTGATGGCAGGCATCAATAAATGCCTTTAAGCCTATTGGATCGCCAAAGCGGTAAGTCGATGCGTATAAGCCAACAGGTTGATATCCCCATGAGCCGTCAAAGGGGTATTCGCTTATTGGCATTAATTGCAAATGAGTAAAACCCATTTCTTCCACATATGGGATGAGTTCATCGATGAGATCTTGATAATTTAAATACTCATCACCCCACTCGCCTTTTCGCTTCCAAGAAGCAAGTTGCACTTCATAAGTCGACATAGGTGATTCATGAAGTAATTTCTCAGCTCGATTTTTAAGCCAAATGCTGTCATTCCACTCATAATCACTTTTAGCTGGAATAACAGAAGAATTACCCGGCGCAGATTGCATTTGAACTGCGTATGGGTCGGCTTTTTCGATATGCTCGCCGTATTGATTGATAACTTGGAATTTATAGAATTGACCTGCATTAGCACTGGGTAAGAATATTTCCCACAAGCCGTTTGACGGATGAAATCGCATCACATGCTGTCTTGCATCCCAGTGGTTAAAGTCACCGACGAGAGACACCCGTTGTGCATTAGGAGCCCATACACAAAAGTGCACACCATCGACCCCTTGAGATTCCTTCCAATTAGCACCAAGAAATTGATAAGCGCTCTGCTGTTTACCTTCTGCAAATAAATACACATCATTATCATCAATTAAACTGCCAAATTGATATGGGTCGATGATGGTTTCAACACTCATTGGATAAGTCACTTTTAAGCTATATAAGAATGGCTTAACTCTTCTACCCATGACTCCTGCAAATAGTCCTTGATCATCAACTTCTGATAAATCAGCAACTTTTTTTCCATCTTTTAAACTTAACACTTCAACTGCAAGCGCACCTTTAATGAAACAACGCACAAGTAATGACCGTGAATTTTCCACTTGATGCATGCCTAATAACGAGAACACATCAGTGTAATCACCATTTAAAATGGCAATATCAGTTCCATGGTTAAAATATGGGGCATTAGTCGTCATTAGTTATTGCTCCGTTTTAAATTAAATTTGGTTTCGTTTCGTTTCGTGAATCGTGCTTTATGTTTAGTTCACCAATTCACTGACTGAAAATGATTGTCTCGTTAGAGTGAACACCTAGTTAGAACACTTATTGTTTGAGCTATTTGTTTCCCGCTCTATTTATTTGCAACTCTATTTATTTAGAACACTATTTATTTACAACTTTGGGCAAGTTTGCGTATTTGTTTGCTGAATTCCGTTTTATCTCCATGGCGAACCTTATTGACTGTTTGCAGCTTTTGCTTAACGTCATCACTTTTGAATATCTGTTCAAGCGTGAGAGATAACCTTCGTCGCCAATTTGGATACTCTTTCCAAGTGCCAGGAATATTGATTGGATTTTTTTCATGTATTAGATCATCAATTTGCACGCTATACAGTGTCGATTGACCTGAAGCAGTTAATGACAGCCACGCTGTAAATAGTTGCTTCATGCTTATCTTTTCAATCGAGGTTTGTGGCATCAACAACTGTTTATCTTCAAGCAATTGCACGAGCTGTTGCTTTTCATTGTGGCGGTCATTAAGACTGTGATTAAGCTGATCATTATCAATCAGCTCAAGTTGATGTCTGAGATTGATATCATCACTATTCCACCAAGCAGTCATGGTGGGAACATCATGATTAGCTAACATCATTAAACTATGGGGCTTGTAATACTCTGGAGAAGTAAAGCCCTGATAATGTTTGGCAAAATAGAATAGTTCATTCGAGAAAATTCTAGCTTTAGATAAATTTTGAACTATCTCTGGCGGCACAATTCCTAAATCTTCACCAATGAGTAAACATTGAGCCCGTTGACTTTCAAGACACAGAATCGCCAGCAAGGTATCTAGGGGATAATAAACATAGGCGCCCTTTCCATTTACTGGATCAGATGGCCACCACCACAGACGAAGCAACCCCATCACATGATCAATTCGTAATCCACCACAGCTCTGCATATTGCTGCGAATTAAATCAATAAAATGTTGATAGCTATTTTGCTGAAGATTAATCGGGTCAAGAGGTGTTAAGCCCCAGTTTTGCCCTTGTGGTGCAAAGGGGTCCGGCGGCGCACCGATATTGGCTTGTTGGCAAAAATAATGGGTATTTTGCTGTACTTCAGAACCCGTAGGCGAAGCACCGACTGCCATGTCTCTTACTAATCCAATTAGCATCCCTACTGACTTAGCTTTTAATTGACATAAAGTTAACTGCTCAAAAGCGATAAACTGTAAATAGCACAAGAAGTTTTCAACATTAAACTCTGTTGTACTTTCACTCTCACTCAATTCATTGTGCAGTGAAACCTGATGTTTTACATACTGTGTCAGGGCTTCACCCTGTTGCTGTTTGAAGTGATTAAATTGTTTATAGCGTTTTGTGCGTGTTGATTTATTTTTAGTCACAAAAGCGTCAAACAATAAACGAAAAATGGCATACTTTATTTCAAATACTTGTTGATAATTAAGCAGTTCACCTTGTGATAATTGCTGTTTTTTGTGCTGAAATTCATCATTACCGACTTGCTCTTCAATCATGTTGAATTCATCAACAGATTCAATGTGAATATAAAGCGGATTTAATAGTCGTCGGTCATCTGGACTATATGGACTGACATTATCTGGCAGGTTTAAAACGTGTAATGGGTTAAGCAGAATAAAGTCTGCACCTTGCTCTGCCGCATAGCCAATTAAGTGTTGTAAATCATTAAAATCACCAATGCCCCATTGGCTTTCACTCTTAAGGCTGTAAAGCTGGGTACTGATACCCCATGGTTTAATTGATATATCAGCATCACTTGGTTCGACATGATTGGTTGTTATGTTGGAGCTATCATATGAAGTGCAAGGTGGCGTGTGATGTGAAGCACCATGAAAATTTCCACAGTAGGCACTGCGCGGCGAAAGCATCAAAGTACCATTATAAATGGATTCAAAGTGATCAGCTTCAAATCCGTTTGAACCAATGCTTTCAGAACAAAAATTATCTGATCCAAGCTTCAAGCTAATTTGATGATAACCTAGGCCTACAGGTATATTTGACTCATTATTGAGTGAATATTGATACTTCAAATAAGTCACTGAATCAACAGTATAATCACCAACAATCTTTAACTGACTACTGTGAATTTGAAATCGATAAGTTTCGTTTTGTTCACTGATAATTTCAAAACAAAGTTGACCTAAAAAGTATTCAGGCAAAAAGACTTCGACGACTGGCGCGTCTACATAGCTCCATTGGAATTGATGTAAAGGCTTAAGCCATGGTTTTGCATCTAAATCATAGATACGTTGGCTAATATAAGCATCGGATAATAGTGGTTCATCAACATCTTCAGAGATGCCAGAATAATCTAAGCACATCGACTTTAGAATTCCATTTCTATCGTCAGAACTGATTTGGATATTGTTGCCAAAGCAATCAATAAATTCAGCTCCTACGCCTTGCAAATATAGTAACTTCTCCAGTCCCATATTTGTCTTCCTCGCGAATAACTTAACTGGTTAATAACTCAGCACTAACCATGCCAGCGGAACATCACAGTTTAACTACACTGATATTTCATTCAGGTGACAAAATAAATTATTAATTTTCAACAACTTGAGAGAGGCTTTTTTTAGCGAGTACTTTTTAACCGTTTGAATTTAATTCTAAACAACTGTTTGCAAACCATATTTTGGTGCAAATCACGCACAAGAACAGAGCAATAAATAAGCAGGTGCCTCGAGGGATAAATAATAATGAAGTTAGAAATGAAGGCCTTAAATCGACAATTCCTTAATCGAATATGGTAATTTAGCTTTTACTCAAGATAATTTAACGGATAAAGAAAACTAATAGTCAGCTTAATAATAACAAGTAAATCGAATAGGAAGGTTAATGAACGCCAACCAATTTAATGTATATTTTTCTCTTCAAAATTTAGAAGGTGAAATTACATCAGCACCAATTAATACTGCATTACGTAAAGCTGCAGTACTGGTGCCGCTAATGGAAGTTGATGGACAATTACAAATCTTACTCACTCGAAGAGCTTTACATTTACGCGCTCACCCTGGGCAGTACAGTTTTCCTGGCGGTAAAGTTGATGATGAAGATAAAGACATGGTTGCGACAGCATTAAGGGAAGCTAAAGAAGAAATAGGTTTGGCACCTGAAAATGTTACCGTTGTGGGTAATTTTCCGCCTCATGCAACTTTTACAGGATTTGAAATCACCCCAATTATTGGATTAATTAAAAATCCCTTCGAGATAACCCTAGACCCAGGAGAAGTTGCAGAAACGTTTTGGGTTCCATTGCAATACTTTATCAACGCTAAGAATCGATACACTTTTAACTTTACCCGAAACGGCAGTAGCTTTGATGTGCATTATATGCCTTACAAAGGAAAATTTATTTGGGGAGTGACTGCTGCAATTATCGACCTCTTGTGCCGCCATATTGATTTAACACAAAAATAATTATCACGATTTAAATCACGTAACGAATATAAAAACCTGCTGTTAACGACACCAAAAGTAACACGGGAATATTAATCCAGTACTCGACTTTTCTAGCTGTTTTAGCATAATAGTTTACCGCTAAATTAACTAAGCTAATACCAGCACAGCACCAGATCAAATATTCTAGCTTAATGGTTAAATCAGGATCCCAGTCAAAACGAACCTCTACACCTTTGCTCAAGTAATAGCCAACAACTCTATCTGGCCTAGCTTCACCGAACACAATTAATGCATATACTGCCAAACTCCAGCCGGTGATTGAAAGTACCGCTAATATAAATTGCAAAATTTTGGTTTTGGACATTTAACCACCTACATCAAGAAGATGTTAATAAAATATACTCTTTCATCATACGCTTACAAGCTAAATTTGAGATCACTTTATCAATCAAACTGAGCTTAAGTTTACAATTTTTGACTCAATAGACAGTGTTTAACACCCGATAATGTTAAAAGTTAGCTAATTATCTTGTTATAAGGGGCTTTTCGGCTTGTTAAAAGACGATTTCAAGGTAATATAAAGCACTTATTTATATCATTGATCCATTGGAGAACTAAGCAACAATGAGCATTACATCTGTCGCTTCTGTATTTAAAGGTGACTTCGCGATTGGTTCGCAAGTTACGGTACGTGGTTGGGTTCGTTCACGCCGCGATTCTAAGGCTGGAATATCATTCCTAGCTGTTTATGACGGTTCATGTTTTGATCCTATTCAAGGCGTAGTACCAAATAATTTAGATAATTATACTGAAGAAGTGCTCAAGCTGACTGCTGGTTGTTCAGTGGTGATGACTGGTGAAGTTGTAGAATCACCAGGTAAAGGTCAAGCATACGAAATGCAAGTGACTAAAGTTGAAGTTACCGGTTTTGTTGAAGATCCTGACACTTACCCAATGGCAGCCAAACGTCACTCAATTGAGTACCTTCGTGAGCTTGCCCACTTACGCCCTCGCACTAACATCATTGGTGCTGTTGCACGCGTACGTAACTGTCTGTCTCAAGCTATCCACCGTTTTTACAACGAACAAGGATACATTTGGGTTTCAACTCCATTAATCACAGCTTCTGATACTGAAGGCGCTGGTGAGATGTTCCGCGTATCAACTTTAGATATGGAAAACTTACCGCGTACTGATAAAGGTGCCGTCGATTTTTCTGAAGACTTTTTCGGTAAAGAGTCATTCTTAACCGTATCCGGTCAGTTAAATGCTGAAACCTACGCTTGTGCTTTATCTAAAGTGTATACCTTTGGCCCAACATTTCGCGCTGAAAACTCAAACACAAGCCGTCACTTAGCTGAGTTCTGGATGGTTGAGCCTGAAATCGCTTTTGCTGATCTTGATGATGCAGCCAAATTGGCTGAAGACATGCTTAAGTATTGTTTCCGTGCAGTTCTAGATGAGCGTCGTGATGACTTAGAGTTCTTTGCACAGCGTGTTGAGAAAACCGCAATTGAACGTCTAGAAGCGTTTGTTACTAGTGACTTTGCTCAAATCGATTACACTGATGCAATTGAAATCTTAAAAGCATGTGATAAGAAGTTTGAATTTGATGTCGAATGGGGCATCGATTTACATTCAGAACATGAACGTTACCTTGCAGAAGAACACTTTAAAGCACCTGTTGTTGTTAAAAACTACCCGAAAGACATTAAAGCATTCTACATGCGCTTAAATGATGACGGTAAAACTGTTGCAGCAATGGACGTACTTGCTCCTGGTATCGGTGAGATCATTGGCGGCGCACAACGTGAAGAACGTTTAGACGTACTTGATGCACGTTTAGCTGATATGGAATTAGATCAAGAAGATTACTGGTGGTACCGTGACTTACGTCGTTATGGCACTGTACCTCATGCAGGTTTCGGTTTAGGTTTTGAGCGCTTAGTGTCTTATGTAACTGGCGTTAGCAATATTCGTGACGTGATCCCATTCCCACGTGCACCTAAATCAGCAAATTTCTAGATTAGAACCTGAATAAGTTTCTGAAAAAAACGCGCTTTTAGCGCGTTTTTTTATTCTTTTAGTTTGTGCTTGTATCTCTTATCCAGTTGTTGTCTAGTCGGCAATCTTAGATATTCAAAAGCACCCTTACCATTCAAAATAATTCATCAAAAAGACCGATTAATACTTTAAAAGATTCAAACCCCTTACAGGCGGCAGTTTTGCAATGATCAATTTTAATCGTTAAACAATAAAGCTTGTATGTCGTTAAATAACCGCTCAACTTCCTCACTTACAACGTCCGCCTTTATAATCGAATCAAACCGAACAGCTTCAATCCCATGGCAATCTTTTCCATGGAGTTGAAAACTCAATAAAACAATGTTCAACAACAGATTTTATTACGCTTTAATTTCAACCTAGTTTCATTAATTAATCAGGTAACTAAAAATACTGAGTTTTAAAATCATCAAACATCAACAATTTTACTATTAGATGTCCTACTAGCTTTATAAATCAAAAAGATGCCATATAATTAATTCATACTAAAACCTCATCACTATCGAGCGAATAATGGAAGTCGAACTACTTGAAATTCGAAACTTCATCCGCCAATACCCACCTTTTGATCAACTGCCTGAACAAGCATTAATCGAAGTGTCAAAAAGCGTCGAAATATCTTATTACCGCGCTGACAGTATGGTGATCGAATTTGAAGATAAGATTCATGATCTGTATATGATCCGCAGCGGTATAGTTGAAATATATCGCCGTAAAGGTGAGCTCTATAATCGACTCGATCAAGGTGGTTTGTTTGGACAACTTGGCTTATTGACCAACAATAAAGTTCGCTATCCTGCAAAAGCAGTTAAAGACACCTTGCTTTATTGCATTCCCGAAAATATTTTTGAAGAGTTCTGTGAACGTTACGATGCCTTTGCTGAGTTTGTTGAAGTTGAAGGTAGCATTCGACTACAGCAAGCTGTTGAAGATAATAGTGATGATGCTAACTCTCTGACCACATCTAAAGTCAAAACCATTCTAAGCGCCGAACCTGTGATGTTGCCTAATACAACGTCAATTCAGGATGTTGCCAGGATTATGACCAATGAGAATGTGTCAGCAGCCATTATTAATGATCCAAGCCTTACAGATGAGGGTGGCAATAGTTTTGTCGGTATCATTACCGTTCGCGATCTTTGCGCAAAAGTGATTGCTGAAGGCTTAGACGTAGATACGCCAGTGGGCGAAGTGATGTCCACAGAGCTTATTTCACTGGATCATAATGCCTATATATTTGAAGCCATGCTATTAATGCTTCGATACAACGTTCACCACCTACCCATCTTAAAAAACAGGCAACCTATCGGCTTAATTGAAGTCACAGATATTATCCGATATGAATCTCAAAACAGTTTGTTAATAGTCAGCAGTATTTTTCAGCAAAACAGCATTGAAGATTTAACTGTATTGGCCCAACAAAACAGTGCTTGTTTTGTCCGTATGGTTAACGAGGATGCTAACTCGCATATGGTCGGTCGGGCAATGTCAGAAATTGGCCGCAGTTTTAAGCAACGACTTCTTGAATTAGCCGAAGAAAAGTTTGGTCCGCCGCCAGTGCCCTATTGTTTTCTTGCACTGGGTTCCATGGCGCGTGATGAACAGTTAATCGTCACAGATCAAGATAATGCCATTATTCTCGACAATGATTATCAAGAATCACTACATGGTGAATATTTTGAAAACCTTGCTAACTATGTTTGTGATGGCTTAGATGCATGTGGGTATACCTATTGCACTGGCGATATTATGGCGACTAACCCTGAATACCGTAAAACTCAATCTCAATGGGAAGATTGCTTTGCTGACTGGATTGAAAATCCGAACCCTCAAGCATTATTAAACTGTTCAATTTTCTTCGATTTGTATGGCGTGTATGGCAGACCCAAATGGGCGGAACAACTAAATGCTTTCATTCTAAGAAAAGCGAAAAAAAATAACCGCTTTTTAGCCTGCCTTGCTCGAAATGCGTTAAACCGAACTCCACCATTAGGCTTCTTTAAAGATTTCGTCATGGAAAAAGATGGTCGTCATAACAATTCGATCAACCTGAAAAGACGTGGAACTGCCCCATTGGCAGATTTAATCCGTGTTCATGCACTGGCGATTGGTTCCCAATCGCAAAACTCTTTCGATAGATTGGAAGACATTATTGAAGCTGGGATCTTGCCTGCATCCAAAGGGAAAGATTTACAACATGCTATGGAATTAATTTCATTGGTACGTATTCGTCATCAAGCATTGGATATTGAGTCGGAACAAGAACCCGATAACAACATTGAACCTGAGAACATGTCAGACTTTGAAAGACGAAATCTAAAAGATGCTTTCTTGGTGCTGAGTAGTGCCCAAAACTTCTTAAAATTCCGCTACAGTGCTAATAGTATGCAGGGGTAAGTTATGCGTAACTTCACTAATCAAGAAGTATTGAACTGGGAAGCTTTTTTACGGATCAAAGAGAAAGAAAGCAAAGATAGTCGCCTAACTCATTTTTATGAGGCGGGCACTTATCATGGCGAAACGAAGCTAAAAGATATAGAGTTTGTGGCGCTAGATTTTGAAACCACGGGCTTAGATGCCGACCAAAACAGTATCATTAGTATTGGTTTAGTGCCCTTTACTCTAAAGAGAATTGCATTAAGAAATGCTAAGCATTGGTTCGTAACACCGGAAGATAAGTTACAAGAAGACTCAATCATTATTCACGGGATCACCCATTCTGATTTAAAAGGTGCACCAGATTTACTGCGCATTTTAGAGCAACTATTAGATGAGTTAGCGGGCAAGATTGTAGTTGTACACTACAGACGGATTGAGCGAGATTTTTTTGATACAGCCTTGCGTACCCTAATAAATGAAGGTATTGCGTTCCCTGTTGTTGATACCATGCAATTAGAAGCACAAATACTTCAAGCTAAACCAAAGAGTTTTTTAGATTGGTTTAAACCTAAACAGCATGAATCAATTCGTTTAGGCGGCAGCCGCCTTCGTTATAACTTACCCACTTATCCGCCCCATGACGCATTAACTGACGCCATTGCGACTGCAGAGTTACTGCAGGCACAGGTATTCCACCACTTTAGTCCAGACACACCAATTAAGAAGTTATGGGTATAAACTGGTATTCATCCAAAATGCAATTACCAACATCCCCGCTCACAGTTTAAAGCAGTCTTAAGCAAAATTTGAACATAAAAAAACCGAATCAACAGTTTTCTGATTGATTCGGTTTGTGTTTATTCTTAGTTTAGATTTTAACGCTTAATAAATCATCCTCTATCTATTAGCGTTCATTCAACGTTTAACGGAACTGCTTTTCAGTTCTTAGACCCATTATCAAGCTAACACACATTATCAGTAGAATAATGGTGAAAGGTAAAGCAGTCGAAATAGCACCTGCTTGCAGAGCTTCAATGGCTTCTTTACCACCAACCCATACTAACGCTGCTGCTATTGCACCTTCCACTAATGCCCAAAAGACACGTTGCGGTACTGGCGCATCGACTTTACCGCCAGAAGTAATACTGTCGATTACAAGTGAACCTGAATCTGATGAGGTCACGAAGAAAACCAGTACTAACACAACCGCTAATAACGATAAAATACTACCCATAGGCAATTGGTCAAATACTTGGAACATAGCTAACGGTACTTCAGTTAAACCCTTTTCACCTAATGCGCCGACATTATTAGCCACTTGATCGATACCTACACCACCAAACACTGACATCCACACAATAGTGACAACTGTAGGTGCGATTAATACCGCCGTCATAAACTCACGAATTGTGCGTCCACGTGAAATACGTGCAATGAACATCCCTACAAATGGGGACCAAGAAATCCACCATGCCCAATAAAAGACTGTCCAACCATGCATCCAAGCTTCATCATCACGGCCCATAGGGTTACTTAAAGGAATAATATTTTCCACATAGCCCATTATCGTTGTTGGAATGGTTCCCATAGCAACTGCAAAGCAAACAAATGCAACAAACACCAGTAAAACCAGTGCAAGTAGCATATTGATATTACTAATAACCTTAACACCGCCATCGATGCCACGGAAAACGGAAATCACAGCGACTAACGTAACTGCAAAAATGATAACAATTTGCAGTAATAAGCTGTTATCTACTCCAAAAATATGATGAAAACCACTGGCTGCTTGTTGAGCTCCAAGACCTAATGAAGTCGCCAAGCCAAATAAGGTGGCAAGCACTGCAAGGATATCGACAACATGTCCAGGCCAACCCCAAGTTCTATCGCCTAAAATTGGATAGAAAACAGAGCGCATTGATAAAGGTAGGCCTTTATTGAATGCAAAAAATGCTAAAGATAAAGACACCACTCCATAGATAGCCCATGGATGAAGCCCCCAATGGAACATGGTTGCTCCTAGTGCAACTTTAGCGGCTTCTGGTGTATTAGGCGTTACATTTAATGGCGTTTCATACCAGCCAGTGAAATAAGCAACAGGTTCAGCGACAGCCCAAAACATTAAACCGATACCCATACCTGCGGCAAATAACATGGCAACCCATGACAGCCTCGAATAATCTGTTTTTGCCTCATCTCCACCTAAACGAATTTTACCAAAAGGCGAAATGATCATCGCTAAACAAAATAAAACAAAAATATTGGCTGACCACATAAACAAGCCATCAAAAGCGCCAATGATTTTCCATTTAATGCCATCTAACACAGATTTAGAGGTTTCTGGATCCACCAGCAATATGGCAATAATGAAAATTCCGATTAAGGAAGCACTGATCCCAAAAACTGGGTTGTGTACATCGAACCCCCATTTTTGTATGTTGTCTTGACCGACGGTGTAATCAGTATTATCAATACTGTATTTATCTTTATTAGTATTCATTCATCCTCGTTTAGAAGAACTTTCATTTGAAAAATGTAATTATATTTTACGTTATTTAGCAATATTTTGCAGCCAAAGCGCCAAAGCAATTACGTTCTATTTAACTATTCAAGCTAAAGATTAGATGTTCTTAGCAAAAGTGGTTAATCAAAATCGCAAATTTACTTAAATTTTAATCAAGACGAAATGCAAATGAGTTCAATTTAATCCTGTTTCAGCAATAAAAAAGGCTTAGCACATTTGCTAAACCTTTTAAGTCAATTGGTATTGGTACTAATAATAGGTAAGAAATCGGTCAGTTAACTATTTAGAATAATTTGCTCACGAAGTTTCTTCACTTCATCACGTAATGATGCAGCCTGTTCAAATTCAAGATCACGTGCATGTTGATGCATTTGCTTTTCAAGGGCATCAATTTGCTGCGATAACTCGGCAACACTTTGAACTTTAACACTGCCAGTATTGTATTCAGCTTCTTTTTCAGCAACTTTACCGAACGCTGTGTACTGATGTTTACTATTGCCGCGATGCGGATCACCTAAATCCATTACATCAGTGACTTTCTTAGTCACCCCTTTGGGAATTTGGCCTAATTTCAGGTTATGAGCATGCTGCTTCTCACGTCGGCGCTCAGTTTCACCAATGGCCTTTTCCATGGATTTGGTAATAGTGTCAGCATACAAAATAACTTTACCATTAACGTTACGTGCAGCACGTCCAATGGTCTGAATAAGTGAGCGCTCAGAGCGTAAAAATCCTTCTTTGTCAGCATCTAAAATACACACTAACGATACTTCAGGCATATCTAAACCTTCACGAAGTAAATTAATGCCTACCAGTACATCAAAGTGCCCTAAACGCAGATCTCGAATGACTTCGACTCGTTCAACCGTATCGATATCTGAGTGTAAATATCTAACTTTTACCCCATGCTCGTCTAAGTATTCGGTTAAATCTTCAGACATGCGTTTGGTTAATGTGGTGATAAGTACTCTTTCGTTTGCAGCCACACGTTTCGGGATTTCAGATAGTAAGTCATCAACCTGAATAGCCACTGGACGAATTTCTATTTCAGGATCCAGTAGACCTGTCGGCCTTACGACTTGTTCAGCAATCTCGCCATCACTTTGCTCAAACTCATAATCACTTGGTGTCGCTGAGACAAAAACAGTCTGCGGCATTAATTGTTCAAACTCTTCGAATTTAAGCGGACGGTTATCTAGCGCAGAAGGTAAACGGAAACCGTACTCAACAAGTGTGGTTTTACGGCTTCTATCCCCTTTATACATAGCACCAATTTGCGGTACAGTTACGTGGGACTCATCGATAATAAGTAGACCGTTTGCTGGTAAATAATCTAATAGTGTTGGCGGTCCATCACCTTCTGAACGTCCAGATAAATAGCGCGAGTAGTTTTCAATACCCGAGCAATATCCTAGCTCGACCATCATTTCAATATCGTATTGTACGCGTTCAGAAATACGCTGCGCCTCAATGAGCTTATTGTTATCTAATAGCTCCTGACGACGTTCACGAAGTTCTTCCTTTATATGCTCTGTGGCTTCAATTATTTTCTCCCTAGGGGTCACATAGTGACTCTTAGGGTAAACAGTGGTGCGGGCTAAACGTCTTGTGACTTGTCCCGTTAAAGGGTCGAACTCACTCAATTGCTCAATTTCATCATCAAATAATTCAACTCTAACTGCATCACGTTCAGACTCAGCTGGGAAAATATCAATCACTTCACCACGAACACGGAAAGTACCACGTTGTAAGTCAATGTCATTGCGTGTGTACTGCAATTCACCTAGCCGAGTAATAATGTCTCGTTGCCCCATAAAATCGCCCTGGCGAAGATGTAACAGCATCTTCATATATAACTCAGGGTCACCTAAGCCATAAATAGCCGACACTGAAGCAATCAACACAACATCTTTACGCTCTAAAAGCGCTTTAGTCGCTGAAAGCCTCATCTGTTCAATATGAGCGTTTACTGAGGCATCTTTTTCAATAAAGGTGTTTGAAGCAGGAACATAGGCTTCTGGCTGATAGTAATCGTAATATGAGACAAAGTATTCAACGGCATTATTAGGAAAGAACTCCTTCATTTCGCCGTATAACTGGGCAGCTAAAGTTTTGTTAGGCGCCATGATAATGGTTGGCCTACCAAGAGTTTGGATGAGGTTAGCAACGGTAAATGTTTTACCAGAACCTGTTACACCTAATAAGGTTTGCTTTGCTACACCTGCTTCTAATCCATCGACCAATTGCTTAATAGCAGTCGGTTGGTCTCCTGCTGGCGAGTATTCTGAAACAAGATTAAAAACTGGCTCTGTCACAACAAAACTTCCTTAAAAAATCGATTTTCCATTTTATACTGAACTGATAATAGATTGCGACAACCATCATTTATAATTTATCAGTAGGATTAATCAAAGATTGATTTCTACTAGATAAACTACACCATTAAAGATAAGGGATGTTATAACAACTTTTTTAGCTTAATTGCTGCATTTGTCATCAGTTCAATTTTTAACTTTTTCAAACGCTAACTCTCATTTTTTTCATCAATCTAAGACGTATAGCAAAAAAAGTCTGATCGGCTGCATAACAGTGCATTATTACAATTTAGAGTACAAAAAATGAAATTATGCTACAACAGCCTCAAAAGATTGAAATTGACGATAAAACAGCCAAAAACGCCTATTCTATGGCAATTTAATACACAATAGAGCTGATACATCTAGTACATTCAGCATCACTAAATAATCTTCCTCATTAGAAATGTATTGCAATTTATAACGTACTGATATTATGCAATATTTTCCAATTGCTAATTCAGAACAGTTTTTAACTTCTGTTCAATGAATATAGGGGCTTCAGAGGGTAATTTAAGAGTAACTCACAGGCTTATCCACAGATTTAGTGGATAACTCGCTCAAGCCCAATAATACTGGGCTATAGCGGTAAACAGAAATTAATAAAACAGTAAGAAAAGTAACATGAAATAAAATTACATTTGTAAGTCTGCCTACGTAATCGCTTCTATTTTAGTCAATCTAGTATGATCATTGATTGCTTTATACTTGTAAAAATGATCGGATTAACCAGGGTATTATCTCGCCTTTTTCAAACAAAGTCTGACTAAGCTATAGCATAAAGAAAAATAACTAGGGCAATGACCAGACCAATCAATTTTACTATGGTGACAAGTCAAACCTTGTCGACATCATTTCTAAGAAATTTTTCCATTAATATCTTAATAAGTATACAAACAGTTAAGTAGAAAAACTGGTTAGAAGACTGAGATAAATACATTGCTGAAGATGAGTGGCCAAAAGCTGTCAGTCAAAAATACAAGCCCAATGACATTGATTATAGATAAGCTTATATACAAGCAATCTAGCTTAAGGTTCTCTAGTCGACCTTAGGCAACAAGGCACATTATTCGAAAGAGCACCTTATTATAGCTAGTCGTATATAACTAGGGTTATATAGCTAGACGTATATAGCTAGGCTTTTATACTTAGACATAAATACTCGATCAGTATTGCCCAGCCTACTCTCTGCACTTTTTATTATCTTTACCTACTTGATGAACTTAGCCCGAAAACACGACTTAAAGCTTAATTGAATAATTGATTGAAACTGAATTTGAAGCGCCAGAAACTGATATTTGAAGCGCCAATAGAAACTTAAACAACAAATTAAACCTTCTCCACGCTTAGTAAGTATCGTTATTTAGACTTCTTTAGCCTAATAACAGCTAGAAAACATCAAAACACTCTTCGTTTGCTCATTTAAATTTGCCAACGTCGCTCTCACTAGAGATTAAATTAAATCGTTAGTAATCAATTTGCTTGTGAAAAAACAGCCATTATGCTGATTTATAAGCCACGATGGGTATTAGATGACCACTTAACATCAATTTTTCAATTTTTTTTATATCTCGAGTTGACTGATTGTTCAGGGCGTTTTACTATGCGCTCCGTTCTCAGCAATACATTGCTAAAACGATTCCCCTGTAGTTCAGTTGGTAGAACGGCGGACTGTTAATCCGTATGTCACTGGTTCGAGTCCAGTCTGGGGAGCCAATTTAGTATAGTTAGTTGAAAATAAAGATAAAATGCAATTCCCCTGTAGTTCAGTTGGTAGAACGGCGGACTGTTAATCCGTATGTCACTGGTTCGAGTCCAGTCTGGGGAGCCAATTTTATCTTAGTTTTAATCGATTCCCCTGTAGTTCAGTTGGTAGAACGGCGGACTGTTAATCCGTATGTCACTGGTTCGAGTCCAGTCTGGGGAGCCAATTAAAACATATAAATGAAGTATCGATTCCCCTGTAGTTCAGTTGGTAGAACGGCGGACTGTTAATCCGTATGTCACTGGTTCGAGTCCAGTCTGGGGAGCCACTTCTTATAAATCTTCAAATCCCCTGTAGTTCAGTTGGTAGAACGGCGGACTGTTAATCCGTATGTCACTGGTTCGAGTCCAGTCTGGGGAGCCAAGATTTTGACGCTTGGTCAATTTTATTTCCTTTCTTAATATCTATCTTTTTTAAATTCCCTTATAATTCTTCAAAATTTACACTACAATTCTCTGTGTTAACTCCTTTATTTGTTATAGCTTTTTAATTTTTTGCCGCTATACATAAATGTATGATGACATCGGATTATTACAGGAAATGGACTATTCATGGGCTTATCAAAATCATTCCAATTAGTACTTTTTGTGATTTTTGGGCTGCTACTTTATCGGATTTATGATCTGGAAAATAAAGAAATGCAGCGTCAAGGCGCGTTAGCAATTCAAAATTACAGCAAGCATATCGACCTCATGAATGAATGGAATGATAACGGTGAAGCGTTATATACAAAGCTGTCTAAAACGTTTACTTTCCAATTTTTTCAATATATTCACGAAAGTGATAGTGACTTAAATTATACCTTTGGCACTCTGGCCAAAAGTGATGCCGAATTCGAAGACAAGATTTTTAAAATTGAATTAGGACACACTAAATCTTTTCCTAATGGTCGCCTGCAAGTCAGATTGAGTACAAAATCTGTCATTTCAACCAGTTTTGTAAACCTTGAAAAAGCCGCAACCCTGACAATCATGGCCTATTTGATCATCATGATTAGTTTTGCCGTGCTGATGGCAATTCATCGCCGCGGAATTAGATATGCCTGCGACTATATCAACCATATCCCTGACCTCACTTTTCAAGCAGTCGAAACCTCTCGATTACATGGCTCATTGAAACCTATCGGAATTGCTTTAGAAAAGAGTCGCATGGAATTAAAAACCAGTATCGGCAATTTCCATAAAGAAAACGATTTGTTAGCAAAAGCGGCATACCAAGATCCAGTGACAGGTTTTTCAACCCGTCGACGCTTTAATGATTACATGAAAACCATTAGTGACTCAGATAAAAAGCAATTTGGTGTACTGGCGATAATAAAAGCAGCTGAACTCTCAAGCATTAACCAATTACATGGACGCGAGTCTGGTGACGATTATTTAAGTCAAATCGCTTCCTGTATTAGACGGGCTGCAGCAAGGACCGGCGTTAACGAGTTTTATCGCGTATCAAGTAGTGACTTTGCCCTTTTCATTCATGACATAACAGTTAAAGAGGGTGAGCAGTTTTTAGTGCAGTTAAAAGGTTATTTAGATGAATACGCTCAAACAATAGAACCTGACAGTATTGCCCATAGCGGCATGGTGCCTTTTGAAAGTAATAGTAATACTCATGCTTTATTAACTTTGGCAGATACTGCAGTCAGCATTGCCCAAACATCAGGCCCTAACAGATACCACATTCTCGAAAAGTTCTCTGGTAATGAACAATTAGGTGATGATCATTGGAAAGTCACCATTAATGAACTCATTAACCGAAAAGGTCTTAAGTTCTTCCAGCAACCTATCTTGCCTTGTAATAACCAAGTTGATGTATATAGAGAGTTATATGCCCGCTTCTTTAATAATGAAGGTTCAAATCTACCTACAGCTAGCGTTATTGCAATGTCTGAACGCCATGGTTTAAATGTCGACTTAGATAAAATGATCGTGGTACACACCCTGCAATTATTAAATGCTAACCCAAGTTTAACAGGTAACTTTGGTGTCAATATCAGTGCATCCTCTGCCCTTCAGGAAGTGTTTGTATCTTGGCTTAGAGATATTTTATCAAGCCATAGAACAACATCAGCAAGACTGGTATTTGAGGTCAATGAGTCTGGCATGCAAAAAAATGTGACAGCAAGTCGCCGCTTTGTCCATGAAATGCACAAAGTAGGTGCTAAGGTAGCCATTCAGCAATTTGGTTTAGGTTTTTCATCGTTTAAATTCTTCCGTGAAGTTAAGCCTGATGTGATTAAACTAGACAGTAGTTACAGCGAAGGAATAGACCAAGACAACAATAATAAATTCTTTGTCAGAATGATTGTTGATATTTCACGCAGAATTGGTATTAAAGTCATCGCAACTGGCGTAGAAAAACAAGATGAGAAGCTAACTTTAGAAAAAATGTTAGTCGATGGTCTTCAAGGTTATTACATCGCAAGACCTGAAATTATCGCTAAAACAGACAAATAAATAATCAATGTAAGATCAATCTTCCAAAATCGGGTTATTATTTACATAACCCTTTTTTTTATCCGTTGTTTCTCAAGCCTAAACCTTAGATAATATAACTAATATCAAATAGAAAAGTGTAGTAATGACAGACTATCTCTTACTGTTAATTGGCACCGTCCTAGTTAACAATTTCGTTTTAGTAAAATTTCTTGGCTTATGCCCTTTTATGGGCGTATCTAGTAAGCTTGCCTCTGCTATAGGCATGTCGATGGCCACCACGTTCGTATTAACTTTAGCCTCTATTTTAAGCTACCTCACAAATGAGTTTTTACTGCAGCCTTTTGGACTAACATACCTTCGTACGATGAGTTTCATTTTAGTCATTGCTGTCGTTGTTCAATTCACTGAAATGCTCGTTCAGAAGACAAGTGCCTCGCTGCACCGAGCTTTAGGGATTTATTTACCACTGATCACCACCAATTGTGCAGTGTTAGGTGTAGCTTTGCTCAATGTTAATGAAGATCACAACTTTATTCAGTCTGCAGTCTACGGTTTTGGAGCTGCTGTTGGTTTTTCTTTAGTTTTAGTTCTATTTTCTGCGATGCGTGAACGATTAGCCGCAGCTGACGTCCCGCTACCTTTTAAAGGCGGCGCTATTGCGATGATAACTGCAGGTTTAATGTCTCTTGCCTTTATGGGTTTTGCGGGGCTGGTTAAATAATCATGTCGAGTATTGCAATTGCTGTCGTGGTGCTGACACTCCTAGCACTCATTTTTGGCCTTATCCTTGGTTATGCTTCAATTAAATTTAAAGTTGAAGGCAATCCTATTATTGATCAGGTAGAAGCATTACTACCTCAAACTCAGTGTGGTCAATGTGGTTATCCTGGTTGTAGACCTTACGCTGAAGCTATTGCCAACGGTGATAACATCAACAAATGTCCTCCAGGCGGAACCGCCACCATGGAGAAACTTGCAGGTTTAATGGGCGTTGATCCTGAGCCATTAAATGAAGTTGCACAAGAAAACATCAAAAAAGTCGCATACATTCGCGAAGATGAATGTATTGGATGCACTAAATGTATTCAGGCATGTCCTGTCGACGCCATCTTAGGTGCTGGTAAATTAATGCACACAGTCATAGCTAAAGATTGTACTGGCTGTGACTTATGCGTAGAGCCTTGCCCTGTTGACTGTATTGATATGATCCCAGTTGAACAAAACCTTAGAAATTGGGATTGGAAATTAGCCAGTATTCCTGTGACGCTTATAGAGCCAGTATCTGAAAATAGTACCGTCACCATTAGTGTTAAACAAAAAGACATTGCAGTAAAAGAGGATTCTCAGTGCTAACTTTATTAGAACAAATTGATAAAGGGACTTTATGGCACTCTCCTGGAGGGATCCACCCGCCACAATTAAAATCACTTTCAAATCAAACTGCAGCGGCCCGTATTGCGCCTGCTAAGCAATACCGTATTCCATTACCACAAGTCGGTGATTGTGCGCGTCTATCCATCAAAGTTGGCGACAAAGTCGCACAAGGTCAACAATTAACTGAAGGCGAAGGGTTTATGTACTTACCAGTGCATTCTCCTGTTTCAGGCATTGTAAGTAATATAAGCTTGCAACACAGTAACCACGCATCAGGTTTACCTACCCTAACTTGTATCATCGAATCAGACGGCCTTAATTATCAAGTTGAGTACCAAGCTTCAACGCTTGACGAACTAAGCAATCAACAAATTTTAGACAAAATTAAGCAAGCAGGTATTGCAGGAATGGGCGGCGCCACATTCCCAAGTCATATCAAGCTCAATCCTGCCAGTGAAATTGATTTGGTCATTATAAATGGTGTTGAGTGTGAACCTTACATCACATCAGATGATGTATTAATGCGTGAGAACGCCTTAGAAATTTTTAAAGGTATTCAGGTCATTAATCAATTGCTTTCACCGCAACGTATTGTGGTAGCCATTGAAGATAATAAGCCTGAAGCTAGCGCTGCGATGCAGCAATGTTTAACTCAGTTCGATGATTTACAATCAATTGTTAAAATAACGATTATCCCAACTAAGTACCCTTCAGGTGGCGAAAAACAGCTCATTCAGATCATTACAGGCCGTGAAGTACCAACAGGAAGCATTCCAGCCCAGCAAGGTATTGTAGTTCACAATGTCAGTACAGCTTATGCGATTCAAAATGCTGTATTAAATGGAAAACCACTCATTGAGCGCTTAGTGACATTAACAGGCGAACAAGTTAAACAACCTGGTAATTATTGGCTGCCAATCGGAACCAGCGTAGAACATGCTTTAGAACAAGTTGGTTTTTCTGCAATGGATAACCAAAAGGTCATTATTGGTGGACCAATGATGGGCTATGCCCTACCTGAATATAATGTACCGGTATTAAAAGGGACTAACTGCATTCTAGCGCCAAGCGCCAATGAAATTGCACCAGATGTCGATGAAAAAGCCTGTATACGTTGCGGTGAATGTGCAATTGCCTGTCCCGCTTTATTATTACCACAGCAATTATTTTGGCATGCAAAAGCTGAGGAATATGACAAAGCAGCGAGCTTCAATCTAAAAGATTGTATTGAATGTGGCTGTTGTAGCTTTGTTTGTCCAAGCGACATCCCGTTAGTTGAATACTACCGTATCGCTAAATCAGCGCTGAAGAATGAAGCAGATGAAAAACAACAAGCAGAACAAGCCAAAATCCGTTTTGAAGCAAGGCTGAAACGACTAGAAGATGAAAAGCTAGCCCGTGAAGAAAAATCACGTCTTGCGGCTGAAAAGCGTAAAGCTTCAGCAAACAGTGCCAGTAATAAAAATACCGTTGCAGAAGCAATGGCACGAGTAGCCGCTAAGAAAAAAGCTGCGGAACAAGAAAATAAATCAGTAGTCTCTGACACAGGTGCTGAAACTGGAAAATCAGCAGCTGTAAAAGCTGCAATAGCGCGCGCTAAAGCTAAAAAACTGGCGAATAAGCCTTTAGACTCTTCAACTTCAACTGAAGAAAATGCACAGCCAGTTAATGACAAAAAAGCACAAATAGCCGCAGCGGTTGCTCGAGCTAAAGCGAAAAAGCTTGCAGCTAACCAATCGAAAGATAATACAGTTTCTGTCGAAGAAAATGTCGCACCAGTTGATGATAAAAAAGCTCAAATCGCTGCTTCAGTTGCTCGTGCAAAAGCCAAAAAGCTAGCCAAACAACAAGCTGACGCTGATTCAAACAGCGCTAACGCCCCTGACACTGTTGATTCTGCGGCTACTGACACCGCAGCGGTAGTGTCTAGCCCAGCCAAATCAGTTGATGATAAGCCAGTTGATGATAAACCTGTAGATGATAAAAAGGCTAAAATCGCTGCTACAGTTGCGCGCGCAAAAGCTAAAAAGCTAGCTAAACAAAAAACTGATTCAGATTTAGACAGCGCTAGCTCCGATGACACTCTTGACTCTGCTACTGACACCGCTGTTGTAGTGGCTAGTTCAGCTGAGCCTGTAGATGATAAAAAGGCTAAAATCGCAGCCGCTGTTGCTCGCGCTAAAGCTAAAAAGCTGGCTAAACAAAATGTTAATTCAAACTCAGAGCAATTATCTGATATAGAAAAACCAGTTAGCAAAGATGAAACAACTAACGAAGCAACAAATGTTGAAAATATTCAGTCTGAAAACAACCAGATTGAAAGCAGTCATATCGAAGCCAGTCAAGCTGAAGTCGCAGCAGAAATAACTGAAGCCACTCCTGTCGTAGATGATAAAAAAGCGAGAATTGCAGCAGCTGTTGCAAAAGCCAAGGCTAAAAAGTTGGCAAATCAGCAGAAGTTGAGTGAGAAGGAATAATCATGGCATTTAAAATAGCGTCATCTCCACATGTCAGTACAAGTATGCACACCAATAAGGTAATGCTGCGAGTAGCCTTATGTCTTATTCCTGGAATTTTGGCACAAGTCTACTTTTTCGGAATGGGCACATTAGTTCAAATACTCATTGCAGTAATAACCTGTCTGGCTGCTGAAGCGGCTATTATGAAACTGCGCAAAAAGTCGGTAAAAAATGCATTATCTGATAACAGCGCATTAGTTACAGCATTATTAATCGCTGTTGCAATCCCACCACTGACTCCTTGGTGGATGACTGTCATAGGGTGCTTTTTTGCTATTGTTATCGTTAAACATCTATATGGCGGCCTAGGTAACAATATATTTAACCCAGCAATGGCAGCGTATGTTCTGTTATTAGTCTCATTTCCATTACAAATGACTAATTGGGTGGCTCCATCTGAGTTAGCAGCGAATCAAGTAAGCATTACTGCAGCATTTGCGCATATTTTTGAACTCAGCAATGCGGGCTTAGATCATTTCAGGATTGCCGTTGATGGTCACACAATGGCAACGCCACTTGATACATTCAAAACAGATTTATCAATGGGCATGACCAGTAGTGAAAGTTTACAGCGAAATGTATTTGACGGCATGACCGGTGTTGGCTGGTTTTGGGTTAATTTAGCTAACCTTGCTGGCGGCTTAATGATGCTTAAGCTTAAGGTCATACGCTGGCACATTAGTGTTGGGATTCTTATGGCGATATTTGTGTGTTCTGGTTTTGGTTTTTTACTTAACCCTGATACTCATGCTAGCCCAATGCTACATTTATTCTCGGGTGGCACTATGTTGTGTGCATTTTTCATTGCAACCGACCCAGTCACAGCAGCAACGAGTACTCGAGGTAGATTGCTATTTGGTGCGATTATCGGTGTGCTGATTTTTGTCATCAGAACTTACGGTGGTTACCCTGACGCTGTAGCTTTTGCGGTATTACTTGCCAATATGTGCGCTCCATTTATAGATTATTATATCCGCCCACGCTCATATGGTCATCGCGCGGGTAATTAAGCCGCTTTATTACAGGATTTATCATGTTCAATATTATTACTCGAAACGGCTTAATTCTTGCCCTTTTCGCACTATGTTGCACAGGCTTGGTCGCTTCAGTTAATTTTTTTACCGAAGATAGAATTATCGAGCAACAGCGTAAGCAACTTGCAGGTGTTTTAGAGCAAATCATTCCTAATCATTTGCACGATAATGAATTAACCGATGATTGCATACTAGTCACGAATAAAGAATTTCTTGGCTCTGATGAAGCTTTACCCGTTTATATCGCTAAAATGAATCAACAGCCCGTTGCCATCGCTATTGAAGCGATTGCTCCAGACGGCTATAACGGCGATATAAAAATAATTCTAGGGGTGAATAACGATAATGAGTTACTGGGCGTCAGAACATTAACTCATCAAGAAACGCCAGGTTTAGGTGATAAAATTGAATTACGAAAGTCTGATTGGGTATTAAGTTTTAGCGGCATAAAATATGACCAAAATGATAAACCTATGGCTGTCAAAAAGGATGGCGGCGATATAGACCAATTCACAGGAGCGACCATTACTCCTCGCGCTTATGTAAATGCTATTAATAATGCGCTTTCGTTTGTGGCTGATAATCGTGAGTCGCTTTATAACACCGTCAATCATTGTGGACGTGAACATGACTAATTATCGTGAAATCGCATGGCAAGGCCTGTGGAAAAATAATCCAGGTCTAGTACAACTCCTAGGCTTATGCCCTCTTTTGGCTGTTACCGCCACTATCACCAATGCCTTAGGTTTGGGCTTAGCCACATTAATCGTATTAGTTGGTTCTAATATCTTGGTTTCTTTAGTTCGTGAATTTGTCCCTAAAGAAATACGTATCCCTGTTTTTGTCATGATTATCGCCGCGTTAGTAACTTGTGTGCAGTTGCTTATTAACGCATATGCTTACGGATTATATTTATCATTAGGCATATTTTTACCCTTGATTGTGACTAACTGCGTCATTATTGGCAGAGCTGAAGCATTTGCTTCACGTAATAATGTCACTAGCGCTGCTTTTGATGGGCTCATGATGGGCGTGGGATTTACTGCTATTTTAGTGGTACTAGGCGGGATGCGAGAACTTCTTGGTCAAGGTACTTTATTTGATGGCGCAGAATTACTTTTAGGTGATTGGGCAAGCTCACTAACGATTCAGGTGTTTAATGTAGATAGCCCGTTTTTACTGGCCATGTTACCACCAGGTGCATTCATTGCTATGGGATTACTGATTGCGCTTAAGAATGTTATCGATGATAAAATTGAGCAGCGAAAACCACAGCAAGAAGCAGAAACAATTGCTCGTGCAAGGATCACTAAAGTCGGTTAATAGAACATAAATATCAACATAACGAATAAATAAAATGAATAAACAAAAACGCTATGAAATGCTGACTAGGCTTAGAGATAATAACCCTAAGCCTGAAACGGAACTCAATTTTGCTAGCCCATTTGAATTGCTTGTCGCAGTAACACTTTCAGCACAAGCAACCGATGTTAGTGTTAACAAAGCAACGGATAAACTATTTCCAGTCGCTAATACTGCTCAATCAATTTATGACCTTGGTGTTGATGGACTCAAAACTTACATCAAAACTATCGGTCTATATAACAACAAAGCAATTAACGTTATCAAAGCATGTAAGATGCTAATCGATTTACACGGCGGTGAAGTACCAGAAAACCGTGAAGCATTAGAAGCCCTGCCTGGGGTTGGTCGTAAAACCGCAAATGTGGTATTAAACACCGCTTTTGGCTGGCCAACGATTGCCGTTGATACCCATATTTTCAGAATGGCAAACCGGACCAAGTTTGCTATGGGCAAGAATGTCGATCAAGTTGAAGAAAAAATGCTTAAAGTCACCCCAGCTGAATTCAAAGTCGACGTACATCACTGGTTTATCCTGCATGGTAGATATACCTGTATTGCCAGAAAGCCTCGTTGTGGTAGCTGTATGATTGAAGATTTGTGCGAGTTTAAAGATAAGGTTTATCCCGAAGATTAATCACAACCAATAACTTCAAACGCTTGGTATTATTAAAGTTTAATGCGCTTTTTTAATGTATAAACGTCCCTTGCTTTAAAAAATTGATCGTTTGCTCAGCAACGTCTAAATCGTATCGCATTTGAGTATGAGTGACTTCTATCTCAATAAAGTCATTCATACTGGTTAATTTTGCCGACTCTACCGACACTAAGCCATCATTAGGGCCAGAAAATAGTTTATGGGTAAGGCTTGAGGATTTTGTGCCCGCAATAATACCTAAATTGAGATCTGATTCTTCAAGGTTATTGCCTAGACTGTCTTTCCCAGTAACAAGTGCACGGCTTATTTCCCCACCTAGCTTCATTAGCCATGTGTCACTTAAATGATCCGCCAATTCACTACCTTTGTTAGGTGTGCCCATCAAAACAACCTTGCCAACAACTTGTTTAGTTAATTTTTCTTGGTTATTTTGCAGATAAGATCTAATCGCCAAACCACCAAGAGAATGGCCTACAAAATGTGCTTTGGGATTATGTACTTTGCTAGCATTACGTAAACAAGCATCTATTTGTTTGCTCGTTTCGGTTAACACAGTTTCAACACGCTCGCCGATAGTATCGTAATCTAATGTACAAACATTAAAGTTAGCTTCTTCAAGTCGCTGCTCTAGTTTCCACATCGCACCTTCACTCCTGCCTAAACCATGTGCGAGCACCACAAGTTCTTTATCATCCTGATATGTTGAAGAGTTTACCTCTAAACTTGTACAACCAGAAATTTGCATTAAAATTAAGAATATAACTGTAATTGATAAACTGCTTTTAATTCCCACCTATTAACTCCTCAACTAGATTTTCACACATCGAACTGAAAACATATGTGACTTAGTTAATGTCGCGCGGCGAATTTCGCCTTTATGGGAATTCCACCAAGAGTAAGCAAGTGTTCTTGCAAATGCCTCTTTTTCACTAGCAGAGCTGCTGGTCCAAAATTCGGTATACATGCCTTGGGTGATATACCACTTTCCAAGCTTTACTCCAGCAGGAGTAGCTGAGAAATTAAACTTATTAACTTGTGATTGATCGAATCGCCTAAAAAGCGTGTCTGCTTGTTCGGCCTTTAGCGTAATAGCTATATCTTTTTCACCTCGCCAACCTAATATATTTAACTCAGGCTCAGCTATTCCTATGCTTCTTTCTAACTCCTGCCAGTCTTCATCAGAAGCGACACGCCAGCCATCAGGACAAAGATTACGTTTATCAGCAACATCATTCCAATCATAAAGACGACCGTATTTTAAAAGCTTGTTTTCATCGTCATCGGGAATAAAACCACTATTAACCTTTGAGCCGTCTTGAAACTGAGTCACCCTTAAATTTTCAGCTAACCAAGTTTGATGACCTATAGTGACGGTGCGGTATACATTACCTTCACCGTCTTGAACTTTATCAATTGAATCTTTACCAATTGAAGCTTTGCCAATAGAAGTTTTATCTTGTTGCTTTGTTTGTTGCCAATTATTTGATTCATCTGTTGTGCTATTTGCTGATGTCGTTGCCATAATCATACATACCCCGAACAATAAATTGAGTGCTTTCATAACATTGCCTTCTTACAAACTTATGTAATAGATTTAAAACGACCAAATGTGATCAGTTTCTTTTTCTGAAAGCGCCCATAGTTTAGTTAATACTTCATCTTCTAAAACAAATGACTCAAGTTTGCATTCAGCTACAGGTCCACCAAAATTCATCAAGCCAGTAGGGCCGTAATATGCTCTTTGTTTAAGGTTTTCTGCCGTAGCACACATGACTTCAGGGTACGCGCCCTTTTCAGCTGACTGCGCAAGTCCTAACTTCACCATCACAGACCAAGATAGTCGTGTTGCCAGGCTTGAACTTTCACGGATTAAAGAGGTATTCGATGCACCAGGGTGACAAACGTATACTTCAACATGCTTTCCATGCTGTTTAACCTTGTCTTGTAACTTATAAGCAAACATCATTTGTGCAAGCTTGCTTTGGCTATAAACCTTATTAGGGTGATAGTTTTTATCCCAGTTCATATCATCAAACTGGATATTTCTTAACCCCATTTTATGACCCTCACTCGACACGACAACGATTCGTCCTTTGGACTGGTCTATTCTTTCAAACAACAAACCAGATAATAAAAAATGGCCGTAGTGATTGACGCCTAGCTGACTTTCAAAACCATCAACAGTGTGTTGCTGCTGCGCTATTTGTGCGATAGCGCCATTACAGATTAGTGCATCAATTTGAGGCACTTTCTTTAATACCTCAATGGCGGCTTTTCGAATTGAAGCAAGCTCGGCTAAATCCATCGTTATAAAAGTGACCTGTGCTGTAACGCCAAACTCACTCTTTAACTCAGTTATTGCTGCTTCAGATTTAGCAGGGTTACGATTTAGCATTACGACTTGAGCACCTTTAGCTAATAATATTCTCGTAGCTTGAAACCCAGCTCCCGTATTAGCGCCAGTAATCAGGTAAGTTTTACCTTGTAAGTCACTTAAGTTTTCTGGTGTCCAACCTTTAGGACCAAATAGGTTTTTATCTATCATATGTTTCCCCTGATCGTTGAATAACTGAATTTGATATACATACACTATAGTCTCAATCGTATAGGTTATATAGACGTATTCATCGCTAAAAACTGCCTATTTGTATTATAAGATTGAAACGTCGAGTTATCACTGCTATCTTGAAATCATATTTTATTGAGAGGTTATGCTGATGAATAAACAGCAAATCGAGCATATTATTAACCGTAAAGTGTCAGCAAACAGTTTGATTGAAACGGCTATACAAGGTGTGCGATTATTTAAAATTACTGAACCTATTCAATGCGAACCTGCAGTGTATGAACCTTCGGTAACTGCCATTGTTCGTGGTGGTAAAGAAGCGATATGGGGAGGTAAAAAACACCTTTACGACAACAATAAATATATATGTTGCTCCATGTCTATGCCGATTGAAACAGGGACTCCTGAGACCTCAGCAGACAATCCACTACTTGGCGTTTATATTTCAATTGATCCAAGACTAATGACTGAAGTGGCGTTAGAAATACAAAGCAGTAGAGGTTCTTCTAGGATGTTGAACAGTGCAGCTTCGCCACAAGGTGTTTCCACCGCAATTTGGGACGAGTCTTTTTCTGATGCACTTTATAGGCTGCTATTGCTGGATGACGATTCAATGGACTTAGCCATCCTTGAGAAAAGTCGCTTACGGGAGCTCTATTATGCGATTTTAAAAGGTGAAGCTGGCCATTCGTTTAAACGTGCATTTGGAGTGGGCAATGAAATAGCCCGTTCGATTGAGTTTTTGTCATCTCACATCACTAAACCTGTCACCATTGACGAGTTAGCGGATCAAATAGGCATGAGCCGTGCGGTATTTCATCGTAAATTTAAACAAGCAACAAGCATGTCCCCTATTCAATTTGTTAAATCGATGCGACTCAATCATGCAGCAATGAAAATAGCTGAAGGTACCAATGTAAATGTCGCAGCCATGAATGTGGGCTATGTTAGTTCAACGCAGTTCAGTCGAGAGTTTAAGAGAATGTATGGTTTATCCCCAAAGCAATGGGGGCAGGCAAAAGCACAAAGTCTAAATACGATTCAATAAGTCATTATGACAAGCAATTATGCATAAGCTGTTTCTAAATAGCCTGAGACAAATAGCTTGCTATTAATAGCTTTTTCTAATAAAACTTTACCAGAAAGCAGTCACTATAGTCTGGTATTAATTATTGGTAGCTTTTGTGGTGAATTATTATATATCGCTATATAACAATGACTTACCATGTGATTATAACAATAACAAAGGCACAAGAACTTTTATTGCAAACACAAAAAAACCGCATTAAGCGGTTTTTTTATGGCGTCTTGATTAATGTTCTTAAAACATTGAAACAAAGAATGCGCTAAAACAAATTACGATTACTACTGAGGTGCCAAGAGCCATTTTTAATTCTGTTGTCATTATCTTGTCTCCAAATAAATATAAGTTAATTTTAGCTAATATGGATATATTTCACAGCGTTTAACCGTGATTATGTGATGTTAAACAACAAAAATACTATTCTAAATCAATTTTTTAACTGCAATAGAAATTTGTTATGCTTACAAAAACACCCTACCAATTACAAAAGAGTGCATTATGTCGCAATTACTTCATACGATGATCCGAGTCGGTAACCTTGAGCGCAGTATTGAGTTTTACACCAAGGTCATGGGCATGAAATTATTAAGAAAATCAGAAAATGCTGAATATAAATATACCCTTGCATTTGTCGGTTTTGGAGAAGAATCAACTGGCCAAGCTGTAATTGAACTCACCTACAATTGGGGGACTGAAAGCTATGACTTAGGTAATGGGTTTGGTCACCTTGCTATCGGTGAAGAAGATATTTACGCTCGCTGTGAAGCTATTGCCGCTGCTGGCGGTAAAGTGACACGTGCACCCGGCCCTGTTGCTGGCGGATCTACTGAAATTGCATTTGTTGAAGATCCAGATGGTTATAAAATTGAACTGATACAGAAGAAAGCCATGAGTGAGGGATTGGGCTAATAATTATTGCTTAGTTCATCAGCCAATAAAAAAGCCAGCAAATGCTGGCTTTTTTTGTTAATCAAAGTTCGTTTAGAACTTCATTGAGATACCAGCATAGATCTGACGACCTAGTGTATCGTAAACTTCTGGAACAGTACCAGCTTCGTTACCGCTAGAAACCATTACTGGTTCTTCATTAGTTAAGTTCTTAACACCGATGTTAGCTGATAAACCGTCAGTGAAGTGGTAAACACCTGAAATGTTGTGGTAAAGCACTGATTCAATATCGTCGCCATTGTTCACATCATTCATTTCACCGATATAACGGTTTGAGTACATGACACTCCAATCACCACGGCTAGCCGTTAAGTTGAAGTTATTTTTGTATTCAGCGTATCCGCCGTACATGCCGCCAATTGTACCAGTGTAATCAACACCATCTTGTTCAAACTTAATTAGGTAAGTTAAGTCGTTGTTGATTTTCCAATCCAAACCTAAACCTTCGAAGGTGTAAGCTAAGTTGAAATCAACACCACTTGTATCTTGATAACCAACGTTCGTTAACGGGTTAGTTAGGTTAGATAAGTCACCGTTTGAGCCAATGTTAAATGTTTCACAAGCTGAAGTATCGCCAGCGTAACAATTATTTAGACCAGCTTGTACATCTAGACGTGCAATCGCATCATCAATCTTAAATCTCCACCAATCCAAGGTTAGAGACATGCCATCAATGTAGCTTGGCGAGTAAACTAAACCTGCTGTGAAAGATTCAGATGTTTCAGCATCAAGATCTTCATCAGATGTGTAGTTAACTAAGATTTGTGGATCTTGCTCGTTGCCCCATGGGTCATCTAGGTAGTCGTAAGAACCTGAGTTACCACCGTATAGCTCGCTCACACTTGGTGCACGGAAACCTGTTGCAGCAACAGTACGAAGCATTAAGTCGCCAGTTGCTTCATAAGTTAAACCGACTTTCCACGTTGCAGCGCTACCGAAAGTAGAGTAGTCATCGTAACGAAGTGCAAATTCACCAGTTAATTTATCAGTGAATGGTACGCTTACTTCTTGGTATACCGAGAATACGTCAAAGCTACCGTCAGTTGGGTCTTGTTGAGCAGCAGTACCTTC
>NZ_VKHR01000051.1 GCF_009663145.1 Shewanella sp. TC10
TGGCTTTAACAGAGCTTGTGTTGCCGTCGCGAACAAGCTTGCACGGATAGCGTGGGTTATAGCAGCAAGAGAAGATGAATATCGTATCGCTGCTGCATAAAAGTAATCATTAACGCGCTAACAATTAGTTTTACCAACCACCAAGTTGCCAAGATAATTGAATTGATGATGAGACAGTCAGACTGTTCTACTTAAAACCTTCGCCTGGCATTGGCTCTAAAGAAGCCGTAAGGATGATAAGGAAAGTAGAAGCAAATATCCATCAGGGCCAGAGGTGTACCTCAATAACAGGCCGAATATATGGGTGCAATGAACTATTCTCAAAGTCGATATTAAATATCTTGCAAACCGGATGGGTCCATATATGCCAAGGAGTGACCCTGCACCGCGAAAGCTAGCCAGAATCTTAAGTGCAGGATGCACTAAATGCCTTGAATCACATGGATGTGCGAGAAAGACCATGTCTGGACTCACGTAATTTTTTTGCTTACCTCATTTCAAATTGAACATTCAAAGAAGATCAAAAGCACCCACGCAACTTGAGTATTTTAGCTTTTTAAATTGTCACAAATACAGTCAAATCGAAGAGATAATAATCCCAGTGTAGATGCAGCAGCGAGCTTCTGACTGCCAAGGATGGCGGGAATGTCATTATTTGTCGGGAACAAATATGACCAAAACATGGATGTTTTGGCAGAGCTTACATGGACCTTTTGATTTTAATAAAGAATGTAGCGTCTCGCAGTTGTATCTGCACATAAGCCTGCGGCAGGCAATGGATTAGATTGAAGTAGTGATATAAGAAAACCTTGCCAATAAAAACTACGAAAAAACATTACATTATGATGTGTGAATCAATTTAGATATAAAGTTTACTCTGACTCAACCAACTAATTTGGCGCCAAAGAGTGCGTAAAATGAGCTTTTTACGCATCGATAATTTTATAACATTTAAGAAAACCCATAAATATCAATCTACTGCGGATTTTTTAAAGTGTTGTATAGACCTCGTAAACAAAGACGCATTCTTTCTCCGGCAGTATTATGAGCATTTTTTAAGAGTTTAAGGGAGATATTCGATTTACAACAATGACTTAGCGATGGTACCTTTGAAGTTTGAATTGAGCAGCCTGGAACATTATTGTGCTGCTATTGAATAAGCTGTTATGTTTCTCTAAGGATAGGTAGTTGAGTTTAGTTGGTTCGAAAACTGAAAAGGATATTGAGACCGAACTAGTAGCATTAACTTCAAATGCTATGACTAGTTCGAAAGGGTTTCACTTAAAAGCATTACTTTCTGAATTAGATCTTAATAGCCAAAAAGTAATAGTTTTAAATAACTTTCCAGATGAAACATGCGACGTATATTTGCTATTAATAGAAAATAGATTAATTGGGCAAGTTGAAATTGATTCTGATGACCTTGAAAATCCAACTATTGAAACGTTTACGATTCCTGAATATAAAAAAGGATTAAGTAAAATTCAACAAATAAGGTTAGCTGTGGCAATCATGCTATTGAGCTCAGAAACATAACAAGAATTTAAAGCGGGGCTGCTAACAGTTTGCTCGGTTTCGCTTCGCTACACATTTTAGCAAACTATTAACAGCCCCTTAAATGGGTGTTAAGTTGCTAAGGAAAGTATGGCATCTCTCAAACCTCTAAAAGGTGTCGCTTATGATATCGCGCACCACGCACAAAGCGGGTTAAGCTTTTTACATCCTCATTTGGGAGAAATGTGCAGAGAAGTAGGTATAACAGAAGCAACTATTGATTTAATGGCTAAGGATTCTTATCCAGCAGAGTTGAGAGAGTACAAACCTTTAAAACTAGCTATCGGTACGCTTAAAGATAAATTTGTCATTATCCTTAGCAAAAGAGAAATGAGTTTGGGCTTTATTAGTGAGTTAAAGCTTAAGTTTATTTTTTATACCGCAGACAACTCACTTTGTGCAGTGGAGTCAACCTTGGTCAAAACAAATGGTATAACTCACGTACAAACAGTGAAATAGCAACTAAACAAGTTGCTCAAAAGGACATAAAACGCTTGGCTTGCGCTCCTTCGTCACTAATTTTAGCCAAGCATTTTACGCCCATTAGCAAGGCGTTAGAGACGAGGTCGATGATAGAGATTGTTGAAACTCAAGACTTAAAATCTTCTGCGCAGTTTACATTTGACAACATGAAATCTTACTACGAAATCTACGGCGTAGATTGGGGGACTGAAGATGTCTACCAAGCAACCAAAGGCCTGTCGAACTTTGACATTCTTTCTAATGGTCAACGAATTGGTGTGCTTCGGTTATCATTCGAACGTGAGCGGTGTCAACTTCGTGACATACAGGTTGGAGCTGCCCACCAAAGTAAAGGATACGGTGCTCAAGTGATTTCCAGAGTTAAGGATATAGCTCAACAACGAACTTTAAATGCTATCGAGCTTAAAGTCTTTCAGCGAAGCCCTGCGCATAAACTGTATAGCCGTAATGGATTTACAGTTGATAGTAAAGATGAACGTTTTTACTACATGAGCTTGTCCGTCTCATAACAAGGTTGTAAACACGGCCAAAAAACAGTTGGCTCGCGCTCGTGCCTCGCCGATTTTAACCCCTTATTAGGGCGTTAACTCATAGAAATTATAATCTGAAAATCACAGAATAGGGTTAAAAATCTAACGCGTTTTTCTCCAAAAGTATGTTTGAAAATGATCAAACTTTAATATGGTCGTGCACTTCTCTGGCGTATTTTTAGCTATTTCTTCTGACTTAATCGATAGAGTCGGGCAAAGCTGTCACGACTACCTCGAGATAATCTTTTTTGTTGCGCCAACAATAATTCTGCCGCTCCAAGCGCATCAACTAATGCGTTATGACTATTATATTCAGGCAAGCCATAACGTTTGCGGGTGCCTGCTAATGTAAGATCGACATCTGAGTAATGATCGATTGCGGTGGCAAAGTGCTTTTCTAGGCATAGAGTGTCGAGCCAAAGTAGTGGCGGTGGTGGTAGTTGCCAATACTTTTTAGCGTAGTAATTAATGAAACTCGCTTCAATCACTGAGCCGTGAACGACTAATACTTTGTCGCCGAGCTGAGTAAAAAAATAGCTCATCGCTTCATGAAGTGACACCCCATTCGCCAGCATTTGAGGCGTAATGTGGTTAATGACAGCTGACTCAGGTTTGACCTTGTCACAATGCTTAATATAAACATGTTGGCTGTTGGCTAAATCAATTTGCTGATTTTTTATCACCACCCAACCCATACTGAGTATTTCATCTTCGACAGGATCAAAGCCTGTGGTTTCAATATCCAACGCTAAATAAGTGACTTCGCTGCATAGGGCTTTAAGCTCAGGCAATGGCGCTGAAGTCGGCTCAACCAAGCTTTGAATCAAGCTGTCTTTAATGAGGTAGTTTTCACGCTGCCTTTTTAAAGCGGATAATGGGTGAAAATAGTCTAAAAGACTCATTAAATATTCCCAAAGCGCAATTTAGCGGCATCTTGTTGATCGGCGATGATCCTAAAAGCATCTTTTAAATGTTTACGCTCAAAGCTGCCAAAGGTATCGGGATTAATATTGTTGTCAGGTATTTTTCCTTCCTTTAATGCCGTTAATTGGTGGCTATACCTGAAGGATAAAATAAATCGATAGGCTCCCATAATATTCTGAAAGGCATCGTCACTTAATACGCCTGCTTTATTTGCTGCCTGAAAGCGCGCTTCGGTTTGCAGTGCGTCACTGCCCACTGCTAATGCGTAAATTCGAGCAAGATCAATAATCAAGTTAATGGCGTACTTTTTAATGTTCAGGGTTTTATTATTCTCACCGCTTTTTTCTAATACCAGTGAATTGAAGATGCCTAATGGTGGATTGGTGTTGGTGGCATCTTTAACCAAAATACCTAAGAACTCAGCATTTTCACAAATGTGATTATGCATTGACTCATGCAGTTCATGCTCAAAATTTTGATTGCCAAATACGGTACGTATTTCTAAAAAAACACTGATGTTGAGCAGGCGTTCGTATTCAGGGTTAGCAACCCACTTTTTGTAATACTGTTTCCACATAGAGAGTGGCTGACGCCATTTATCAGTGGTGGGCATATAATTGCCAGTACAAAGAGGGTAGTCACATCGGTCTAGCCCTTGGGTGACAAAGTCAGCTAAATGTTTAAAGTAAATACGATCGTTTTCGGTGACATTATCTGCCAGCACAATGGCGCTATCTTGGTCAGTTAAACAATGCACTTCATTACGGGCGTGAGAGCCAGCAACAATCCACGCAAAGTCACAAGGTGGCTCGCCCAATTGATCAATCATGATATTAATGAGTCTTCGAGTATATGCATCGAAGATCATTGCCATGACTTTACCTATGGTTTCAGGAACCACTTTACCTTCAACTAGCGCTTCGAAAATAGCTTGGCGCTCAGGGTTTAACGTGGCTAACTCTTTCACGCTGACGGCATATTTAATTTTCTCGATCAAGAAAATAGCCTGCATACGATGATTTTGAACTAAGTGAGTTGTGGTGAGTAAGCCAACGACCTTATTGTTCTCAACCACAGGTAGATTGCGTACATTGTATTGCATCATTAAAGAAGCAGCTTGCAATACCAAATCTTCTGGCGTGACAGTTAAGGGGTTAGATGTCATCACATCTTTGATTGGTTTATCAATAGGGTAACCTTCGACAATGACGCGTTTAGTCATATCTCTATCGGTAATTAAGCCAACTATCTTGTCATCTTCATAAATCACCGCGCAAGATGTCCGTTTAATCATGCGCATTTCGTGAGCGACAGCTTGAATGCTCATGTCAGCGGTGACCACTGCAATACGACCACTGGCGACGTCTTTAACTTTACGTATAAAGAGGCCTTTTTCTTTATTAGACCATACAACATCCAATGCCGAGTTTAAGCGCACCTGAGCTTGAGATGCGAAATGTTCGGCATATTCTGGGGTCTTAGTGAATAAGGTCTGAAGCGCGGAATGTGGGATTAAATACAGTAAGCAAGGTTCAATGGCGGTGGCTTGATAGCCTTGATCATCATCAACATCAGAATCTAGAAAGGTAAAACCAAATAAATCTTCAGCCTCTAAACGGGCGCGAAGTACGCCACTTTTTTTACGTTGCTCCATGGCTCCTGAGCGGACAATATAAAGATGCTTCTCTTGATTATCAGCCGACAAGTCGACAATTTCGCCTTGGGCAACATAGATAATTTTGACCACTTCAGCGAGATCGCGCACCACGGTTTTAGGCAGTTTATCAAATGGATCGATTTGTCCAATAAATTGGATGACGTTAGGAAGTAAAGATTCGTCCATTTTTATACCTTAAATAATGAATAGCTCTGATCTTACATAGCTTAAACTCAATTTTCTCAAGCTGCATGAAAATTTAAGCAGCTTGGATTTTGACTGTCATGCCTAGTTATGGAGCATGAGTGACCTTAAGCTCAGTAAAGCCAACTTCAAAAACTTGTCCTGCATAATCTGATGAAGTGACAATTTGTGGATAAATACCGGCTTTAAAGTAGTACTCTTCATTTAGCCAAGCGGTATCTAAAGTATACTCTTTACCATCGTTAGCAATGACGGGCTCGCCCCACTTTAATAATTTTTGAGTGCTTATGCCTGCCGCTATCGTTGTCAGTGTTATGCCAGCTGTATCGACTTCAATTGCATATTGCCAATCTTCGTAAGCTTTAGCGGTACCAAGCTCAATACTAAACGGTTGGCAGCTATCACAAGTTTGATTATCGGGTTTAAAGCTATCATTTAAGATCACTCTGACAGGTTTCTCGCTACCTTCCCATAGGACTTTAACTAATGCTTGTTTGATATCTTTACCATGTACCTGGCCGACGATGACTTTAGGACTAACAGAAGTTATCTGTGGGTACTGGATAATATTAACTGAAGCTTCTAGTTGGTGCTTACCGCTTATCGTCCAATTTTGATTGGTCGCAGAGCAGGGGTTTTCAGTATCAAACCGATAAAGCTCTCGCAGTTCTGAACGAACATACTGAGTATTAGGCGTAGTGGCCCCATCCATTCCTAAATCGACATTAAATACCAACTGCAGTGGATTTGTCTCGGTCCAGAAATAGGCAATGTCAGTATCGTTAGATAAGGTTTGATTATTACTGCATGTTGACGGTTTTAATTCTGCTGCGCTCGTCCCCCCTGAACCATAAAAGCTGTCTTTACTCTCAGGAATAGTCAATTTCCACTGCTCAATTGTCCAATTACAGGTTTCGCACGGAGGTACTTCTGGAGGCGTTTCAGGAGGCAATTCTGGAGGCGTTTCAGGTGAATCAGAAGAACCTGAACAACCTAAAAGAAGTATAAGTAATACATTAGAGATGAATACTCGCATTAACATAACGATAACCTTCCTTATTTGTAAGACAATATATCTTACTTTTTCAAACGAATTTGTGGGAGAAATTTTTAATATTCTACTCAATTAGCAATCAGTAAATGAGACTGTTGTTAATTTTTATAGTTAAAGTTAACCCTGAAAGCCTACTTGTTAAAGGTTTTTTTGTCTTAGTTGCAAAAAGTAATCAATTATATACTCCTAATTAGTTAGTTTATGAACAATCTCACAGTTTTTCCTACCAAAAGATTAATAATACAAATAAGCTTGTGTTAAATAATACAAATGGGAAAGGGGAAAGTATGAAAAAGCGTATTATCGCTTCAGCTATTTCTTTGGTATTGCTGGCAGGTTGTGCAGCTACCGAGCCTGCGGTTGATGTTGTGGGGACAGCAACAATCACAGGACCAATGGTTGAGCAAAATAATAAAAGTGCTATTGCTGCTACATCTTTACAAAGTGCAGATGCTGCAGCATTAAAAGATAAATTACTCACACTCCAAGATGGCGAAACGCTCGTCATTGATGCTGGAAAATATGCCAACCTTGGCAAGTTCGATATCAAAGCAAATAATGTCACGATTAAAGCGGCGAACCCTGGGGAAGTTTGGTTTACCGGTTTAGTACAGTTTAATCTTCGTGGTGACAATATTACCTTAGACGGTGTGGTATTTACCGATGGAGGCCCAGCAGAAAGAATGGGCGGTGTGGTCTTCCGTGGTGATAATAATACGCTAACTAATTCTACTTTCTACTTCTTCAATGATGACTACCTTTATCAGCCAGATGACAAACGAGCTGAATATCCAAAGTACTTATGGATTTCTTTATATGGAAAGCATAACAGCTTAATCAATAATACTTTTGAAGGTAAACATAAACGTGGCACCTTGATTGGCGTGCAGAAAAAGAAAGGCGATACCACGCCTGATCACCATACCATCAAAGGTAACCTTTTTTATAATCAGCAACATAACCAGTTTAATGAGTTCGATAACCCTGATGCGGTTCGTTATAACTCAAATAGCTGGGAAGCTATTCGTTTAGGTGATTCAAAAAGTTCTATTTACGCTTCTAAAACCTTAATTGAAGGCAACTTATTCCTCAAATGTGACGGTGAAACTGAGTTAGTTTCTCTTAAATCTGGCGGCAATACATTAAGAGGTAATACCTTCGTTGATAACGCTTCGATGATTTCTTTGCGCCACGGAACGAATAACGTTGTCGAAGACAATGTGATTTTAGGTAATAACAAAAAGCAATCAGGCGGTATTCGCTTTTACGATGCAGGCCACATCATTCGCAATAACTATATTGAGCGAGTAATGGGTACTGGTGACGTCCGTGGTGGTATCGCTGTGAACACAGGTATTACAGATGTCGCTAATGGCGAGACCCTAGATAACGATGTCAAAGGGAAAGAGCTAAATAAGCAAGCGACTCCTTATAAGGTTAGCATCGAAAACAACACTATTGTCGACTCTCGTCAAAACATTCTTTACTCCACCAAAACGCACCGTGTCAGCCTATATGACAACGCAAAAGTCAGCACCATATTTGCAGGAACAGATATCAGTTTTAAGAACAATCTGTCTTATGCAAAAGCGTCTAGAACACTGACTTTGAAAGGCAACGATAGTGTAGCGCCGCTAATTAATCCAACCTACGAGAATGACTTATATTATGGCCCAGTGTCAGGTATTGAACTTCCGTGGGATGGAGTTATTTACCGTAATCCTAAGCTACAACGTGCTGAAAATGGCTTGCTAGAAGCAACCAATTTTGATGGTGGCGCAAAAGGCTTAAAAGTTTTAACCACTCAAGATACAGGCGCTAGTTACCGTATCAAATAATAACAAGATGAACGTTAAACTCATTAATGGGGCAGTAAAATGAGAATTAAAAAATTATCGGCTTTAGTGGCCATTGCTTTATCGACAAGTTTATTAGCGGGTTGTGATTTTTATGATGAACCTCCAGGGGATGGTGGTACTGATCCTGGGCTACCGCCAGTTGAAACTCCTGATGTTGCTGATGTAGTGGCATCTAGTGGCGCCGAGCTACTTGCAGCTATTGATACAGCAGAAGCGGGCGATGTTATCGGTTTGAATATTGCTGGCACATTTGAAAACGTCGGCATTATCGTTATCGATAAAGCAATTACCTTAATCACCTCAGATGCTGATGGCGCGATTGATGATCCAGTTGCTGGGGAGCAAGCTGTATTCACAGGTGCTGTGTGTATTGATATTCCAACAGAAGCCGCTGAAACATTACGTGGTGGCAGCCAAGCTCGCGTTTCAAACATTGGCTTTGAAAATATCATCATGGATAGCTGTGGCTTAGGTGAAAGCACCTCTAATTCAATTATTAATATCGGTAAAGTCGGTAAGGATAAAACCCCAGTAATACTCGATAATTTATCGTTTGATGGAACGGGAAATCAAGAATCAAGCAGTGACAGCGCTGCTTGGGTATATTCTCGTGGTCTAGTGAACATTTCTGACAGTGTATTTACCAATAAATCAACTGATGCGCAGAGCATGTTATACCTGAACTGCGGTAGCTCAGCCTCACGTGGTGGTAGCTACGCCAATGATCTTGGCTCGATTATGACAGGCAACACCTTTGCACTGGCTGAAATCAATGCAAATGATGCAACCAAAGCGGCCACAATTGGCGTACCTAGTAATTTAGGCCAAGAGAATAAGAATTGTGCCGCAACATTTACTGACAACACCTTTGAAAAGTTTGGTTTCTTAATTAGTGAATCAAGTGACCAGTCAACTGCACTTTATGATGTATTTGGCGATACAACTGAGTCTGATAACACTTTACCTGATGGTGATACCGACCCAGGTCTTCCACCAGTGGATCCAGGTGTCGTTAAAACTGTTGATGAACTTCTTGCTGCAATTGATGCCGCAAGTGCAGGTACTGTCATCAGTCTTGATGTGGAAGGTGATTTTGCCAATGCAGGTTATATCGCAATAAATAAAGCGATTACTTTGCAATCTACTGATGCTGAAGGTGTGATTAGTGATACAGAGCAAGCGGTATTCTCAGGCGCTGTATGTATCGATATTCCAACCGAAGCCGCTGAAGAACTACGTGGTGGCAATCAAGCCAAAATCTCTAATATTGGCTTTGAAAATATCGTGATGAGCGATTGTGGTATGGGCGAAAGCACTTCAACGTCAATCATTAACATCGGTAAAGTCGGTAAAGATAAAACGCCAGTGCTGCTTGAAGGTTTAGCATTTGATGGTAGTGGCTTTGAAGAATCTACAGGTGAGAGTGATGCTTGGGTTTATTCGCGTGGTTTAGTGGACATTACTGATTCAGTATTTGCCAACAAATCAGCCGATGCGCAAAACATTGTTTATCTAAACTGTGGTAGTTCAGCATCTCGTGGTGGCAGTAATAGTGACCCTCGTGGTTCAGTTATTTCTGGTAGCACATTCGGTTTAGCTGCTGAAAATACTTCTGGGATGACCATTGCTGCCACTATCGGTGTGCCAAGTAACTTAGGCCAAGACGATAAAAACTGTGGTGCTGAATTTAGCGATAATACTTTCGATAACTTCAATGAACTTATCAGTGAAACTAACGACATTTCAACTGCACTTTACGACGTGTTTGGTGATACTACTGAGTCAAATAACACTGTAACTGGTGGCACTGAACCTGAGCCAACGTATCCTGAAAATGTTGAAGAAGTGAATGCAGCTATTCAAGCAGCAACTGCAGGTAGCACGATTACTTTGGGCGCAAGTTTTGAGTACTCATCTGGTGTTATCACCATCGACAGAGCGATTACATTAACCGGTCAAGAAGGCGCTGCTATTTCCGGTAGTGCTTGTATTGATGTGATTGACGGTGCGGCGGGTGCACAAATCACAAACATCACGTTCAACAATGACGCCATCGTTAAATGTGGGGCGACAGGTGATGCCAAAGAAGCTGTGATTAACATCCAAAAAGTGGGTGAAGATAACATGCCGATAGTGCTCGATAACCTTTCATTTGATGCATCTGGAATTACAGAGCAAGACCAAATCGAAAACAAAGGGGCTTGGATCCGCTCATACGGTTTCATTAACCTAACGGGCAGCACATTCCTATCTCAAAGCCGTAATCTTCAAAATGACATGGTGAAACTGACTTGTAGTTCAAGTAAGGGACGCATGGGCACCTTGGTTGATGGCAATACCTTTAGCATCATCGGTGACGGTAATAAAGAAACCGCTGCAGTTAAAATTGGTGATTCAACTGGCGGGGCTATTAAAAATGACGAGAACGAGAATAACTGTGCTGTCACTGTCAGTAATAACACCTTCAACGATTACACCCTAGAAGCTGTTAATGACGTAGGTAGTGGCGAACGTGATGCCGCAATATTCGCGCGTTTACCTGAAGAAAGTACCAATGTCTTCACGGATAACACTCACAACTAACATTTCAAAGAATTGTAAGTTAATTGATATTGATAAGGCGTGTGCCAGGCACACGCTGGGTATTTAACTACCTACAGGAAAATATTTTAAGATGAAAAAATCAATTTTAGCCTTGAGCGTATTAAGTTTAGTGAGTGGTTCAGCTTTAATCAGTAGCTCTGCATCAGCTAATAGCACCATCACTATGAAGTGGGAACACAAAGTCGTTGATGGCCGTACTGACCGTCCTAAAGTCGAATTTAGTCATAGAATGGACAATGGTTTCATGTTTGGCTTTGAGCAAGTATGGCAATACGATCGTAGTAAGACTGAACTGGAAACAGGTTATGCACCTGATCAATATGAGTTCACGATCAAAACCGGTTACCGTCATCGTTGGGGCGATCGTAACGAACATGAAGTTGGGCCAATCCTTGATTATCAAATCAAAGAGAATGCTAAGAAAATTCGTTATGGTGCTTTCTATGGTTACCGTTTAACCGAAAATTTCCGTATGAAGGTTCGTGCTCGCTACTCTGAAGATTTAGATCGTTTAAGTCTTAGTAGCGGCGTTTACGATGACGCTGTGGGTAAAGAAATGCGTTACGATCTTTGGCTAACTTATACATGGAATGATTTCCGATTTGTGTGGGATGCTATTTACAAAGACAAGTTAGATGACAACGTGTTTGACAACAATAAAGGCAATGTTTGGGAGCACGAGTTAAGTGCTGAGTATCGTTTACCTGATGCGCGTGCCCATGCTTTTTACGGCAAGTTTAAGTACAAAGCAGAGCTATTGAAAAACAGCCACTTAAACAGTGACTACGATTGGTATGGTAAGCGTGATAATGCAGTTGAAATTGGTTATAAATACCGATTCTAATTAGGCTTAACGGTATTCAATAACATAAACCGATGGTGTGGTAGCACCATCGGTTTTTTAATATCTTCAATCTGGTGTTGTTCATTTATGATGAGATTAATTGAACGATAGGGCTTTACTCTATTTTGCTTAGTTTGTTAGCAAAGAAATGACTTTAAAAAGACATTCAATTTGAAGCTTTTAACTATCACTATATAAAGAATTAGATTTCTGATGATTTAAGGGGAATTGACCATGATTCTATGGTGATAATTTGCTATGTTTTAGAAGTCATTAATAAACGCAAAAAATGACATATTTTTTAACGATTGATGTAGGTTATTCATGTGCTTAACAATACCTTCCTGATAATATGCATTAACTGAACGACAAATAAACTAAAGTAGCGCCTCTCCATTTTCTTATATCAACGACGCTATTGAGTAAAACCAAAGGGATTTCAATGAAATCGACTGAGCCAGATTTACATCTAAAATCGCTTATTCAACGAAAGTATAACCGAGCCGTTTTTTATACCTACATTGGCGTTATCGTGATGGCGCTTCTGTCCGCTTGGATGCTGTTTGAACGTCAAAAAACGCAATTGATTAAAGAGCGTGAAGAGCAGGTTTTACGTCATGTACTGCAAATTGATTTATTGCTTGAGTCCAGTATCCGAGCGGTAAAAAGCTTACGTAATGTGGCCGTGGATAATTTGCGTCTGGGTGAATTAGTCCGTAAAGATCGGTTACCTCAGTATGAAAAATTCAATGAAGATGGTCAGTTTTTTACCTTGGAGCCTAGCTATGCCATTAGCGGTGAGCCATTTACCAATATGGGACGCATCACAGGCATGGGATCCCTTGATGGCCGCAGCGACACTTTTTATCAAGAATTAGAAATGCTGTTTGAGCTGTCGTTGTCTTTTCCGGTTGCCAAGGAAGCAGCGCCAAAAGCCTCATCAATTTATTACATTTCCAAACAACGCATTATGTCTTCATTTCCTTGGCCAACCAATGAGTCAAGGTTCAGAGAAGAACTGCTAAACAAAAAGCAATTCCAGCTAGCGACTCCTGCAATGAACCCACAGCGCAGTGTATTCTGGCGTGAGGCTTACGTAGATGCAGCCGATCAAGGTTTGTTAACCACACTAGGTTTACCAGTTTACCTTGAAGATGATTTTATCGGTTCTATCAACTTAGATATGACATTGGCATCCCTTGCTAAACAGATGCGAATGTACTTTAAAATGCCGGGTACGGTGATATTGCTGGACCAATACAACAATATTCTGTCTCACAGTGACTTTGATGCAAGTGATATGAACCGTGTTTATCATATCAGTCAACGTATTCCGTCTGAGCTGCATTCGTTACCTGAATCTGAACTGTTTGATGCCCATGATGGCATATTACGTAACGGTTACTACATTCACTCGGTCGCGTTGCAAAACCCACCTTGGCGTTTGCTGTATTTACAAGATGAAGATCTTTTGTTCGAGGATGCATGGGATAAATTAAAACTGACATTTTTACTAGTGGTATTAGCCTTGTCAGTGTTAGTGACCATAGTGCATTGGCAAACTCGTCGTTCTTTCGTTAATCCGGCATCTCGCTTACTGACTCACTTAGAGGAATGTTCTCGTGAGCCTATCGCTGCGCCGAAAAAAATCACCGAAGGGTGGGAGCCTTGGTTCTTACTGGTGAGCCGAATTTTTGAAGAAAATAAACAATACACCCGCCACTTAGCCGAACAAAATAAACGCCTAGATAACTTGGTCGCACGCCGTACTCAGAGGCTGCGTGATACGACTGAGCGGCGAGAGCGAGAATTTGCATTGCTGCGGTCTTTGATTGACTCAATTCCTGAGGCGATTGTTTATAAAGATAAAGAAGGTAAGTATTTAGGCTGTAACAAATCTGCTGAATACATGCTTGGCTGCAAAGAGAATGAAATGGTCGGGCAGTTGTCACTGGAGACAACTCATGATCAAGGCGCTCGGATCCGTGAAGAAGATCAGAAAGTTCTCAGTGATAGATCTTTACTTCGCTATCAAGAAAAAGTCGATATCGGTGGTAAAACCGTATTACTCGATACGCTGAAACTGCCTTTCTACAATCGTCGTGGTGAGCTATTAGGGCTTATTTCGGTGTGGCGTGACGTGACGCGTGAGTATGAGTCTGCTGAGCAATTACGTTTATCTGAAGAACGTTATCATTTAGCAATGGATGCGGTAGAAGATGGCCTATGGGATTGGTATTTAGATTCAGAGCAGCTTATTTGTAACCCAGCGTTTTATTCAATGCTAGGTTATAAACCTAATGAGTTCCCAGCACTGATTTCATCAACGGATGCACTGATTCACCCTGACGATCGCATGCGAGTTGAAGAGTACCGTAGTGGTTATGCGAAAAAACCTGAAGGCACATACGAGATTGAGTATCGGATGCGAGCTAAATCAGGTGAATACCATTGGGTGCTTTCTCGTGGTCGTGCGGTAGAGTTTGCGGATGATGGTCAGTCAAAACGTATGCTGGGTACTCACAAAGACATTACCCGTCAAAAGAGTAACGAAGTCGCCTTGTTAGAGGCGAAACAAGATGCAGAACTTGCCAATATGTATAAGAGTGAATTCTTGGCCAATATGAGTCATGAAATTCGTACTCCTATGAACGCAATTATTGGTATGTTGCAGTTAGCTCAGCGCACACAATTGACGCCACAGCAGCAAGATTATCTCAATAAGGCGGGGTTCTCAGCTCAGTCACTGCTGCGGATTATTAATGACATCTTGGATTTCTCTAAAATTGAAGCAGGTAAATTAGAGTTAGAGCGAGTGTCATTCCCACTGGATAAAGTACTCGATCATGTCATTGATATGAACGCGCAAAAAGCACAAGAAAAAGGCGTGGAATTACTGCTTTATGCCCCTGTTACCGCTGGTTTGATCTTGAACGGCGATCCTCTTCGTTTAGGACAGGTGCTGGTTAATTTACTGTCTAACGCGGTTAAGTTTACCCAAAATGGTGAAATTGAACTGGGTTGTGAAGATGTGGGTGAGCGTGACCACCGCATTACTCTTAAATTCTGGGTACGCGATACTGGTATCGGTATTAGCAAAGAGCAGCAAGCTAAGTTGTTTGATGCCTTCTCACAAGCAGATGGCTCAACAACACGTAAATATGGAGGCACTGGCTTAGGCTTATCTATTAGTAAACATTTGGTGTCCTTAATGGGCGGCACTATGGAAGTCTCATCTGAGCCAAATCAAGGCAGTACTTTTAGCTTTAATATTAGCTTTGAAATTGCCGAAGAGAATGTCGTTGCGCCGCTAGTCGTGCCAGAGCAATTGAATAACTTAACCACCTTAGTGGTTGATGATAATCCAAGTGCATTGCAAATATACTCAACGGTAATGCGTGACTTTAGCTTTGGGGTTAAAACCGCTCAAAGTGGCGCAGAAGCACTGGAAGTATTAGCCCATTCATCAGTGGACTTATTGTTACTTGATTGGATGATGCCTGAAATGGGCGGCGCTGATGTTGTCGATATTATTGATGAAATGGTTGCGGATGGTCGCCTTAAGAAACGACCTGTGATTATTTTAATGACCGCTTATTCTGCTGAGCCTTTAGAGTCTGAGTTTGATGAAAGTCGAGTGTTTGCCATTTTACAGAAACCATTTAAAGCGTCGGCATTGTTTGATGAGATCATTGGCGCCTTTGCTACTGAGCCTAAGTTAAACGTAGCCCCTGTTGTTGAGGAAGATCCTGAACAGGTTAAAGAGGCTGGTTTGGTATTGTTAGTGGAAGATAACTTCATTAACCAACAAGTCGCGACAGAGTTACTCAAAAGTGCTGGTTATGAAGTTGTATTAGCTGATAACGGCCAGATAGCTTTAGATATCATCGACACTAAACCGTTTGATGCGGTATTAATGGATATTCAAATGCCTGTAATGGATGGCTTAACTGCAGCTCAAGAACTGCGTAAGCGTTACAGCAGTGAGCAAATGCCGATTATTGCCATGACAGCCCATGCAATGTCGGGTGATAGAGAAAAGAGCCTAAAAGCAGGTATGAACGCCCATATTACAAAACCAATTGTGCTTAATGAGTTGTTTGATTCGTTAGAACATTGGATAGATTATAAGAATAGCCATAAGTAATAAGCGTTAATCGGCAGCGCTAGTGTAGTGCTAGTGTAGTGCTAGTGTAGTGCTGCCGTTTGTATTAACTTGCTTGATACTTGAACATTAAACAGCCTTATTTATCGATTTGGAGATAGCTAAATGATCCGCCACAGCATTGCACTTTCCTTGGTATTAGCGGTAATACCCGTTATGACTAATGCGGCTACACCAGCGCAAACAGTGATAAAACAAAGTGAGAAAGCCACGGGGTTTATTAATTTTTACTATCAAAACCAATCGGGTGAGCTGTTTCTAGAGGCTAAAAAACTTAACGAACCTTTTTTGATGATCACCAGTTTACCCCATGGTGTGGGATCAAATGATATTGGGCTCGACCGTGGTCAGTTAGGTGAAACAAGAATGGTGCAGTTCGAGCGCCAAGGCCCATTCATTTTATTAAAACAGTTGAACACTTTTTATCGCGCAAGCAGTGACAACCTGGCTGAGCAGTTAGCGGTTAAAGAGGCGTTTGCTGAATCCATATTGTGGCGTGGAAAAGTCTTAGACGGCAAAACTCCATTAGTCTCAATTAACAATCTAGTGCTAAATGATCTTCACGGAGTCGCTCAGCGTTTTGCTGACACCAAGCAAGGAAATTACAGATTAGATACTTCACGTTCGGTCATTTTAGAAGAAGGGATTAAATCCTTTGAGAAAAATGCAGATGTCGATGTTCTACTAACTTTTACGAGTGATAAAGAGGGCGAACAAGTTAGACAAGTGACCCCAGATGGAAAGTTCGTTTCCGTTAGAATGCGCTACTCATTTGTTGATTTGCCTGAAGAAGGTTACCAGCCTCGTGAGTACCAACCAATGAGTGGTTACCTGTCTGGTGAGTATTTCGATTATTCAGCGCCTATTGATTCTCCAGTGAGTAAACGTTACTTGCTGAGACACCGTCTGGAAAAAGTCACTCCCGGTATTGACCCAAGCGAAGTGGTTAAGCCTATTACCTATTATCTCGACCCTGGTGTGCCGGAGCCTATTCGCAGCGCATTATTAGATGGCGCTCGCTGGTGGGAAGAAGCCTTTACAGAAGCGGGCTTTATTGACGGATTTAAAGTTGAAATGCTCCCTGAAGATGCTGATCCGCAAGATATTCGTTATAACATGATCCAGTGGGTGCATAGAGCGACGCGCGGTTGGTCATATGGCGCATCAATCAAAGATCCTCGCACTGGTGAAATCATTAAAGGTCATGTGACTTTAGGCAGTTTACGGGTTAAGCAAGACTATTTAATTGCCCGTGGCTTAACCTCAGGCTGGGAAGACAGAGAAGCGGCAAGTGAAGCGTCAATGGCATTAGCGTTAGCCCGTATTCGTCAGTTATCTGCCCATGAAATTGGCCATACAATCGGACTCGATCATAACTTCGCTTCATCTACCAATGACAATGCGTCCGTGATGGATTATCCACATCCCAATGCCACTTTAAATGGCGACAAGATTGATATTTCAGCGCCATATTCTGAAGGGATTGGTCAGTGGGATAAATTTACCATAGCCTATGGTTACGGTAATGAAGCCAATATGGAAGACCTAGTTCGTCAAGCTAGAACCCAAGGCCTACGCTACATCGGAGAGGCGGATTCTCGTTCAGCTTCTGCAAGTCATGCCTATGCAAGTTTATGGGACAATGGCGCTTCAGCGGCAGATGAGTTGACTCGTTTAGAGCAAGTTCGCCGCACTGCCATTGAGCAGTTTAACGCTCAAGCTCTACTGCAAGAGCAACCTTTAGGTGAGCTAAGTGATGCGTTTGTGCCGATATATTTACTGACTCGCTATCAAATAGATGCTGCGGCTAAATGGATTGGTGGTAGTGATTATAGCTATCAGCAGCAAGGCTCTGCTGAACGCTGGCATTACCTTTCACCAAAATTGCAGCATGCGGCTTTATCATCGTTGTTAGACGTCATTTCGGCGCAGAGTTTATCGGTTCCACAAGAAGTAACAGAATTGCTGGTGCCGAAAGCGGGTAACTATCGAAAAACGCGAGAGAGCTTTGATTCTGGCATCGGTGTATTAACAGATCCAATAGGCATGGCAGAAGTACTGAGCCGTCAAATTGCCAATAGGTTACTCGCACCTGAGCGTCTAAATAGAGTAAACCAAGGCTATATGGATGATTCAGAGCAGTTATCTGTAGTGAGTTTAGTCGATAAACTGTTGGCGAAAACGGTTTATCAAGACTTACAACGCGGCCAGTTATTAGCTGTGCAAATGCGGGTTAATACAGTCGTGATGGATGAATTGTTAGCCAGTTACCATGATGAGAAAACTTCGCCGGAAGTAAAAGCGCAATTACTTGCAAGGCTGCATTATGTTGAGAAACAACTCAAACGCCGCAGTAACCGTGCGAGTAACTATCAAGCTGCACATTTCGATTGGCTGTTACAAGGTCTGGCTAAAGGGCTTGAATCTAAAGAATTCCGCTTTATTGCTGAGCCGCTAAAAATGCCGCCAGGTTCACCTATTTAATGGCTATGCTGTGACGATATTAAAAAAGCCTCATTGTGAAATGAGGCTTTTTTGTGTGCTGGTGTTCAAAACTGATTAGCTTTGGGCTTGCTTAGGGTTTTTGGGATAGAAATGATCGGCTTTATGATCGATGTGAGAAAATTGCCGTGTATTTTTGTATGGCAGCTTCATAAACCCTGATACCCCATGTCCTTGAATTTTAGTGGCATGGTGTAATATTCGGTCTAATGAAGCTCTAAAGGCGGCTTGTTTACGAGGATTAAGTAAACGTAAATAACTGTGCACTTTAAGGTGATTTGGTAGCGCTTCAAAAATAATACAGCCAGTGTGATGAATTTGGTTAATCCAGCCGAGCTCAGTCATGATCTCAGTAGGCAATTCGAGATTTTCTTCCGGATCTTTTCCGTCTTCAAAGTAGGAGTGTAACCGCGAACGTCCTTCAGATGCGGGAACATCACCGACTTCAAAGCTTAATTGTGCGTCATTGACCATTTTATAAGGCTCTGACGGGGTATCCCTCTCAAGATGTAAGGTGTCTTTGGCGTTGAAAAAACAGGCCTTAAATACCCCGATACGTTTAATTCCACGTGCTAAGGTGACCATATTATTGACAGCTTTGATCAACACATCTTTGGTTTCAGGATCGTAAATCGCTAAGTTTGAATCTATGTAGACACCGCTTTTACGCCAGTGAATAGCAAGGCCGCCAACAATAGGGTATTGCGCCAATTTACCCACTGCAGCCACAAAGCCTTTTTCGGTGTCGCCCATGCCAGCTAAAAAGTTTCGATAGTACTTTTCTAGCTGTATATCATCCATTTTAGCGATGGGATCTTGGGTATTATGTTCTTTTAAAAATGATTTTCGAGAGCTATAACTCACGGTTTCTACTTGTTTCTGTTTGGGTAATACCCAGAGTGGTATGTCTTCATATAGCGGCTGGGTTTTCAAATCAGGTAGATGCATTCGATGATTATGGCGCATGCTTTTAAGGAAATAATCTCCAGCAAGATTTTGTCTTTCAACGTCATCGCTTAGCATGCCATCTAGCGTTCGAGCCAGTTCAACGGGCAGACCTAAGCTGCTCGCTGGTATCACTTTACTGCCGAAACGACTAATTTGTCCTGATGCTAACGCATATAAGGTTGCGGCTACACCTTGCTCGTCAAAGCGTGGGCTTGAAAGCGCACCATTTAGCTGCTCCGAGCCAATAAAGTAGACATCGCCCATTCTGGCATTGGTATGGTGCTGATCGCTGGACATTAACGACATGACGTTATCTTCAACCGCTTTATTGTGTTCATCACGCTGGGCAAATACTGCAGAGCCCCAATCGATTAAAGATAAGTGATCGTTTTCAATATCGTAGACTAAGTTAGAGGGCTTTATATCGCCGTGAACTAAGCATTTTCCAGTGCGAAGATAATAAAGAAGGTTAGCTAATTGGCGGGCGATACTGACAATCATCGCAACAGGTAGTACACCTAATCGGTGGCAGATTTTATCTAAATCTTCCCCTTGAGCGCGCTCCATTACCATAATGCCTTGTTTGCCAACACGTTCAAACTTGATGCCATTGGGAACGTTTGGGTGAACTAACTGGCTGAGCATAAATGCTTCTTCTTCCAGCCGGTCTTGAACGCTTCGAGGGAGGGTAATACGTGAAAATTTAAACACGTGGGATTCACCAATATCATTGGTACCTGCAAACACGAAGCCATAGGCTCCTTTACCGATGAACTCGATATCCGCATAACCCAGTTTACTCAGCTGTTGGTTACATAGTCTTATCCAAGCGCGATGTTTACGTGCATCTTCAGCTTTTAATAAATAGACAGATTGTTCTTCATTGATATAAAAGTGTTGTAGCTGAGGTGTTTGCACTGCTTACTCCTGTTAGCTAACGCATTGGCTTAATGTGTTAGAAACACCATAAACTCATATTTAGATTTATCAGGCAAGTGTTGAAGGGGATTTTTATCTTTAATCATTCATAAAATGCTAAAATTGAGGCTGGATCCATTATTGTCGGCGCTATTTAAGTATTTATATTAGCAATTCAGTGTAAAGCTACCTATCTCAAAAAAACGGTGTTGTAAACTTTGACTTGAATCAAGTTGTTTTTAGCCATAGACAGGTACTATTTAACTGAATCAACGGATTCGGTTTAATCAAGGAGCGCTTATGCCTACCATCAACAAAGTAGATTTAATTCCACTGTTTAGGTTTCCTCGTCAGCGAATTTTACAGTCAATGGAAGTCACGCATTGTCCACATGCTGTCTTTTATAATGCCAGTGACGAGCAATGTACCACTTGCCATCAAGGGGAAGAGTGCATATGGATGAATCATAATGATGAGCTGGTGGCCATTGAGAAAAAGTCTGTCGAAGAGCTGAAGCAACAGTTGCTTATTGCTGTAGATTTTATTGATTCAAATTTAAGCCCTCACCATTTATCGCGCCGTAACTGTCAGTGTGATAATTGTTTATGGCTTAAAAAAGTGCAAAAAGTATTAGGTGGTGATGAGCAATAACGCTCTTTTATCATTATGCTTAGTTTCGTTTACGGCTATTTTTTAGGTGATTCTTACTGTGGCTGAGCTAGCCTGTAGACTTGTGTGACTCACATGATCCATGTGATTGTATTTTTGCCATAGAGTGAACCAAGCTTTTTGATACTCTGTGGCGTGAGCTTGTCAGTGTGTTTTTACTCAGAACATGGTTTGCCCTCTGAATTGTTTCTTAATCTATTTCCCCTTTAAACCTCATTCTCTCACCTCATTTCTAACTTTATATTTCTAAGCTTACATTTCTAAATTTACATTTTAAGCTTATGTTTAAAATCTGAATTTGAGACATTGTGGCTTTAATTACACTTTTATTTTATACCTGAAAAAATTTAATCGTACTTTTTTCATCATTAATAAGCATGTCATACTTCCGCTTTACATTGGCTCGCAATAATTACCTGCAGCAACTTTGGAAGTGGAATCTGATGCATAACCTGTCCGGTACAACCCAAGCGAAATCTGTCGATATTCATCAAAATATTAATGTTGTAGTGAATGAGTTATCCCAGCATTTACGAGTCAAATATGACATTAAATTAAACCAAGAGAAAACGTTACTTGATAAACATTATCGCGCTGCTGTGCTTCGTGAACTTAAAAGTTTAAATGATACTCAAGTGAATGATTTACTCGACACTATAGCTAAGAAAACATTTGAAGCATCTAATGAGCCGATTCAAACGCCAGCTCAGCAATCTATCGATGCATCGGTGACAAAGCCCAGCGCTAATACAACTTCCATTCCTCGTCCAACTTCTATTGCTAGTCCAATCAATCAGCCTCAGGTTTCAAATAGTGCAGATGCTAATGCAGCTTCGCTAAGTCAACTAAACACGGCTAAATCAAATACTAATAATGAAAACCAAGCGACTGTTAAGGAGCAAACTAAAACCGGCGGTGATGGACCCAAAGACGGTAACAAAAAAGCGGGCCTTTGGGGTTTGCTAATGCTGGGCTTAGTGGTTGCTGCAGGTTTGCTATTTTGGCAGCAAGAGAGTATCAGCCTGTACGTTAATGGGATTGACTCTTCAGCAAAAACCGTCGAGCAAAGCCCTGAAATAAGCTCACAACAGACTCGTCCAATTGACACCTTACAGGCACAAGATTCAGTGAAAACTGAAACCCTAATCCCAGCTCAAAAAGCAGAATTGTTATTTAGATTGCATGGCTCAAATACGATTGGCGAAAAGCTTGCGCCTGCATTACTTGAGGCTTTCTTTGCGCAGCAAGGGTTTAATGAATTTACTTGGGTTCAAGGAGAGTCAAGTGTTGAACGAACAATGGAATTTAACGATAACGGCGTGACAAAGGCTGTTGAATTGCATGCCCATGGTTCTGGTACCGCATTTAAGGGCATGCTATCGGGTGTTGCTGATATTGGCATGGCTTCACGGCCGATTAAAGCGAAAGAGTTGACCCAAACCAAAGCGACTTTAGGTGATTTAAGCAGAGTGGGTAATGAGCATATTATTGGTTTGGATGGGCTTGCGATTATTGTTAATCAAAACAGTCCATTAAAATCAATGTCAATAAGCACGCTATCCAAAATATATTCAGGTGAAATCACTAATTGGGCTCAAATAGGCCAAGGTGAAGGCCAGATTGAGTTATTTTCTAGGGACAATAATTCAGGTACCTGGGATACTTTCAATAAGTTGGTGTTGAAAAAAGCAGGTAAAACATTATCTGAAACAGCAAAGCGTTATGAGTCGAGTTCGCAACTATCGGAACAGGTTTCTCAAAATGAAAATGCGATAGGTTTTATTGGGCTTAATTACATTGGTCATAATAAAGCGCTGGCAATTACTGAAGGGATGGGCGCAACGCCAATTTACCCAACCAAATTTACCGTGAGCACTGAAGATTATGCGTTATCACGCCGCTTGTATATGTACACGCCAACTTCATCTTCAGCCTTAGTTAAAGATTTCGCTCAATTTGCCATTAGTAAAGAAGGGCAAGTCTTAGTCAATGAAGTAGGCCTGATATCGCAAAACATTAACCTTCAAAAAGTTTATGCCACAGAAGGCGCGCCTGAATCCTATAATCGTTTTGCCAGCCAAGGGCAGCGTTTATCGTTGAATTTCAGGTTTAACCACGGCAATGGTGAGCTTGATAACAAAGGTCAGCGTGATTTAGCACGACTAATAGAATTTATTGAAAATAATCCAGGCCGCAGAATCGTATTAATGGGTTTTTCTGACAGTTCAGGGGCGAAACTGAGCAATCAGCAATTGTCCCTTCGCCGCGCTAAAGCGGTTGAAAATGAAATTGTGTCACGCGGCATTCCTGTTATGTCAGTTGAAGCATATGGTGAATTGCTACCTGTTGCTAATAATGATACCAGTACTGGGCGAGAGCGAAATCGCCGTGTCGAAGTTTGGGTTATTTAGAAAAACATGGCGGTTAATAAAGGGCGGCCAATAGGAGGCTGCCTTTTTTATTCGTGTTGGGAGTTTTTGGCTAACTAATCAGTTTGCATCTGTAGTTTATTGTATTTAGAGTAAAGCCCATTATTGATTAGTAAAGGTGTGACACACATGGAACCAAGTTTTTGGCATCAAAAGTGGGATTTACAACAAATTGGTTTTCATCAACCACAAGTGAATGATTTTCTGGTTAAGTATTGGTCAAGTTTAGCGCTTAGCTCAACAGAAGAGGTGTTTGTGCCTTTGTGCGGAAAGTCTTTAGACATGTGCTTTCTTGCTGAACAAGGTCACAATGTGCTTGGCTGCGAATTAAATCAAATTGCCGTGCAAGATTTTTTTAAGGATAACCAACTTCCTGTTTCTCATCGCTTGCAAGGTGAGCATCAATTTTATTCGACTGAGCAAATAACCCTTATTCAGGGCGACATTTTTACCCTACCGAAATCAGAGTGCCAACATATAAGTGCATTTTATGATCGTGCAGCGTTAATTGCATGGCCTGAATCAATGCGTCAGCAATATGCTGATAAGTTAGCTGAATTAATTCCTACTGGTGTAAAAGGTTTATTAGTGACACTGGATTATGATCAAGCTGCGCTCAATGGCCCACCATTTGCTGTAAGTCCAGCCTGGATTGAGCAATACTTAGCAAGCTACTTTGAAGTTGAATTACTTGAGTGTGCCGATGTGCTTGCTGATAATCCACGCTTTGTTAATAAGCAAGTACCATGGCTGAATGAAGCGGCTTACCTGTTAACCCGTAAAGGGTAAACTTATTTGCTATTTTTACTAAAATAGCCACATAAAAAAAGCGACCTCAAGGTCGCTTTTTTTGGTATAGCTTTATTGAAATGAGCCTAATGACTCAATCAATTAGAAGTCGTAACGCATACCAACAGTAAATACGTTGTCATCTTCTAAATCGATGGTTGGGCCACCGTCCATTTGATAATCACCTTCGTACATAGCGTAGTGGCCATATACTAGGGTAGATTTAGAGATACGGTAATCAGCACCGATAGTTATTTGAGTGATATCAGCATTAGTGATAACCGCACCATCAATGAAATCACCGTCATCATTTACAGGTCTTTGCTTGCTAAGGTAACGACCGAAACCACCTTCATCAACACCGTACTCAGCTTTTAAGTTTACGCCATTTAGGTTGTAAACCACGTTTAAGAAGTATGAATCACCTTCTTGATCTGTAGTTTGGCTTTCAGTGCTTTGGTATAAACCGCCGACTTTGAAATCACCAAATTTAACTTGTGCCACACCACGGTATGCATCGATGCCACCGATTGTGTTGTAAGCCGCTGCTACATAGTAGTTTTGCGCTTTAAGTTTTTTATCACCAATAGTTGCGCTTAATGCATACTGATCTTCATAAGACTCGTTGTCATCAGCATCAGTGTAGTTATCTTCCATTAAGTAAGTCGCGTTTAAGGTAATTAAATCAGCGATTTTTGGAGAGTAGTACCAGATACCATCAGCAGAACGAGTTTGACCTGCAACTAAACGGTCGATATCAGCATTGGTGTTACCGAAAACGTCAACGCCGCCTTCAGCTTGCTTAAATACAGTGTCGTTACGACCCACTAACACAGTACCGAAGTTAGTTTTTAAACCTAGGTAAGTATTACGCGCTTTGAAAACGTCTGAACTAGAAGATGTGTTTTCAACTTGGAATTCCATTTGGTAAAGCACTTCAACAGCATCAGAAATTTTTTCGCTGCCTTTAACACCTAAGTTAGAGAAGTTGTTTTCGAATACAGTGCCTTCTTTCCCTTCTTGAGTCGTTACACCAAGATCTGAATTGGTTACAGCTAGGTCTAAGCGACCGTAAAAGTTTGGACCTTCAGCTGCTGCGCCGAAAGAAGTTAATGCAATTACTGAGGCTACAGATGCTGAGATTAGCGTCTTTTTCATCTTCATACTCCCTTTAGAACCTGAGGTTCTATCCCCTTTAAACGGGGGTGTTTTAGTGAATTTCAGTCATAGAGCTATCTAAATAGTAATAGGTCAGCGACGTGAACTTGAGAGGATTTTTACAGGTTTGAGGTGTTTAAGTTGTGGGCTATGTCAAACTTTATGGGATAACGTAATGATTTGATGAAAAAATGTGACAAGTTCGATACTTTTGGCTATTAGTTAACACCAATATAGCAAACTACCTATTTATAGAGGTTCCCAAAGTTATCAGTATCGTGTAAGGCTTGATATGACAGGCTTTTGGATTAGTTAAGTTGTTGCTAAAGTGTTAAGTTTTGAAGGCTTGTATTGGCTAGGGTTATGCAGTTTTGCATATCTAAAAATTCATTTGGAATGCTCAGGGCAAAAAAAAGCGACCTAGTCAGGTCGCTTTAGCAATTGCTTAACAATTGGCTGTGATGTTTTTCAACAGCTTAAGGGCAGTTTAGAAGTCTAAACGAACACCAACAGTGAAAATATCATCACTTAAGTCTTCAACAACACCATTTAGTTTCATGTCACCATCGTACTTAGTGTAGTGACCGTATACTAATGTATTAGCACTTAAACGGTAGTCAGCACCGATACTGAACTGCTGAATTTCAACATCAGATACGTCTTTACGTGCATCTAATACGTTAACATCATTTTCGTTTTCTAATTGACCTGTGCGGCGGTCAACGATTTTACCTAGACCTGAATCATCGTAACCGTACATTGCTTTAAGCTTTAGGTTACCCATAACGTATGCAGCATTGATGAAGTAAGAGTCACCTTCTAGGTGAGCTAATTCGCTCTTTAAGCTTTCAGTGTTTTGGTATAAACCACCAACAATGAAGCTACCAAATTTAGCTTGAACCACACCACGGTAAGCTTCGACATCTGTAATACCATCTTGGTAAGCAACAGCTGCATAGAAGTTTTGTGATTTAAGTGCTTTATCACCTAGCGTTGCACTTAATGCATACATTGAATCACTTTGTGATTCATAGTTGTCATCCATTAAGTAAGTTGCATTGAAAGACACCATGTCAGCCAGCTTTGGAGAATAGTAGCTGATGCCGTCGCCTGAACGCGTTTGACCTGCTGCTAATAAATCGATATCAGAGTTACTGTTACCAAATAAATCGAAACCGCCTTCAGATGCTTTGAATACAGTGTCGTTACGACCCACTAAAGCTGTACCTGCATTGGTTTTAAGACCAATATATGTGTTACGAGCTGCGAAAGTATCGCCTGAGTTATCAAAGTTACTTACACCGAATTCCATTTGATAAAGGATTTCGAAGTTTTCATTGATTTTTTCACTGCCTTTAACACCTAACCAAGAAAAGTTATTCTCGATAACTGTGCCATCTTTTTGATTTTGTGTTGCAACACCTAAATCAGAATTTGTTAATGCAAGATCTGCGCGACCATAAAAATTTGGGCCATCAGCTAACGCAGTGAAAGAGGTCATTGCCGTGCAAGATAAAATAGCAGCAGTGATCAGGTTTTTTTTCATCATCTTAATCTTCCTTTGGTAAGGGCTTGATTTTGTTGTGCACTCATCAGTTGTGCGCAACATTGATAACAATAGCGATTCGCTAATAATTTAGCGGTAAGCGCTATTATTTAGGATCCTTTATCTGCGGCTGATACTGACATAAAAGCTTCATTAAAAAGTGTGATTATTGTCACTAAAGGTGTTTTTTATTTGATATGTATCATATTGATTTACAGTATTTATATTGCTTTTTAACAAAAAAGTTTTGGTCGTTAACTAATTTGTCTATTAGTGTATTTTGTGGAGCAATTTTGCAACAGGTGTGTCTGCGGGTGGTTTAGATATGTTTTGCGCCTTTTAGACAGTAGATGAGAGACTTTTATTTTGATTTTGGCTTAATTCGTATAAAATACCGCCCCCTTAGTCGTCAGTAGCAAGAGCAATAACATGTTGTCAGAATCTTATTTAAATCGTTTTGGTGGAATTGGTCGTTTATATGGTCAAAATGCACTGCAAAACTTTGCAAATGCTCATGTTGTTATCATTGGTATTGGTGGGGTAGGGACTTGGGTTGCTGAATCATTAGCCCGAAGCGGAATTGGCCAGATTACCTTAATAGATTTGGATGATATCTGTGTCACTAATATTAATCGACAATCCCATGCGACGACTTCAACAGTGGGCGAGTCTAAGGTTGAAGTGATGGCGCAGCGTATTCGCGACATCAATCCTGAATGTGTCGTCAATGAGGTTGAAGATTTCGTTACTGCTGACAACTTAGCTGAATACCTTGGAACGAAAAGCGAGCCATTATCGATCGACTATGTGGTTGACTGTATTGATGCTGTAAAACAAAAAGCTGCATTAATTGCTTGGTGTAAACGTAATAAACTCAAAATTGTCACTGTCGGCGGTGCTGGTGGGCAAACCGATCCAACCCAGATCCAACTTACCGATTTAGCTAAAACTATCCAAGATCCATTACTTGCTAAAGTGAGAGGGATTTTGCGTCGTGAGTATAATTTTACTAAAAATGTCCAACGTCGGTTTGCTGTCGATGCAGTATTTTCAACTCAACACCTTGTTTATCCTCAAAGTGATGGCAGTGTTTGCAGTACTAAGGCAACCGCAGAAGGAACTATGCGCATGGATTGTGCCTCTGGTTTTGGCGCTGTCACTATGGTGACAGGTACATTTGGCTTTATCGCAGCGAGCCGTGTTTTAGCAAGATTAGCTGAAAAGTAACCATTTAATGTAAAAAGAGTTATTTAGATAATTCCTTGGCATCAAAATTGCTTTTGAAGTAATAGATTCAAAAATCTGACACTTTGGAAGCGAGATGATGAAAATTAAATTAGATAACTTAAAGTTAGCCAACGTAAAGCGAGTTGTAGTTAGCGTAATGCTTTGGTGGGTTATTGCTTGTAGTGTTCTGTTGTTTGCTCCTTCCCATGTACTGCAAACCCTTTCCCTTGATGGATTAGTGACAGACTATGGCCACTTTATTGGTCTTGGTCTTATTGTAGGTGCTGCATTCTTCTTAAGTCAGCTATTCACCTTTGTCGTGGATGAGTCGATAAGTTATTTACGTGAAAAACGTGCCATAGAAACCATCGAAGCTAAGGTAAAGTTACTTGACCCTGCTGAACGGGCTTTATTGAGAGAGTTTTTCCTTCAAGGTGCCACTATTTTGGCATTACCTCAAAATGAATTAGCTGTGAAAGGTTTAGTGGCTACGAGTATTTTAGAGTTAGTGGGTAATGAACGTCATTACGCCATTCAAGGGCCGACAGCAGAATACAAAATTTCGATGAAAGCGCGAGTTTATTTGAATCGCGATGTATTACGATTACCAGCTGGTGAGCCAAGTAAAGAAGAGTTAACTCATTTAATTAAAGCAAGACCTCAGTTTATTAATGGCTTAGTACAACCAAGAAAACATGCTGCTTAGTTTGGTTTGGTTTGAACTGCTTTTGAAGGTGTTGATTTTATTGAAATCTAACTTTGTTAATAGCCAATCTTACTAAATTTCAGGTACAAAAATGGGGGCTGTAAGCCCCCTAATTATTTGCCAAGAAACACAAAAAACTGACTTAAATCAAATAAGCAATACTTATTCTTTTGGAGCCGACTTCACAATAAACATCCACATCATGTACGACATAATTCCCATAGTGCAGAAGATAACAATCATTGATAGCAAACCTATTGCATTACCAAACATCAAATCTAACCAGAATGCCATTTCATAATCCTCTTTATCGTGAAGTCATTAATAACATATCGTATACATCTGTTAACAATTATGATCTCGATCAATTAACCTTTCAGTTATTGCTGAATACCTAATGTAATAGATTAGGAAGTAATGAAATATGTGACAGAGGTATTGTTTGTTCACCTTTGTAGGGAGGAGGAAGCTAACTAAGCAAGTCTAAGGGTTATAAAGCGGTTGTTTGAATGAGATTTGAGCTGTTGAATGGAAAACTGCTAAATAGAAGACTAAAGGGCTTGCGATTGTAATTGGCCTAGGTATAATTCTGAATCTCGATTGAGCGCTGCTCTTTTGAGACATCAATATGATGCCGGTGTGGTGAAATTGGTATACACGACGGATTCAAAATCCGTTGCTTTCGAGCGTGGCGGTTCAAGTCCGCCCACCGGTACCACTCCTCTTAATGGGGACTTTAACCGACTTTGAGTCGGTTTTTTTGTTTCTGGGTATCCAGAATCAATGTGTAACCTCCAAAGTTTACCTCAAAAACCTCCAGGTGTGACGATTTTTTGCCAAGAAATAATTTGGCACCTGCTGTGTTGTCTTTTTCGCTGTGTGTTTTTGCTTTGCTTTGCGTTGGCGTGGTTGTGTTGGGCCAACTTGAGTTGGGCTGTTTAGAGGCTAAAGCCGCTAGAAGCTAGCTTGGTGTTTTTGGCTAAAATTCAGTTAAGCTATTTCGTTGAAAAACTGACAGGCAGTATGGCCCGTCAGTTTTTTAAAAGTCTTTTTAAGCTGTTCTTTATACTTAAAAACGATAGTTTGTCATCAAACCAAAGAAGTGAATATTTGCTGAGTAGTCTCCTCTAAGTGTTGAATTTGCTAACTGAAACTCAATACTTGGGGTTCCTACGTCTAGGTATTCATAGTAAAAATTCATGCGCCAGTTCTGGTTTAAATCATATGTGGCGCCAATTGCATATTTCCAAAGCTCGCCAGTTGGCACATCTGGATATTGCATCCTTGGGTCATCTTGCGGTGATGACTCATAAGATATACCACCTTCTAGTTGCCATTTATCATTAAGCTGATAGTAACCACCAACACTTGCGGTTACTGTGTCATCCCACTGTCTTTGGATCTCGACAATACGGGAGTCCAGTTCAATGTCGGTTGTTGCAACAGAGCTAAACTGGGTCCAACCTAAACTCCATAGTAACGCAGTTTTTTCAGTGACATTATGATATCCACTTAAAAATGCAGTGGCAGGCATAATAATGCCGATAGAGGAATCAAGCCCTTGCTTGGCAAAGGTTAAGTCGCCATCCATGTCATGTTCTATTTCAGAGCGGTATGAAAAGCCGAGCCGATGATCATCGTTAAACTCGTACAGTCCACTTAAGGTATAGCCGATGTTTAGATCACTGCCCGTTGCTTGGGTTTTAAACTTGTCAGTTCCTGCAAAATTTTGTTCAAGCTGGCCGTACTCAGCGACAAGTCCAACACCCACAGATAGTTGCTCATTAACTTTATAAGCAACACTTGGGTTTAATTGCACGGTAACGAGTTGTGCGTCTTGCAGTAATAATGAGCCTGAAAAGTCAGCTCCGTAGTCAATGAGTGAACCACCTGCCGATACCAATGCAATACCAGCACTCCAGCTATCATTAATCGGTGCAACGTAATACATTGCGCCAGCTGGCATTGCTGTTCCTGCTTGAGTTGAAGACTCTCCACCTGCAAATATGCCATCGGATCCAGTATCAGTGTATTCAATGTCTGACGCCATGCCTTGTATATTAAAAGCTAAGGTCGGCTGAGTAAGTTTGGTCATTGCAGCTGAGTTCGCAAAAGCTGTTTCAGCGCCTTCTGCTAGAGCTTGAGCTCCAGCGCCTGCAGTGCTTACATTAACGCCCCCTAGCTCAGGGAACATATAAGCCCCTGCCAACGCATTGTTTGTAACTAATAATGAAAAAAGTAATGGGAGTGAGATTTTCGTATTCATGAGTAACCTTATTAATTCGTCTTTACAACTAGAACTAACGGGTACTCGCCTCAGCTATGAGGCGAGCCTAAAAAGTTAGATTGCATTTAAGTATGATTTGTAAGAGTGAAGACGAACCGTTGCTGCGCCAATCACATCGATAAAACTGAAGAATGGGTGTGGTTTATTTGCAGCAATCCAAGCTGAACCCGTTGCGCCAATAGGAATAATTTTGCCTTCAGGTTCAAATATCTCGAGTATCACTGTACGGCCATGGCTGCTGGTATTGGCTCCAACGTGCTGCCTAACACTTTGTGGCCCTTGAATTGGTGAAATGGAAGACTCACCTGTTCCGGCAGTAAAGCTGTGAACCCGCGCACGGAATACTTCACCTGGGTAAGCATCAACATAAAATTCAGCAAACTGACCTTCTTCTACGTAGCGAAATGTTTGATCTGGAATGCGCATTTCAAGAAACTTTCTGCCGATATCATAGAGGTGCATATTACCGACACGACTTCCATCAGCGACATTCACTACTGCGACTTGACCATCAAATTGAGCGCGGACTGTTTTTCGATTCTGTTCAAAACGAGTCGATTCCAAATCAGCTTTAAGCGAAATCAGAGTGGCTTCAGCAATACGTAGTTGCGAGTGATAATATTCAATATCTCGTTTTTTAAAGATATCGGGTGATGTTTTTGCTCTCGCTAAATCTCTAAGGAACTGAGCAATTGCCTCTTCTTGTGTAACGATAGAAGATTTAATTTTTTCAACTTCAGCGTTAGATTGGGTGTCTACAAGGGTATAAATAATTTCGCCTTGTTTGACGATTTGGTTATGACTTACATGAACTTGATCAATTTCCTCTCCAAACAATGGTGATACCACTGAATGCGGTGCTTTGATTGTTGAAGAATAGGTTAAATCAACTGGCGCCCAAAGGCGTGAAAGCACACCCAATATAACCAGAATTAAAACGCCGCCAGAGACAATCCAAAAGCTATTACGTAAAGTCCACTTAATGGCTCCCGTTGATACGAGTATCCACATTAATAAGATGTAAGGGATCATGACTTCTTTCATGGTATTAGTCCTCTACCTTGTTTACTTCATTTGGAACATTATTTAAGCCATTGGTTTTATTGCGGCTGTTTCGAAGCACATTGCTTATCGACTCACCAATTTCAGACCAGTTGGCAAAAGCGATAATGATGGCTAATACCCACCAGGCTTTATGAATGAATAGGCCACATAATGACAGTGCAAACACTAACTGAACGTGAGAGCTGCGCATCTTTTCTGCGCGATGAACCGCGACTTCATGTAATGACCACAGTAGATAGATAACAAAGATGACCAGGGTAATGGTGACTGAAAATAAGTAGCCACTGAAATACTCTGAGTTAAACAGAATCATCATGGTGTCGTTTGGTGTATTAGTAAAAAGACTCATATCGATATCTTTAGAATTGATGAGTCCCATAGGCGCTAATAAATATGCGCCACCAAGCATCAACGCCATAAAAGACATGAATTTGATAAGCACCATCAAAATGGTGGCTAGTTTGGATAAAATGGTTTTAATTACGTTCATGTTATTCCTTAGCAAATGCAATATGCATTAATTACCGCGAGCCGATTAAAATAAATCTACAAACCATCGGTCGAGCATTGCTATGTCATTGGCTTGCCCATTGATGCGGACTAAACCAAGCGTTTTTGCATCAGACCAACTGAGCTGCTTAGTGGCTAACGCTTCAAGTACATCTAGCTCAGCGATTAGCAATAGTTCAGTAGGTGAGGGTTGTGTTTCTCGGTGTTGTAATTTGGTGTGCTCAGAAATCAAGACTTCACTGTAATGGCCTTTTACTGGCTCAAATAAACTGAAAGAAACTTTTTGATTGCTGTTTGATAGCACATTAGTGAACTGGTATACCTTGACGTGTTCAGGACTTTTTAAGCTATTGAATCTACCGTTTTGTCTTTCAATAACGGTGCTTTCAAATACTGGAAGCGATCCTGGTTCGGTGACAAGGAATAAACCTGTGTCTTGGTGTATGCCGCATGCATTTGCGATAAATGGCACCCAACATATAAGTAATAGTATTAGACGAGACATAGTGACCACCTAAAACGGAGGGGCCATACAGCCCCTCTAGTTGACGTGTTATCGAACGATTAATTTAAGTTCTTCTGGCGTCATTGGTTTGTCGAAGTAACTCATGAACAACCCAAAATCTTTGATATCGCCATTAGTAAATTTGAACTTGCCTGAGCCTAAGTTTTCGCCAATCACCTGCTGTGATTTCGGACCCGCAATCAGGATTTGATTTAACACTTCACGAGTGGTTTCTATCTGAATATCCGCACCTGAGTATGGTGTGGTATGCAACTGCGCAATACCGTTACGGATTTCAATAGTCATTGACTCATTGGTGTCAGCAAACTTATATGTCATCGCAGTTGCAACATCGAGTGTTTTTTCTGCAATTAATGTTGCTGTCATCATGTCGAAAATTTGCGCGCTAGGCAGAGCGGTTAATACATCAACAGAGGCAAAGCTAATCATGTTAGAAAAATCTCGTGTACCTTCTAACTCAGCTGATGCATTTAATGCCCAGTTACGCCAGTTGATGTTCACTTGATTTGCTGCCCATTCTTTATAAGCTTTAGCTTTCAATTCACGTGCTTCAGTGTCTTGCTTGTTTATCGTAATTGGGTACGACAAGATCTCTGCTGCAAAGGTGTAGTTTTCAGCTGTTATTGCTGCTTTTGCCGTTTTAATGATGTTGTCTCTACCACCCATTAATTCAACAAATGCTTTTGCGCGTTGCTCGTATGCCATTGGCTCTAGTTGCCAAGGATCAGCTTCAAAGAAACCAACATAACCAACATAGATTTGACGAACAGCATGAGCCACTGTGCCGTAATGCTCACCAAGCCAAGGGTGTTCAGCTAGATGCTTAGGCAGTTTTACCACCTCAACGAGTTCATCTGGTGTCATGCCTTTATTCATGTAGCGAATAGATTGGTCATGGGTATATTGAATTGCGTCTCGGTAAGAGGTTAGTACGTTTGCTACTGCTTTTTTACCTTCAACTGGACGTCCGTGAGAGTTGATCATGATTTCAGTATCAAAACCACGCATTACATCAATGCCTTTGAACCACATTGCAGGATCACGGAACTTGGTCCCACGGATCGTATGTAAGTTAGGGAAGTTCTCACCTTGTAATACTTCAGCTGCATGAAGTATTTTTTGGTTAGGCAGGTAAACAACTACTTCGTCTTTTGTTTCTGAAGGCACGTTGACGATTTGTAGTTCAACACCTGCGATAGTAATGTCTAAACGATCTTTCAGGGTGACATTTGGCTCAATGAATGAGATATCACCTTGCATGAAGCGAGGGCCTAAACCGTCGTTCACTGTACCGTGTTCACCTTCTTCCACATGTTTTGCGCCTGTGTAAGATGTGCGGTGACCAAATAAGGTGCCTAGATTTGAAGACCAGTTAGCTACAGCAGCAGTTAGTCCTTCTTGAGCAATAATTTTTACTTCGCCTGATGCGACTTCTTCATCGGTTACCCAAGCACGAACACCAGAAATGTGGTCAATGTGATTATGAGAGTAGATAATGGCTTTAACAGGCTTGTCGGTGATTTCTCTAAATGCATCTCTCACAGAAGCAGCCATTTGTACTGACTCACCTGGATCGACAATGATAATGCCATCATCGCCTTCAATCATCACTGGTGTGTCTAGTCCATAACCGTATCCAAGAAATACGTTATCATCGACTTGAATGATGGCCTGATCCATTTTACGGCTATGCTTTGTTAGCGCGTCATGTACTAGTGGCGAATCTTCCACATAAGCTAATGTCTCACCTGTTTTAGAAAGCACTTTAATGCGCTCGCCTTTACCCCAAAACAGATTAGATTCATGTTCAAATAACACGCCATCGTTGTAGCGCTTATTAAAGTCAATATTTTGATAATGTGCCGCAGAACTGGTTTGCAGTGCTTGGCCATTAGTAGATTCAGCTTCGGATGTAGGTGTTGCCAGTGCAACTGATGCTGGAAGTAAAGCTGAACTGATCGCGACAGAAATTAACAGTTTTTTCAGTGAAGAAGTCATGTGATACCTCAGATTATTGAACTAATATGAATTTCTTTTATTTAATGACGTCATGTTAATTCGGTAGTAATCTTTGATATATAGGCTATTACGATATCGAAATATCGAAATTACGATATATTGATATTGCGAAATATTAAGAAACACTCCACGGATATTCAGGACTGCAAATGAAAAATGATATTCCTAACTTTAATTTGCTCGCTGTGTTTTCACAGGTCATGGAAGATGGCAGCTTAAGTAAAGCGGCAGAAAACCTGAATACCAATCAATCTACAGTGAGCACCATGCTCGGAAGGTTGAAGGAGGAAGTTGGGCAAGATCTTTTCATCAGAAAAGGTCGAGGGGTGGTGCCAACGAGTTACTCACTTAGTTTATATCAGCAAATTCAAGCTCCGATAAATCAACTTAATGGTGTTTTTACCTCGTTTGGAAATTTTGACCCATTGAGTTCTAATCGCCGTTTTGTGCTAACAGCTCCTGAACATATGCAAGGGGTGCTACTAAAGCAGTTTTCTTTAATTGACAATAAAGGTATATCACTGGAAGTCTTTGACCAAATGGATAAAGACGACAGTTTTTACGAGGTGCTGCTACAGCAAAAATTTGATTTGATGATCGATATTCTACCGTTCGAACATCCTAATGTTGAAAACTTGAAATTATTTGATAGTGAGTTCGTGGTGATATGTAGTGAAGAGCATCCTAGAATTCAAGGTTGTATTTCTGAGCAGCAATACATGCAGGAATCACATGCTATTTTAGAGAGGACTCGTAACCATCTCTATAGCTTAAGTCACTATACCAACCTTAATTTGTCTAAGCGTAAAGTGTCTTATCATGGACGTTCACTTTTTAGTAACTTATTGGTTGTTAGTCAGTCAGAATATATTAGTGTAGTACCTCTTTCTTTAGCTCTTGAATTTAAAGAACAACTAAAGCTACAGCTGTTTCGTCCGCCGTTTGAGTATAAGAAAGTCTCAAATTATCTTATATGGTTGAAAAAGCTCAATCAGGATCCGGCTCACAGCTGGTTTCGAGATGAATTGGTCACTATTTCTAGTAAGATTCATAATTATCTTCAAGATTATTTTCCTGAGTAAGCTATCAATGAATACTACTGTGCGATTGCAGCCATGCTTGGGTTTCATGGTGATTTTTTGAGTCATACAAAAAAGCTCAGTAGCAATACTGAGCTTTTTTATTTCGATTAGATTGAATGCCCTTTATTGAGGCATTCGGACTGAAGATTAAAATTTATAATCAATCGCTAAATAAACTTGTTGGGTATCATTTAGTGAGAATGTACTAGTATTGGCACCATTGCTAACATCTTTCTCATAGTCTTGTTTCAGGTATTGGTAGCCAATTTCAGTCGACCAGTTTTCATTGATGTTGTACATAAAGCCTGTTTGACCACCCCAAACGAAATTATCACCTGAGCTTAGGTTTGCTTCTTTTATGCTGGTGTGAGTCATACCGGCTGTTGCACCCACAAACCAGTTAACATTACTTTGTCCGAGTGGGACTAAGTAGTCATAAGATAATAAGAAAGTCTGCTGTTTACCTATGTCTTCAGAGTTATAACCATAAGTACCATACACACGGCTATTGTCGTTAATATACTTACCGACACGAAGTTGATAAGCCATATCTCTTTCTTTCTCTTTTTCACCGTCGACAGAAGAGTCTAGCTTGTAAGTATTCTTTTGGTATCCAGCCGCGCCACCAACAAACCAATCAGATGCCATTGCTGGAACAGACATCATTGACGTTACTACACCTGCTAAAATAAGTTGTTTAATTTTCATAATCCACTCCAAGTAAAAAAAGTTATTTCGTTTTGTTGAAATCACTATAAGCGGAAGATGCTGAATAAAAACTGAATGAAAACATCAAGGTTCTTTGAGGCTCAATTGGGTTGAATTATTTTTTATTATGTTGAGGCAGTTTCAATATATTGAATTAATGATTTTATATGTGGCTTTATAGCGCCGATTTTATCTTCATTTTCCTTAATTTTATCTTCATTTTCCTTAATTTTGATTCATTTATTTGCAGAATTATTCATCTTATTTCGGCGCTTTAAATCACTAGATCACATATTTTACATTTAGTGTGGCTTTAGTATGCGCAAAGTCACTGTATTGTTTTTAGCTTATATTGGCAGATAGACATTTGATGTATAAACACTAAGAAGGTTGGCAAAAAAAGAACCAGTAAACAACCTCAATCATCATTCTCAGTGCGCAAGTAGAGATAAGATAAAATACTCTGTTTTATTGTCTCTTCCTCGCTGAAATGCCCTATTTGGCTGGTGTAGCCATAAATTAATTAATGTTTGCTAAGGAGATTAGCTAATGTTTTATGTTCATATGCTGTTGTTGCTGGCAGTGATATTTGTCGGTATTCGCCATGGCGGTGTCGCGTTTGGTTTACTCGGTGGCCTTGGGGTATCGGTATTAGCGTTTGTTTTTGGTATTGCGCCAGGTTCACCTCCAGTCAGCGTGATGTTGATTATTCTGGCTGTTGTGGCGGCATCAGCAACACTCGAGGCCACAGGTGGCCTTAAGTTATTGGTTAAATATGCTGAAAAGTTACTTAGAAAACACCCTAGCCAAATTACTTTTCTTGGCCCCTTGTGTACTTACTCTTTAACCGTATTGGTCGGAACTGGACACTCAGTTTATCCACTACTACCGGTAATCTATGATGTGGCCTATAAAAAAGGGATTCGTCCTGAGCGACCTTTAGCAATGGCAACTGTTGCGTCACAAATGGGGATTACGGCAAGCCCAATTGCTGCAGCTGCAGCTGTCGTCATGGCAACAGCAATGGATAACAGCCTCGATATAAGCTTAATCAACGTGCTGTCCGTTACAATTCCAGCAACCTTAATTGGTGTTCTAGCAGGCTGTGCTTGGAGTTTAAATCGCGGTAAAGATTTAGACAAAGATGAAGCTTTTCAAGAGCGTCTTAAAGATGATGAATTTCGTAATAATCTAGTTGACTCCACTTCAGGGTCAACTAGAT
>NZ_VKHR01000084.1 GCF_009663145.1 Shewanella sp. TC10
CTAACAAAAAGCGCTGCAAAACSWTTTGCARCGCTTTTTGTTAGTTTGATTTTGGTTACCAGCAGTTATGCCGATGACGCTAACAACCCTGATCTGTCCCACTATGCGTTTGCTAATTATATCGGTAGTGGTATTTATCGTGCTTCTGGCCAAAATGCAGCTGTGGTTAATATTCCCTTTGCATTTGATATTGAAGAGTCCGACGATCACGTTCTCACCTTAAGACTTCCCATCTCGTTAGGTTTTTTTGACTACTCGTTCAGTGATTTACCTGAAGGGGATTTACCCGATAATGTCGGTACGATGACTATTACACCGGGTATTGAGTACAAATGGCTTTATGATGAGCAATTAACCTTCGAAAGTTATCTAGATTTAGGTTATGGGCATAACTTTTCTAATTCCAGTAATGTCGGTATTTTTTCAACTGGTATATCTGCTCTTTACGAAATAGCAGAGCCGAAGTATTCACCTATCTGGGTGAATAGAGTTTATTATGCAGGTTACAAAAGCAGTATTAACGACAGTTCTGAAAGTTACTCTGTACTACAAACTGGACTGGATTTTGGTGTAGGTCAACATTGGGATTGGGGCGAATATACCATAGAGCCTAGACTCTTTGTTGCGGGGCGCTGGTACTTTAATAAGCTTAAATTTATCACGCCACTTGATGAAGATTTAAAAACATCGAGTACTTATGAAGTGGGCGCTACGCTTGCGTTGTCAAAACCATTAGGTTGGGGCTGGTTTAGTACAGACAGATTTGGGGTCAGTTATCAGTCTGACGGTGAATTGAAAGTTTGGCGACTTATCTTTGAATTCCCAATGTAAAGTTCACAAGAAAAAGTACTATGGTTTACAAGCAAAAGTACCATAGTTCACAAGCAAAAGAAGCTTAGAAATAAAAACTACTTTAGAAATAAAAAGCACTTTGAAAGAAACAAAAAAAGGCATGATATTCATGCCTTTTTTATTGCAGTTAACTCACGCTCTAAACGCTATTTTCCCCAGATGCTGGCATTAACACCAGCAGTGCTTTTATCACTGTGAATTGATGTTTCATCACTGCTTATTTTATCTGACTTTTTATCGACATAAGGCTTAGGTGCAGGCAGTGGTAATTTGTTGGTTTTTAACCACAAGTACTCGACTTTATCACGAGCCCATTCAGTTTTTCGTAAGAACTTTAAACTGGATTTCACACTAGGATTATCGTTAAAACAGCGAATATTAATACGGCTGCCTAATTCTTCCCAGCCGTATTTATCAACTAAATCATTGACGATAGTTTCTAGTTTAATGCCGTGAAGTGGGTTGTTTACTTGTGTCATTACTCAGACTTAATTAACTAATTTGAGCGTATTATAACATCAGCAGGAAGAAATGCTTTAGCACTTGCTAGAGATTGAAAACATTAGCTGTTTAAAAATGAAGTAAACAAACAGACGGTGGAACAAAAAGGCCGATAACAGCGTTATCGGCCTTTGGTTTTAGTGATAATTAACGCAGCAATCACTGTCGTAGAAACCACACCTGCAATTGTAGATACTGTCATGTTCAAACCAGCACCTAAAGTAGGTGAACTCAGTAAGAAGCTGATAACCACACAAGTCATAAACATCGCTGGGACAGTACAAATCCAATGTAGTTTATTGTGGCGTAACAAATATGCAGAAGCAGTCCAAAGCATCAATATTGTAGTTATCGATAGCTGTATTTAACCGTTAAAATTCGTAGCTGTCGTCTGCGGGAATGGCAAAAAGTTCTTCTGCAATAGCTGAAATCTCTTGGGCTGCTTTACCTTCAGGATCGATTTCCAATACAGATGAGCCGCTTTCTTCACTATCATCATAAATATTACGGTTAAAGGTGACGGCGTTTAATGCGGTCAGACCAAAAGACTTCACCACATCTTTGGCTTCCAGTATGCGTTTGAATTGTGAAGGTAGCGCAGGGCATTGACTGATAACGACTGTAGCAACCATTTTAGGATTCACCATTTTACAGGTGCTAAGCATGTCTTCCATGTGAGGTAAGGTTTTTAAATCTCGACGTTTTGGCCGTAATGGGATCACAACGTAGCTTGCTACCGACATGGCAGCACGCATGGCAAGATTATCTTGGCCACCACAATCGACGATGACGTAGTCGAAGCGCTCGCCTAAACTTAAAAGATCGTTACGAATTTTGCCGTAGAGCTGAATGCAATTAATAGGTTTTAAATCGGTTTGGTTATTACGAGCTTGGATCCAGTCGGAAGTGGTGCGTTGGGGGTCACAATCAACCATTAATACGTTGGCTTTAAAGGTTTGGGTAACGTACACCGCGAGGTTTTGGGCTAAACAGCTTTTGCCACTACCGCCTTTTTCTCCACCAACCAGTATTATCATAGCGCGACCTTATTTGACGAAAATTTATCACTATGAATTAATCATAGTTCAAAATAACTCATTAAATCATAAGTCTTGAAATCAATTTAATCAGTAAGGCGGTATTAATTGCATGTATTAACCCAATGCTAATTCATTGACACTAAAGTAACTGCATTGCGATATGAAAACTTTGCGAGTTTGCTTGGGTGCAGCGGCAAACCTGTCCCTTAATCGTATTTTGTTTTTCAGTATTATGGTTAAAGGTTATTGCGATTAAATCGCCAAGCTCAAAGGCTTGTTTGTAATCTATCAAGATACCTTTACGAGCTAAATCAATGCAGACGCCATAATCTTCTCGTGTCTCACCTGCAGCATCAATCCAATGTAATAAAATGCGCTCGGCTTCCATATCGACTCGTAGTGAGTTTCGTTTTTCTTCAAATCCTGTGGGTTCATTAGACATCGCCGCGTCACTCCGTGTTTGCTATTTTATTGAGCATAATTTTTGCGCTTATTAATACTAATCACAATCCATAAAAAAAGCGATAAGTTAGTGACTTATCGCTTAAGGTTTCAAATCAATACACCTATTCTCAAGAATAGTTACTCTTTAGTTTTTAATGTTCCATATCTTTATTCTTTGGGTATGGGAGTTTTAGTTGACCCCATCGAATAACAATCACCGTTGCCGCCAGCACGATTGTTGATAGTGATATTGCCAGTATGCGCCAATCATCCATATCTTTCATATCAAGAATTAAGTAACGAGCGAGTGCCACAATAGCGATGTATAAAGGCATACGGATGGGTAATTTACCTGACTCAAGGTAATTGACGACCATGGCTAAAACTTCGAGATAAATAAACAGTAATAGTAGATCTGCAAGTTCAACTGTTTTGATGTTGAACATGTGCAACACTTCTTCGCCAATGGCGAAGACAGTCGCAAGAGAAATAATGAATAAAACGACATGTTCGACGCTTTTTAGGCTTTTAACACCTATTTGACGAAGGATAGGGAGCGGCATGATGATGTTATCTCTTGTTATAAATCTAATTGATAATTCAGTATATTCTGCTAGGCGCGAATTTGCTGAGTGATCCAGATCAAAAAAGATAAATTTATATGATTGAGATAGGTTGGGCTAAGTTATTTGCAGATGAATTGCAGGCATAAAAAAACCGCCAATTACGACTAAGTCAGGCGGTTTTAATGGTTCTGACCATTATTGGTCAGAGTAATGATTAGCGCTTAAGGCCATCATTAAGTAAAGGACGCATAATTTTAACTAATTCTGACGTCACTTTAGGAGAACCTGCAACAACGTTACCAGACGCTAGGTAATTATGGTTACCAGTGAAATCTGTCACGGTACCGCCAGCTTCACGACAAATTAAGTCGCCTGCTGCGATATCCCAAGGTTTAAGACCGATTTCGAAGAAACCATCTAAACGACCTGCTGCAACATACGCTAAATCAAGCGCTGCAGAACCTGCGCGACGAATGTCAGCACATACAGGGAATACTTCACCTAGAATGTTCATGTAGGTTTCTGTGTGTTGACGTGACTTGAACGGGAAACCAGTACCAATCATGGTATTAGCAAGTTCGTTTACACCAGTTACGCGTAGACGGAAGTCATTCACTTTAGCGCCTTGGCCACGTACAGCAGAGAATAACTCTTCGCGAACAGGATCGTAAATAACGGCAACTTCAATTTTGCCTTTATACTGAACTGCGATAGATACTGCGAAATGAGGGATACCACGAACGAAGTTGTTGGTACCATCCAAAGGATCGACTATCCATACATAATCTTTATTAGAACCACGGTTTTCACCGTCTTCTTCGCCAACAATCGTATGATCTGGGTAAGATTTACGAATTTGGTATGTAATGGTAGCTTCTGCTTCCTTGTCTACACTTGTTACAAAGTCATTTAGACCTTTTGAATCAACTTCAACTTTGTCGAGTTCAGTATAGGCGCGCATAATAGTTTGGCCCGCAGCGCGTGCAGCGCGCGTGGCAATAGTCAGCATCGGATGCATAGCAATCCCCTGGATGTTAAAGAACGAATAAATCAGCCGCGTAATTATACGCATTTTGACAAGTTTATCAAATGCAGATTTTCATATAAGGAATTAATTACAGCTTGTGTTACTATCCGCAAATAGTTTTTTAGACAATAAAAGTAGTTTCATGCTGAGTAATATACGTGTTGTTTTAGTCGGGACATCTCATCCCGGAAATATCGGTTCTACCGCTAGAGCCATGAAAACCATGGGCTTATCAAATTTATACCTTGCTGAACCTAGAGTACAGCCAGATGGTCACTCTATTGCACTTGCAGCAGGTGCAGCAGATTTAATTAAAGATGTGACTATTGTTGATTCGTTGTCTGAGGCAATTGAAGGTTGTAGCTTAGTGATTGCGACAAGTGCGCGCAGCAGAACATTAGACTGGCCTATGCTCGTGCCAAAAGAAGCAGGTGAAAAGCTAGCGCTTGAGAGTTTAAAAGGTCCTGTGGCGATTGTATTTGGCCGTGAAAATCATGGTCTAAGCAATGAAGAGCTACAAGAGTGTACTTACCATGTTGCTATTCCTGCTAATCCTGAATATAGCTCATTAAATTTAGCTCAAGCGGTACAAATCATTTGTTATGAGACCCGCATGGCACACCTAGCGCTAGATGAAAAAGCCACTTTTGAAGAGGAATACCCACTTTCAGAAGACTTACAACGTTTTTATGTGCACCTTGAGTCAACATTAACCAAGACCAACTTCATTATCAAAAATCACCCTGGTCAGATAATGACTAAGCTAAAACGCTTATTCAGTCGTGCACGCGTTGAGACAGCAGAGATGAATATTCTGCGAGGCATTTTGACTTCGATAGATAAAAAAATGCCAAAAGAAGATATTAAAAATGATAAAGAGTCATAAGTGACTGTTAGGGTCATTTAAAGTAAAAAATCTATAGTGGTAAAAAGAAGGGCAGTAACATGGGCGTGATAGCGCGATTGAAGGAAGATATTGAATCTATATATCACCGCGACCCTGCGGCGAATAGTAGCTTTGAAATTTTAGTTAATTATCCTGGCATGCATGCGATTTGGATTCATCGCATTAGCAATAAGCTTTGGAATGCTAAATGGCATCTGCTAGCACGATGTTTATCGACTTTCTCACGCTGGTTCACCGGTATTGAAATTCACCCTGGCGCGACTATTGGTCGTCGATTCTTTATCGATCACGGCATGGGCGTTGTTATTGGTGAAACTGCTGAAATTGGCGATGATTGTACTCTTTACCATGGTGTTACCTTAGGTGGTACAACATGGCAGGCTGGTAAACGGCACCCAACGCTCGAAAACAATGTGGTTGTGGGGGCGGGAGCGCAAATTCTTGGCCCAATTACCATGCATGATGGTGCGCGAGTTGGCTCTAACTCGGTAGTGGTTAAAGATGTTGCCAAAGAAACTACTGTGGTGGGTATTCCTGCTCGTGTTGTTGCTAAACCATCTGAGCAATCGAAAGAGCAAACTGAGCGACGCAGCGCGATGGCGAAAAAGTATGGCTTTGATGCTTATGCGGTGTCTCCAGATAATCCAGATCCTGTGGCAAGCGCTATTGGTCAAATGCTTGATCATATGCATTTGATGGACTCGAAGGTACAAGAAATCTGTCAAGCAGTGCAAACCATGGGCGGCGAAGTTTGTACTGAAAAGCTACCAGAACTTAACGTTGATAATTTTAATGAAGCGGAACAAGAAGCGGCAGAAAAGCGAATACAAGAAATTGATAAGTTCGATCCAATTATTTAGCGATTAGACTTGAAAAATAATCAGTCGATACCCATTTAAAGGTATCGACTTTTTTATTTTTAGGTCGTCAGGTTTGCACAGTAATCAGTTTTTTTTGACATACTGCAGTTTTATCACATATTCGGTCAATTAATAGCGGTCTAGCATTGAATGTTGCGATATAAAAAGGTTAAATACCCCTGCAAATTTTAAGACCTAAATTGTTAGACGCGAACGAGATATAATACTTGAGTAATTTACTAGGTTAAATACTTGACTAATTTACTCGGGTATGGTGAAATTGCCCTATAGTATATGGGAGCAAATAACGTTATGAAACTGACATCAAAAGGTCGCTATGCAGTGACAGCTATGCTGGACGTTGCTATTCACTCAGCCACCGGGCCAGTTCCCTTAGCGGATATCTCTGAAAGACAGGGAATATCGCTGTCCTATCTTGAGCAACTCTTCGCTAAGCTTCGTAAACATGGTCTTGTATCTAGTGTTCGTGGTCCTGGAGGCGGTTATCGTCTTGGACAAGAAGCGAATGAAATCTCTGTTGGCATGGTCGTGCATGCTGTAGACGAGTCAGTAGATGCGACTCGTTGTCAGGGAAAAGGGAATTGCCAAAGTGGCTCCCGTTGTCTTACCCATTCGTTATGGGGAGATTTAAGTAAACAAATTTCAGAATTTTTAGATGGCATTACACTTGCTGGATTAATGCATAAACGAGATGTTCAATTTATCTCTTTAAAGCAAGATGAAATGCAGAATGAGCACAGAGTAACTTTATAACTTTGTGTTGTTGTATCGATAACAATTATATGTACGTTGTAAGTGGTCACACAGATGGCTGCTCAGTACGGAGTGTATGATGAAGCTTCCTATCTATTTAGATTATGCCGCAACAACCCCTGTCGACAAACGTGTTGCCGACAAAATGGTCCAATTTATGACAATGGACGGTGTGTTTGGTAACCCAGCATCACGTTCTCACCGTTATGGTTGGCAAGCCGAAGAAGCAGTTGATATTGCTCGTAACCAAGTGGCTGATTTAATCAATGCTGATCACCGTGAAATCGTTTTCACATCTGGTGCTACTGAATCAAGTAACCTTGCGATTAAAGGTATTGCGCATTTCTATAATAAGAAAGGCAAGCACATCATCACCAGCAAGACTGAACATAAAGCGACTCTTGATGCTTGTCGTCAATTAGAGCGTGAAGACTACGAAGTGACTTACCTTGAACCAAGTGACAATGGACTTATTCCATTATCAGTGATTGAAGGTGCAATGCGCGATGACACGATTTTAGTGAGCATCATGCATGTGAATAATGAAATTGGTGTTGTTCAAGACATCAATGCTATTGGTGAGTTATGTCGCTCAAAAGGTATTTTCTTCCATATGGATGCTGCACAAAGTGCAGGTAAATTACCGATTGATGTGAAAACAACCAAGGTTGATTTAATTTCTATCTCTGGCCATAAAATGTATGGACCAAAAGGGATTGGTGCACTTTACGTGCGTCGTAAACCGCGTATTCGTTTAGAGTCGCAAATGCACGGCGGCGGTCATGAACGTGGCATGCGCAGCGGCACATTAGCAACGCACCAAATTGTTGGCTTAGGCGAAGCTGCTGCTATCGCTAAGCAAGATATGATTGAAGACAATGCACGCATCCTTCGTCTACGTGACAAGTTATGGGCAGGTATCAAGCATATCGAAGAAACCTATATCAATGGCGACATGGAACAACGCTACTGCGGTATCTTTAATGTGAGCTTCAACTTTGTTGAAGGTGAGTCATTAATGATGGCGCTTAAAGATTTAGCCGTATCATCAGGTTCAGCTTGTACATCTGCAAGTTTAGAGCCTAGCTATGTACTACGTGCATTAGGCTTGAATGATGAAATGGCACACAGCTCAATCCGCTTCTCAATTGGTCGTTTTACCACTGATGAAGATATCGAGCATGCAATTAAAGTAATTGATGATTCTATCGGTAAGTTACGTGAAATGTCTCCACTTTGGGAGATGTTCAAAGATGGTATCGATCTGGACCAAGTTCAGTGGGCACATCACTAATACATTATTATCGATAGCGATAAACGGAGCAGAATTGTTATGGCTTACAGCGAAAAAGTAATCGAACATTATGAAAACCCACGTAACGTTGGCTCATTCGATAAGAATGACCCTTCAGTGGTAACAGGTATGGTTGGCGCACCAGCATGTGGTGACGTGATGAAGCTTCAACTAAAAATTGGAGAAAACGGTATCATTGAAGATGCTAAGTTCAAAACTTATGGTTGTGGTAGCGCCATTGCTTCTAGCTCACTGGTAACTGAGTGGGTTAAAGGTAAAAGTGTTGATGAAGCAGCAACAATTAAGAATGCTGATATCGCAGAAGAGCTTGCATTACCTCCTGTTAAAATCCATTGCTCTATTTTAGCTGAAGACGCTATTAAAGCTGCATTAGATGAGTACAAATCAAAGCAAGACAAGTAATACCGGAGTTAAGATGGCAATAACAATGACCCCAGCTGCGGCTGAACGAGTGAAATCTTTCCTAGTTAATCGAGGAAAAGGCTTGGGTTTACGCCTAGGGTTAAGAACATCTGGCTGTTCTGGTATGGCTTACGTGCTTGAGTTTGTTGATGAAGCAAACGACGATGATGAAGTTTACGAAATAGAAGGCGTAAACATTATCATTGATGCAAAAAGCTTCATCTATCTTCAGGGCATTGAATTAGATTTTGTTAAAGAGGGCCTTAACGAAGGATTCCAATTTAACAACCCTAATGCCAAAGGTGAATGTGGTTGTGGTGAAAGCTTTACTGTTTAACAGTGGAGCTTCGCTCAAATTTACCAACAAAGAGCATGATATCTGCCAATGAATTACTTTGAATTATTTCAAATAACACCTTCCTTTGATATCGACACCGCCAACCTTGCAGAGCGCTATCGCGAGCTGCAAATGGCGGTTCATCCCGATAAATTTGCTAACGAGTCTGAGCAACAAAAATTGCTTTCTGTGCAGCGCACTGCACAGGTTAATGACGGTTATCAAACGCTAAAAAATCCATTAAGACGTGCTGAGCACATGCTGAGTTTACGTGGAATTGATATAAGCCACGAAACTACCACAGTTAAAGATACTGCTTTTTTAATGCAGCAAATGGAATGGCGTGAATCCCTTGAAGATATCAAAGACAGTCAACAAGCTGATGAATCCATTGATGATTTGTATCAGTCATTTGCTGACTTTGAAAAAACACTTTCGCAATTACTTGCTCAATTATTAGCAACTGATACTGAAGAAAATAATTTTTCTGCAGCGGATCAAATTAGAAAGCTAAAATTTATGGCAAAATTGCAGGATGAACTCGCAAGAATTGAAGATTCATTACTAGACTAATTAATTGCACTGTTTTTATAGCAGTACTTTATTATTTCTTTTAGATGAATGTTGATTACTAAACAATTGGAATACTATGGCCCTTTTTCAAATCGCTGAGCCCGGTCAAAGCGCCGCGCCTCATCAGCATCGCCTTGCCGTGGGTATCGACCTAGGTACAACAAATTCATTAGTTGCGGCTGTCAGAAGTGGTGAAGCATTAACTTTACCTGATGACGACAATCAGCATTCTTTACCTTCAGTAGTCCATTACGGTTTGGATAGCATCGAAACTGGTGTGGCCGCTCAAGTTAAGTCTGCTCAAGATCCTAAAAATACCATAGTTTCAGTTAAGCGTTTTATGGGCCGAAGTCTTGCTGATATTCAATCTGGTGAGCATCAACTGCCATATGAGTTAACTGCCAGTGAAAATGGGTTACCTATTTTCAATACCGCGAACGGTGCAGTAAACCCAGTACAAGTTTCAGCAGAAATTCTTAAGCCACTTATCACACGCGCTGAAAAAACATTGGGCGGTGATTTAGAAGGTGTGGTCATTACCGTGCCGGCTTATTTCGATGATGCGCAGCGTCAAGGCACTAAAGATGCTGCAGAGTTATTGGGCGTTAAAGTATTACGTTTATTAAACGAGCCGACAGCCGCAGCGATTGCTTATGGATTAGATACCAAACAAGAGGGCGTGATTGCCATCTATGATTTGGGCGGCGGTACATTTGATATTTCAATTTTACGTCTGAATCGTGGTGTATTTGAAGTATTAGCCACAGGTGGCGACTCTGCGCTAGGCGGTGATGATTTTGACCACCTGTTGCAAGCGCACTTACAACAAGCGTTTGGACTGACTGAGTTGTCAGCTTCTTTATCTCGTCAGTTATTGATTGAATCGCGCCGAGTGAAAGAGCAGCTAACAACACTTGAGAGCTGCACTGCCTCTGTCACGCTTGAAAACGGTGACACGGTTAATGCCGAAGTAACAAAAGCTCAGTTTGAGTCGTTAATTGCATCGCTGGTTAAAAAGACGATAGCAAGTTGTCGTCGTACATTACGTGATGCTGATGTTACTGCTGATGACATCATTGAAACGGTTATGGTTGGCGGTTCTACTCGTGTACCATTAGTTCGTGAGCAAGTTGAGAACTTCTTTAAAAAGACGCCTCTGACTTCAATCGATCCAGATCGCGTTGTTGCTATTGGCGCTGCGATTCAAGCAGATATTTTAGTCGGTAATAAACCTGAATCAGATTTATTATTACTGGATGTGATACCGCTTTCATTGGGCATTGAAACCATGGGCGGATTGATTGAAAAGGTCGTCACTCGCAATACCACTATTCCGGTTGCTAGAGCACAAGAGTTCACAACATTTAAAGACGGCCAAACGGCAATGGCTTTTCATGTTGTACAGGGTGAGCGTGAGTTAGTTGATGATTGTCGCTCTCTTGCTCGCTTTAGCTTAAATGGAATTCCTGCTTTAGCGGCGGGTGCTGCACATATTCGAGTAACATTCCAAGTTGATGCTGATGGTTTACTCAGTGTTACGGCAATGGAAAAGTCTACCGAAGTGAAGACAACGATACAGGTTAAGCCTTCATTTGGTTTATCTGATACTGAAATTGCCACTATGCTAAAAGACTCGATGAAACATGCAAAAGACGATATCACTCGTCGTATGTTAGCAGAGCAACAGGTTGAAGCATCAAGAGTGGTTGAAACCTTAAGTGCAGCATTGGCAAAAGATGCAGATTTATTAAACCCACAAGAGCAAGCTGAAATTACCGCTGCAATTGAAAAGTTACAATTAACTGCACAGGGTGATGATACTGACGCCATTGAAAAAGCGATTGAAGTATTAGATGAACAAACTCAAGAGTTTGCTTCACGTCGTATGGATAATTCAATTCGAGCAGCGCTGAAAGGTCAGTCTGTCGATAATATATAGGTGATGAAATGCCACAGTTAGTTTTTTTACCACATGAAGAGCTGTGTCCAGATGGAGCAGTTGTAGAAGCCGAAGTCGGCGAAACCATTTTAGATGTAGCATTAAAAAATGGCATCCACATTGAACACGCCTGTGAAAAATCTAATGCATGTACTACGTGTCATTGTATTGTGCGTGAGGGTTTTGACCAACTTGAAGAAAGTGATGAGTTAGAAGATGACATGCTAGATAAAGCATGGGGTTTAGAGCCAGAGAGTCGTCTGTCTTGCCAAGCTAAAGTTGTCGACTGTGACTTAGTGATTGATATTCCTAAGTACACTGTCAATATGGTTTCTGAAGACCACTAGACATCACTTTATCGAGATACTCTTCTAGGTTTTTTCTAGGGATCATTTACTAGGTTTTATTTACTAGAGATTGTTTACTAGAGATTATTTACTCAAAAAGTATCTTTGTTAGAATATTAAAAAGGGAATAACACTGATGTTATTCCCTTTTTGATATGTATATGAGGTAGAGCCGAACAATAGCTATCTTTCTAGACCTATCAATAGCTATCTTCGTCACCTACCCATAACTAACTTTGCTGAGCAATCCTAATCACAAAACCTGTAACCGTATTCACTTTATCAATTTAGCGCTTTATGGAAAGCCTTAATGAAGGCATCATAATCTTCAAATTGAGGCATGTGACCTAAACCTTCTAACTCAATTAGAGTCGAGCCTTTAATTTTAGTTTGGGCCTGTTTACCAAGTTTGTCATATTGCCCTAGTTCTTTAGTAACACCTTGTTTAAGCCAGCCTTTGCCTGGCCCTGTTTTATCTCTGGTACCAATGATTAAAACTGTCTCACTGTTAATTTGTGAAAATCTATCGACGATATTTTCTGAAAAAATGGGACCATAAGTTAGCGCATTATTCCAAGCAACGGTTTTCCAATCATCTCCGGCAAGCATTCCTTTTAACGGAACTAATAACTTTTCATATTCATTTGACCACTCACCATCATAGTAATTCTTCTTTTGATAGTTGATTGTCTTCTCAACTGTTTTCCCCAGCTCTCTTTTGTAGAAGAAGTTCACATCTTGGTATTCAGCATATTTTCCATAGTCTTCCAGGCCAATAGGATTTATCAAGATAAGCTTATTTATTGATTCGCTATAATTGACCGCGAAGGTCGTTGCTAGCATCCCTCCCATGGAGTGGCCAACTAGGTCAAACTTATCAATGTGTAAACTATCTAACAAAGACTTAGTATTTAATGCCAATTGCCCAAAGCTATATTGATAGGCATCGGGTTTTGAAGACTTACCAAAGCCAATTTGATCAGGGACTATGACTCGGTATTCTTGGTTGACTAAGTCCTTTGCGACTCTTTCCCAGTAGTAACCAGAGAAGTTTTTACCGTGCAGTAAGACAATCACCTTTTCTGCATCTTTATCGCCAATATCCATGTAGCGCATTTTTAAGGTCTGGTTTTGAGAGTTAAGCATGAAGGTGCTGACATCAAATGGATATTCAAATCCATCTAACTCTTTATTGAACTTGCTGGGGCTTTGAGCAAATGCCTGTGAAGTAACAGCAAATACAGAAAATAAAATTAAAAAGTATTTTTTCATAGGGGAATATCTCATTATTGTACAATCATTCAACGCATTAACGATGCTAAAGCATGCTCTAGTTCACATTATTGGGCAAGGGTATTTACCTTACCGAGTTGATCGATTTTGTTACTTGTATTTAGATTTACTCACGAGCAGAAGGGCTGATAAATAGACAAGCCTAACCAGTAAAAGGGCACATAAAGGCTGCAGAGGAGCTTGATTAATGTGAGATAGCTTTTAAAGAAATCCTCAACTTATATATCAACCAATTTAAAGACCATTTACCTATTATGGCTCGGTAAACTTATCATGGTCTTGCTGTGCTCACCTTCTGCTCATGTTAGATTAAGTAGTATCGAACATGTGATAATCTATTCAAAGGGTTGACACAAAATTCATGCTTGTTTGCTATCAATCCCTAGTTAAGAAAAATAAAAAACCAGAGAAAGTGAAATGAAATTATTATTGGTTGAAGATTCAGAAGCATTACGTCGACCAGTGGTCAAAGCGTTGAAGGCGTCAGGGTTTGCAGTTGACGCTACTGGTGATGGGCAAGAAGGTTTATGGATGGCGCTTGAGAATGATTATGATGTCATCATTTTAGATATTATGTTGCCTGGGTTAGATGGCCGTGAGGTGCTTAAGCAATTACGAGAAGCAAACAATGAATCACCAGTATTATTTTTAACGGCAAAAGACTCTATTGAAGATAGAGTTGCGGGCTTACGCTTAGGTGCTGATGATTATTTAGTGAAGTCATTTGCTATCGAAGAACTTATCGCGAGAGTAGAAGCCTTAGCAAGGCGTAAATATCAAAATCGCTCGCCTAAGTTAGTGGTGGCAGATCTTGTTTTAGACCGTTCAGCCAAAACTGTTTTACGTGCCCAGCAACCAATTTCTTTACCTTCGCAATTATATGCATTACTCGAGTACTTGATGCTAAACACTGACAAGGTGATTTCGCGAACTCAAATAGAACAACACATCTATGATGAACAAGTTTCTCCAACCAGTAATGTTGTTGATACTGCTATCTGTGCATTAAGAAAAGCCATTAGTGTTTCGAAAGCGAATCCGCCGCTTATTCATACCCGTAGAGGTATGGGTTATATGATCAGTGCGCAAAAACCATGAAGAGTATTCGTTCTAAACTTTTATTATGGCTGGTTCCTAGCTTTGTCATTATCGCAATGCTTGCAGGTTCATCTTTGTATTTTTCTGAAAAACGCAGATTAAATGCCAGCCTCAATAATGAACTTAACGAATTTTCTCGCATTATGAAATTAAGTCTTAAAAGACCCACACCTCGTTTTGGTGGCTCACTAAACTTAGAACAGGATTTTGCATCAGCGATCAAACTCAAACTGAATGACATCAATAGTGGATATTACTTGCAGGTTTGGGACCAGCGAGGAGCATCTCAGCAAACATCATTAAGTCTTGGTGACAAGAACCTAAATAAGCCAAATCAACTAAACCAGTTGAATCAATCGAATCGTGCCGATGGCATAGAATACGTGAGCCAATTAAGTAATGGTGATGAAATTCGAGTGCATTCATTTACAATTAGAGGTGGTCCAAGAAGGCCGATTGTTGATGTGTCGGTGGCGATTAGCGTTGAACCTGTTAGCCAGCGCTTAACAGCTTATGCAGCCCAACTCATTGTTGGTGGGATATTTTTCTGCACTCTTTTATCTGCGATTCTAGTGTTTGCTATTAGAAGGGCATTAAATCCCATTCAAAATTTGTCAGAGCAAGTCGCTAGTGTTGAGGCGGGTTCACTCCACAATAGATTAATAGAAACCAATGTACCGGCTGAAATCACTCCGTTAGTTGCTCGATTAAATCAATTGTTGGCGAGATTAGAACAAAGCTTCTCCCGAGAACGTCAGTTTAATAACGATTTAGCCCATGAATTACGTACGCCACTGGCAGCCATGAGAACCACAAGTGAAGTCGCTTTGAAATGGCCTGAACAATCTTCCATAGAGGATTTTCACTACATTGCAGAATCAGCGGCGCAGCTGCAACAGACGATTGATAGCTTGTTGTCTTTAGCTCGAATAGAAAACTCTGGCGCACAAACTTTGTCTGAAGACGTTAATATTGCAGACCTTGTTGATGAATGTTTGTCGTTGTACACCAGCCAAATACAACAGCGTAAATTGGTCACTAAGCAGTTAATTAAAGAGAACGCTATTATAAAAAGCGACCCAAGATTGCTGCGGGTCATTATTTCAAACCTAATCAGTAACGCCGCAGAATACGCCCCGACAAATAGTGAAATAAGTATCGACAGTGAATGTCGTGATGCTGTTATCCGTGTGGTAAATGATGCTCCTAAACTTACTCTAGATGATTTAACTACCATGTTTGACCGACTTTGGCGTAAAGACGAAGCCCGAACGGATAGTAAACATGTCGGCTTAGGTTTATCAATTGCCTATACTGCTGCACAAGCTTTATCTCTTGAACTCACCGCTGAGCTTCATGACCAACAGCTACATATGAGTTTAAAAGTTCGCAATTAACCTTCTTTGTTTTTGGTTTCAAACCCTTGCTCATCTTCCGCTCATCTTTGCCAGTTTAAGATAGCAAAAAATTAACAACTTATTGGAGCTGGATTGTGATATTCAAACAAAAAACTAAAACCACACTTCGTATTCTTTGTTCTGCGATATTTACTTTTTTATTGTTGGGCTGTGGAGGTAGTGATAGTGACAGTACAAGGATTGATAATGATGAAACCACTATTCCTGATACAGGAGGCGACACTGGCGGTTCAGATGGTGATAACGGAGATGACGACAGTGGTGATGAAGGTGAGGGGGAAGATGGTGAAGGAGAAGATAACGGAGGAGGCTCAGGAGAAGATGGCAGTGAAGAGCCGCCACTAGATTTCAACCTTGGTATGGCTGCACTGAATGATACTGGCATCGGTTTCGGCTCTGATTATGATAGAAACGGTAGTGATTGCAACACCACTATTACTGCAAGTGATAATGTGACACCGCTTGAGCAAGATTGTAGTCAAGGACGAAGCGCTGAGGCTAACTCTGGTTCAAATGGAGCAAGTGGTTTCGATTTTACTCGCATTAACGCAGATGGCTCTGAGTATAGTGGCAGCGGAAATTACAGCTCGGCTCCTTGGGCTTGTGTACGTGATAACCGTACCGGATTAATGTGGGAAGTAAAAACACGAGATGGCGGTGTACGTGATGCTGAAAATACCTACCGTTGGGGTGGGCTTACGGCACTTGAAAGACAGGATGCTGAGCGAGAAGGTGATTATTACGATGACTGGAATGGTTTAATAATAACAACTAACGAAGAAAATCTTTGTGGCTATAGTGACTGGCGTGTTCCAACTAACAGTCACTTAATGTCAATCGCACACTTTGGCGCCTCAAGTCGTTCAACTAAAATCGATAATGATTACTTTCCTAATACTGTCAGTGATTTTTATTGGAGTTCGATGCCGTATCGCGGCGAGCATGGGGAGTTTTATGCTTGGGCTTTTCAGTATGTATTTGGTAATAATAAAAATATTCAACGTTATCAATCTGCTGCATTACGTTTAGTCAGGGTCATTGATCCTGTTTCAACATCGACCAGTATGCAAGAGGCTCCTGATGAGCGCTATACCGTTAATGAAGATGGAACGGTTACAGATTTAGCCACAGGACTCATGTGGGCTCAGTGTGTTGCAGGACTTGATGGCACCCTCTGTGATGGCGGTAATGCTGAAGCTATGGATTGGGGCGATGCGTTAGCTTATGCACAAAGTCATGATTTAGCTGGTCATAGTGACTGGCGTTTGCCTAACAATAAAGAGTTATTTTCACTGATTGATTTCAATACCGTTTCGCCGGCTATTAATTTGAATATCTTCCCTTCAACCACTCAAGAATACACTTGGAGCTCATCACCTATGATTGAGTTCGAGCAAGACTCTTGGTTTATCAACTTCAAAACAGGGCTAAATTGGTTCAAAGGCCGAAGCGACACTATGTTAGTGAGGCTGGTGCGGTCTGGTACTGATAACCTTCAACTAGCAGATGTAGATATTCAAGAAAGCGAAGCGCTCATTAGTGATGATGGGCTAGGGACGATCGTCGGCAGTATGGAGCCCGTTGATGTTCATGCTCAAGTTCTGATTAGTGAGCAAGGTTTAACAGGTGATCCCACAGTCGGTCGCAATTTGCCCAACATTAATGATGCTAAAGCGCAGCTTGGCAAAGCTTTGTTTTATTCTAAAAGACTCAGTGGTGAATACGATACGGCCTGTGCCTCTTGTCATCACCCATTACTCGGTGGTGGTGATAACTTATCTTGGCCTGTAGGTTATGATGCAGTTGATGTATTCCATGACTTTAAGCCCAACTTACTGGGTTCTGGTCGTTATTTTAATGGCAGTGATGCAGACGAGCTTGAGGGTTACCCTGTCATTGGGCGTAACGCGCCAACAGTATTTAATCTAGGATTGATGGACCGTGGTTTGTTTTGGGACGCTAGAGTTGAAAGTGTGTCAAACACACCTGGTGCTAGAGGAACTGACGCGGGAATTATAACGCCTGATTCCGCCAATGCGAGTGCTGCAGATAACAACATTCCATCAGGTGCCTCTTTAGCCAATGCACAATCGCGTTTTCCAACCATTACCCATAACGAGATGCGTGGCGACGAGCCTCTTGGGAGCAGTAATCAAGCTTACCGAGACATGCTAGCACAACGATTTGTTGGCGATAATCAGTGGGAAGCGCTATTCCTAACCGCTTTTGGTAGCAACCTCATCACCTTTGATCGAATTGCAGAAGCATTGGCTGCGTTTGAAGAGTCTATGGTTTTTGCTGATAACCCTTGGAGAGAATATCTAGGAGCGCTTCGTGGTGAAGCGAATAAAGACATCAACAGCCTAAGCTTTGATCAAAAAGTGGGTGCTGTTTTGTTTATGACCGCAGGTGATGAAGGCGGAGCGGCCTGCAGTCAATGCCACTCAGGTGATAATTTTACCGATGAAGAGTTTCATGCCATTGGTTTAGGTCAGGTTGGCCCAGGGAATGGTGATAATAACCAGTTTGTTACTGACAGTGATTTTGGCCGTCAAAATATAAGTGGCGATATTGGAGATGCTTATCATTTTCGTACTTCACCATTGTTGAATATTGCAGTCACAGGCCCTTATATGCATAACGGCGCGCTATCGACTCTGACTCAAGTTATGGATGTATATGGGAACCCTGGTGGGGCTATGAATAACTTATTAGGGATTAGCACCATACTTAATGCCAATGCTTCTTTTAATGAAATAGGTAATGCCGAATATTGTCAGCTGACGTCTGTAATCGACATTATGGAAAAGTACGGTGAAAGCTGCGAGCAAGTTTATTACAACATGAACCCTTACGCATTCGATAATACACGTTTCTTGTTCCGTCAAAGCTTTGATGAAACATCATCTAATTCACCTGCACCAGAAATCGATATTAACGTTGAACAGTCAAACACAGTGGTAGATTTTATGGATGCGTTAACTGATCCCTGTGTTACTGACAGAGCCTGTTTGCAGCCGTGGATTTTTGATGAAAGTAATTGGCAACAACACCCAGACTATAGCACTAACCCGAGCTGGATACTGATTGGTGAGGATAAAAACGGCTCACATTTATAATATGACTCGTTGTAGACCCAAATATTGATTACTTATAGCAAGTAAACAAATAAGTGATAAGTGTATAAAGGAAGCAATGGCAGCAGGCCATTGCTTTTTTATGTGTCAATGTATCCTGTATAGACACTGTTTATCTGCTATAGACACTGTTTATCTGCTATAGACACTGTTTATCTGCTATAGGCACTGTTTATCTGCTATAGACATTGTTTATCCGTATACTGCTTTTACGTTCACTGCTTATTGCAGATTCATTTTACTTATTGTGCTAATTAGAGTTTGAGTTAGAGTTTGCCTTTGATAACTTGTATGATGCGATGAGATATCCGAACCTTTGATTTTGAATGGAATAGTCAATCTCAGTATCCGATTTACGTCCAAAACTAAAACGCAGTCAAGAAGCCCATGATAAGTTTCTTGAGTC
>NZ_VKHR01000016.1 GCF_009663145.1 Shewanella sp. TC10
GTCAATCGTCAACATCAAACCWTGATGTTGACGATTGACTAAGCGCTTTACCTTTTCAATATCTTTAACAAAGCCTAGGTCCAACATACGGTCAGCTTCATCAATCACTAAATGAGTAACAAATGATAAGTCCAAATCATGTTGGCCTATGACATCAAAAAGTCGGCCTGGGGTTGCCACTAAAATATCAACGCCTTTAGCTATTGCTTTGCGTTGAGGGTTAATGCTGGCGCCCCCGTATACAGCCACACTCTCAAATGGTAGAAACTGCGCATAATTGACAATATTTTGTTCAATCTGGATTGCGAGTTCTCGCGTTGGCGTCATGATTAATACTCGAAGCCTTTGCCAAGCAGTTTTATTGTCTTGCTCTTCAAGTTGCTGCTCTAGAAGTGACAACAAAGGTAATGAGAAAGCAGCAGTTTTACCTGTCCCCGTCTGAGCACTGGCTAAGATGTCTTTACCTTCAATGGCCAATGGCATCACAACTTGCTGAACAGGGGTCAATTTGTCATAACCGCAAGCTGTTACAGCATCTAAAATAGGCTGTGAAAAGCCAATTGAATCAAAAGTCATATTTTTCTCTAATTTACACTACCAATAATGGCGTCATTGTAACGGCTATGGCCTAATTTGGCGATTTATTCACAGGCTTTATATTGTGATAAAGCTAATAATGCCATCGCAGAATCACACTCGATGGTTTGTTTCTGTTGGGGGCTGATACTTTAAAAATCAGATATCAAAGTAACAGTTTGTATCTTTATCTTTTTTCTGTTGCTTTCAACAAACCATTTAAGCAACATGCTAGCTACATAAATAAAACAAAAATAAAGGCCTCAAATGAAACTGTTGTACCCTGTATTATTCGCTCTTACTTTATCCGCATGTGGCGGAAGTTCAGATTCAAGCTCTCCAGATCCAGTTGCGCCAGACCCGCTCCCACCAGTTGAAGATAAAGAGCTTCAAATGGATATCTGTTATTTAATGTCTACCACTCTGGGTGATATGACCTTAGCTATTGATACAACTACGACGCCAATTACCGGGCAAAACTTCAAAAATTACGTAGATGAACAATTTTATGATGGCACTATTTTCCATCGAGTGATTCATAACTTTGTTTCTCAAGGTGGAGGGTTTACTTCAGGCTTAGTAGCAAAACCTGGTAATGACCCTATTGAGCTTGAAACTAATCTAGGCTTAACAAATGCTCATTATACGGTTGCGATGGCAAGAACAAATGACTTCAACTCTGCGACATCACAGTTTTATATTAATGCCCTAGATAACACAGATCTTGATTATCAAAATAGTACTAGTCCAGGATACGCAGTATTTGGTCAAGTAGTTGAAGGGTTTGATGTAGCAGATCAGATCAACATCACCACCACAAGTAACGATATACCTGTCACTGAGATCGTGATTAACACTGTTGTGGAAACTGCTTGCCCTACAAGCTAAACAGCTAAAGTCTTCTGATTAAACAGACTTAAATGCCTATAACTAATTTAGTTATAGGCATTTTCATTTTCAGTTCAAATATGCTCTAGATCAAATCTAAATAGTAAAATCTGCGCCGAATCCCTCTTTGGTATTAAAACTACAAAACCGAGCAAAACAAGTATGAATATATGACTTTAATCACAAACTATAGTGAGTTTGGTTGTTACTTTAACGACAGAAAAGAATTTTATCATTTTATATTTTACGCTTTTATGAGGTTTTTATGGCTACTAAATTTTTTATCCCAAGTGTCAATGTGATTGGTCAAGGTGGTGTTGATGAAGCGATTAATGACATTAAAACATTAGGTTTTAAACGTGCATTAATCGTCACCGATACACCTTTGGTAAAAATTGGTTTAGTTGACAAAGTCACCAGCAAACTCATTGAAAATGGCATTGCTGTGTTTGTATTTGATGGCGTGCAACCAAACCCAACCATTGCCAATGTTGAAGCAGGCTTAGCGATGCTAAATGCCCACGAATGTGACTTTGTGATTTCTTTAGGCGGTGGATCACCACATGATTGTGCAAAAGGTATTGCTTTAGTCGCAACCAATGGCGGAAAAATTGGTGATTATGAAGGTTTAGATATGTCTGCTAAACCACAAATGCCACTTGTCGCTATTAACACCACAGCAGGCACAGCAAGTGAAATGACGCGTTTTTGTATTATTACCGATGAAAAACGTCATATTAAAATGGCTATCGTTGATAAAAACACCACGCCAATTTTATCAGTGAACGATCCTGAGCTCATGATAGAAAAACCTGCAGCATTAACGGCTGCAACAGGTATGGATGCGTTAACTCACGCCATTGAGGCTTATGTATCTATTGCGGCAACACCTATTACTGATGCCTGTGCAATTAAAGCCATTGAGCTTATCCAAGCGAATTTAATCAATGCCGTTGAGCAAGGTGACAATATTGATGCACGTGAGCAAATGGCTTACGCACAATTTTTAGCTGGTATGGCATTTAACAATGCAAGTCTGGGTTATGTTCATGCAATGGCGCATCAACTTGGTGGCTTCTACGACTTACCACATGGTGTGTGTAATGCGCTGTTACTCCCACATGTTCAGAGTTACAACGCCAAAGTAGTACCTGCAAAATTAAAAGATATTGCAAAAGCGATGAATGTTGATATTGCAGGATTAACCGACGAGCAAGGTGCTGAAGCAGCTATCGATGCAATCAAAACCTTATCTGTCGCCGTTAATATTCCTGCGAATCTCACTGAGCTAGGGGTTAACCCAGAAGATATCCCTGTGCTTGCTGATAATGCATTAAAAGATGCTTGTGGCCTAACTAACCCTAAGCAAGCAACACATGCTGAAATTTGCGAAATATTCACCAACGCACTATAAGTATAAAGAAAGAATTAATAGCAAGTATAAAGAAAGAATTAATAGCAAGTATAAAGAAAGAATTAATAGCAAGTATAAAGAAAGAAGCAGTAGCAAAACTTATTAAAAATGATTGCTATAGCAATGTTTGGTTATGCACAACTGCATTAGGTTGTGCATAGCTCATTATTGTCTTATTGATGTATCAGACTCAGCTAGTAAGTACACGCTTCGGCTATTAATCGTGCAATACACACAAACAAATAAACCACTCAACACTCTGAATTTATTAAATAAAAAAAGTTAACCCATTAACATTTGTTAACTAGATCTAACTTCTATAAATAACCGTTGACCAAAGTTAAATTAGCGGTCTATGATGAATTACATTCTTAAAAAAGTAGGTAAGCTATGACAGCAATCACTCATGTGTACAACTACACAGTAAGATGTCCTCATTACAAAGAAAACGAAAAACCAGCCAGCTGGTTAAATCATGTCGAAGTCAATCAATCTAGCGAAATCGCCTTAAACAGAATCACAAAATGGCATGATGAGCCAGGTACAAAAGCCTTCAAAAGTGGCGAGTTTGTCGTCAGGAAATCCAATACGGATGACACATACTATGCTATGCAAAGTAACCGTATGTTCAACAATGCCCATTCATTAGTTACCTTCAAAGTATTCTTAGACAAATGCTGTCAAGATGCTGACCCAGAGAAAATTATCGCTCATCTTGTTGAAGACTATAACGGTCGCTTAGCTAAAGCACAGTAATTGCTTACTTATAGCGATATTGAGTTAAATAACAATCGCTATACTGATACCGACAAGTTTTTGCTTGTCGGTTTTGTGTTTTAGGCGACATTTTTTATTGGAATTAGTGATCCATTGCTCATTTTTTTATTCTGTTTTAATAGTCGATCACACTTTAACGAACTTATTTAGACGTCCCCTACTGTTTAATATATAAACATCTCTATCTGAATTTCTAACCTCTAATGTACTTCATTACCAGCAACTCGCTGTGGTGACCCATATGTTGTACTAAAATTTAGCGCTAACGCTATGTAGTTGATTTCACTCTTTGGGCTCAATACCCACACTAATCAACGTCACCCCGACTAAGCATTCAACCAATTTATCCAGTAAACACTTGGTTCATAGTTGTGGTTTTAAAGAAATTTTACCGAATTATTTTAATCTTAAGTCAAAGGAGCATCACACGATGCAAGCAGTTCCAAATATCGTCATCATCGGTGGCGGCGCAGGTGGTATGGAAATCGCCACTAAATTAGGCCGTAAAGTTGGCAAGAAAGGCAAAGCAAAAGTCACTTTAGTTGATTGCGCAGAAAGCCATGTTTGGAAACCTTTATTACATGAAGTAGCAACGGGTGCTCTTGATATTGGTCTAGATGCAATTAGCTACCGTGGACACGCATCAGATCATGGTTATCACTTTCAACAAGGTGCCATGATAGATATTAATCGAGATGAAAAGCACATCATTCTTGCCCCTATCAATGATGATGAAGGCCAAGAGCTACTACCTGCTCGTAAAATCCCATACGATTATGCTGTTATTGCCATTGGTAGCGTTGCTAACGACTTTAAAATCCCCGGCGTTAAAGAGCACAGTGTGTTCTTAGATAACACTGAGCAAGCGATGTCTATTCGTAAAATTTTATTGAATAAATTTATGCGATACGCCAGTCATCATCAGCTAGATGAAAAAATAAAAATTGCCGTTGTCGGCGCTGGTGCAACTGGCGTTGAAATGTCAGCTGAAATGCACCATGCCGTTGATCAGTTAAGTGGCTTTGGTTATAAAATCGATACCAGTTTACTTGAGGTAACACTTATCGAAGCAGATGAGCGTATTTTACCGAAAGTAGATAAAGTTGAAATTTCAAACTCAGTGACTCGCGAACTTAAACAGTTGGGCGTTAACGTCATGACTAATACACGCATTACCGAGGTCAGCCCTGAAGGTCTATCGACTACTGATGGAAACTTAATTCCTTCAGATATGGTCATTTGGTCTACTGGTGTTAAAGCGCCAGACTTTCTAAATAGTATCGGCGGATTAGAGAGTAACCATATTAATCAAGTCATGGTTAAGCAAAACATGCAAACCACCTATGACGACCATATTTTCTCAATTGGGGATTGTGCAGCCTGCCCACAAGAAGACGGTAGCTGGGTTCCTCCACGTGGTCAATCAGCGAGGCAAATGGCCTTAATGACAGCTGACAACATCATGTTAATGCTTGATGGTAAAGCGCCAACCAATGAGTATGTCTATAAAGATCTTGGCTCGCTGGTTAATTTATCTAAGTTCCATACAGTAGGTAACTTAATGTCATTTATGGGTGGTGGTGTACTCGTTGAAGGTAAGATCGCCCGATTTGTCTATACATCACTTTATCGTCGCCATTTGATTGAATTACATGGTGTAGTAAAAGGGACATTAATGATGTTAGCCAAAGGTATTGGACGCATTATTCATCCGCACCTTAAGCTCCACTAAATATTAGTCGGAAATAGTTTTGCTCACTATCTTGGTAATGAATTTTATTAAGTAGCTGAATATAATAAAAAAGCCCACTTCATTTAAATGAAGTGGGCTTTTTAGTGCTTGCGCACTATGCATAATTAATTTCTAAGCTGCATTTGCCCTTATTCCATGAGGAACGGGTAAGCCTCGTTCATTAATATTAACGAATACGACCTTATCCACAAAAGCAATCGGGGCGTTATTTAAACTGTTTCGGACTTTACAGCGTAAGGTAATAGAGCTTTGTCCTAAACTAATAATTTCCATACCGAACTCAATCACATCCCCAAGAGAAGCTGGGCTCATGAAGTTTATCTCTGAGACTAATTTCGGCATCAGTAATTTACTGTGCATTTGGCAGCGGGCAAAAATTGAAGTCTCTTCGTTAAGCCAGTTCATTAACTGACCACAGCATAGATTTTTATCAGAATTTAAATCAATAGGTTTTACAATATGACGGCCTAAATATTCCATGATATTGATCCTTAAATTATGAATACCCCTAAAGAGGTAGCAAGTTCAATACCATAAAATTAAACCATTGATTAATATCACCATTTTATATTTTAATAAAATTATAAAAGAGTCTTATGACCTAATTGAAAGCAAACTATCTCTTTATTGCACCAAAAAAAGCATAACTTATACCTAAGTTGTAGTAACACATACTCGACCTTACACACCCGCTGGTTGGTCACGACTAGGTCGTACAAGGGGACCTGTTGGTATCGTAACTCACATTTGGACAAAAACGTTTTAAGAGCAACAATTTTATACCTCATATAAATTGGGTTAGTTACTTAAGACCATTACTTCTATCTAATCCATTGCCTGCCGCAGGCTCTTGTGCAAGCACGACTGTGACACGCTGCAAGTTCATCCCTGAAAGCTCGGCCATGACGTCCATGTCATGGACGGTCACAGCCGTGCTTACACCGGAATTTTCATTTCTTCGATTTAACTTTAATCGCGTCAACTTAAAGATAAAAAAGATACAAATCTAAAAGACTCCATTTGAATTGAGGACGTTGAAGAAAATAGCGTGAGCCTGACAGGACGTCAGGCTAGCTTTCGCGGTGCAGGGATGCACCATCGGAAGCGTTAGCATTTTCGAATAAGGCTGAAGCAGTCTACAAGGGAGGTTAAAAGCTGGATGATTCTCCGTTGGAAATTTTGCTGTTTAAATTTCGCCGGAGCTGCGGGGTGTTCTAAGAGGGAGTCGCAGTTCACTCCCTTTTAGTCTGGTGTGGGCGAAGCGCCACGACTTTGATTTAGACGTTGACCTAGACTTTGAATTTAGATTCTATTCAAATCTAGAAATCATTAGCTAACGAAAGCAGCTAACAAATCTTGGGGCTGATCTGATTTAGGGCAACCTGTCAGTTCTAGTCACATCGAGGAAACGAAACCGACAGGTTGCATTCAGACTAATTCACCTAAGTTATGCTTTTCAATTGCCTTTGGGTGGACAATATTCAGTGGCTATTGAGTTCTCGCTTGAGGCAGGCACTTCTTAAGCGCATCAATAAACGTTAAAACGTCTTGACGTCTGATATCTTTATGAGTAACAAAACGCAATGAATAAGTTGCACTAATTAATATCCCCTGTTGCGATAGCAACAAGGTTAAATGGTTAACATCAAAACGTTTATCGAGTTCAGCGAACACCATGTTTGTTTGAACCTGTTTAGCATCAACATTAAATTCCGCCATCTCAGTTAAATGTTGAGCGAGTAAAGCAGCGTTGTCATGATCTTCTGCTAACCTATCAACCTGTTCAGTAATAGCGAGCTCAGCCGCTGCTGCGATAATGCCAGCTTGGCGCATTCCACCTCCAAGCATTTTGCGCCAGCGAACCGCTTTTTTTATCAAACGTTCATCGCCAAGTAAAATAGAGCCTACAGGCGCGGCTAAGCCTTTCGATAAACAAATTGATACCGAGTCAAAATATTGAGTAATTTCGCTTATTTGAACATTTTGAGCCACAGCAGCATTAGCAACACGGGCACCATCTAAATGAATTTTTAACCCTCGATTGAACGCTAAAGTTTGCGCGTCAGCAAGGTATTGTTGAGGTAAAACTTTACCACCAATAGTATTCTCAATACTCAATAAGCGAGTGTGCGCAAAATGGACATCATCAGGTTTGATTGCCGCTTCAATATCTGACAATAAGATACTACCATCAGCTTGATTATTTAACGGTTGTGGCTGAATACTGCCAAGCACAGCTGCCCCACCACCTTCAAACTTATAATTATGGGCTTGCTGTCCGCACAAATACTCATCGCCGCGTTCACAATGGCTCATAAGCGCTAAAAGGTTAGCTTGAGTACCTGAACTAACAAATAAGGCACTATCAAAGCCAAAACGCTCTGCGGCCATATCTTGTAAACGGTTGACGGTAGGATCATCACCATAAACATCATCACCAACCTCGGCAGTAGCCATTGCTTTGCGCATCGCATCGGTTGGTTTGGTCACAGTATCACTTCGAAAATCTATCATGTTTATTCTCAACTACATCAAGCTCGTTTAAAAGCAGTGTTAAAATATAAGAAACTCATTCTACCTTAAAAAATATTGTCATAGCTGAGTTAAATCTCACAAACAAAAAAGCCAGCATAAATGCTGACTTTAAAGTGATTGCTTAACTCGGTATTACTGAGCTGGCATATCTTTTAAGTGTAAATCCATTTGCGGGAATGGAATTTCAATATTAGCTGCATCGAGTGCATTTTTAATTTGCTCTAGTAACTCAAAATGAGCCGGCCAGTAATCTGCTGTTTTAACCCATGGACGAACCACAAAGTTGATAGAACAATCTGCTAACTCACCTAGTGCAACAGTGTATTCAGGATCTTTAAGTACATATTGATTGTTATCTAATACAGAAGAAATAACTTTCTTGGTTTCTGCAATATCAGCCGTGTAACCTACACCAATGACCAAATCAACTCGACGGGTTTCTTTAGTTGAGTAATTAGTAATAGTGCCATCCATCATTGCTGAGTTTGGAGCAATAATCGTTTTGTTATCGCCTGTACGAAGCTTAGTTGAGAAAATGGTAATTTCTTCAATCACACCAGCGACACCAGCGGCTTCAACAAAATCACCTACACGACAAGGGCGGAAGATAACCATCAATACGCCTGCGGCAAAGTTTGATAAAGACCCCTGAAGCGCCAAACCAACAGCAAGACCAGCAGCACCAATAACAGCAACTAGAGAAGCAGTTTGAACACCAATCTGTCCTAAGGTAGCAATGATGGTGAATACAAAAACTAATCCCCATACTAAATTACCAACAAAAGATGCCACTGTTTGGTCAATTTTGCGGCCTATCATCATTTTTGTGGTTAAATTCTTAGCCACATTTGCCAGATATTTACCAATAATAAATATCACAATTGCCATGACAACTTTCAAGCCGTACGTCACGATAAGCTCTGGGGCTTGCGCCATCAAACCTTCAATATTTTCCATTGTCTTACTCCCTTAATAAAAATTATTTTTTTACTTTAAATTCAACACGTCTGTTTAATTGCCTTTGCTCAGTTGTGGTATTGTTTGTCACTGGTTCAAGGCTTCCTTTTCCTAGCACTGTTATTGCACTTGCTTCAAAATTATATTGCTCAATTAATACTTTTTTGACTGCCAACGCCCTTCTCAACGAAAGACTTAAATTGGTTTGTTCCGGCCCCACATTATCAGTGTGCCCGACCAGTATGAGCCCTTTGCTTTCTTGTAAAACTGGTAAAGCTTTTTTAATTGTAGGAAGTTGTGTGGCTAAAACCTCTGCACGTGCAAAGTCAAAATAAATCAGTAATGGAGGCTCTTGAGAAAGATAAACACCTTGTGATTGAGCGCTCGCCGTTTGTTGGTTCAAATTGCTTGCACTTGTTAATTCAGTGACTTCTTGGCAGCCATTTGCTAACACCACTACACCTAATGGTGTACCTGGGCAGGCATCTTTTTTATCAGGCACACCGTCTTTGTCCGTATCTACCCAAGCAAAACTCGCCGGTATAAAGCATAAGAAAATGAGTAAGACCAACACTCTAATCATCATTTAGCTACCTTACTCTCAAAACTTGGGGCTGCCCATTAGTTGTGAAATAGTTAATTATTTATAACTAAAACAATTTATCAGTATAAATCCAGCGAGTTACATTTTATATATTTGTTAAGAGTTTGCAAAGCAAATACATTTGATTAAACAAGTATAGTTTCAATTGCCAAACTCGCGCCTATATAAAGCAAACTAAAACAGCACCCCAAAGTAGTTTATGGATAAATTTACTCAAACTTTCCTCTGGCAATCAAAACGTACAAAACAGCCCAAAGCTACAACATACGTATCCTACAAATCGTTTTAAAAGGTGATTTTGTACAAGTATTTACTCAGCCAGATGCCCCACTACCATTGACTTCTAGGGGCTTTAAAGGGTATATAAGGTTAGCTTTTTGAGGTTTTCATGATTAAAACTTTAAAAAGACGATATTTAATATAATAAATAAACAACAAAGTGATTAATTTTATAGCAACCAAATTGAAACACTAAAAGGCTGAAGCCTGAAAATATCAATACGTTGAAATTAATTACCATTGCAGACAACAATTTCTGTGGCGACCTTTGTCCCGCAGGCAAATCACAAGCTTAAGGTGGAAGACTTAATGAGCAATGCAAAACCACAGGGGACCATGCTTGGTCATCCCAAGGGGCTTTTCCTGCTGTTTACAACAGAACTATGGGAAAGATTCAGTTACTACGCAATGCGTGCCATTTTGGTACTTTATCTAGTTGATAAAGTTCAATCTGAAGGTGGTCACGGTCTTGGTTGGACACAAGCCGATGCAATCTCTCTTTACGGTACTTTCACAGGTCTTGTCTATTTAACACCACTCATTGGTGGATGGTTAGCAGATAACTATTTAGGTCAACGTAAAGCCATCATGATTGGTGGTGCATTAATGGCTGCTGGTCAATTCACACTTGCCTTCCCACATAGCTGGGCACCTGGCGCTGAAACAACGGTTTTCTATATAGGCCTATTTACCTTAATCATTGGTAACGGTCTATTTAAGCCAAATATCTCTACTATGGTTGGTGACTTATATGAAGAAGGCGATCATCGTCGTGACGGTGCATTTACCATCTTCTACATGGGTATCAACGTAGGTGCGTTCCTTTCAGGTATTATCGTAGGTTCAGTTGTTGCTGCATATGACGGTAACTTCCAAATGGGCTTCCTTTGTGCTGGTATCGGTATGGTACTTTCATTAATCATTCAATTTGTGTTTGCACAAAAACTGTTAGGTGACATCGGTCGTTACCCTGCTGCGAAACTTGAAAAAGAAAAGCAAAAAGAGCAAGGTGATGTTCGTAAAGAGCCACTGACTAAAGTTGAACGTGACCGTATTAAAGTCATCATGATAATGGGTCTTTTCACCATCATTTTCTGGGCTGGTTTCGAGCAAGCTGGCGGTCTAATGAACTTGTTCACCAATGACTTCACCGATCGTATGATTGGTGGCTGGGAAGTTCCTACCACTTGGTTCCAATCATTAAATGCGATGTTTATTGTTATCTTCGCTCCTGTTATTGCCTCTATATGGGTACGACTCGGTAAAAACGAGCCAAACTCGCCAGTGAAATTTGCGCTTGGTCTAGTTTTACTCGGTATTGGTTTCCTATTCATGATTGGTGCGGTTTTAGAAATGGGTGGCGACGCTGATGCTAAGTCAAGCATGTGGTGGTTAGTCGGTGCATACTTCTTCCACACTATGGGTGAACTATGTTTATCTCCAATTGGTCTTTCAATGGTGACTAAACTTGCTCCACTTCGTATCGCATCGTTAATGATGGGTGCATGGTTCCTATTCGTAGCAATTGCAAACAAAGTCGGCGGCATCGTTGGTTCATTTATTGGACATGGCGGTGAGAAAGAAGAGCAATTAGCTAACGCAATGGCTATCTTCGCTGGTATCGCAATCACTTCAGCGGTATCTGGTATTATTCTTTACTTCATGGCAGACAAGTTAGTTGACTGGATGCACGGCGCTGAAGGCCATAATGAAACTGAAGAAGAAGCTTTAGCAGAAGAAATTGCTGTTACTGCTGAACATGAAGCAATTAAACCAAGCTAATCCTTTGGTTAACACTTCAAAAAAACCTCGCTAATGCGAGGTTTTTTTTATGCTTTTATTAGGGGCTGTTGATCTTTGCCGCTTAAGTTTCGTTCGAAATAAAAGCGTTTTAATCGAGGCGAAAGAATTGATGCCTAGTCATCTAAGCCCCTTTTATTCACAAAGATTCATTCAACAAAGAGTAAAGCACTTTTAGTCGACCCCTTCGGGCAGCGTTTGTTGGTTATTTTTACTGCGTTATCGACTTTTTATGTAGAATAACTACACCACAAAGTCTCTGCCTTGTATAAATGACCAACAACTCGCTGCAAAAATAACCTTGAAAGAACAACAGCCCCTAGCTGAAATAACCAATGAAATTTAGAAAAGCCTTTAAATTAATTCGAGCTCAATAAAACCACCAGCAGGTAAGTCTTCATCATAAAACAAACCATCAAATTGATTTTTCAATAGTCGATTTTTGTGTTGAGAGATGTTGCTTGCAATACAGATTTTTTCATTAGGCATTAATGTTCTAAACTGCATACTGGGCTTATTCCACTGCACAGTTCCAAGCTGTAAAGATTCAGATATAGCTAATGGGGCCAAACCATTATCATTTCTTAGATAACACCTTAAACCGCTTCCAGCTTGTCCAACTGCCACCCGAAAATTTGTTAACTCTACCGCGACATAAACGATATCGACATAAAGATTTAAACCTGAATTTGCCATTCTGTCATTGAGGTAACTCAACATGTTAAATGGCTCAATAAGAGTGTTACTGAGTCCATTTCTATATAGCTTGAGCTTTTGATTAACAAAACTTCGCAGCATTACACAACCGAATGCTGAACGATTATCTTCAGGGTGGAAGTGAGCCATATACATAATTAAGTGATTGTCGCCCACCATGGTGGAATCAATGAAATATGCACTAACATCGCTATTTTTACAAAGACTGTAATGGATCCTAGCGGCAGGATAACTCACATTAGAGGCAGGAAAAAGCTGCTGCTGAACACTTTTAGCCGCTTCTGCATTATGTTCAAGCAAAGTAAAATTATCACTGAGTTCTTGATAAGATAAATCTTGGCTCATGCTAGCCGCAGAGTTAATGACGGCGTCACTGTCATTAAAGTCGACAACACCAAATTCATTATTCACAGGAGAAATGGCTTGTTCGATTGCATGCTCAATAATTTTTAAATCAGCAACTGGTTTTACAAGGTAATCACTTGCACCATACCTAAGAGCTTCAACTACATCAGCCATAACGTTATTACCGGATATGACGATTGAAGGAATAGCGGGGTTTATCTTAAGAATTTGTTTTAGCATGCCAAGGCCACCTAGCCTCGGCATACTTAAGTCTGCAATGACAATATCAACTGGGTGAGATTGAAACTCACTGACGCCTTCGTCACCATCGCAAGCTTCAAATACAACGGCGCCTTGCTGGATTAAAAAATCCGCTAATAACTGCCTAAAAACTGAATCATCTTCAACTAAAAGCACAGAGACATCGGTTAATGCCATACAACTCCCTCGGCAGCTAACTGCCGAAGTTGCTTTTCGCCTCGGCAGTGTTACTCAAGCTCTGATAAATATTCTTCGAGTAACTCATCGTCATCTTGTTTAGCAGGCACATTGCCATCGTAAACTTTGTAATCCATATACTGAAAATAAGCTTCTTTGACAAAAGTATACGGATCAAGCGCATTATCTAATAAACGTTCTTGATCTATAGCAGATGCTCGGGAATCGAGATTTTTTAATCCCCATTTTAAAATTGATTGCCACAACAAGAACTCTGATAATGGAAAGTATAGACCATCAACCCAATCTGTCGCGAGTTCCCGAGTCACATAAGGACCAAAAAATGGCGCCATAAAATATGGACCATTAGGGACGCCGTAATAGCCTAGTACTTCGTTAAAATCATCTTGCTTTCTGACCATTCCCATCATGTCAGCAACATCGACAACGCCAAGTAACCCTAGGGTTGTATTTACAGTAAAACGACCACCAGCATTAGCTGCCCAGCCCCATTTACCCTGTAATGCATTATTAACTAGTGAACTAGGTTCTTCAAAGTTGCGTACAAAATTATTGACACCAGATTTAACAGGGGAAGGTAAATAGTCGTTATAACCATGGGCAATTGGACGGAATAGGTGCTTATCTAAAATCAGATAATTAAAATCCCACATCGCACGGTTAAAACCTTCGATGGGATCACGTGGATCATTGTAAATAATCTCCACAGCTGGTTTTTGAGTCGGTTCACTAACATTACTTATTTCTTCTGCTTCACTTGATGCAGAAGAGCAACCCAACAACAAAGAAAGTAACATCCATCTATACTTCATACATTTCTCTTTAGGGAAACAAACGAGCAAATTCAAACTAACCAATCATCTATAAAGGCTATAATATTAATTTAAATCAATACTATAACTAAAACCAAAAACATAAATAAATACTATAACTAACATTCAAAACATAAAATAAACCACAAGTTGTATTCGAAAGTAAATGAATTGAAACGTTAAAGCTTAGTGGTTGTGAGTCGATAAAGGTTAGTATCAAATACGCTAGATTTGAAAGTTGAACTTTGACATTCTGGCTAAACAATTATCGCTAAGAATACTGCTGAAACTCTGTAAATCAACAGTTAAATTGTAATAGAACATATTTAAAGGTGATATTGGGTTTATCATGACTTCAATAAAATTAACAAACTCTTCCGAATTATCCACATTAAGAGCATCATCTACAGATTCTCTTTCTAGTCATGCTTCCAAAACCAGTCTCGCTTCCCAAAATAGTGTTAAGTCACAAGTTAACCCTGAAACAGCTAACCTAAGCGGTGATAACAAACCATCGCCAGAACAACAAAAAGCCACTAAAGGCACCGACAGCTCTGTCGCTGTAAATACTGCATTGAGAGCAGTAAAAGTCTTAACTCAGGATCAATTAGCTTCAGTAAGCTCAGTTAGTGCATCCAAAGCTAATAGCCTAGCTATTGAAGTGGATGGGAAATTATTTCAAATTCAAACCAACGAGCAGCTTCGCCAGTTAATACAGTCCGGTGCAAAAGTGATGCTTAGTGCTGATAACTTAAGCCAGCTACAAGCTATGCCTACTTCAGCAGTCAACGCCCAAAATCAGCAGGTTCTTAAACAAATTGTAATAGCATCACAAGCAATCAAACTGAATCTCCCAGATGAAATACTCCAATTAGCAAAATCAAATGGCGTTTCATCTCAGCAGCTTTTGGCATTAGCAACACGGACTCAAGGCTATCAGTTACCTTCTGTCGAAATAAATAATAACAGGCTTCATTTTGACAATGGCACTAAAATTATGGTCTCGCCACTCAATAAGTTGCCCTCAGGTCCTCACCTAGCACAGATAACCCAATTAGCAGGGCAACTACAATTACGCTTAACCCCAATTCAACTGATTGATAACGTGTCTATTAGCCCAATTTCAAATCAAGCAATTAAGGCTTCACAATCATTAGAAAGTACTGTCATTGCTAAATCAGAACCAATTCAAATCATCACTCAATTTTTAAAAAAACTGGAACGGATCCCGTTTAATGAAAACACCCTTACGGAGCAAAAAACCGCAGCCAATCAGCAATTACCACAAAACCTAAGCGCTATTGTTCAGTCTCCCTTAAGCAGTAAGACCTTAGAACAATTAAAAAACTATCTAAACCAGCATACTAAGCTTGAACTGAATGTATTTAAACAACTGGAATTGCAAATAAATCAGAGCTTATTAAAACCGGGAACGAGCTTAACTGTAAATCAAATGAGTGAATTGAAATTACTGCTAAGTAAGTTGAATCCTGAAACGATGGCAATAAACCAAACTCAAATAAGTAAGTCGTTTAAATCACCATTTGAGGTATTAAATCAAAATTTGTCAAAAGCTGGAGCCATGCCAATGCGCACAGATGGTGATAATGTTCAGCAAAACCTCGCGACTCAATTATTAAAATTGTTTCCTAAATTAGACCCTTCCCCTTTAACTGAACTTGCTAACCCTGCACTGTTAAAAGCAGAGCTTAAAAGTTTAGCAAGTTTAAATTTGTCTCAAGCTATGCAGACAGCCAATACCAACCTTTCTGGAGGGGCTATAACCAGCTTATTCCAGCTTTTGTTAGGCTTTAAGTTGCAAAGTAGTAATACCACAACCAGCCCGCGTTTACAGTCATACATGAACAAGCTGCAGCAGAAGATGCTGAGCTCATCGACACTCACTCCACAGTTATTAACCGCATTAGACAAAGCCGGCAGCATAGAGTCGATGACAAAGCTTGCTAGCAGCATTGGTATGTATCAACAAAGTAGTAGCGACACAAATCAAAATACAACCTGGTACTTTGCTTTACCCTACTCAATTGGCCAAAGAGATGAGCAATTAGAAGGAAAATTTGAGAAATCACCAACAGATGAAAATGAAAACGATAACAATTCTTGGCGTCTGCAATTAAAGTTTAACTTAGCTCAAGGACCTTTACTTGTGATGGCTGTTAAGCAAGGTGAATACTTGGATTTAACCTTTACAGGAAATGACAAGCAGGTGTTGTCTAAGGTGGAGCAATACCAAACGTCGCTTACAGGGAAGATTCAACAGGCAGGTCTACAAGCAAGGGATATCAGCACTAAGATAGATGTTGTTCCTGCGACATTGTTACCAGGGGATCATTTCTTAGTGAAAACCAATGCATAAATTTTCTCTGTAATACCAATCGGGATAAATAAGTGATCAGATATTGCTTAGGGAAAATCGCTTAGAACAAGGCAGGAATTGCAGCTAGCTAGTTGCTCTACCTACAAAATTTCTAACGACGTTATAAGTGATTTTAACCAGTAAGAATGAGCATATTATTATGCTGATTGGTATAAAAGGAACATTGACATGAAAGATGTAAAGAAAGCGGTAGCATTAAGTTTTGACGGAAATAAAGCTCCTACTATCACAGCAACGGGTAAGGATTTAATTGCGGAAGAGATTATTGCTTTAGCTAAAGATGCTGGAGTTTATATCCATCAAGATGAACATCTTAGTAATTTTCTACAATTGCTTGAGCTAGGTGATGAAGTCCCTGAGGAGCTCTACACATTAATTGCAGAGCTTATTGCATTTGTTTATATGCTTGATGGCAAGTTCCCTGAACAATGGAACAACCTTCACCAAAAAATTATTGAAAAAGCCTAAACTTATATGACTAATCTAATACACCTAAGCTAATACGCTAAGAGAACCCAATTACTTTTTATGTAACCGAATTATCAACTCAGCTTCAGCTTTAGGTAATTCACATTCTTGCATCAACTCTTCAACCCCAGCACCTAAACCCACCATTTTTAACGCTCTGGAATACATCTTAGATTGTGGGTCTTGCTGACTTGCTTCTTCAATCTGTTCAGATTGTTTAGCCATTTTCTGCTCAAGCTCTACAACTCTTCTACCAACGCCAATGGTGCCACTGCGGAGTTCTTGAAGTTCTTTTTTAACCGTTTCACGCTGTCGATCCTGCTCTTTTACTAAAACAGTTAACGCATCGACTTTGCTCTGCAGTTTTGTTGTCTTTTTACTGAAAACCATCCATATGACAGCGCAACTAACAACATAAACAGCGATCGTAATCAGCAATTCTTGCGACATTTATTTTCCTTAGCGAATTGAATTAAGTCATTAAAACACAAAAGCCAGCAAAAAATAATGCTGGCTTTGATTGTCAAACACTATGACTAAGTTATTTTATTATAACTGAGTAATTTCAGCCCATTCATCATCTGATAATAACTTGTCTAAATCCACTAAGATCAATAGTTCGTTGTCACGGTTACTCACGCCTTGAATAAACTTAGCACTTTCTTCAGTTCCTACATTTGGTGCATTATCAATTTCTGAACGGCGTAAATATACAACCTCAGCGACACTATCAACCAAAATACCAATGACTTGTTTTTCAGCTTCAATAATGACAATTCTTGATGAGTCATCGACTTCTGCAGCATCTAAACCAAAACGCGAACGGGTATCAATGACTGTAACTACGTTACCACGGAGATTAATAATACCAAGTACATATAAAGGAGCACCAGGAACAGGAGCAATTTCGGTATAGCGTAATACTTCCTGAACTTGCATTACATTAATACCGTAAGTTTCATTGTCTAATTTAAATGTAACCCACTGTAGTACTACGTCTTCTTTACCAGCAGCAACTGCTGCAACATTTCTCGAGTCTGTCATAAATAACCTCAGTCAATCGAATCTTGACAACCTAATCCTGCATCTAGCATTTCGATAAGTGCTTGCACATTCAAAATACCACACATTTGTTCTTTTACTACTCCAGCAAGCCAAGGGCGCTTACCAGGCTTTTCACGCCAATTAACGTGAGATTTATCTATTCTAACGGCATTAACCAAAGATTCGCATGCAAGTCCCCAGTCACTGTCTTCTAACATTACAAGGTATTGATAGTCGATACTGTCAGCCAATTCTTTAGTGTATTTCTCTGGCATCACCCAGCGGCAGCTATCAACAACATTTACTTTCTGTTCACGACGAGTTTGTACACCTAAAAACCAATCAGGACGTCCAATTAAATGATTTATATGCTCTATTTTAACAATTCCACCCAAACTTACCAATGGCACAGCTAATGTTAAACCCGCAACATTGAAAAATAAAACCTGAAACTCGTCATCTAACACATCTTGTAAATTACGCGTAATGCTCGGCGGTACCGCTGACTGTTGTGTGACAGGAGAGTCTTGCTCACTGTCGACTGCGCTAATACTCGTTTCAGCTTTATCTAGCTTTATATCGGCTGAAAATTGAGATTCTTTATTATCAACAGAAGATAAAGTTTCAGTTTTTTCAGTCAGTTCTTTTTCAACCACAACTTGACCGAGTTGTTGTCTAACTTGCTGAGCTTTCGATTTTATTTCTTGTTGAACTTGCTGCTGAGTTTTTATGGGTTCAGGCGTATTTTCTTCAGTCTTTAACGCTTTAACCTCATGCTCATGATGCTTAATCGACGATTTAGAAACTGCCGATAACAATTTCGACAGTGCAGCTTTATCCACTTGAGGTTCGGCAAACTCTTTGTTTACCTCAGTATGCACTTTTTGCGATTCAACTTGTGGGCTCTTAGCCGCAACAGTCGTTTTATCTTGAGTGCTCTTTAAGCTAGGTTTGCTAATTGTTTTGCTGTGTTGTTTTTTAAAGCTAACAGATTCAACTTCTTTTTTTGTGCTATTAAGTTCATTTTCAGCAGTAACTGGAACCTCTTTTGAAGGCTCTTGTAATAAGACAGAGAAAAAATCAAAAACAGTCTCGTCAACCGATTTTGACATGCTTAAACTCCTTCGCTAACAAAAAGTCTAATAATCGATTGTAAGCTTTCATGCCACGAGAACTTGGGAAAAAATGCGATACAGGAATGTGCGCTAAGCTGGCATCCCTAAACTTAGTATCCACAGGGATCACATCAGGCCATAAAGTATCAGGGTATGTTTCCTCTAACGACTTTAGTGCTGTTGGCGAGGCTTTAGTACGGCGATCAAACATGGTCGGTAAAATGGTGAAGCTGTAAGAAGTTTTTTTAGAACGTCCCATTAACCCCATGGTTTTTATCATTCTTTCTAAGCCCTTAATGGCTAAAAATTCAGTTTGTACCGGTATAACAATGTGCTGGCTAGCTGCTAGCGCATTCACCATCAACACGCCTAAAATCGGAGGACAATCAATGATGGCCACATCATATTTATCTTCAAGTAATGAGGTTACATTTCGCAGTACTAAGCCCATTCCTTCCTGATGGCCTAGCGCCCGATCAAGTGTTGCCAAGGCCATAGTGGCTGGAATCAAATCTAAACCATCAATAGATGTAGGAACGATGTGTTTTTCTACATCTTCTAAAGTTAAGTTTTTATGGGCGAGAAAAATATCATAAAGAGAACTAGGTACTTGCTCAGAATCAATACCAAGATAATAACCCAGTGACGCGTGAGGATCTGTGTCTATCATCAACACTCGCTGTCCACGTTTTACCAACGCACCAGCTAAGCTTGCAACTGTGGTCGTCTTACCCACTCCGCCTTTTTGATTAGCTATTGTCCATACTTTCAAATCACGCCTCGTCACTCAATATTGTTTGCACTTATTTATTGTTTTTAGGTGTCTCAGACTCTCGCGTTGTCACTCGAATTCCACCATGAGGCAACGTGATAACTTTGACGCCTTGTGCATTTTCAGTGACTGCTTGACTTGAAAGTGCAGAATTTTTTGCTTGCTCAGTCATTAAACGGCTATCAGGAGTCTCTGAGCTAACTAGCTCGCTACCTGGCCCAAATGCCATGGTGATATCTTCACCCTTCGCGGCTCTAGCAGCCATAGCTTGAGTTTGTTCAGGATATTTAGCTAGCCAGTTTGCAATTTGTTCGGCTTGATCATCGGGAACCATTAACAGCACTTGCGATGCTTTCAGTGCTTTTACTTCTATTTCAAGTTCACGATTTTTTTTCGCTAAATCAAAATATAAACTGCCTAAACATATCACTGCAATAATCAATATAAACACAACAAACATGTGTTGTGTAGACATTGCACGCTTAGCCCTAGCCACGAGCGGTTTCTTTGATAATAGCTTCAGCCATGCTGTCTAATGCTATTGAGTGGCTAGAAATTCCTGCAGAAGTCACAGCTTGGGGCATGCCATAGACAACGCAACTCGCTTCATCTTGAGCCCAAATCGTAGCGCCGGCAGCTTTTAACATTCTAGCACCCTCACGACCATCAGCTCCCATTCCGGTCAATACGACTGCCATTACATCGCTACCAAAGGCTTTTGAAGCTGAAGCAAAGGTAATATCAACACTCGGCTTATAGTTCATGTCCGCGTTACCAGCGATAACCTTCAAACGGCCTAAAGAGCCACTTTTTTCAACCATCAACTGCATGCCACCAGGTGCAAGGTAAGCACAACCTGGTTTAAGTACATCACCGGTCTGTGCTTCTTTTACTTGAATTTTACATAAGCTATTAAGACGATTAGCAAAAGCTGGTGTAAACGCAGCAGGCATATGTTGGATTAATAAAATTGGATGAGGATAATTAGCAGGGAAAGCTGTCAAGATTTTTTGTAAAGCAACAGGGCCACCTGTTGATGTCCCAATTAATAATGCTTTATATTTTTTCCCGCTCGCTCGAATAGAAGCAACTGAGCTTGATGAAGCCGCTGGCTGACTTGTAGAACTTGAAGAAGATAACTTTGAGCCTAAAGCAGATTTTACGTTGCTAGATGAACCACTAAGACTAGAGCCCGCAGCTCTTGCATTAGTTGAGCTTGCTGTCGTTGGGCTTGCAGCAGTTGAACTTGATCGGGTTACAGGTCTATATAAACGTCGGCGACCTAATGCTTTAACTCTTTGCTGTAAGAGTTTAATCGCATCGTCTTTATTTGAGGCAATGTCTTCAAAGCGCTTAGGTAGAAAATCTAATGCGCCTGCATCTAATGCATCTAGAGTCGCTTGCGCTCCGTCATGAGTTAAAGAAGAAAACATCAATATTGGAGTTGGATTTGACGCCATTATTTCACGAACGGCAGTAATACCGTCCATTACAGGCATTTCAATATCCATAGTGATGACTTGAGGTTTCAACTGGGCAGCCATATCAACGGCTTCTTTACCGTTAACGGCAACTCCCACAACTTCCAAGTCAGGATCTTGATTAACAATCTCACTGACTCGTCGTCTAAAGAAACTTGAGTCATCAACAACTAAAACTTTAGTAGCCATTTAATTCCTTAAATAATGGAACTTTTATTTCTTACTTTTGGCGTAATATTTTAATAAACCTGGCACATCTAGAATGAGTGCAATACCACCATCAGAAGTAATCGTCGCTCCCGCCATACCTGGCGTGCCTTGCAACATACTGCCAAGAGGTTTAATAACCACCTCTTCTTGGCCAATGAGCGCATCGACAACAAAACCTATTTGCATTGTGCCAAGTTGTACAATGACAACATGTCCCTGCTTTTTATCACCATGGGTAAAGTTGGTTTTATTTCGATGTAACCATTGCTCTAAATAAAATAACGGTACGGCTTTATCACGCACAATAACGGTTAATTGACCATCTACTACATTTGTTTTAGTTAGATCGAGATGGAAAATTTCATTAACGCTTGAAAGAGGTAAAGCAAATACTTGCTTAGCAACATCAACCATCAGAGTTGGCATAATTGCTAATGTGAGTGGAACTTTAATCTCTAAGATTGTCCCTTTGCCCTGAACCGAATCAATATGCACAGTACCATTTAACTGAGTGATACGTGTTTTTACCACGTCCATACCCACGCCACGGCCTGAAATATCAGAGATTTCTACTTTGGTAGAAAATCCAGGAGCAAAAATTAAATTATAAGCTTCATTATCAGTCATTCTGGCAGCGGAATCTTCATCCAACACACCACGACTAATTGCAATTTCCTTTAACTTACCCGCATCCATACCGGCGCCATCATCTTCAATTTTGAGAAGAATATGATCACCTTCTTGACTAGCAGATAAGGTAATAGTACCCGTTCTTGGTTTACCATTTGCTTCACGGGTTATTGGCATTTCAATGCCGTGATCCACAGAGTTTCTAACTAAATGGACTAATGGATCAGCAAGAGCTTCAACTAAGTTTTTATCAAGATCGGTGTCTTCACCAACCATGATTAAGTCAATTTCTTTATTCAAAGTCCGCGCTAAATCGCGTACAACGCGTGGGAAGCGACCGAACACTTTCTTGATTGGCTGCATACGCGTTTTCATCACAGCGCCCTGAAGGTCCGCTGTAACCAAATCTAAATTGGCTAAAGCTTTAGACATCTCTTCATCATCGCGAGAAATGCCTAGGCTAACCAAGCGATTACGCACTAATACGAGCTCTCCAACCATATTCATAATTTGGTCTAATCGAGAGGTATCAACCCGAACTGTAGTCTCACCCTGAGGCATAGCATTTTGAGCTTTGGCAGGTTCAGCCTTTTGGGCAGCGGGTTTAGCTGCTGAAGCAGGTTTAGCTACTGGCGCTTTTGGTGCTTTAGCGGGCTCTGTAGATACTTTAGGTTCTGCTTTTGCAGCTTCTACAGGCTTAGTATTTTTAGGCGTACTAGGCTCGGGCTGACTGGGGCTGACAGGTGTTTGAGGTGCAGCAGGTGCTGGGGTCACTGCTGCTGGTGCAGAGCCTTTACCATGTAACTCATCAAGTAACTTTTCGAATTCATCATCAGTAATGTCGTCAGCATCGACTTTAGGCTCTTCAGCTATTGGGGCTGGCTCACTCGCTTTGGCTGAGGATTGGAATCCACCTGAACCATGAAGTTCATCAAGTAAGGCTTCAAACTCATCATCGGTGATTTCATCGCTGGCAGCGTTTTCGGTTACTGACTCAGTCGCTGGTACGTTAACTTGTTCGCTAATCGGTTCTTCAATAATTGATGTCGGGCTTTTCCCTTGACCATGCAATGCATCAAGCAATGCTTCAAATTCACTTTCATCAATATCATCTATGCTGCCTGAAGTATCAGAAGAAGTTGTTTCAACTGTAACCTCTGGCTGTGACTCTATAACCGCTTCTTCAGTAATCGCTTCGATAAACTCTTCAACGGCTGCGGGTTCAGCGACAGGCTCAGATAATTCAGAGGGAAGTGGAGCACCAGAACTCAGCAATTTAAGCTTTTCTAGTAAATCAGGATCTGCATCATCTTGTTGCTGACCTTGCTGAGTCTGCTCAAACATGCTGTTGATAGCATCAACAGCTTGTAGAATGATATCCATTAACTCTGCGTTTACTTGACGCTTACCGGTTCTCAGTAAATCAAAGGTATTTTCTGCTTCATGACAAACATCGACCATCGGTCCCAAGCTTAAAAAACCTGCACCACCTTTTACGGTGTGGAAACCTCTAAAAATAGCATTAAGTAAATCAGCATCATCAGGATTATTTTCAAGAGCGACGAGTTGCTCTTGTAGAAGCTCTAAAATTTCACCAGCTTCAATCAAAAAGTCCTGGAGTATCTCTTCATCAACATCAAAAGACATTAAATTTGACTCCTAATTAGAAACCCAGACTTGATAGCAGATCATCAACTTCATCTTGGCCAGTTACCACGTCTTCTCGTGTTTCAGCGTTCAAGATAGGACCTTCTGCTTCAATTTTATTTTCATCAACGACCCGTGCTGAGTCTGCTGCATTATCGCCAAAGATAGTTAGCATTGACACTAAACTGCTTTCTACTTCTCTGACTAAATCAATAACACGACGGATCATTTGCCCAGTTAAATCTTGGAAATCTTGTGCCATCAAAATTTGATTAAGCAATTCCTTTAACCTACCTGAGTCATGCTCGCTATGAGACATGATGTGTTGAACGTCATGACACAGAGACTTAAATTCGCTCAGAGCGATGTCTCTTCGCATCAATTTGTCCCACATTGGTGTGACCGATTGAATGTTATTAATTATTGTATCGGCCAAAGGTAAACATTCTTCAACTGCATCCATGGTTTTATTTGCAGCTTGCTCTGTCATATCAATGACAAAGTTCAATCTTTCTTTTGCGTCAGGTATTTCACTGTTAGCAAGTTCGGCTAATCGCGTATCAATTTGGAATTCATTTAATGAACTATGAAGTTGACGTGTCAACTTTCCGACTTCATCAAACAACTCCCGTTGAAGAGGAGCTGACAAGTCACGAATGACTTCATCAGCTTGTTCTTGTTGGCCATCTTCAAGTAATTTTACGAGTTGCTTGGCTTGCTCAAGATCAATTAACCCTGATGTGGCTGCCTGCATAACTTATCCTTAGCTTATGCTAAACGCTCAAAGATTTTATCGAGTTTTTCTTTTAGGGTTGCAGCAGTAAATGGCTTAACAACATAACCATTCACACCTGCTTGCGCTGCTGCAATAATTTGCTCACGTTTTGCTTCTGCAGTGACCATTAATACTGGTAAATGTTTTAATGAATCATCTGCACGAATTGCCTTTAGTAAGTCAATTCCTTGCATTCCAGGCATGTTCCAGTCAGTTACAACAAAATCAAATTCGCTTTTTTGTAACATCGGTAACGCGGTCGAGCCATCATCTGCTTCTTGGGTATTGTTAAATCCCAAGTCTCGCAACAAGTTCTTGATGATACGTCTCATTGTTGAAAAATCATCAACAATAAGAATCTTCATATTCTTGTCCAAGGTTTCCTCCGGTGAGCTTCACACATTGTGCTCTATATTAATAATTATACCTGTGTCCAATGCTTGAGTTTGCCTTTAAGACGCAGCATTGCCTGACTTAATATCTGGCTAACACGCGACTCACTGACCTCAAGAATGGCACCGATTTCTTTTAAATTTAATGCTTCGTCATAATATAGCGACAAAACTAACGCATCTCTTTCGGGTAATGTGGTAATTGCTTCAGATAATGCAGACTTAAATTGCATTTCAGCTAGCGAATCAAAGCTTTCATCATGGGTTACTTCTTCAGTGACGATGACGTCTTCTGAAACACCAAGATCTTCAATACCTATGATTTTACCTACTGAAACATCATTTAGAATATGATGATACTCTTCAAGAGTCATCTCTAATTTCTCTGCAATTTCAGTATCTTTAGCGTCTCTACCGAGCTCTTGTCCTAGTTCATCAATCACCTGCGCGACTCGTCGCTGATTACGATGTACAGAACGAGGAACCCAATCGCCGCGACGGATTTCATCAATCATAGAGCCACGAATTCGAATTCCAGCAAAAGTCTCAAACTTAGCACCTTTACTACCATCAAATTTCGATGATGCTTCCAATAACCCCATCATCCCTGCTTGTAATAAGTCATCTAACTGCACTGATGCTGGCAGCCTTGCTAGCATATGATGTGCAATTCTTTTTACCAACGGAGCATACTGTTCAACAATTGAAGTTTTATTATCAAACTGAGTATACGCTGCGGCTTTATTCACTCGTCGAGTCCTCTTGTGTCTCTTTACGCTGAACTAAACGTTCAACAAAGAATTCAAGGTGCCCGCCAGGTTGCTGCGGAACGGGCCAGCTCATAATTTTATTGGCTAAACCGTGATAAGCAATTGCCGCTGGAGATTTAGGGAAAGCTTCAATGACTAACTTTTGTTTACGTACCGATTTACGCAAGTTTTCGTCAAATGGAACGGTCGCAACCAGTTCTAAAGCAACATCTAAAAATCTATCGGTCACTTTACTGAGTTTGGCAAATAATTCCATGCCCTCGCGCAAACTTCTGACCATATTGGCAACAATTTTGAAACGAAACACGCCATGCTCACGGCTGAGGATTTTAATTAGCGCATAGGCATCGGTAATTGATGTCGGTTCATCACAAACAACAATAAGTACATCTTGTGATGCACGAGAAAAGCTCAATACCATATCGGAGATACCTGCTGCGGTATCAACAATTAAAATATCAAACTGGGTTTTCATTTCGCTAAAGGCACGGATTAAGCCAACATGTTGAGCTTGAGTAAGTTCAACCATCGCTTGTGTACCTGAAGTGGCTGGCACAATGCCAATACCTTTTGGGCCACGAACAATAATATCGTCTAATTCTGCTTCACCAGATAATACATGAGATAAGTTACGTTCCGCTCGAATACCTAACATCACATCGACATTGGCTAAGCCTAGATCGGCATCGAGCACTAGTACTCGTTTACCTTTTTCTGCAAGTGCAACAGCTGTATTAATTGACACGCTGGTTTTACCCACGCCCCCTTTACCACCACTGACTGCAATTACTTTTACTTTTTCGTTATTTGGTTGATTCATCATACGTAAACCACTTGCTTGATCTCTGGTCATATTTTTACTCGAATGCATAGGCCATGTCATTTGACCACGCAGTGTCATGTGACGTTTGAGGTTTTGTGTCGTTCAATGCTGCTAACGCTTGCTTAGCAAGCATAAGCGTATCAGCAACTTGCATATCTTCTGGAACACGTTGACCATCGGTTATATAGCTTAATGGTAACCCATTTTGAATCAATACACTTAATGCGCCGGCAATCGAGACGGATTCATCTAGTTTAGTTAAAATCACCCCTGAAAGCGGGATTCTTTTAAAATGCTCCACAGCATCTTGCAATACTCTTCTTTGCGAGGTTGCCGACATCACTAGAAAGCTTCTAATCGGTATTCTTGTGTTAGCCATTAAATCATCTAACTGCTGATATAGGCGCATATCACGTTGCCCCATTCCAGCCGTATCTATTAATACTAACTTACGATTCTTAAACTGATAAAGAATTTGTTCTAATTCAGCAAGATCATGAGCTTGTTTTACTGGACATCCCATTATTTTGCCATAAGTTGCCAATTGCTCATAGGCTCCAATACGATAATGGTCTGTGGTAATCAGTGCAACCTGTTCAGGACCATGATGTGCAGCAAATCTTGCGGCCAATTTAGCCAATGAAGTGGTTTTGCCAACACCCGTCGGCCCAACAAAAGCAACCACACCGCCAGTTCGAACAATATCATCACCTTGATTATCTAATAAATTAGCTAAACTTTGCGGCAATGCTCTTACTAAATCTGCTGGTGTATATTGCTGACTTAGCCCTGCTAACTTAGCAGCAACTGCAGGTGAAAACTCAGCATTGATTAATTTACTTTCAAGCATGGCCCCAACAGGATCGGTGCGCTTTTTCTGATCTTTCATCAAGGATGACACTTGGTGAGTCAATAAGCCTCTTAAAGATGCCATTTCTTCGCGCATCGCTTCCATTTCAGCAGACGGATTTTTATTACCACTTCTTGGCTGCTCAAATTGCGGTTGCTGTACTTTAGGTTCAACTTTATTAGCTTTGGTATCTTGTAATTGTTTCGCCCAATCTGGTAACTCAGGTTCTTCAACACGCTGTGAAATCTGTTGCTGTAAACGATTATGCTGCTTTTCAAGCAAAGCTTGCAAAGAATCTGCTGCTGGCGGCGGACTGACTTTAGTTTGCGCCTTCACTGTTGGCTTACTTTGCCCAAGAGAGACTTGATCATCGCTGACATTCATAAATCCAGGAACGGGTGAGTTAACAGCAACATCAGCTTTAGGCTCGTCGTAGTCAACAGCCGCAACGATTTCTATTCCACCTGTTACTTTTTTATTAGACATAATCACAGCGTCAGAACCCAAGGTCTCTTTCACTTGAGCTAAGGCTGAACGCATGTCTTTGGCAAAAAATCGTTTAATCTTCACTACACACCTCTTTCAAACAGATAGTCATCGCTATTGCCCTACTGCAGATACTATGCGTATTTGCTTTTCATCAGGTATTTCTTGGTAAGAAATAACTCGTAAATTCGGGATAGTATATTTAACAAATCGTGACAGCGTTGACCTTAGCATGCCTGATGTCAATAAAATGGCTGGCTGACCGACCATTTCTTGCTTCTGAGAAGCGTCTAATAATGACTTCTGCATGCGTTCTGCAAGGCCTGGTTCGATATTTGGCCCTTCTCCGCCTGTCGCTTGCATAGACTTGTGCAACATCTGTTCCAACTCTGGTGCCAATGTTATGACAGGGATTTCTAATTCCGGTCCAGATATCTCTTGAACAATCATTCGTTTCAATGCAATACGTACAGCTGCAGTTAATACTTCTGTATCATTACTCTTTGTACCGTATTCTAACAGGGTTTGCACGATTGTGCGTAAATCACGGATAGAAACACCTTCATTTAGAAGGTTTTGCATGACTTTAACCACTGAGCCTAACGGCATAATGTCAGGAATAAAGCCATCTATGAGTTTAGGAGAATTTTTACCTAGCATATCCATTAGCTGCTGCACTTCTTCATAACCCAGCAATTTAGCTGCGTTGTTCGTCAGTAACTGACTGATATGAGTTGCAACAACTGTTGCAGTATCCACAACGGTATAACCTAAAGTCTGTGCATGTTCACGTTGCTCTGGCGCAATCCACACCGCCTCTAAACCAAATGCAGGATCGGTAGTCTCAATCCCATCTAGCTTGCCGTAAACTTGCCCTGGATTAATGGCTAGCTCACAATCATGTCTAACCTCTGCTTCTCCAACCACGACACCCATCAATGAAATACGGTAACAATTCGGTGATAAATCAAGGTTGTCTCGAATATGAACCGCCGGAACTAAGAAACCTAATTCTTGAGATAACTTCTTACGTACCCCTTTAATACGGCCGAGTAACTCACCACCTTGGCTTTTATCTACTAAGGGTATTAAGCGATAACCGACTTCAAGCCCAATTGTGTCAACATGTTGAACGTCTTCCCAGCTAAGCTCTTTCGGTTCGGTATCTTTCACTTCAGCAGGGTTTTTAACCGCTTGTTCAAGCGCTGCAGTTTTATTATCGTTATTGCGCTTGTAAATCATATAAGCCGCAAATGCGGTTATTCCAGCAAAAGTTAAGAAAGCAAAGTGAGGCATGCCGGGTACTATACCCATAATAAATAATACACCTGATGCTATCGCCATAGATTTATGGCTAACAAACATCTGACTTATCATCATGCCACCCATATCACCTGACTCATTTTGACGAGTCACCATTAGTGCAGCAGCAATGGATAGCAGTAGTCCTGGAATTTGTGCAACTAGACCATCACCAATGGTCAATAAGGTATAGATCTCAACAGCGCTAGAAAAATCTAAGTCATGTTGAACCATACCAATGACAAAACCACCTAGAATGTTAATCACCAGAATCATGATCCCAGCAATGGCATCACCTTTTACAAATTTTGAAGCACCATCCATTGCCCCGTAAAAATCAGCTTCTTTAGTGACTTCAGCTCGGCGAACTCGTGCTTGATCTTGGGTCAATGTTCCCGCATTCAAATCAGCATCAATCGCCATTTGTTTGCCAGGCATAGCATCAAGTGTAAATCGAGCGCTCACTTCAGAGATACGCCCAGCACCTTTGGTTACTACAGCAAAGTTAATAATGATCAGAATAAGGAAAACGACTAAACCCACAGCATAGTTGCCTCCAATCACTACAGAGCCGAAAGCTTCAATAACTTTACCGGCGGCATCTCCACCGTTATGTCCTTCTAATAATACAATTCGAGTTGATGCTACGTTTAGCGCCAAACGGAGTAAAGTCGCCACCAGAAGTACACTGGGAAATGCAGCAAAGTCTAACGGTCTGTCAGAGTAAATGGCGACGAGCAGCACAACTAAAGCTAGGGCGATATTGAATGAAAACAGAATATCCAAAAGAAAAGCAGGCATGGGCAATACCACCATACCTAGGGCTGCAAGCACTAACAATGGCGTACCTACGCCTTTAAAAGTACTGAACCTAACTTGCTTAACTTGACCTAATGCTGCTTTTACATCCATCAGTAAAAAACCTTTATAGTAATATTCTTGACGCCGACGACAGTAAAATGCAATTACTAAGCCAAAAGAATATTATTAAAAACCGACTCAAACTGAATGGGGAATTTATAAACGATTTAATGCTTTAAATCATCTGGGATAGGTTGGTTCATTGGAATGGGTTTAGGGCGTTTACCCTTACCTTTTTGATATTGTTTTAACTGAAAAACATAAGCTAAAATTTGTGCAACTGCGGTAAATAAGCCTTCGGGCACTTGCTGCTCAATTTTGGTCGTATGATATATCGCTCGCGCTAAAGGCGGTGCGGATACAATCGGTACTTCATGTTCTCTGGCGATTTCTCTAATTTTAAATGCTACATCATCAATTCCTTTTGCAATTAAAAACGGCGCAGCAGATTGACTGACATCATATTTAACTGCCACAGCGTAATGTTCGGGATTTACTACGATAACATCGGCATTTGGCACTTCTGACATCATACGTTTGTTCGCCATTTCATGCTGCATCTGCCTGATCCGGCCTTTTACTTCAGGCTTACCTTCCGTGTCTTTGTATTCATCTTTGACTTCTTGCTTAGTCATTTTTAGCTGCTTATTGTGATTCCATATTTGAAATGGCACATCGATAACCACAATAAGTAACATGGAAGAACATAATATAATGAACATCCACACTAATAACTCTAGCGCATGATAAACGTTTCCCGGTAAATGATCTGTTGATAAGGTCATGATGTCGTAGAAGTAAAAGCTTAATAGAAAATATGCAGATACCGCAACCACCAAAAACTTTGCAATCCCTTTAGTTAGCTCGACCAAAGCTTGAGTACCAAACATTCTCTTAAACCCTTTAGCAGGGTTCATTTTGCTACCTTTGGGCATAAAGGCTTTAACGGAAAAAGTCATCCCACCTAAAATAATATTGCCAATAAAGGCAATAAGGGCGAGAAAGGCAATAAAACTAATCAAAGGGAAAGCTAACTCATTTCCAATAACGCCCCATACACGAAACATTGAGCTGGTATCAAAAATTTGATCCCGGTCCATGGTTAACATTTGCGTCATTACACTGTGCAGGCTCCGGGCAAGATTAGGGCCTACAATCGCAAAGCCAACTGCAGAAGCTAATAATACCGCAGCAGTTCCTAACTCTTTAGAACGTGCTACCTGCCCTTTTTCACGCGACTGTTGCAGTCGCTTGGCGGTGGGGTCCTCTGTGCGTTCTTGACCTGTATCTTCTGCCATCAGTAACCTACTGAGTTATCGAACCGTCAATTTGACAGGTCAGTTGCAAAATATCACACATCAATAATTGGCCTTGAAGCCAAACCTCATCAAAATGGGACATGATGGGACCAAGTGTGAGCCAGAGAATTAACAAACCACTGACCATAGTCACTGGAAAGCCAATAGCAAAAATGTTTAATTGCGGAGATGCTCGGGTCATCACCCCGAATGATAGGTTAATGAGCAGCAATGCCACGATAGCTGAGATAGACATGGTTAAAGCTGCACCAAACATATAGCCACCAAACTCAGCAAGCCTGCGATAATTTGTAATACTAAATCCCTGATTCGAAATGGGAATAGTGTCAAAACTTGCCACCAACATCTTAAACATTAATAAATGCCCATCAACTGCCAAGAAAATCAACGTTGCTAGAAGTAAAAAGAAGTTACCTACCACTGGAGTTTGTTGTCCAGACCCCGGATCAACCATAGAAGCAAAACCCAAACTGGTTTGCATACCAATAATTTGACCAGTGAGAACAAAGGTTTGCATCACTAAGATAGTGACAAAGCCCATGGCCGTTCCAATTAAGATTTGCTGGGCAGATATAAATACCGAACTGAGGGAGAATAACTCTACAGGCTCCACAAATGCAGGAAGTACAGGGGCAACAGCCACAGTAATAGCAACAGATAAAAGTAACCGAATTCTTGCGGGAGTGGTATTGGCACCAAACACTGCCATTACCATTAACATTGAAGATATTCTGAATAACGGCCATATATAGGCAGCTATTGTGCGGCTGATTTCTTCAAATAAAATCTCCACAGGTTAACCTATTACCTGCGGGATCATATTCACAATAGTATAAAAAAAGTCCATCATGGTTTGTACTAGCCAATGTCCTAGAAACATCAGTGAAAACAATGTCATTAACAATCTAGGTAAGAAACTTAAAGTTTGCTCGTTAATCGATGTCGCTGCTTGGAAAACAGCCACAATCAAGCCAACAAAAAGACCAGGCAAAATAATGGCTGACACAATCAATACAATAACAGATAGCGCTTCACGAAAAATATCAATCAGTGACTCAGGTGACATCTGCTGCGCTCCCTATGTACCGAAACTGTTTGCGAGTGTTCCCATTACTAATCCCCATCCATCGACGAGTACAAACAGCATAATCTTAAATGGTAGTGAAACAATCATGGGCGATAACATCATCATACCCATAGCCATTAAAATACTCGCCACCACTAAATCTAATACTAAAAATGGTACGAACAGCATAAATCCAATTTGGAACGCTGTTTTCAATTCACTGGTAATAAAAGCTGGAACTAAAACACTCATCGGTGCTTGTTCTGGCGAGGCGATGTTGGTGTAACCCGAAATCTCAATGAAGGTTTCTAAATCTGTAGTTCTTACTTGCGATAGCATGAATGCACGAAGCGGCTCTTTACCTACTTCATAGGCTTGTTGCATTGTCAGTGATTCGTTTATGTATGGTTCCACGGCCCGATCATAAATTTGATCGAATACTGGTGCCATAATAAAAAATGTCATGAACATGCTCATACCAATAAGCACTTGATTTGAAGGGGTTTGTTGTAAACCTAATGCTTGACGTAAGATAGATAGCACAACGATAATCCGCGTAAATGATGTTAGCATTATCACCATCGCAGGGATAAAGCTCATCGCAGTCATCAACAGCAATATTTGCATCGTTACTGAATATTCAGTGCTACCGTCAGCGCCAGTAGAGACTGTAACGGCTTTTAATATTCCATCTTCAGCAAAACTTAATGGAGTAAAAAAAGCGGCTGCAAAAAAGGCTAATACTATCCACTTCTTCATTATTGCTATTCCTTAGCCTGTTCTTTTGCTTGTTGTTTAGCTTGTTTTAATCGGCTGGCAAATGAGCTGGTTTCAACATTAACAGCAGAATCGAGTTTTTCGATAAGGTTAACTTGCTGGGCAGTAACACCGAGTAAATATTGTTGCCCTTCTAACTCCACTAATACCAGCTTTTCTTTTTGACCTAAAGGCGTCATAGCCACCGTCTTAATGACACCTTGATTTGACTGAACTAAGTTCAGTTTTTTGACGATATAAGCTAGTACAAAAATAATTGCTATAACCAGTATCAGTCCGCCCATCATGCTTGATAATGCAGCAATATTGGATGTTTCTGCGCCGCGAATAGCAACCTCTGAGCTTGCAGGCTCTGAACTAACGGCTTCGGTAACAGCAGAGCTTGTCACCATCAATAAACTAACTGCATTTAGCACAGATGAATCCTTACAGACTAAATTTAAAAATAAACTACTTTAATTTTTTGATTCGTTCAGTTTGACTGATCACATCAGTTAACCGAATACCAAATTTGTCATTAACCACAACCACTTCGCCATGAGCAATCAAGGTACCATTGACCATAACATCAAGAGGTTCGCCAGCAACCCTATCAAGCTCGACCACCGAACCTTGGTTCAATTGAAGTAGATTGCGGATACTGATAAAACTGCGCCCAACTTCCATAGAAATAGTGACAGGGATATCCATGATGCTATCAAGTTTATCTGCTTCTTCTTTTGAAATTGGCGCAGACTCATCGACGAGTTCATCAAGTTCAACTTGCTCAGCGACATTCGCTTCTTCAAGTGCTTGCTCAGCCATCGCTGCAGCCCAATCGTCAGTATCATCACTCATTTACGTCACCTTATAATTCTGAAATATCACGCGCTTTACCTTGTTTGCGTGTAATCAATTGTAATTCTGATTTAGCCGTTTCTGGGCGAGGAATTTTCTCACTGATCTTCAAGGCTAAATTTTCTCTCGATTTACCCAATTTACATCGATAAGTCGGTAAATCTTCTATTCGCATCATGATGTGTTCAGGCAGTTCAATTGGGATCACATCGCCCGCTTTAAACTCCATCACATCACGCAGTGTTACTTCATGTTCGATGATATTGGCATCAATACCCACTTGCACATCCATGATCTCGTCACGTAAGGCTTGACCCCAACGCATATCAGTATCTTGCTTATCACTCTGAACACCTGCATCAAGCAGTTCACGAATAGGCTCAATCATCGAGTAAGGCATGGTGATATGGAAATCACCTCCACCACCATCAACTTCAATATGAAAAGAGTTAATCACGACCACTTCAGTTGGACTTACAATGTTAGCCATAGCAGGGTTAACTTCTGAGTCTAAATATTCAAACTCAACATCCATCACTGGAGCCCAAGCATCTTTGTAATCTTCAAATATGATCTTTAGCAGTAATTGAACGATGCGTCGCTCTGTTGGTGTAAATTCGCGGCCTTCGATTTTTGCGTGAAAGCGGCCATCACCACCAAAAAAGTTATCAACTAAGATAAATACTAAACGCGCTTCCATGGTGATAAGCGCAGTCCCTTTAAGTGGGCTAAAGCGCACCATATTCAAGCTTGTGGGAACAAATAGGGTATGAACATACTCGCCGAACTTGAGCATCTGTACGCCGTTAATTGACACTTCCGCAGCTCGGCGCATCATATTGAACATGCTTATTCTTAAATGGCGTGCAAAACGTTCGTTGACAATTTCAAGCGTTGGCATTCGGCCACGAACGATTCTATCTTGAGATGAGAAATCATATACACGGGCATCATCATTTTCGCTAATGTCATCTTCATCAACATCATCGACCCCATGCAGTAGCGCATCAATTTCGTCTTGGCTTAATAAATCACTCACGTCATCACCTTGTCTGATTCACTGGCGTTATTGCATTACAAAGCCAGTAAATAGTACTTTTTCAACTATTTTGCGCCCAGCTACTGGTTGCAATGTATTCTGTACATTCAGTAACGCCAATTGTCTTAATTCATCTTTACCAGCTTGAGTACTTAACTTTTGTACATCTGCAGCACTAAAAGTCGTTAACAGCGCATCTTCAATTAATGGAATATGCATTTTTGCTGTTTGACCATCATCACCACGCACCATCAATTGCACTTTGATTTCCACTAAACGCGCTCGGTCGACTCCTGGAAGGTTGAACAAAAATGGTCTTGGCATACCAACATAATTAGCCTTACCTTTTTTAGATTCATCAACCACAGTTTCTGTAGAGGCAGCTGTTCCTGGTGTTGCAGGAATCGACTCCTCATCACCACCACCCATGAAAAATAATACTGCTCCAGCAATTAACGCAACAAGGACAACGCCAATCACAATAAAGATGATGAGCTTTTTCTTACTCTTAGGTTGGTTTTCTGTTGTTAACTCTAACGATTCTTCTTCAGCCATCATTCATTCCATTTTCTGTTGCCACTAGGTGATATTTTCGTTGTGAATCTCACATGGCGTTGACTGTCTTTAACTTGATGGCTATAGATTACCGACTTAGGCGTAATAATCTATAGCTGAGTTGCTACTCTTTGCATGTTTTGTCGCAATGTCGAGTTCTTGTGCTGCTATTTCATCCAACATAGAATCGCCATTACTATTTTGCTCATCATATTCAGATTTTTTCTGACTTTCCCCGTCTTGGGAAACATGACTATCTGCAAGTTGTAACCCTTCCTCAGCGAGCATTTCACGCAGTTTAGGAATAGCCTGCTCGATTAAGTCTTTGGTTTGAGTCTGTGCTACTTGAAATTGTACTTGAGTTTGTTCGCCATTAACTTGAATTTTTACCACCATATGCCCTAATTCTGCAGGATCAAGCCTAATCTCAGCGTGCTGTACTCCTTGTCCAACCATAGTGATAAGTTGCTGTTTCATAACGGGAGCAAATTTTTGAATCATATCTTGCATTTGTACTGCAGATTCAGCGCCTTGACGTAATGAAAGTTGAAATTGAGGAACATCACTTTTGTGTTGAGGGGTAAAACTACTTTGGTTTTGTAACGACTTAACATCTATCGATTCACTGTCTTTCGCTGCATCCTGAATCGAACTCGAATTGATAGAACTATTTGCTGCGCTATCTTTTGCTGCACTCAGTAAAGCGTTATTAAAAGCCACTTTTGAAGTCGGCTTATCTAAAGAGACATTAATTTCTGCTTTCGTCAGATTAACTGATGTCGTTTCTTTGTCTGTATTATTAATATCTAATTTCTTCGAATCTGAAATAACTTTAGTTTCTGCTGCTACTTTTTCTGCATTTGCCGCTTGTGCAGCAGAAACACTCGAGGCGTTTGCGACTTTGTCTGCGTCAGTTCCTCTTAATCCACTATCGGTGCCTTTAAGTTCAGCAGAATGTGATTCGGAGTTAAGGTTTTTATCTGCTGAATGTAAGACCGTTTGACCATTCGAGTCAGTCTGACTCATTAAAGGTAAAATTAAACCATTATTGGCTAGTTGCTGCTGATTGAAATTGGTGATTAATTTATTAAGCTCTGCAGGATTTAACGCCGCGAGTTCAGCCTCAGTCATCGAAGAAAATTGGCTAAGTGCGCTAACTTGTTCAGTAGAGAGTGAATTTAAAAAGCTTGCTGTATTCAAATCTGCATCATTCAATAAATCATTGATTGGTAATTCATTGATAGGTAATTCAGTGTTTAAAAGTGCTTTATCAGTCGAGTGCTGCGTCTCATCAATTAATACCAACTCGCTATCAGCCTGTAAGAGACTTTCTTGAAAAACTTTATTCACAGGAGGGCTGTCTTCTGAACTTAAGTCTTCTGAACTTAAGTCTTCTGAAAGCAATGTTTGCGAAACATCTGTCTTTAACGGCAAGTCTTTGCCACTTTGCTCGGTACCTACGTTTTTTTCAAAGTTTTCAGCTAACCCGATCTGAGCAAAAATAAGCTCCACATCAGCCTCTTCTGTTACTGACTCTCCGTTATTTTCGCTAATGACTTCAGCATTGGTATTTTTTTGAGTCTTATCTAACTCTGATTGAGAAGCTTGATTAAACACTGACAAAAATGACTTATTATCAGTAGTTTGAACAGTATCTTCCATAGCACCAGCAACTTGTGCATTAGCTGTTTTACTACTACTTCCAAGTAAAATACTGCTCATTTGTTGCATAACAAACTCCACTTATCATCATTCATATTGAATTATTGGGCACAAAATCAAAAACAGAACAACAGTCACAAAGCTGACGCTTTGCCAGTTAACTATTTACATAAGCAATTAAAATGCCAGCTTATAAAAAAGTGATATTAAGAGGTCATTGAAAACTGTAATTAATATGATTAACAGTTATTGAGTTTAGAGTGTCGTTAGAAAGGTATACTAGCGTGGTCTTTTCCTAATATATTGCTGCATAGCAAATTCATCAGAAGCTTGTTGTTCTCGCTTATTCTCAACTAACTGAGCCTTTAGGTTATTTTTTTCTAACAGCATTTCGACAGCCTTACGCTTCTGTTGCTTCTCTTGCCAGTGTACTTGGCGATATCCCGTTTGCTTTTCTGCTTCTTTTACCGCATTAACCTGTTGAATAAGGGCTTGATCAACCTGCTTAATAAACTCATGAAATGAGTGATATTCGCTAGCACTTAGGGTTTTGCCTTGGGTTTCGCCCATTTGTTTCATGTACTCAAGTCGGTAATTATTCAACGCATCGAGTTGCCCTTGACACTTTTGCTGCTCAAGTTGAGCTGACTTTAACTGCAAAGCAGCTTGCTCTTCAGCTTCTTTATTGATTTTTAAAACAGTAAGCAGTGGATCTGTGCGGCGCATTATTTACATTGAGCAGCGATTTGCCCGACCATAGTTTGACTATCATTAAACGAAATAACATCCTTAAAGCCTTGTCTTAAAAATGCGTTCATGGCTGGCTGTAACCTAATGGCATTATCTATTCGTGGGTCGCTTCCTTGAGAATATGCACCAATAGAGATTAAATCGCGATTTTGCTGATAAGTAGAATACATTTGTTTCACTAAACGCATCGACTCTAAATGCTCAGGCGCAATCACCATTGGGGCGACACGACTAATAGATTGTTCAATATCTATAGCCGGATAATGGCCAGAATCCGCTAGTGTTCGTGACAAAACAATATGACCATCTAAAATAGCCCTTGATGCATCAGCAATAGGATCTTGTTGATCATCGCCCTCCGTTAAAACTGTATAAAAGGCTGTGATAGAACCTTGACCAGGCCCACCATTACCCGCTCGTTCAACCAAGCGTGGCAGTTTTGCAAATACCGATGGCGGATAACCTTTTGTCGCTGGAGGCTCCCCGACAGCTAAAGCAACTTCACGTTGAGCTTGAGCATAACGAGTTAAGCTATCCATCAGCAGCAATACGTTGTAGCCTAAATCTCTGAAATATTCAGCAATACGAGTCGAGGTTTCACACGCCCTAAGACGCATAAGTGGCGAGGTGTCAGCGGGAGCGGCAACCACTACAGAGCGCGCTCGGCCTTCTTCTCCAAGGATTTCTTCAATAAACTCTTTAACTTCTCGTCCACGCTCACCGACTAAGCCGACAACAATAATGTCTGCCGTAGTTCCTCGAGTCATCATCCCTAATAACACACTTTTACCCACACCAGAGCCAGCAAATAGTCCCATACGCTGACCTTTACCGACGGTAAGCATGGCGTTTATGGCTCTAACACCAACATCTAATGGCTCTGAAATGGCTCGTCTTGCTAACGGGTTTATTGGGGGAGCATGACGAGAGGCTTGTTGATCTGTATTTAATGGTCCTAAGCCATCTAACGGCAAGCCACTTCCATCAAGTACCCTGCCGAGTAGACTTAAACCAACATTCAAACCAGATTGTTCACCTAAGGGCTTTACTCTTGCTCCCGGTAATACTCCTCGTAACTCATCTACAGGCATTAGGTACAATAATTCATCGTCAAAACCTACTACTTCAGCTACAAGTTCTCCGGCCATGGTCTCAATAGAACATAAACTTCCAACAGGCGCTCTGCAGCCTGTTGCTTCAAGGGTTAAACCAACAACACGCACTAATTGCCCACTGGCAACAGGCCTGAGAGGGCTAACTTTCTGGCTTTGAATTTTGAGTTTATTCAGTAACTGATGTTGACGGTTTAACATTATCGTCCCCTTCATCAGTATCTAATTGAGTTATAGTTCCTAGCCCAGTGTTTTCCACTAAGTCATTAGAGTCTAACAATTGCTGTTGATCAGAGGGTTGAACATTTTCTTGAGCTTGCTCTGAAACGTCATCTTTTATAGCCGTCTCATTTGACCCGTTGCCATCTAGTATTTCTGAGTCATTCATACTCGTTTGATTGACGCTATCAAAAGTAGTTTCCGCTTGCTCCGTATCCTGAACACGGGGCTCAATGTCACTTTTCTTAGGTAACTGATCAACTATCTCAGTGGTATATTGTGGGTGTTCAGTTTTAATGGTTTGTACATTGGCTTGAATACCACTGGCTTGCTCTTGCAAATCATGCAACACCTGACGCATTCTTTCTTCAACTCGTAAATCAACACTTGAACGCATACTGTTGATAATACAGTCGCCCGGATTAAGTGAAGGATCAGCTTCTATATCCCAGTGGTTTTTTTGTAATTGCGCGTCACTATAAAGTTGGGTGACTAAAGTGGCATCATCAGGATGTAACCTGAGTTTGACTTGCTGCTCTTTGATAGGTAATGAGTCAACGCCTTGACGTAGCACTGACAAGATATGTTCAGGGTGAGTTTTTAGCTCATGACCGACGATAGATTTAGCAAGATTAATCGCTAAAGTTAACACTTCGGCTTCGATTTCTGCATCAAGTAACATTAAAGGCTGTTCGAATTGCTTTACCAGCTGAGTTAATTGTTCAAGCACTTCATTGAGTTTGACTTGACCAACTTCATAGCCTTGTTGCTCACCTTGTGCAAAACCTTCAGCGTGTCCAAGCTCTAATCCTTCAAGCTTACCTTGTTCAAGACCTTGGCTATGACCTTCAATTTTACCTTGCTCAAATCCCTCTTGCTCAGCCTCAACACGGATCTGCTCAATTTCAGCCATAGTTGGTGGCAATAATGGTTTATCTTCACTTGGTGCTGAAGGATTTTGATTACCTTGAAAACCAAAAAGATTAGATGGCGCATCAGTTTGGTCTTCGGTCACATCAGGTAGCTGCCAATGACTGAAATCTACGTCATCATTTTCAATTGATTTGTTGGTTTTAGATTCCGTCATCTGTCTACCTAATTTCTACTAAGATTAATTTACTCACAAAACAGCTTTTAGGTAAATTCGTTAGTGACAAAGTTACAAGAACTCTTCACCGCCACCACCACCTAGCATAATTTCACCACTATCACTTAAGCGACGTGCAATAGCGAGGATTTCTTTTTGGGCAACTTCAACTTCACTAATACGTATTGGCCCCATGGCTTCAAGATCATCGCGAAGTAACTCACCAGCTCGTTTAGACATATTACCGATGATTTTATCTGACAATTGGTCATCAGCACCTTTTAGTGCTTTCATCAGTACATCTTGCTGTACTTCTCGAAGTAGTACTTGTACACCACGGTCATCAACATCAATTAAGTTTTCAAATACAAACATAAGATCTTGAATTTGCTGCGCCATTTCCTCATCAGACTCACGCATCGTCTCCATAATCTGGCTTTCAACGCCTGTATCTAAGAAGTTCATAATATTAGCAGCAGCTTTAAGTCCGCCCATTTTGGCAGCTTGTGCACCGCCTTGGCCAGCAAACTGTTTCTCCATAATATCATTCAATTCTTGTAATGCTGCTGGTTGAACTTCTTCTAAATTGGCGATACGCATCATTAAATCAAGTCGAGTATTTTCAGGGAACTGACTGAAAATTTCAGCAGCTTGATCAGGCTCTAAATAGGATAGAACAATGGTCTGAATTTGCGGATGTTCGTTTTGAATAATAGTTGCAACTTGGCGTGCGTCCATCCACTTCAACGAGTCTAGACCTTTAGCACCACTACCCATGATAATTTGTTCGATTAAATTACCGGCTTTATCTTCACCCAGCGCGGCGGTTAATGCTTTTCTGACGAACTCTTCACTGTTAAAACCAATTGATGAGAACTTTTGGATTTCTTCAAGAAAAAGCTTATGAACTCCAATGACTTTTTCTTGACCAAAATCTTCCATGGCGGCCATGGACATACCCACTTTTTGAACCTGTTTAGGTTCTAAATGTTTTAGTATTGAAGCCGCATCAGCTTCGCTAAGGCTCAAGAGTAAAATAGCGGTTTTTTCAGTTCCCGTTAAATCATCTGGGTTGAACCCTTTGGTAGCCTCTGCTACCGAAACTTCATCATTTGCCATCGTCTTGTAACCAACTCTTAATTACTTGGGTAGAAAGTTCAGGTTCATTTGCCACTAAAGCCCGAATTGATTTAATCATATCATCATCTTTATGCAGATTTGGGATCTGAATGGAACCATCATCAGCATAACTGTAATCTGCCTCCTGCGTATTCAACATACCCAGAGTATCAGCAGCGTACTGGTCTTCAATCTCAGCTAATTCATGGCCTAAACGAGCCTCTTCTGGCATTTCAATTTCATTGGTTTTCAGCAGTTTATTCAACATTGGTCTGATAACAAATAGAATTAACACTAAGACTAATAATGCACCTAAAATGAGTCTTACTGCACGCCAAAACCAAGGTTGCTCCCATAGCTCAGGCTCAGGTAATGCTTCGATTAATTGATCCATAAATGGCACAGTTACCACTTCTAAAGTATCACCACGCTGACTTGTGAACCCCATAGCACCTTCAAGTAATCGACGAATATTCGTCAGCTCTTGCTCGGTTCTTGGCACTCTTGTGACCACACCATTTTCATCAACCGCGCCAGGTTTGTAATCAATCGCCACAGAAACACTGACTCGTCTTACTTGACCCACTTGCTGACGGGTGTGACTGATTGTGGTGTCTAACTCAAAGTTACGTGTTGCTTCACGGTGACTGTCACCATTTACTGAAGTTGTTTCTGCTTCACCAGCTGCTTGGGGGATATCTGATTCCATTGGTGGCTGATTCGACAACGCCCCAGGGATCCCGCCCATGGATTGACCTGATGAATTACGCTCAATAGTCATTTCACTACGAATAGCCGGTAAATCAGGTGAAAATCGTTTTGCAGTTTGTTCAACCGCGGTGAAATCCATATTCACATCGACCTGAGAGGTAAAGTTTTCAGGTCCTAAAATAGGCATTAGAATTGATTCGACTTTGTTACGATATTCAGCTTCTTTTTGCTGAACTAACTCTTGTTCACGACGTGCTCTAGATGATGCTGCATCTTGGCTACCTGAGTTAAGTAAACGTCCATTTGAATCTGTTACGGTAACACGTGTAGGGTCTAAACCTTGTACTGCTGAAGCCACAATATCGACGATTGAATCGATTTCTTCTTGCCCTAAACTGCCACGACGAACGCTAACAACAACTGTTGCACTCGGTTTTGATTTATTACGTGCGAACACATTTTCTTTTGGCAGGGCTAAAATCACTTTTGCACGGGTTACGCTTTTTAACTCTTCAATTACTCTGGCTAAGTTAATTTCTTGGCTTTGCTTTAATCGTGCTTGCTCCATACGTTGGCTCACACCAAAACCACTATCTTTGCTTAGATAATCTGTTGGCTGACTTGAGGCTTCAACGCCTGCACGACCTAATAATAATTTTACATTTTGATATTTGTCTTCTGGAATGCTGACGACATCGCCAGAAATCTTATAAGCGATTTTATTTTTATCCAAAACGTCCAACACTTGGATCATTTCGTTTGTTTCCATTTGACCTAACGGTCTGTACTCAGGCTCTTGTGCCCACATCATCATAAATACAGCCAATACTAAACAAACGGCTAATGCCAGAATCATAGTAATTTGACGCATAAAATCAGCACTACCAAAAGAACTCATCAAACCAGGTTTATTTTCCTGCTGAATCCCTGTGCTACTAGCGGTATCTGAATCTAATACGAGATCTGTACTCACAATAATTACCTACTTTCTAATCTGATAAAGAGGCCTAAACAGGCATGCTCATAATTTCTTTATAAGCTTCTACAAGCTTATTTCTTACCTGTACTGTGGCTTCAAAAGCCACACCAGATTTTTCACGAGCGATGACGGTATCTGATAAAGTTACTGTCGAATCCCCCATCTCTAAGCGAGTGGCTAGGTTAGCCGAGTTTTTCTGTAACTCAGTCACACCACCAACGGCTTGAGAAAGTAACTCTCCAAAATCTGCCCCAGAAGTGTTTCCCACTTTTTGGACCATATCTGGCTGAATAGGTGAACGTAGATTAGGCGAAATTTCACCACGAAGTGATTGCATTTCTTGTAAAAAAGGATTTGAACTAATCTGCATTGTAATCTCCTATTCGTCGGATAATTGACGACTAAAAACCAGTTACAATAGATTTAGCAAGTTGAATGCCAACAATATAGGTATATTGAAAGATTAAGCAGATTTATCACTAAAGGTTGGCTGTTTGACTAACAAATAGGCAGCAGGCCTAATTATTCAATAAATTAGGCCTGCTTGAGACGTGATGTATAAAGTAATCAGGCGCTATGCAGGAACTTGAATTCCCATGTCACGCATTTTTGCCATTTTATAACGTAAAGTTCTGGCACTGATCCCTAGTTTTTCAGCCACATCTTTGCGACTGCCATTACATTGATTTAACGTTTCTAAAATAATGACATGCTCTTGGGCTTTTAACTCTCCACCAAGGCCATCGTTCTCTACGGCTGGCTTAGCTTGTAAAGGTTCAGATTGCTGTAACTCAACTTCATTAGTGTCGAGAATAATATCGCTTGTAGAGATCTCATCACCGGTATGAAGAATAAGTGCTCGTTGAATCACATTATCGAGCTCACGGACATTTCCCGGCCAACGATAAGTAAGTAGTCTTCGACAGGCTACTTCATCTAAGCTTGGTACAGGTGAGATATTGGCTTTTTTAGCATGTTTAACCAGTATATGACGAGCAAGCGGCAATATGTCTGCAGGACGTTGGTTTAATGCTGGCCAAGTTAAAGGAAATACATTAATTCGATAATATAAATCCTCTCTGAAACCTCCTGAGGCAACCATTTCTTTTAAATCTCGGTTTGATGTCGCAAGTACTCTGACATCCAATGAAATAGTTTTTCGACCACCCAGGCGTTCTACTTCTCGTTCTTGTAAAACACGTAGTAATTTAGCTTGTAATCCCAATTCCATTTCTGAAATTTCATCTAATAAAATTGTGCCGCCTTGTGCCTGTTCAAATTTGCCAGGACAAGCTTGATAAGCACCAGTAAAAGCGCCTTTTTCATAGCCAAATAAGGTCGCCTCTAACATGTTTTCAGGAATAGCGGCGCAATTTATCGCAATGAAAGGCTGTTCTGTACGGGTACTATTTTGATGAATATATCGCGCTAGCACTTCTTTACCTGAACCACTTGGCCCCATAATCATTACTGATGCATCAGAGCTTGCCACACGCTGCGCAATTGATAACAAAGCCAAACTTTTATCATCTGCAACCACGGGTTGGTCAAGGTTTTGCTTTAACGGTAAATAACGTGATACTTGATTCAATAATACTTCTGGAGCAAATGGTTTAGCCAGATAATCGACAGCGCCAAGCTTTATTGCGCTCACAGCACTATCGATTGTGGCATATGCTGTCATTAACAAAACAGGTACTTTATTGTTTTGTTGCTGTAAATAATTCAGTAATCCAATACCACCAATGCCTTCCATCTGTACATCACTGATAACGAGATCAAACTCATTGGACTTTAAAGCAATGATCGCTTCTTCTGCAGATGCGACATCGACACATTCATAACTTGCCAAAAGTAAGGTATCAAGTAAGGCTTCTCGTAAAGATTCATCATCTTCTACAAGTAATAGTTTTGCTTCACCCATGAGTTGCCTCCACTCCATTTACATTATCATTTGTATGTTGTTCTGGTTTAGAATTAATTGACTGATAAATAGGAAATGATAGTCGAATCAAACAACCTTTATTCGGTTGTGACGAAACTTGTACAGTACCATTATGATTGCGAACCACAGTTTGAACCACCGCAAGACCTAAACCAGTACCCTGACTCTTAGTGGTAAAAAAAGGTTCTAGTATTTGCTGTTGCATATCAGCTGCTAACCCTTTGCCATTATCAATAACATCAATATGGATGTGAGTATCTGATGCAGCAGTTATGAGCCTAATTTCGGTAGCATTAGCTTCTAAGCTATTCATCACTAAGTTATTAATTGCTGAGCTTAAAGCATTCCCGTTCGCTAATATCTTCTCACTAGAGTGATTAAAATATTTTAACTTACATTGTTTGTTTTCAACTATAGGTTCACAGCTCGCTAGCACAGGCTCAATGATATCTTCCGCAGTCATGGGTTCAGACACATCATCTTGTTTATTTTTCGCCATTAGCAGCATGTCATTTACTTGGCGCTCAAGCTCATTAAGTCTATCAACGAGTTTTGTTTGAAAACGTTTTTTGGCTGTATCATTTAGCTTAGGACTTGCCAAGTTTGATGCATACAGCATCGCAGCAGAAAGTGGCGTTCTTACCTGGTGAGCTAATGTCGCTACCATTTTGCCTAGTGCGGATAAGCGCTGCAGGTGAGATAAGTTTTTTTGTAATAAACGGGTTTCTGTTAAATCAGTTAATACAATTAATTGTCCAGGTTCCGGTGTCAGCGGTGTAATGGCTAGCTTAACTCTACGACCATTTTTAAGTGAGACTTCATGACCATCATCTTCTTGGGGAGAGAAAGCACGATTAATGATATCAAACCATTTAGCACCTTGAAGCGGTCGACCTAATAATTCTGTAGCAACTGGATTAGCTAGAGTGACCAAGCCATCTCCATTGATAATCACAACACCAGAAGGCATTGCTTGAAGGATATGCGCCATTTGATTCGACATATTCGCCGCCTTTTGCGGTGTGGAACGCCCAATGTGCTCAGCTGAACCTTTACTAGATGCTGTAATTAGGCTCTCAACACCTTTTACACTGGTACTCGTGTCATTATAGCTATCACTTAAAGAATCCACTACATCTAATAGGGAGCTTGGCTCTATCATAGTTTGCGCTGAACTGTTGTGTGCCGAAAACATAGCCACTCCGTCAAAATATTATCTTTGGTTAGAGCTAATGCATTTGATGTGCCAAAACATAACTATTGTTTATAGACATAAAAAAAGCATGCCTAAGGCATGCTTTTACTGTAACAGTTAAATCGTAAATTGGTTAATCTTTACTCATTCCATACTTGCGCATTTTCTCAACAAGCGTCGTTCTTCGTATTCCCAACATTTCAGCAGCACGAGCAACGACATTATCTTGCTGTTCTAGAGCTTGGCGGATCATATCGATTTCTAGCTCAGCTAATAAGTCTTTAAGGTTAACGCCTTCTGGAGGTAACTCACTTGGGAAACGCGTTTCAGGGATCTCAATAGGTTCATCATCACTGAAAATTGACGCTAAAGCATCACGTTCTTGTTGCTCTTCACTGATCTCAACACTGTACTCTGGCACATCGATATAACGATACTTACGAGGTAAATCATTAACATCAACAAGTCCACCGGGGAAAAGTATCGTTAGGCGTTCAACCAAGTTAGATAATTCACGAACGTTACCTGACCAATTATGTTCCTTTAATGATTCTATAGCACGTTGAGTAAAACGGATTTTACCACGGCCTTCATTAAAGACTCTGCTAACCAGTTCTTGTAGTAGCAGTGGTACATCATCACGACGCTCACTTAATGATGGCATCTCGATTGGGAATACATTTAAACGATAGTAAAGATCTTCACGGAACAAGTTTTCATTAATCATCGTTTCTAAATCACGATGCGTTGCAGCTACCACCCGTACATCCGTTGTGATGGTTTTCGAACCACCTACTCTTTCAAACACTTTTTCTTGAAGCACACGCAGTAGCTTAACCTGCATTTGCAAAGGCATATCACCAATTTCATCTAAAAACAGCGTGCCATTTTCAGCTAATTCAAAACGACCTTTTCGGGTAGAAATCGCGCCAGTAAAAGAGCCTTTTTCATGGCCAAAAAGCTCACTTTCTAACAATTCTGGTGGGATAGCGCCACAATTTACAGGAATAAAAGGACCGTCACGGCGCTCAGACATGTAATGGATATTACGCGCGACAACTTCTTTACCAGTTCCTGATTGACCTAATACCAATACCGTCGCATCAGAAGAAGCAACTTGGCTTATCAGATGACGAACGTTGGCTATGCCTTCACTACGCCCAACAAGTGAACGGAATAACTTAGTTTGATTAGCACTGGTTGGAATTTGTGGTTGTTTAGCCTGACCGTAGACTTGGCAAAAATGTAACAGCTCAGTTAGTTGTGGGTAGTTAATGGGCTCATCAATAGTGCCTAAAACATTGACACCATTTACTTCAAGAGCACCAATTAATAATACGGGCTGCCACGGAATTGATGACTGAACATCTTTAATAAATTCAGGAGATACAGATTCAGTATCTATGACTAAGGCTCTGAAACGCGATTCGCGCGTTAATGACGCAAGATCATCTGTAGTGATGATATGGTGTTTTTCATCTAAAAATTCAAAAATACAACAAAGACGAGACACACGCTCAGAAGGTTCAGCAACAATTAAAATTCGTTGTTCTATTTGCATCATGTAAGAAGGCCAAAGCTCTAGTTATTAGTTATTCAAGGTCATATTCATGTTATTAGGTCTTTAACTGCTCAAAAATCAGAGCCTCGACTTGAATATTGATTATCGCGCTATATTTATTGATGTCAAAACCTACCGGCTCAGTGACACAATTATAATATAAACATTAACATAGCAGAATGCATACTCATATTTTTTAATCTTTACTTAAATATAGCCAAACCTGCAATAAAGTTTAAACGAATACGCAAAAAATAAATATTGTATTATCAGAGCATGAGAATCAAGTATCACGAGCTATTATTCTACCATGCTGTTGATTTAAGTCACTAACAGTTGTTTTTATAGGCAACTTTAATGATTTAGTTAAGAGGTACGCTATAAAATAGACGAGTTAACTGAAGTGTTTATCATCAAATAGAGCTTAAAAAAAAGACGCCATCGGCGTCTATTTTTTAAAGGTAACATATAGTATCAACTAGCTTCAGATGTCATTTGATGCATATCTTGAGGGATAGCATCCCAACCTTCTTTAATGGTTCGTAGAATGACTGTTACATCATCAATGGCTTTAACATCATTGTTCATATTAGCTTCTGAAATACGGCGTAACATGAAATCATATAAGTCACTTAAATTACTAGCAACAGAGTCTTTCACATCCATATTCAAGCTATTATTTAAGCCATTAATAATGCCAATAGCCTTATTGATGGCAACGCCTTTTCCTTGTAGATCTTGAGTTTCAATTGCGTAGCGGCTCTGGGCTAAACGCAAAAGAGCACCATCAAACATCATTTGGATAATTCGATGGGGGGACGCAACAGCAATCTCACTATCTAGAGATACTTTGCGGTAAGATTTTATTGATCCTCTCATAGGTCACCTTCGCTACTTATTTGAATCGATTGACTGATATACATTTATTTGGCGCTGATTTTTTTTTCTAGCTTGAAGTAAAGATTGAATGTGCTTAAGAACATTATTTGCCCTTTTTTCAAAACCTTCACCAATCACAATTTGATCCTGAAGTGTTTTTCTAGCAACATCCACATCACTTTCATCAATACTATCGAGTAAAATTTGACGCTCTCCAATCAATACAAGCAATTTAGATACCAACTCGTCAGATTTTTCATTTTCTGATGGTGTGTTTTCTAATAACTGAAGTGTTTCTTCAATAACATCATTTTTATTATTTAATTGATTCATATACTTTAAACAGTAATTAAACTTAGTTCTGTGCTACCGAACCAGGAAGTGAGTTTAAACGTTCCACTAATCCTGAACTTTGCTGGTTTAATGAGGCGACCACTAAGTCCATCGCATTAAACTGTTTAAATAAGCGTGCTTCAAGTAGCTCCATTTTCAAACTGAAAGCTTCACGCTGATCATCTAAACGACTTTTTTCACTGGTTAGACTGTTATTGCGGCTATCGATTAAGCCGCCGGTTTTGACATAACCTTCAACCATGGTATCTAAACGATTTGCAATCCCAGTATCGGGGGTTGCAAATAACCCTTCAACTAAATCCATGTTTTCACTGATTGCTGTATCTAGTTTTTCACTGTCAATTGACATTTTGCCGTAGCGGTCTGTTTCAATACCTATGTCATATAATGCAACGGTTTGCCCATCTACATCGACTCGGTTACTGATCATACTTCTCATTTGGGATTCAATTGAACGGATCATTGAATCGCCTTGAAGCGCAGCCGCTTCTTCTTTTTCAGTGTCGTATTTAGACATGTCACTGATTGATGTCACCAAAGTATTATATGCATCAACAAATGCCTGAACATTTTCTTTAACGAGCTCGTCATCTTGCTCAATTTTTAATGTTGATGTTTGAGATACATCCGCACTTGTTAGCGACAGTGTGACACCAGCAATGGCATCTGTTACTTCATTAGATTGTGATGTTACTTTTTGGCCATCTATGTATAAAATGGCATTTTCTGCACTTTGCAGTGTCGTCAAATTTCCAGCACCGAACATATCATTTAATCCGGAGCCTGTAGAATCGGTAGCTGTAATTGTCACTTCGTTATCAGTACCAGGCTCATCTGAGCTAAATACTAATCGACTACCTGCATCACTTTTAATGATTGTCGCTGTTACACCTGAGTTGTCAGTTGCGCCATTGATTTTTTTGGCAATATCTTCAAGTGAATCTGTCGCTTCAATATCTACAGAAAATGCTTCACCATTAACCGATAAATCAAGGCTGCCCGTTCCCACACCGAGACTGGGATCAGCAACATTGGTACCTGCTACTTTATGTGAAGAGGCAAGTTGCTCTACTTGAATTTGATAACTGCCTGTTTGTGCAGTTTTATCAGCCGTAGCGCCAAAATAAATACTTTCGCCAGTAGATACTTTACGAATGTTAAGTGCGTCAGGGTCACTCAATTTCTCTAAAGCATCTTGGAATGTAGACAGTTTACTTTTCAATGAACCGATAGCAGACACTTTCGCATCAATGCTCGCTTCACTTTTATCAAATAATGCTTCTTTAGGAAGTTTTTCAGCATCTACAAGAACACCTACAATGGTGTTGATATCTAGGCCAGAGCCAATACCGGTTGCTGTTAATGCCATAGTTTCCTCACATAGTATTCAATAAAATCGTTTACGCTTCTTTATCACAAAAGATTGATTGCGAAAAATTAACTACAAAATCTCTTTATTTACGCTTCAGTATTAAGCAATAATCCGGCCACTTCAGCTAGCTTTTGCGACAGTTCTAACGCTTCTTCGTTAGGGATCTGCCTAATGACGTCACCAGAGTCGATATCCATAACACTGATCACATTTTTACCAGAGTCGTCATCAACTTTAAAAGCTAGGCCTTTACGCATTATTGACGCCATGTCATTAAGATCATCTGTGACTTCCGATAAGTTCTTTTCTTCAGGTTTCTTATCAGTATAGTCTTGCTCATGCTGTTCTGATTTAGCCAGCTCTGATACTTTTGTTTTTTCCTCAGCCTGTTGAGTTTTGCTTTCAGCTAACTGACGCGTGCCCATATTATCAATAAGGGTATTTGAGGCGCTAGTAAAATTGATATCCATACTCATCTTACTCCTCTGAATTGTTATTATTGTAAAGCCATATGATTCGTTAAAGAGTTATCACTCTAAAACGAACAAGATTAAAACGATAAAAGGGAGACCTTTCAAGATCTCCCTTCTTTAATTCTAATATTTAAACAGACTATTCAAATTATAGAAGAGATAAAGCCACTTGAGGTAGCTGGTTAGCTTGTGCAAGCATCGCAGAACCTGTTTGCTGTAATACTTGGTTCTTAGTCATTTCTGCAGTTTCTTTAGCGAAATCCACATCAACAATACGTGATTTTGCATCTGCAACGTTTGCTTGAGTGTTCGCACTGTTAGCAATGTTATGCGCTAAACGGTTTTGTTTAGCACCTAAATCTGCACGTTGACTATCAATTGTTTTGATAGCAGCGTCAATTTTGCCAAGAGCAGAAGCACGACCAGCAGACGTCGCATTAGTTAATGCCGCAACAGATAAGCTAGTAGAATCACTTGTTTTAACTGTGATAGTAATATCTTCACCATCTTGGTGACCTACTTGGAAGTTTTTACCGGTTGAGAAACTACCATCTAATAATTTGGTTTCACCAAATGCAGTATTGTTACCAATCTCAGTGATTTCTAATGCAAGCTCATCCATTTCTGCTTTAATTGCTGTTAAATCTGCAGTACTGTTTGCACCATTCTCAGATTGTACCGTCAAGTCACGCATACGCTGAAGCATGTTTGTTTGCTCCTGCATTGCGCCTTCAGAAATTTGTGCAATTGAGATTGCATCATTTGCGTTACGCATACCCACTTCTAAACCACGAACTTGAGAGTTCAAACGGTTAGAGATAGCTAAACCCGCTGCATCATCTTTTGCGCTGTTAATACGTAAACCACTTGATAAACGTTCCATCGATGTGGCTAAATTTGAAGTTGAAGAATTTAAGTTCTTCTGCGCTTTCATTGAAGTGACGTTTGTATTTACTGTAATAGCCATAATTTGATTTCCTCTTTATACCTGGCTTTAAAACTTGCCTGTCTCTATTGCCAGGCGGGTCTATTGGGTTACAAATACTTTAACGGCAGCAATTTTAGATACTTTAGTTTTTTTTGAACATTTTTCACTCAAAGCCTTACTTTATTTAAAAACAACAACTTACAGATGCAAAAAGCCATATTTATCTTAAAAAGAAAATATGGCTTAATTTAATGACTAACGAAAAAGTTGCGTATTAGCTTAATTAGTTTATTAACCTAATAAGGATAACGCGACTTGAGGCAGTTGGTTAGCTTGGGCTAACATTGAGCTACCCGTTTGTTGCAACACTTGATTTTTAGTCATTTCAGCAGTTTCTTTGGCAAAGTCGACATCAACAATACGTGACTTTGCATCTGCAACGTTAGCTTGAGTATTTGCACTGTTAGCAATGTTATGAGCTAGACGGTTTTGTTTCGCACCTAAGTCTGCCCGCTGGGTATCAATATTTTTAATTGCCGCATCAATTTTGGTAAGCGCTGAGGCACGTCCTGCTGAAGTCGCATTAGTTAAAGCGCCTACAGATAGACTTGCCGCGTTGCTTGTTTTTACTGTGATGCTGATATCTTCACCATCTTGATGGCCAACTTGGAAAGTTTTACCAGCAGAAAAGCCACCTGTTAATAATTTAGTATCACCAAAAGCAGTACTATCACCAATAGCAGTAATCTCTTCTGCTAATTGGTCCATTTCGGCTTTCAGAGCAGCTAAGTCTGCAGTACTGTTCGCACCATTTTCAGATTGAATGGTTAAATCACGCATACGCTGCAACATATTGGTTTGTTCTTGCATCGCACCTTCAGAAATCTGCGCAATCGAAATAGCATCGTTTGCATTACGCATACCAACATCTAAGCCACGAACTTGTGAGTTCAAACGGTTAGAAATCGCTAAACCAGCGGCATCATCTTTTGCACTGTTAATGCGTAAACCACTTGATAAGCGTTCCATCGATGTCGCCAATCCTTGGGTAGAAGCATTCAAATTTTTCTGCGCTTTCATTGATGTAACGTTGGTATTTACTGTAATAGCCATAAATTTATCCTCATTCTTAGTTTTGTTGCCAAGACTTTGGAGCTTGGCTAAATTTTACAATTTAACGTTGGTTTTTCTTGTTCATATATCTTACGAGATTCAAACGCCTAGCTAGATATAGTCAAACAATGAAATAGAACCTACTTTGCCGAATACACTCGACACGGCATTTAATGCCAGTTGCTGTTTTTCAAACTCAGTTATTGCCGCTGCATAGTCCAAATCTTCAAGCATGGAGAGTGCACTATCATTAACAATTTTTTCTTCAGCGTGATGAGTAGAAATACTCTCTAAACTCTTCAAGCTATTGCCAGCAATACTTCTTGCTGTACTGACTTGAATTTGACCACTATCAATATTATTCAATAGCTGTGCCAACTTTGAATTCCCTTGGGAAGTATTTGGAATTGTAGGGTCCTCAAGCATTGAAATCGCTTCATTCAAGGTATCTAAAATACTGACAGTTTCTTGAGGTTCCATGGTAAAAGAGTCACCTGCAACAGGCTGCCCAGACAACTTAACCTCTATCCCGTTAAAGCTCACAGGGTTACTTGGGTCAAAATTAGGTACTGTAGAAACCACTGTGCCGCCAGAATCTTGAATTTGTAAATCTATCACCCCAGCATTATCAACAAAGTTAAACGTGTAGGTATCTTCAATATGGGCGGCAGAGTCAAAAATAGCTGCCTTTTCAACGGTGAACTCGCCTTGTTGTGATGGCAAATAATTGACGCCATAATCACCTAACGGATTTGGAGCGTTCATAAATACCGTATCACCTGGCACATTTGTTCCGACGGTAACACCAGAGGCAACAACGCTTTGCCGCTCTCCGCTATCACCGCTATATACAATTTGACCGTTACTATCAAAAGCAAACGGTGGATTATTAGTATCATTACCAGCAAAGATGTAATTACCCGATTCATCTCTTGTGTTGGCAATTGACATTAGCTCTTCTAAGCTATCTTTCATTTCATCGGCAATCATTTGCCGTTCAGATTGAGACAAACTACCGTTTGCAGCCCGTTGAAATTGCTCACGCATACTGCTCAATATCGTTTCAGTACTTCCAAGCTTGCTTTCACTTAAACCAAGATGCTTTTGGGCATAATCGATATTTTTGACATATTGGTCTACTAACGAGTTTTTCTGTCGTAAATTATCAACACCGATAGCGGCAACGGGATCATCACCTGCAGTATTGATTTTTTTACCGCTGGCTAATTGTTCAAGAATCTTATTAGTTGCCGACTGCCCTTTAGAAATACTGCTCGTATTTTGATTAAACATCTGAGCGGTTGAAATTCGCATAACTGATTCTCCTAGCGAACTGAACTAAGCAGTGAGTTAAACATTTCCTGCGCAGTTGACATTATTCTGGCGGACGCTTGGTAAGATTGTTGAAAGCGCATGAGGTTTGCCGCTTCTTCATCTAAGTTAACGCCTGATTCACTTTGTACTCGGTTATAAGCTTGTTGATAAACCGCTTCATTTGAAGCAACTGACACAGAGGCAGCCTTAGTTTGGCTACCAATATCTAGCTTTGTACCTTCGAAAACTCCGGCTAGCGTGGTAGAACCACCATTCATCAATTTTGCATCGACTAATTTCGCCATTTCGACTGCATTACTGTTATCACCTTCAGCAAATGACAAATCAAAGGTATAAGTATCAATAACACCGCCTGTAGAACTATCATCGATTTCGAAATCAAATCCATAAGGCGTGCTGATTTGAGGAGGTGTAAATGCAGTTGGGCCTCCAACAGCAGCTCCTGTTGAGTCAAATGCTTGATAGGTATTCGTGACAGTATCAATCTGAAAAGTTAATTCACTGTCTGTAATTGGGAAGTTTGGATTCGTTCTGTCAATACTCGTTAGTTTTACGCTTGTTTCACCAGAGTTAGTTGGCTCAGCAGTAATTTGCGGCCCCGCTGCTGCGATGCCTTTCGGGTCAGTCATTACGACACCGATCCCAGCTGCTGCACCTGCGTTAGGTCTAATTTCAAAAGTATCACCATCAGCGAAACCCGCTGGAACTGAATCAATTTGAATAGAAAAACCATCCCCACCCGTTAATTGGTTATTCACAGCATCATAAGTTAACGCTTGGATATCACCAGTTTTAGTATCTTTCAGTTCATATGTAGAAGGCGCTGTGTAAGATAGCTCGTATGAACTGCCAGTGAGTTGGCTCACATCATCAATATTAACTCTTAATTTTGCAGTCCCAGTGTTACCTTCATATTCACCTACTCGGCCAGCTGCCATCGTTGGATCATTAATATCAGTAAAAATGTTCTGCCCTAGCTCACCATTTAAATCAAAACCCTTAGACTGCATTTCATTAAATGCATCAGCAACACCAAGAGCAAGCTGCCCTAACTCTTGATTAACAGGGATAAGTGTTTCGTCTCTGAACTTGAATAATTCGCCAAGTTGACCACCTAACTTTGAGCCATCTATGACTAATGTTTGATTGCCAGTCGATGTGGTTAATCTCACTTCATTTGGATAAGGGTCACCGGTAGTCGTTCCCACTTGCATGGCTACTTCACCAGATACAAGCATCACAGACCCACCTAACATGACACTCTTGCCACCATTATCTAGTGGGATCACATTCACTTCAGAGTATTCACTTAGTTCAAGAATAAGTGCATCTTGCTGATCAAGTAATTGACTATCTTGATTGCCACTTTTCATCAGTTCTAAGTTAATATTGGCCAGTTCATTACTAATTTCATTAATACGATCCGCAACAGCACCGATTTGGCTATTTGTTTGCTTCATCTGTGAATCAAGATGTGACTGCATTTGATTTAAACTGGTTGCAGTTTGCTGCGCAGCCCCGAGCATACTGTCACGCATAGCGAGATCTGTAGGTAGATCAGCAACACTGTTGATACTTGCAAAAAAGTCGTTAAGCCTATCTGGCACCATAGAACCAATTTGTGAATAAAGCTGATCCATCTCATTCATTTTGGTGTAACGGGTTTCAGCACCACTCATAGCGGTTTGGCCAATGCGTAATTCACGTGCTGCAAAGTCGTTATAAATACGCTTTACGTCAGATACATAAGTACCCTGTCCATAAAAGCTATTACCAATTTTCTGAGATTCTAATGTCGATTGCTCTGCAACTTGGCGGTGATAACCCACAGTATTGGCATTAGCAATGTTATTACTGGTCACGCCCATCTGAGATTGCGCCGCCAGTACACCCGTACGGGCGATATTTAATAAATCAACAGCCATTAGTTAGTCTCTCCAGGCAGTACAGACTTAAGTCCATTAGTCACTGACTCCATCACTTTCAACACTTTTTGTGCATATTGAGGATCTGTGGCATAACCGGCTTTTTGTAATGCATTAATAAATTTGGCAGGCTCAGCTGCTACTTTTCTAGCGTCTTGGTAACGTTCGCCATTTGAAATAAATGACACAAAATCATTAAAACTTTGTTCGACGTTGTCATACATTCTGAAATCCGCTTTTTGCTTCACCGCAATCCCCTGTTCATATTCCAGAGTGTTCACAGAAGTTTTATCACCTTGCCAACGGCTATCAGCTTTAATGTTAAATAAGTTGTTGCTGGCACTACCATCTTGGCGGCGGATCATTTTTTGGCCCCAACCGGTTTCTAGTGCTGACTGAGCTAAAAGCACTTCAGGTGTTGTCCCTAAGGTTTTGGCAGCTTTTTCTGCATGGGGATATAACACCGAAACAAAATGTTCTGGATTTTCAAACTCTGTTGGCGCCTGATGAATGGTTTGCGGCAATTGATTGCCACTGGAGGCAACAGAAGGAGCGGCATTACCGGCGAGTATTTTTTCAAAGGTTTGTTCATCAATAACGCTATGGCTACTGGACAACTGATTAATATTAACCGCAGGTTTACCTGATTCAATCGCATTTAATGACGATGTATTCATAGTAGAAGCTTGATTTACTGAAGCTTCTTTAGGAGCTGCGTCAAATAATGAGTGATTGATTTTGGCATCGATATCGCCACGTAATACTGATGCAGGCTTAAATGGAGTATCTTGCGGTGATAACTGTTGCACCATCAGGTCAGCAATACCAAGCATTCCCTTGTCAGATAAATCTACTGACATTTGCTGGTCACGCATGTTTTCGAAGAATTCGGTAGTTTGACTATTCATTGGGCTGTCAGATTTAAAAGCAGCGTTTGCATCACGCATGCTTTTCATCAACATTTGAATAAATATCCCTTCAAACTGTTTGGCGACCTCTTTGAGCGCCGCCTTCTCGTCCTTCTGGGCTTGAGAACGTAATGAATCTAGTCCTCCTAGATCCAGAAAGTGCGATGAATTTGACAGCTTTTCCATAGTCGTACCGACAATTTTTAGATGATGATAAGTTCACCATGCAAAGCGCCTGCCATTTTTAACGCTTCAAGTATTGCAAGTACATCGGAAGGAGCTGCTCCGACTAAATTAACTGCACGTACAAGCTCATCTAAGGTTGTACCTGGGTCGAATAAAAACATTCTGCTGTCGGCTTCAGCCACATCTATGGTGCTTTCAGTAGTGACAACAGTTTGACCATTTGCAAATGCATTAGGTTGGGAGACCTGCGTTGCTTCTGCTATGGTTACCGTTAATCCACCATGCGTTACCGCAGCTGGCATCAATTTTACATTTTGACCAACTACAATCGTCCCTGTACGCGAATTAACAATCACTTTCGCTGACTCACTGGCAATTTCAACTTCGACATTTTCAAGCGTAGCAAGGAAAGAAACTCGCTGAGATGCATCCCGGGGAGCGCTCACTTGAACAGAAGTTCCATCCAACGCGCGAGCCATTCCTGGGCCTAAAAAACTATTGATGGCATCAGCCATACTTTTGGCGGTAGAAAAATCAGAGCGATGTAAATTGAAGGTTAAATGATCGCCAGTCGCAAAAGGCGACATGACACTACGTTCCACCATCGCACCACCAGGAATACGTCCAACGGTTGGGGTATTTTGAATCACTTGCGAGCCATCTAGACCTTCAGCACTAAAACCACTGACAACTAGGCTACCTTGGGCAATGGCATACACATTACCATCAACACCTTTTAAGAAGGTTTGTAGTAATGTGCCGCCGCGTAAGCTTTTTGCTTCACCGATACTGGATACTGTAATGTCAAGATTTTGACCGGGTTTGATAAATGCTGGCATCTCAGCATGGACTGCAACAACCGCCGCATTCTTGGTTTTAGGACTGACATTATCAGGTAAGTTAATACCAAAGTTTTTCAACATGGTTCTGAATGTTTGTTCGGTATAACGGGTTTTTTCACCGGTTCCAGGTAAACCAACCACTAAACCATAACCAATCAACTGGTTACTTCGTACCCCTTGAACATTGGCAATATCTTTAATGCGCTGGGCTTGAGTTGGCGCTGAGACAGTTAACATCGCAACGGTTGCTGCGGAAATAACAACGCTCACAAAAAATGATTTAATCTTCATGGCATACTCCTTAGAAAGGCCACCATTCGCCCATGAAGAATGAACTTAACCACCCCACCTTTTGGACATCAGCAAAAGTACCAGTACCACTATATTGAATACGGGCATTAGCAACACGGGTTGACTCTACGGTATTTTCTGGGGTGATATCTTGGCTTCGAACCATGCCAGTAACACGGATAAACTCATCACCATTGTTAATCGAAATCCATTTCTCGCCACGAATCACTAAATTACCATTACTCAATACCTGCATGACGTTAGCTGAAATACTGCCATCTAAACTGTTTGACTGATCAGCATCAGACTCACGTTTGGTATCCATAGAATCTGAATAACGTAGATCCAGTGGCACACCTTTAATAGTGACATTGCCACCACCAGCGTAAATTGGGTCAACACTTAAATTTGAGTCTTTCTTAATTTCATTGTTGGCACTTTTCTTCGCTTGAGTAGACTCATTAAGCAACACAGTAATAATATCGCCAACTTTATGAGCTCGAATATCCGAGTATAAACTCGACGATTGATGATCTATGTAAATTGAACCCGTTGATACCATTTTTGTTGGCGGCGCCTCTGGGTATACAGGGGCATAAAACGGATCATCTGGAATAGGTTTTTGCTGAGTAGTGCTGCAACCTGCAAGTACTATTGCCGAAGCTAAGGCTAAGTAAATACGCATTATCCTTCCCCTTCCATCAAACTTATAGATTTTGAGTTACGTAAGACATCATTTGGTCAACAGCTGAAATCACTTTTGAGTTCATCTCATAAATTCGCTGACTTTGAATTAAGTTAACTAACTCTTCTGTGACATTCACATTCGATGTTTCAAGTGCACCCTGTCGAATTGCACCTAAGCCATCTAATGAAGCCGTGCCTTGAATTGGCGTTCCACTCGCGCCCGTTTCGGTATACAAGTTTTGGCCTAGAGGATCTAGCCCTGATGGATTAATAAAATCACTCATAGCAAGCTGCCCAACAACTGTACTTTCAGTCGCGCCAGATAACTTAACCGAAACTTCACCTTCAGCTGAAACCGTTATCGAGGTTGCATCATCTGGGATAGTGATTGATGGCTGTACAACATAGCCAGAACCTGGGGTCACAATTTGGCCATTCTCATCTAAACTAAACTGACCATTTCGCGTATAAGCAGCGGTACCATCTGGCATTTCCACTTCAAAAAAACCAGGCCCCTCAATCATTAAATCTAGAGAGTTATCCGTAGTAAGCATGTTGCCTTGGGTGAACATTTTTTGAGTGGCAACAACCTTAGTACCCGCGCCAATATTCAGACCATTAGGTAGTTTAGTATTATCAGCACTAATACCACCCGCTTGATTCACGGTTTGATAAAGCAAGTCTTCGAATACTGCCCGGCTTTTCTTATAGCCAACAGTACTGGCATTCGCCACGTTATTAGAAATAACTGCAATATCGGTTTGCTGGGCGTCTAAGCCAGTTTTACTTATCCATAAAGCGGGATGCATAATAATTACTCCTAACTAATTCTCATTAAAGATGACGATGCACGATCAAGGTCTTCGGCATTTTTCATCATCTTCACTTGCATTTCGTATTGGCGCTGAATATCAATTAACGCCACCATTTCAGATACAGCATTAACATTGCTGCCTTCAACAGCGCCTGTTTCAACTTTAATATTTGGATCGTTCGGTGCATTAAGCCCTGAGGTCAATCTGAATAAACCGTCTTCACCACGCATCATCTCTTGATTGTCAGGGTTAACGAGTTTGATTCGAGCCACTTCTTCGATGACATCAGCTGTAGCGCCTTGTGGTCGTACAGAAATAATCCCATCAGGTGATATCTGAACTTTATCGATAGGTAGCGGCAAGACAATAGGGCCTGCCTCACCCATCACAGGGTTTCCACGGCCATTAGTCAGTAAGCCTGTACTGTCAAAACTTAGACTCCCTGAGCGAGTGTAAGCTTCACCACCATCACCACCTTGTACTGCAATCCAGCCTTTATCTTTGATGGCGATATCTAAATCACGCCCCGTGGTTTTAATTGGCCCCGAACTAAAGTTATGGCCTGGGCTTTCTGTCATAGAGAAAACACGCGTAGGTAAACCTTCGCCAAATACTTGCATAGAGCGAGCCTGAGCCAAATCAGCTTTAAAACCATCGGTATTCGCATTGGCTAAATTATTGGCACGAACAGCCAAAGCATTCATATTCTGCTTTGCCCCACTCATGGCAACATAAAGTAATTTGTCCATTTGCTGCTCCGTCAAACTTTCTACATAACAAAAGATATATACAGAACTAGCAATCAGTGTGCCAAAGTATAAAAGGAAGGATATTTAGAATTAACTGAATGAAATATAGAAGAAATAAACAGTGCTATAGAATAAAGAAAGCAGATAAATAGTCAGAATAAAATGGCAAAGAGTTGCCATGGCGGCAACTCTTTGACTCGCTAAACTCTTTGAGAGTTTAAGATTTATCGAATCTGAAGAATCGATTGGTTCAAGGTGTTGTTCACTTCAAGCGTACGCGAGTTGGCTTGGAAGTTACGTTGAGCTGAAATCAAATCAACAAGCTCAGTAGTCAAATCAACGTTAGATTGCTCTAAAGCCGATGAACGAATGCCACCAAATGTGCCACTATTAGCTTCACCCGCTAGAGCAGCACCTGAATCTAAACTCGCCTTCCAAGAAGTGTTACCCACTTGCGTTAAGCCTTGCTCATTGGCAAAACGAACTAAAGCAACACGTGCTAATGGCTCAGTTGTGCCGTTACTATAACTTGCTGTCACTAGTCCATCTTCACCGATCCCAACATTAGTTAAGCGGCCAACAGTGGTTCCGTCTTGGGTTAATTCTGTGACTTCAAAAGGTGATGCATATTGAGTTGGATTATTAAAACCAAGTGTAATCTTCTGACTTCCATCAGCGCCAGGACCTAATACATTAGCACCGTTAACACCCAGTTCTACCGTTTCAACAGTGGTAGGATCTGAACCTGTATAAGCACCCGCATCATTAAATTTTAAAACTGAGCCTTTCCAGCCAGATGCATTCTCAGCTAATGCAGTACCATCTGCAATACCATCACCTGTGGTATCAACGCCATATGAACCACCATTTGCTTGGTCAATATCAACTTGTTTGCCATCAACGGCATAAAATGCGACCCAGTTACTTTCACCTGTGTAAGCACCATCTGTAGGTTTAACAAAATAAGTCGTCATGATATGAGACTCACCTAACGAGTCATAAATCGTTACAGAAGTTGAATTATTAAACGTGTCAGGATCATTCGGATCAAAATTCGCTGGATCTAATTCTGACTCGCCGACATTTAGGTTCATTTGTAAGCCAACGTTACTTGTTTGAACTGGGCTACCTGCTGTATCAGGAATTTTAATCGGTACCGTACTCGATAAACTCACAGAAGTAGAGTTACCGTCAGCATCAACAGGGAAACCTTGAAGGTAATTACCTGCTGAATCGGTCATAAAGCTTTCTGAGTTAACTTTGAAAGCACCTGCACGGGTAAATGAGTGATCTTGAGTACCCACTTCAGAAGCTGTAACAAAGAAGCCACCGCCACTAATAGCCATATCAAGTGAGTTACTGGTGAACTGTAAACTACCTTGTTGGAATTGCTGAGCCACTTGAGTTGTGGTCGCACCGCCACCCACTGCAGTTTTGCTGTTGGAAAAAATAGAATTAGCATAAACATCAGCAAATTCTGCGCGGGACTCTTTAAAGCCAATAGTATTAACGTTGGCAATGTTATTTGCTGTGGTATTGAGATCTTTTTGAGCAGCGGAAATACCACTCAAAGCAATGTTAAACGACATAATTCACCCCTTCTCTTACTAATTCTATTTATTGTTAATAGTCAAAATGCTGACCATTATTGATATTTGGTTGTTAAGCTTTCCACGGTCTAATGTGCAGTAAATTAACTTTCAGCTACAGCAAGTACATCTGACAATTGAATGCCGCCAATACCACGAAGATTTAATATTGCACCAGTGGTTACATCACCTAATGAAACACTGGAAACGTGAGCGTAAGTCGACACCGCTAAATCTTCTGATGTGCCATCAATTTTACCGTTCGCTTTGATGGCATAGTTTCCTTCAGCAACAGGCTCACCGTTTTTATCTAGACCGTCCCATGTCACATCGATGTTGCCGCCTGCAGAACCATCGACTTCGAACGTTCTAATGACTTGACCCGTTTCATCTTCAATATTGACAGTAATGCTATCAATCGGTGTTGGCGTACTGATCACCCCTTTGACTTCAGAGCTATCAGTGCTGATATGGCCTGTATCAGACGGAATAAGCACTTTCTGTCCAACAAGACCAGATGCCTGCAAAGCTTGGCTAGAGCTGGTTAAGGTATTGAGGTTTAGAATCTCTTCATTTAGCTTGGCAATACCATCTACCGTCGAGAAGGATGCCATTTGAGAAATCATCTGGTCATTTTCTACTGGTTTGAACGGGTCCTGCATAGAAAGCTGCTGACTTAATAATGCAAAGAAATCTGCTTGAGTCAGTTCCTGGCTATTAGGCTCAGGTGTCTCAGCGACTTCAGCATGCTGAACACTGTCTAAAAAAGCATTACCTGTAGTTTCTGTTTGGGTAGTATTAGATGCAATACCAGTAGAACTCGCTGACTGGGTTTGCGGCAAACTTTGACTACTGTAAGGATTAATGAGGCTCATTTTTTACCTCCAACTAAATTCATATTACTTACCCATACGAAGCGTTTGTTGCAGCATCGATTTTGCCGCATCAGCCACTTGGACATTCATTTGATATGACCGAGAAGCAGAAATCATATCTGCCATTTCTTCCATCACATTCACATTTGGTTTATAGATAAAGCCATCACCATCAGCCATTGGGTGATCAGGAGAGAACTCCTTTAATAACGGTTTATCACTTTCAACAATGCCTTTTACACTGACACTGTGAGAACTATTCTGTTGACTCGTTGCTTTAGCCATTTCAGCTTCAAAAATCGGATGGCGAGACTTATAAGTTTGATCAACGCTGCTTGAGACAGAATCTGCATTAGCAATGTTACTGGCTGTGGTATTGAGTCGTACCGATTGCGCTGACATACCTGAACCTGACACATTGAATATATTAAAAAGACTCATAATTAATCCCCTCTAATCGCTTTACGCATGCCAGTAAACTTACTTTCAAGAAACCCTAATGACATTTGATACTCTAATGAGTTTTGCATAAATGCTGCTTGTTCTTGCTGGGAGTCAACGGTATTTCCATCACCTGTATCAGGTTGATTTGGCACTCGGAACTGAACATGTTCTTGGCTTAATGCCTTTAAATCAAAATGTTTGTCAGTTGTTTGACTCATTTGAAGCCCTTTCTGATGTGAACGGGCACTGTTCATTGCAGATGCAAAGTCGACATCACGAGCTTTATAGCCTGGCGTATTTGAATTGGCGATGTTACTTGATAGCACTTCAGCCCTTTGAGCGCGTATGCCCAATGAGTATTGATGTATCCCCAAACCGTTTTCAAAATTAATCGCCATAAAATTGCCTCCATCAGCTAACTGAGATGAATAAAGCAAAGGCTGTGCCAAAAAATATAGAAATAACTTAGGAAAGGATAAAAAATAAAATGCCAGCGAACGCTGGCATTTGATAAAAATAAAGGTCTTTAATTACAGACACTTAAACTAAGACTTTTTCTGATAGTAAATACCTGGATTACATCTAACCATATTAAACTCATCGGTTAATCCTGAAATAGATTCTGACGCTCCAAGGAATAATATGCCGTTAGGGTTTAGAGCGGCAGCAAATTGCCGCAATATTTTAGCCTTTGCCTCAGGGGCAAAATAAATCAAAACATTCCGACAAAAAATGATGTCGTATTTACCTAATAAACTATAACTCTCAAGTAAGTTATGAGCTCTAAAGTTAACTAAACGCTTTACATTATCTTTAACCTTCATATTACCTGATGGTAATTGATCAAAAAATTGCCTTTTACGTTCAGGGGATAAACCTCTAGCCAATGCCAAACTATCGTATTCAGCGTTTTTACACCGTTCGAGCATTGAGGGTGATAAGTCTGTCGCTTGAATGGTGGCGTTGCCTGGCAAAGCGCCTGGCTTACGCTGTTGATACTCAAGAATCGTCATCGCTAAGGAGTAAGGTTCTTGGCCAGACGAACATGCCGCCGACCATATTTTCAAAGGTCGACCTAATCGGCTGTACTCGGGTAATAACGAATTATGCAGTAACTCAAACGGATATTTATCTCTGAACCACAATGTTTCATTGGTGGTCATCGCATCGATAACTTCCGCTCGTAGATGTCTTTCAGTAGGTTTCATCGAACGCTTAACGACCTCTGATAATGAAGGTAAATTATATTTACCCATTAAAGGCGCTAAGCGGCTTCTTACTAAATATTGTTTATTGTCACCTAATACAATGCCGCTGTGCTGCTCTAAAAAAAGCTTAAACTGATTATATTCTGCTTCAGCGAGTGATTTATTAGTCACATTTACACCCTATTATAAAGAAATTACCTATCAAGTAATTTCAGTGTGAACCTGCCGCTTTTACGTTTACTTAAAGTTAATATACTAAGTAACTCAGTTAATCGTAAGTCAGACTCTGAAAGTCTGCCTCTACATATAATCATAGACAGACTATCGTAACAATGCTTATAAAATTAAGTGTTTATTTACCGCAGATGCAAGTTCATCAGGATTGAATTTCGCAATGAAATCATTAGCCCCAACTTTCTCAACCATTGCTTGGTTAAATACACCACTCAAGGACGTATGCAGTACCACTTTAATGTCCTTAAGCTTAGGATCATCACGTATTTCTGCCGTGAGCGTATAGCCATCCATTTCTGGCATTTCAATATCAGAGATAATTAATGGAATTTCTTCGGCTACATTGTCCATTTCAGTTGCAATTGCTTTTAGTTTTTCCAGCGCATCTTTACCATCAATTGCAGTATCTATTTGCAGGTTTAGCGACTCTAAAGAGCGAATAATCTGTTTTCGAGCAACTGCTGAGTCATCAATAACCATGATATGGTAATGTTGTTCACGATCAATAGTTAACGCATCATCAGCTTCTTTACTGATTTCAGTTTTAACCGGTGAAATTTCGTCTAAAATTTTCTCGACATCTAATATCTCAACTAATTCACCTTCAATTTCTGTGACAGCAGTTAAATATGAGTTACGCCCCGCACCTTGTGGTGGTGGCATAATAGACTCCCAGTTCATATTGATAATTCGCTCAACAGAGCTCACTAAAAATCCTTGAATGCTGCGGTTATACTCAGCAATGATAATGAAGCAGTTTTCCGTTGATGTTAACGGACGGCCACCTGTTGCCGCACTCAAATCAATTACTGAAATGGTCGAACCACGGATATGTGCAATGCCTTTAATCATAGGGCTGAGGCGCGGCAAAGTGGTTAATGGCGGACACTGTAAGACTTCTTTTACTTTAAAAACGTTAATACCAAAACGTTGACGGCCATTCAATTTAAAAAGTAACAACTCGAGTCTGTTTTGACCAACAAGTTGAGTACGTTTATTGACTGATTCAAGAATACTCGACATAACCCTGCCTTAATTAATACAGCCCCTACGGGCATTTTTCTTATGATTTAAAGCGACACTAATCCAACTACCATCAAATTGTAACACACGCTAAATTTGATTTTTCGCTATATTAATAGCTTTAATGTAATAGGCATAGTTATTGCTTTAAATTAATCAATTACCATATAAACCATTATTTTCAGCTGAAAAGTCAAACTTCTGACTTCTGGTTCATTTATTCTTCTGTGAATAGTTCAGCTTAAAAAATTTTTTTAAATCAATGTATTTAAACCGCTAACATGAAGTATAGAGGTATTCTGGCAATATTCGCTAGAAACAAAATATGAACAAAAACATTCTTTTGCTACTTATCATAATGTGCTCTACTTTTCCGGCTTTAGCCAGTGAAGGTAGCACTGTTACCTACTCTTTATCGACCATTACCGAGTTAGCTAAAGAGACTGTGGCAAAAAAAATAACTGAAACACCTTCATATCACCCAAATGCAAAAATCAACATATTGCCACAACGTTTAGAAGGCAGACTAAATCCACCAGCCTGTTATCCACCAATAACAGTAGAAATGGCCAGCGACAGGCCGATTAATCGCACTAATACAGTAAAAGTAAGCTGTATAAGTCCTGAGTTCGACTACCCGTGGCAAATGTACTTATCGGTTAAAGTTGAAGTCCTCTATCCAGTCGTCACTGCAAAAAGCATCATTGAAAAAGGTGAGCTTATTACAGATGACACCATTGAAATCAACTTTGTCGATCAACACAGTATTCGTGGCCAATTTTTCTCTGGTATAGCTGACATTGTTGGCACTCGATCTAAAAGGCGCGTCGCAGCCAAAGCACCATTACTCAATAATAACCTATGTTTTGTGTGTAAAGGGGATTCGGTATCGATATACGCTAAAACAAATAGCTTTGAAATAAAAACTGCCGGTGAAGCATTAAGAGATGGTAATGTTGGAGATACGATAAGAGTAAAAAACTCCAATTCAAACAGGAGACTAGATGTTATTGTCATAGGTGTTGGCGAAGTTGAAGTTAGGATGTAAAATAATCCTAAAGTTCTTTCTGACACGGCCGATAACCTGTTAGGAATACCATAAATTACGCTGGAGCCTTACATGGCAATTGATATTAACAATCTAAAAACAGCTTCACACACTCAGTTACGCACAAGTCGTGACTCAAGTGCTGCAACTAAATCTGCTGATTCAACAAGCAGTAATACAGCGGCTGTTAAAACTGATTCGGTCAGCATTACCTCGCAAGCGCAGCAGCTGCAAGGAGCTCAGAGCAACATGGCATCGTTACCTGAAATTGATCAAAGTAAAGTTGATGCAATTAAAACAGCGATTTCAGAAGGTCGATATAAAGTAGACCCTGAAAAACTTGCTGCTAATATTGCAAGTTTTGAAGCTGACATGAGCGGACTTAATTTCGACCAAGAGTAATTTCATAATGACTCTTGGTTAATCTCGCATTAAAAATGCAATGTGAATTTTAAAAAGAGTATCTTATGAATGAATTACTACAGCTGTTATCTTTTCAGCACGGCACCTTGTCGTCGCTGAAAAAACTCGTATCTGCAGAAAAACAAGCGCTAACCGATCAAGACGCTGACACTCTGTTAGCTTTAGCACGGGAAAAAGTCACCTGCCTAAATGAATTACAGCAGAACGATCAAAAACTGGCTAACCATCCAGACAAAGCGTTACTCAACTCTAATGCGGAGCTCGCTGAAAAAGTTGAAGAAGCGAAAGTTATTCTAGAGCAGTGTAAGGATATTAATAATCAAAATGCCAGTTTAATTGAGCTTAATATCGCAAGTTTGAATCGCTTCTCACAAGCAATGCAAATGAGCCGTAATGCCACCAGCCTGACTTATAATGACAAAGGCCGAACCTCAACCATCTCCTCTTTAGGTTCAAACTTAAAAGCGTAACTGTTCGATGTTACCATGTTAAATTGCTGCAGTGCTGACAAGCTCAAATCAGTTAATAACAAATACAAAAAAGCCACTAAAACAGTGGCTTTTATTATTCTTCGTTACCAAACTGCTTAAAAGTAGGTTACTTCTTTAATCTTTCTTGGGCGGTTATTTTGCTGATATAAATTCCAAACCTGAGCATAATCCAACTCTAACTCAGTCACATACATATCGCCTGCAGGATAACTTTTAACGACTTTAGCGCCTTTTATCATCCCTGATACGTTTGCTGAAACCGTTTCATTACTAATAAGCCAATCGCTCATTTGACTGTTTGCATCAATTTGCTGGCCATAAACTTGTTCAGCTAACTCTCGATAAGCGGCAATTTTAGATGCCTGCATGGCCATTAAGACTTTATGGGATTGGTCTTTAGCAGGCTGAGTAGCAAGTGGTGCGTAGCCAATCGCAGTTAATTTAGGGAACTGCTCTGGTGCTTCAGTTTCCCATTGCACGTATTTATCATTGCTTGAGCATCCACTCAAACAGAGACTTGCTAACGCCATCATAATCCAAAGTATTTGTTTCATTGCTTGTCTCCTAACACGGCAACATTCCCTAACCCCGCCTGTTCATTTCTATACAACAAACCACCATCCGAAATCACTTTATTTGATGGTTTTAAGTAACCAGGTAAACTGCTCATATTCACAAATGTCTGCACTGCAGAAACCACGCGATTATTACTGACATTCACAATCCGCGTATTTAATGCAAGTCCCATTGGGGTGGTATCCATGGTCGAAACCACCACATGAGAAACAGGTAAGTCAGATGGTAATAGTTTCCAGTCACGGCTTAATATGAATTCGCCTTGCTCTGTTGCCCTAAGTGCTTTAGCGACATTAAGGTCAACTAAATTAAACTCATGACCATGAAAAGCCGCTACAAACCCCTGCTGTAACTGCAATCCCAAAGCATCCGTCTGATTAAAGTTATCGAGTCTTACCGGAGTTGTAACCAGTAAAGGTTGATCAGAACGTAAACTATCGTTTTGTAAAACCAACTCATTGACCACTTTCTCAGTCAGAATATTGATCTGAGACTTAGGGGCTATTCCCACTTTTTCAATATCATAAGTGAGCTCTGGTTTAGCCTCAGGTTCTTCAGCAAACCAATAACTGGTCTTTGCAGGCTCATCGACATAAGTTAACTCATCGGTTTGCACTGGTTCTTTATTAGCACATGCCACCGCTAACAAAGCAATTGGGATGAATATCAGTCGACGCATAGCCTATTCCTTAACTCAATGATATTCGCGTCAATCGAATACATTGGTGCCACGAAGCTTGAATGATTTCATGTCGCTTTAACTGATAAGTCATCATATTAAAAGGCTAAAACAACACACTATATAAACGGTATCGGCAAAGAACATAAAAGCTTTACCTAAAATAGCCATTCAATATTAATAAATCCGCGGCGATAGATTCATAAAAGGCACAGATTTTGCTTTTATCATGCTAATTAATCTAACCTGTGCTGATGAGTCATTTAGTTGGCACTTCAATTTATCGAATATTGTGAAAAGTGATGATGAACATGCCAAACTTCAACGTTAAACTTTTAGCTTTCGCCCTACTCTTTGTGCTTTCAACGAGTATGAGTGGTGATGCAGTGGCAGAAAGAGTCGAGGTTTCTGGAAAAGCTAAAATTATTGATGGCAATATAGATAAAGCTAGGGAAGCTGCAATTGATCAGGCGCTTAATTATGCAAGCTTAAAAGCTGGCGTTAACTTTAATAGTCAGCAGAGCATAAACCAAGGCAACTTAACCCAAAATTCTTTCAATATTCAGCGAATTGGCGAAGCGAGCAACATCGAGCTTGTTTCTGAAATTATTAGCCAATCAGATATCACTGTTTTACTGCGCTTAAATTTACAATCAAAACAACAAGCACAACAATGTCATAGCCAACAGCTCAAAGCCGCGATAATGATTCCTCAAGCCTCAATGCGAGACCGCTCACAGCTTAGATATGGCCAACTGGCAAATTTTGAACAAGCCCTGTCTCAGCAATACGGTAATGTCATTAACAGCTTATCTGATTACAGTTTTGCTCATATGCATGAAAATGAAAAATTAGATCATTCTAACGAATTAATTAACTTCAAAGGCAACAGAATACCAAGCTGGCTGGGTGAAATAACCGATAGCCAATATATTCTACAGCCCGAAGTTTTAGACATTTCTACTGAACCTTATCAAAGTTCAATGTTTGGCTTATGGAGTGATTATCCTCAGCGTCAGATTAATTTACGCTTTACACTATTCCACGGCATCAGCGGAGAGAAAGTTTGGAGTAAAGATTATGCTGCCAGTGCAGAGTGGGAGTTTGATAAAGACGAAACAGTATCACCAACGACACAGAGGTTTTGGGGCTCAACCTACGGACAAACCATGAATCAGCTTTTACAGCAAAGTACCCAAGACATAGACAATCTACTTAACTGCCGCCCTTTACTAGGTCAAATTGTTGCTAAGCAAGGTAACAGAATTATTATTAATTTAGGCAGAAAAAACAACGTAAAAATGGGGGATAGTTTTCAGATTGTGCTGCAACAAAATATCCCTGATAGAGTTAACTTAATGCGAGCTGTCGCCACCAAAAACCGCGCGACCGTGACGATTGAGCAAGTATCAGAAGAAAGCGCAACTGCCGTATTAGAAGGCATTGAAGGTACAGGCAATATTCAAGTTCAAGATATTGTGATTAAAATCTAGCAGTCAATTTTTAACAGAGTTTCAAATACAATATACGAGTAATACATGACTGAGTTATTTGTACAAAACAATCATATTATTAATCAACGCTGGCCAGAGATTGCTCAACTTTTATTAGCACAATCAATCGACCAGTTAGACGCACAATTAGTCACAGCGACTCAACAAACAATCAGTGTTGATGGTATACAACTAAGCAGCCGTTATAACCGATTAGCAGAAGCGCAACTTATGATTGGTCAAGTCAACGAAGACGCTACTAACATTTCTGTTTATGGTTTGGGTATGGGTGACGTACCTAGCTTACTCATAGATATTAAAGAATTAGAGTCAATCACTGTCTTACCGCTTAACTTTGCTTTATTGGCACTACTACTTAGTTACACAGATCAAACAGAGTGGTTAAGTCACCCTAAAGTGACGTTATCCCAAATTACCGATCAACAAATTATTGCAAATGATTATATTGCTATCACCCCAGACTTACAGCTAGCCAGTGATGAGAACGCTGTTTTACGAGACCTTTTGGTTTATGAGTTAAACCGAGAGTATACAAACCAACGACATCAAGCTGACTCACCAGCATTATTGCAACGCATCAAAGAAAATATCGATATAATTAAGTTTGATCCTGATATAAACAGCTTAAAAAAATATCATCAAAATAATGACGCTTTTATCATAGCTACGGGCCCTACACTTGAGCAACATTACCCATTTTTGAAATCATTAATGGCTAAGCCCGTTGCTGATAGAGCATTAATTATTGCAGTCGATACAGCTTTAGTCCCCTTGCTTTCCAATGGTATCTCACCTGATATTGTAGTGACCTTAGATCAAAACATTACCAGTGAGCATTTACCGAACTTAATTCCTGAGACCATTAAGTTGGTTTACTTTCCAACCACGCCAAATGCGATCATTTCAACCTGGAAAGGTATGCGTTTTAACGCTTATAGTACCAGTAAAAATTTTGACCACCTGCAATTAAGCATACCTAAAAGTCGCTTATTCGCTAATGGCAGTGTGCTTCACCCAGCGGTAGATTTAGCTGTAAAACTTAATTGTAAAACCGTTAGTTTATTTGGCTGCGACTTCTCTTACCCTAACCATAAAACCCATGCACAATGGGAAAATGGTAAATTGGGGCCTAAAGCAGAACTTGCAAAGCACTGGGTAATAAATGGTCATGGCGACAAAGCGAGCACGCATTTGTCCTTTCGAGCCTATTTAAGAAGTTTAGAAATGTATATTCGAAATCAAGCATCAACTAACTTTATCCAGACATCTCTAGACTCGGCAGCAATATTAGGTGTGACCTTTAAGGAGTATTCAAAGTGATGAACAATTCACTTCAAGCGCAACTTTTAATGACAGCAAAGTTATTTAGAACAGGGCAAGAAATTGAAGCATCAGCCTCCTTACAGAAAACACTAGATAACTTAATACCCGCTATACCGAATCACAATAATAAAGAGCAGGTTTTGGCTTTAGTACCCGCAATGCTAACCGCCCAAGAAAACCATGACTGGCTGAATTTAGCCGACACATTAGAGCATGAGTTAGTTTCACTCTTATAGTTCAATCATATTATGCCCTTGTACAATCATTCTATAGGTAGGTTTTACGATAATGGAAACATCCGGTTCAGTATTTAATAATCAATTTTCTATTAGCCAGTTTGGCGAATATTATTTACCGAGTATTAACCGTAATACCTTTGAGAAAGTGGATTCGTCGACTGCGTTTAAACAAAAATTTAAACAGGATATTTTTACTAAAGACACCCTACATATTGTCTTGGGTTTAGATTCTGGATTATTGGTAAATTACATTCTGGAAGCGCCAAAAACTGAGGGCAGTAAATACATTTTTGTTGAATTGCCAGAAGTGATGAACATGCTCAACATTGAGATACCGACAGAGCAACAAGATTACCTAAAAGTCATCAGTTTTGATGAGTTAACACACCATATTGAATCTGCAGAAGATGACTTATACTTTATTAAAGATCAGATTGCTGTGACTCTTTCACTAGCGGCTTCATCAGGCGTAATAGAGGAATATTCAACCCTATACAGCCAAGCTTATCGAACCATAAATCAACACTCTATTTCACATAAAGCCAACTTTAACCAAAAGTCTTTTTTTGAACAGCAGATGTTTAACGTGGTTGAAAATCAGTTACCTGCATCATTATTAAGAAATAAGTTTCTTGGTAAAACCGCCATAGTCATTGGTGGTGGCCCGTCACTGGATTTTCACCTAAAGTGGATAAAAGAAAACTATCATCAACTCTTTATCTTTACCGTTTCAAGGTTTGCTGCAAAGCTCTCCCAAGCCGGTATTCCCGCACATATTATTGTTTCAGTTGATCCCCAAGATACGAGCTTTGAAGTAAATCGTGACATGATGAAATTAGCAGGAGAAAGCCTGTTCATCAATTCACATCATGTCAATCATAGAATTATTGCTCAATGGCAAGGTAAATCATTGTTCTTGGGAGATCAGTTACCTTGGATTGAAACAGATAATATTTTGACCATCGGACCCACAGTCACAAACAGTGCCATCAGAATCGCCATAGAAATGGGTTTTGAACAAGTATTATTAACCGGCGTTGATTTTTGTCATTCTCCAACTGGTGTCACTCATGCTAAAGGCAGCCTTGAAGCCAGTGCTGGCAGTAAAAACAGTATAATCCACGAATGGGTTGAAACCTATTCTGGGCAAATAGCTGAGACACCGATTCAATTACTATACGCAGCTCAAGGGCTTGAAGAAGAAGCTTCGCAATTTCCTAATGTTGAAATTATTAACCTCTCAGAGCACGCAGCCAAAATAAAAGGCGTTGTTTATAAAAACTTCAACGATATTAATATTGTATCTGCACAATGTTCTCCAGCTCAATTATTGGCAATGGTACCGTCGAGTTCCGATAATGAATCAAGCTTTCTTGACACATTAGAAACTGAAGTCATCGATGCAAAAAATGCTTTTAACAGCATTCAAAAGCTGTCAAAAAAAGCATTAAATTTGACTAACTCAGCGAGAAAACTGAAGCCTGAATCCATTGAATATCAAGGTAAGGTTAAAGAAATAGATAGCATTGAAACTAAGATAAATAAGAAGTTTAATCGCTATAACATGTCGATTAAAGTGTTTGGCTATTTTGAGTTCTCTCAGTTTCTGACCACCAAAAAAACACAAGATTGGTCTGAGCAACATATGCTTAAGATGACACAGTTGTACTACAGCGCATATGAAGTCATCACTCAAAAGCTACAAAAGCTGACAGAAACAGCGATAGAGACTATTAGAATTAGACGTGAAGAAACTAAAGTACAGCCCAACATTGAGCTGCTTACCAATGGCTGGAACAAATACAACCAACCAGGTCGAGTATGGTTATTAGAACAAAAACTCAATGCAACTTTTTTGGATACATTATCAGCAAAAGAATCAGAACAATTAGCAGAATCAAAAAAGCAATATCAAGAACAACTAACTAGTTTTTCTCATCCCTATTTTGCCATGAAAAAAACCAATCAGAATTTAGATAATACATTAGCCAAAATTCTGGACTTAAAGAAGCATAGCAACATAAAAGGACTAACTTTACTGATTAATAGCATTAGACCTTTAATCGAAAAAGATGCTTTGGCAGCAAGGCTACTCCTCCTAGCTGAGCATTATATTCATTTCATTGAGAAAGATTTCGAATCTTCGTTGCAGTCTTTATTACAAATTGAAAAGGCAGATAGAACAGAGCTAGAGCTCAAACAACTGTTGTTGGTGGCTTTAAAGCTTCATCAACTTGATCTAGCAGAACAAACCATCAAAAGTCTTTCACTTTACAGCGATGAATATTTCCCTCAACTTGCTCATATTTTCTCGCTACAAGGCAATAATCAACAAGCACTTGATACTTATCTTGATTATTTAGATAAATACCCGACGGACGAAGGCACTTTACTTAAGCTTGGAATTTTTCTTGCTAAAATTGGTCAACTTGAGGGAGCGAAGTCAGCTTTTGAACAAGTGTTAAGTATTAACCCTGATAGCATTTCAGCTAAAAATTATTTGGAGCAAGTACTCCAGCACGCTTAGCTATTTACTAGCCTATAGAAATTCGGATATTAACCTATTAGTCAGCTGATTTTGACCGAGTCGGTTTGCCCTCATTTTCGGGGGAAAGATATGATAATCATTAATTCGATAAGGAAATAATATTAGAAGTGACTAAGGACTAAGCAACTAAATTTAAACGCTTTTAATCAAAGGTAAAACTTGTATAATTAGAAAAGTCTCCCTATAGCTCAACAGGATAGAGCAGCCGCCTCCTAAGCGGCCGATCAGGGTTCGAGTCCTTGTGGGGAGACCATACTAACCTTTCTTTATTCCCCAATTAGCTCTTACGTTTATACAGACGCAATTCTGAATGAAAACCGTCTATGGTTTCAAAGCCAAACGGATGAACATTTGTGGCAAGCAACTGATATTCTGGTAGAAAACGATCGTAGTCATCTGACTTAGTTTGTTTCTTAACACCTAGATGACTTCCATCAGTCGATAACTGTTTACCTTCACGTAGATTACGCAGTAACACATATTGGCAGTTTAAACGTGCCACATGTTCCAAATAGTTTTGCACAATATCAGGCTCCATTTCTTGAAACGAAATGGAGTTTACAAATAAATCTAATTCACCAGTCACTTCAGGTAACTGCCATGGGCACATCACTGCACCTTGATATTTACTTGCAAGCTGGGTTAAAGAAAAGTCATTTTCACTCTTTAACATTTTATAATCAGCAATCTTATCTCGACCAAAAATATTTTGTAAATAATAGGTTGAGAAAAGACACGTTGGAGCAATATCAACGTTCAAATAGAAAGTATTATTACGTTTATCACTAAGTAAAATTTCACCTAAAGAACCAAAACCACCACCGATTTCGAGCACTTTATTGATAGGAATATCAGTGACATGTTGTTTTAAAAAATTCAACGCCAGCAAATAGTTTAAACTTGATCGGCTAAAGCGTTGCCCTAAAAATTCAAATTGTTCGATAGGTGATCCTATCGTGCTTTCACTAAAGTGTTCTGTGTAAGGCGGTTTAAGGGTTTCACTTGCCTTAAATACTCTAAAATCACTACGAGCATGCATTTCACCAGATAAGAAGTCCTGTAATGATAATATCGCTTTAATATCACCTTTCAGTTGTGATTCACACATTTTTATCATGGCGCGATATTTATCAGGTTGTGTCGCCCAACCGTGAAATAAGTAAGTGGGGACGAAATAAGATAATGCACTCACTAAACTTCTGAAGTTTTCAATACCATTTTTCTCAATATCTTGCTGAAGGCCTTTAGCTCCAAATTGCCAAAAACAAGTTGGTAAATATTGTGAATCTACCTGTTTCATATCTTGGCTTATCATTTCAATTTGTTCGGACCACATTCTCTTTATTCCTAAATAAATTTACTGACTAGCTTTGGGGACGCAATACAACACCGTTTCTAATAACATGTCCCCATAAACGCGTAAGTACATATCATAGTTGGAGTTTAACTTATTAATTAGTGCCGGAATTTCCCATAAATCCGCGGGTGTATGGTAAAGACAAATGGCTAAAACTGGCGTGAAATCTTGAATGATTCTAGTTGTACCGCTCAAAGCTGCTTGCTCGGCCCCTTCTACATCCATTTTAATAAAATTAGGTTTCGCACCATAAAGAACATCATCTAACGCAACGCAGTTTATGGTTGTTGCATCAATACCGCCTAGGGAAAGTTTACTAGAAGTATTACTTTCAGCTTCAAAACTTAATTGTGCGCTTTCATGCCAAACGCCTGCTGGGTAGACAAAAATATCCCCCACTTGTTCATCTTTACAGATTGAAGTAACGGCTTGATTTAATCCTGTTAAATTAGCAGGATCAGGCTCAAAACTCGCGCAGTAATCAATGGGAATTTGTTTTTGACTAGCGACCGTAAATAAGCTTTGTAATGTATCACCATTGTAGGCACCAGCATCGACAAAACGAATGCTTTCCAGTGACGTTAATGCAGGAATATCATCTGTAAAATACTGCAACTGAGTATCTGGTTCGATATAATTTTCAATTGAGAAATCTGTTCTAAACTTCACTAGCTTAGCCAATAAATGGCGGCTTGTTTCATCTACAAGTAAATCATTAAACTTGGCTATTTCCTTATGATTTACACGTTCAGAAATATTGTCGCTGTACCATAAGCTGTGACACTTTAATTCATCAATAATGGTTGGGAAGGCTTGCAAAGATTCGGTAAAGTCAGCCGGGAATTGAAAGCCCAATGACAATAATTCTGCCTTAATTTTTCTGCTAATTAACCCAACAGAAATATATATTGGCAAAGATTTATCTGTTACTGCATCAGGTTTAATAACTGGGATACCGTTCAATTCAGAATGACGCGCATAACTGTCAATAACAGCCACAACTTTAACCTTACTTGCCTGCATCGCGCGAAGAAATATTTGACCTTGTATACCTGCACCAAACAAATAAACCTTATTCATCAGCAATCTCTCCATATAACATCACTCGCAACATGTCAGTCCAACCATCATTCAATTTGCCATATTGCTTTCTGAGCAAAAGCTTGGACACTTTTCCCGTAGGCGTTAACGGCAATAAAGGAGGAAAAAAATACTTTAATGGTCTTTGAAATGGTGCGAGGGTTTTATTGGCAACTTTTCGTAATTTCGCCTCAATATTCGCCTTATTTTCGGTGACACATATTGCTACTATCACTTCGCCTAATAGGCTATCTTCCACCCCAATCACTGCCACTTCATTGAGTTGAGAATCGGTTAGCAATGCCGTTTCAATGTCTTTAGGATAAATATTAATTCCACCAGAAATGATGATATCTTTTTGCCTACCGACATAAGTTAAAAAGCCATCACTATCTAATGCTCCAATGTCACCAGTCAAAAAATAACCTTCATCAATGGCTTGGGTCGTTAGTTGGCTTTGACCATAATATCCAGAAAATGCCAATGGTGATCTTACTGCGATTTGACCTGTTTGCCCTTGCTCAACCGGTTGCATATTCGTCGCGAGTATTTTCAACTCAATATCGTCACAGGCTATGCCTACTGTTTTGTATTTTTCTGTAGCATCTTTTGGGGCAAGATTCGTGGCAACAGCGATTTCAGTTGCACCATAAATTTCATGAAAATCACAACCAATGGCACTAAATACTTTCGATTTAAATTCAGCATCAATAGGTGCAGAGGATGTCACGACAGTATGTAAACTGTTCAATGCTGCCGCATTTGATAATAACTTGTGTTTTAGAGCATATAAATGAGAAGAAACAGCAATGACAAAGCTAATCTTGTATTGCTCAACTAACTCTAACCAATGGGAAGGCCTAAAGGCCGAAAGATGAATTAGCGAAGCGCCTAATAACAAAGGCACGAAAACTAACCTTTGTCCTAGAGAGTGAAAAAATGGTGAAGCGCACAGCATAACGTCTGATGAATCTAACTGGTATAAATGCCAGGTTTGCATCGCTCTTTGTAGCTTGACCTGCTGTGAAATCATAATCGGCTTTGGCTTGCCAGTAGAGCCCGAAGATAAGGTAATTAAATAATCATCTTCTTTAAGCCAATCACTGATGAGCTCATCATAATCGCGATGACATGCTTTAAGGTCATTGATATATATATCACTGCAAGTTACACCACCGATCCCATCTTTAAGTACTAACTTATCAAGTAAAGGCTGCTGAGCAATCACCAAATTAGTATCAACAGCAACGCAAGCAGCTTGAAGCTGAGCAGGTAACATATGTGCATTCATCGGAATACAGCAACCACCCACTTTGGCTACGGCTAAACTAACACAGACATTATCAACTTGATCTGGCGTAATTAACGTTACTCGAGGGCGAGATCCATTACATAAGTTCAGTATATTTTTTGCAACTGCATCCACTTTTTCTAATATTGCTGCAAAAGTTAGCTGAAGCTCACCATCACACAACGCCAACTTACTAGGTGCTTCAAAGGCAACTTGTTTAAATTGTTGATAAATCGGAGACATATCTCGCCTTTTAACTCAGCTTGTTACATACAGAGGCTGCTAAACCTTGTACTTGCTGTAACGCAGGATTGGCAAGCTCAATCGGCTTGAATTTGATATTAAATTCAGACTCTAATGTCATGATAAGACTTAGAATAGCGAACGAATCTAATATACCTTCAGTGACAAAATTACTAGATTCATTAACAGCTTCATCGGTATGTTCATTGATATAATTCAAAATGGTTTCGACCACTTTGGAGTATTGTTCATTATTCATATTGTATATTCTGTATTTGGAATTAACTTGTTGTAGAGTTGAAATTATGCGATGACATCCCAGCTCAATCTATCTCCCGCAATTAAGTCATGTTTTGCTTTACGACCTAGAACTAATGGCAAGTATTTAGGTTCAAGGCCATAGCCAGGTCTCACTGAACGAATATTTGCTTTAGTGATCGATTCACCTTTTTTAATTGGCTGAGAAACATAAAGTGAACGACGGCCATTACTGTTTTTTGCAGCCTCTGGAGTCAAGCTATACTCGACTTTGCCAATCGCAACTTCAGCGCGCCTTATCTCAGTGATCATGGTTTTAAACTCATCAATAGTGAGCGAGAAAAAACTGTCTACCGTTTCTTCACCATCATCAAGTTTTATGTGTTTTTCAACAACACATGCCCCCATCGTCACCGCAGCAATTGACACACCTATTCCTACTGTGTGATCCGACAAGCCTACTGGACAATTAAATGTCTGCTCTAGACTTTGTACCGTTTTAAGATTCACTTCTTCAGGTGGAGTAGGATAAGCGGTAGTACATTTGAGTAAAATGACTTCACTACAACCATGCTCAGTTAAGCAGTCAACCGCTAATGCGATATCAGAAAGACTCGCCAAACCTGTAGACACAATGACGGGCTTGCCAGTGTTAGCCACTTTTTTAAGTAGCCCTAAATCAACGATTTCAGGTGAAGCAATTTTGTAGGCTTTAACCGGAAATTTCTCTAACTCATCGACAGAAGTGTCATCAAAAACAGAGCCAAATAATTCAACTCCCAACCTTTCGGCTTCAGCAAATAAGTCAGGTAGCCATTCCCATGGTGTATGGGCATATTCATATAAATGATATAAATTTTTATACTTAGACCAGGCATTATCTTCTGGGATAGCAAAGTCACCATGACTCACGTTCAGCGTAATGGTATCAGGACGATAAACTTGCAGTTTAATGGCGTCAGCGCCAGTTGATGCCCCAGCACGCAATAATTCCAGTGCCTTATCTAAACTCCCACCATGATTGCCTGATAATTCAGCAATCACATAAGCCTTTTCATCCTTACCGACAATACGATCGCCAATCGTCACTTTTTGAGATAATCCACTCATGGTCAGCTCCTTCAATTTAAATTAACCCATTGTTGCTGCTTATTTGAACGTGTTGCAGCATCGAGTAATGTCAAGCCTTCGTGGGCGTGTTGCCATCCAAAAACATAAGGGGATTGATGTGTACCTGTTTGTTTAAATTCAATAAGTGCATTACCTATATCTTGATAAAGGTTGGCAAATGCTTCAATAAAACCACCTGGATGACCGGGTTTAAAGCGTTCTCTAATTTCATCTTTAAACTGACAATTTCCACGGTTATAAGTTGTTTCTACAGATTGCTGATTAAACAAATGTAATAGTTCAGGCTCTTCTTGCACCCAATGACCACTTCCTTGATCACCATATACCGAGATTTTTAAACCATTTTTGTAACCAATGGCAGTTTTACTCACCCAATAAGAGGCACTAATGCCATTTTCACACTTCAGCCATATATTGGCATCGTCAACAATGTCATCAAAAATAGAAAAGTGATTAAAGTCAGCGTTTACACTCAGAGTCTGACAGCCTGTTACAAACTGATTAATATGATGAACATGCACAGCTAAATCAAGAAGTAACGTAGGAATTTCACCATCAACTAAACGCCAAGCTTGTGGAGCCATCGTATTAATTTCTTGAATAAAACCGTCAGATGGCATTTCAACACGAACTTGTAATATATTGCCTAAATCTCCCGCCTGTACATGACGTTTTAGCACTCTAAGCATTGGATAACCGCTGTAGTTAAATGTTACAGCAAGAAAACCTTTGCTGACCTCTAATGCTTGTTGTATTGCTTTAGATTGAGACAAGTTCGCTGCCATTGCCTTTTCACAAATAACTGCAATGCCTGCATGTAATAAACGGCAAACTATTTCTTCATGACTGGGGGTTGGTGTTAATACCACTACAGCATCTACATCTTTACCCTGCTCAGTAATATATAACTCCCAATCATCATAAATGCGTTCCGCAGGAAGCTCCCAATATTCCCCTGTTTCTTGGCTTTTATTCATGTCTCTAGAAAAACAGCCAGAAACTAATTTCCAGCCTCCATCTAATTGACACGCAACGCTATGAGCATAACCCACTGCTGATTCATGAGAACCACCAATAAAACCAATATTAAGAGGGAGCTTATTCTGATTTACATGCTGCATATCAATCCTATGAAGAAGTTGTTTGAGACACTAACGCCACGTTGGGAGTACGTACCACATAATAAAAATCATCTATAGATGCATTAGCAAAAATCGAACCAATTGCATCAAAATAATCATGTTTTTGGTCTATTTCGCTAAAACCTAAATAGTCGTTCATCAACTTAACGTAACGATTCTGACGGTGAATAACGGCTATCCACGGTATGTTTGGAAGATGCTCATCACAATATTCAAGTTGCCAGTTAAGCGCTAACAATGCATCTTGAAAAGAGGTAGCCGCTTCGCAAACAAACCAACCACCGATGAGAAATTGACGCTTTTGATATTGTTGAACTTGTTGCCAAATATATAGGCTGGCACGTTTCTTTTTCTCAAGTAAGTAAGAATCGCGTCCAGTTGAAAGCCACCATTGATAATGACCTAACCGAGGAATAGGCTTCGTTTCAATCATGTTTTTCGCATTTGCTGGTAAATTTCGACTGTCTAAATAATGATTAATATCACTGTCCATGACAGGCCTAATGCGGTAATTTTCATCTAACTGCTCAAAGGCTATATCTTGCTGGTTATTTGTTGTAAAAAAATCAGAAAGCGCTGTAACGGCTTCATCATTAAAATACTGCGCAACTCTTTTAGCGCCAAAACCGTCGATACTCACAGCTTTAGCTTTTAAAGATAGAATGCGTGGATACTGTTCAATGACAATGTTGACAAGGCTCGCTAGCTTTGAAATATCTAATTCACCATCACAATGAAAATAATGACCAATGCCTTCCAAATCTGCTAATGCAGTGCGCTGATTTTCAGCTATCGAAAAAGTTATAGCAGGTTTGTTTAATGCTAATAGCTGATACAAAACTCCACCAGCAGCCCCTATATATAGATGACTAGCAACAAGGTGGGGAAAAAGATCAAAGCAATCTACAATAGGCTCTACCTGAATATGATCTTTAAACGTTTCTATTAATAATGATTTGTTACTGGTCAATGGCCCTAGTATAGGCCTAATGAGTAAAGATTTATTAAGAGATAATGTCAATAACTGATTGATAATATCAATGCTTACTAGGCTATCGCTTCCGCCACCAACACCAACAAGAATGACAAATTGACCCGCATCAGTTTGCGAAGCATTAGTATTATTTCGCTGGTATTGCGAAGACAATAAGGCATATTGTGGACCAATTAACTTATCAGCAGCAGGCACAAGTTGATCATATGTGCTTGCCGTCTGCTCGCCTCTCCAACGAACATCAAGCAGAGCGTCGCACACATGTTCTCGACATAAATCGTCAATAACCATCAATTTAAGGTTAATATCGCTAAATGCTTGCTCCCACTCTTTGCCTAATAAATAGTCATCAAGTATCAACCAATCAACGTTCTTATCAGCAATATACTCACGCGTAAGTCTTGCATCTTGAATAGCATCTACAGCACTTACTCCTGCTGTAGATTCTTTATTTGAATATAAAAAATCATGCTCAATGCCTGATAAAAAAGGCTGTATAGACGCATCAAAATTAGCCAATAAAAATATACACTGATGACCATCTGCAGTGAGTTCAGCAGCCAAAGCACAACATCTAACTAAATGCCCAACCCCTGCGCCTTTACCAGCATTTACCCGAAAAATGATCTTTTTCATTTAAACGACTTTTCCTATCATCACTTGGTATAAGGCTTCCGCCCTTTTCCAATCATCAGGAGTATCAATATCTTGCACTTGATGACATGGTAGTGGAAATGGGATCGAATCACTTGAAAACATTCCTTTACTATCAAGAAAACCATCAGCAGTTCCCCAATAAAACTGCCCTGCATCATGGTAAGCTTTTTCTAAATCCTGTGATCGGCTATTAAAGTGCTCGGGTTGAAACATTTCTACTTCGCCAGTAGAGGTAATTTTAAAAGCACGTTGAATGGGCGAAGGAAACTCAGTGACACCAAAACAAAACTTTTTATCGGGATGTTGAGTTAATAAATACAGTGAATCAGCTAATGTTTGTGAGCGAATAAACGGCGCTGTGGCATACATGACACACGCATACTGAGGCTTTTGATTATTGTCGATTAGCCAATTCAATGCATGGGTAATTACCGCCGAGGTAGTTGCATGATCATCAGCGATATCTGCAGGACGAATAAATGGGACTTCTGCACCGTAACGCAGAGCAACCTGTGCAATTTCATCATCATCAGTTGAAACGATAACTCTGTCTATACAACCACTTTCTAATGCTCGTTCTATGACATGAGCAATTATAGGCTTACCAGCAAACAGCTTGATATTTTTTCTAGGAATACGCTTACTGCCGCCACGGGCAGGAATAATGGCTATTTTCAATTGACTAACCCCTTAAGAGTGTCACAGATGTAGTCTTGCTCTTCTGTCGTTAAATTCGGAAATAGGGGTAATGTGAGACAAGATTGATAATAAGCTTCAGCAGCTGGGAAGTCGCCTTTGTTAAAACCTAAAGCTTGGTAATAAGGTTGTAAATGAATCGGAATATAATGCACATGTACCCCAATCCCCGCCTCTCTCATTGCTTCAAAAATACGCTTTCTATCACAATGTGCAGGCAATTTAATAATCAATAAGTGAAAAGCACTTAAGCTATTTGCCAGTGGCATAAATACATCGATATCTGTGTCACTGAAGTGTTGATGGTAGCCATTAGCCAGTAGGTTGCGTTTACTAACAAAATCACTCAGCTGATTAAGCTGACTATTCCCTAAAGCAGCCTGTAAATCGGTCATGCGATAGTTAAAGCCCAATGAGTGCTGCTCATACAACCAAGCACCTTCATCTGCTTGATGTAATTCATCAGGATTTTTGGTTATGCCATGACTGCAGGTCATSGCCATAAC